>JBIIDT010000149.1:0-4384 GCA_044238145.1 Pirellulales bacterium | reverse complement strand
GAAGCGGCTGGCCGACGTCGCCGTGCTCGAACCGCCGCCAGCCGACCCGTTCGGGCGGCCCGCGCTGCCGCTCGTTGATTTCCAGCGGGCCAATCTGGGCGATCATCGCGTCAAGCTCGTGGGGACGGCGGTCGCGGCCCCGATCGCCGGCGGCGTGTTCCTTCGCCAGGACAGCCGCAGCGTGTTCATCGAGACGCCGGCCGAGGGCATCCGGGGGGGTGACACGGTCGAGGCCGTCGGCTTTCCCGAGATGGGGCCTTACAGCCTGTATCTCGCCGACGCCATGTGCCGCGTCACGGGCACGGGCCCGGCCCCGGCGCCACGGCTCGACCTGCGGCCGCCGGTCTTCGGCGAAAGCCTCGACGGCCAACTCGTGCAGTTCGAAGGCCGCGTCGTTCAGTTGGTGCGCGCCGGCGACCGCGTCAACCTGCTGGTCGCCGCCGATGCGGGGCGGTTCACGGTGATCGGGCTCGCGGGGAAGGACGTCGCCGTCGAGGAGGATGCGATCGTCCGCGTCACGGGGGTCTGCCGGGTGGAGTCCGTCAAGAGCGACCGTTACCGGGCGATGCCGCTCGCGTACACGGTCTGGCTGTCGTCGCCCGACGATCTCGTCGTCATCAGCCGGCCGTCGTGGTGGACGCCTCGGCGGATCGCGATCGCCGCGGGAGCGGCGGTCCTCGCGGCGGTCGCTTCCAGTGTCTGGGTCGCCCTCCTGCGGCGGCAGGTGCGGCGGCAGTTGCGGGTGATCGAAGGAACGCTGCAGGCTCAGGCGGTGGCCGACGAGCGGCGGCGGATCGCCCGCGAGTTTCACGACACGCTCGAGCAGGGGCTGGCGGCGGTCGCGCTGCGGCTCGACGCGGCCGTGTCGTGCGCGGAGGACGAGCCGACGCGGCGCATGCTCGACCAGCAGCGGCAGCTCCTGGCAGGGTTGCAGGAGGAGACGCGGGATTTTCTCTGGGACCTCCGGGAGCCCGTGCTGGCCGGCGGCATGCTCGCCGACGCCATCCGCAGCCAGGTCGCCTACCTCCAGTCGCTGACGAGCGTGCCTGTCGGCTTCGACACCGCCGGCGAGCCGCCGCCCCTGCCCACGATCGTGCAGTACCACCTCGTGCGGATCGCCCGGGAGGCGGCCATCAACGCCGTGAAGTACGCCCGCGCCGGCCGGATCACGATCCGCCTGGAGACCAAGCCGGACGGCGCGGCGAATCCCACGGCCCTCGTCCTCCGGGTCGCCGACGACGGCACGGGCTTCGATCTCGCCGATCGCGGGGCCGCCGACGGCCACTTCGGCATCCAGGGGATGCGGGAGCGGGCGAAGCGGATCGGCGCCGACGTCCGGATCGAAACCGCCCCGGGCCGTGGCACGACCGTCGCGGTCACGCTGCCGCTCGCCGGTCAGGGCAGCGATGCGGCCGGATTGGTGTCGAGCGGCGCGACGGCGACGCCGTTGCAGCTCGCCAGATCCTTGTAGAGTGCGAAGTCGATGCCGTCATCGATGAACGTCACCCGGCCGTCGCCAAGTGCGAAGTTCGCGCCGCCGGAATGATGGCTGCCGAACGGAAGATGGTTGAAGTACGCCGCCGGATTGGGGTAGCTGCCATTGTTGCGGTTCACGACCGCGTTGAGCGGGCAGCCGTTCACGGACTTGAAGGAGAACGAGCCCGACTGGCTCGTCTCCTCCGGGGAGCCGCCCGGCAGCCACTGCCGCACGTTCCCTGGGAAGGGGGCATATGGGCTTCCGGGACGGGTGTCGCGCTGCACGAACTCGCCGAACATGAAGGTGTTGCTCATGCCGTCGCGCACGGCCGCGATCGCCCGCGGCACGTTCCAGCCGAAGAGCCCGTTGACGGGAGTGTGTCCCAGCGTCCGCGACGGCGGCGACTGGCTCTGGTTCACCGCCGGCAGTGTTTCGCCGCCGCGGAGGGCCCCGGAGACGCCCTGGTAGAGAACGAGAGCTCCGCCTGTGGTGGTCGTGGAGCCCGAAATGACCGGGTCGGGATAGCTTGGGCAGAGGTAATGGCTGATGACCGTGCGGACATGGGTCGCGTTGGCGGGATCGATGAACGTGCTCGTCGCGGGCGCATTGATGGCGAGCGTGTCGTAGATCGCCCCCTGCTCGAGCCGCGGCAGGAGCGTGGCGAACAGACCCGGCCAGCCGGCAAACATTGTGGTCGTGGAGGGCGGTCTTGGCCTGACAATCGACCCGACCGGTAGTCGCTCGCCGTTGGCCGACGCATGACCGAGCGTCGCCATCGCAATCTGCTTGAGGTTGTTGCCGCAGTGCGTTCGCCGGCTCGCTTCCCGGGCCGCTTGCACGGCCGGGATCAGCAGAGCCGCGAGGATGGCGATGATCGCCACCACGGTGAGCAGCTCGACGAGCGTGAAGCCACGGGCTCGAGCCAGATGGCCCGGCCGGCAGGGCCGTTCGTGCGGACCTTGCGGCGGCAGTACGATTGACGGCATGCCTTCGGGCATCGAGCCGACCCCATGAAGCCCCGGATTCCTCGATGCCCGGCACCGTATGGAAGGCTGAGTCGGGCCGCAACTGTCGGAAGCGCCAGTAGCGCGGCTGCTGCCCGTGGGCCATAGTGGTGCGGCGAGGTTCCGCGATGACCGCTCCGATCCGCATCCTGATCGTCGACGACCATCCCGTCTTTCGGGAGGGTCTCGCCCAGTCGCTGGCCGCGAAGCCGGGGTTCGAGGTCGTCGCCCAGGCGGGCGACGGCGAGGCGGCGTTGGCCCTGTGGGCACGGCATCGCCCCGACGTGACGCTCATGGACGTGGCGATGCACGGCCAGGGGGGCATCGAGACGACGCGGCGGATCGTCGCCGCCCACCCCGACGCCCGGATCCTGATGCTCACCTCCTCCGACGAGCAGTTCGACGCCCTGGAGTCGCTCGAGGCCGGAGCGGCCGGCTACGTGACGAAGGCGGCTCGCTACGAGGAGCTGCTCGCCGCAATCCGCGACGTCCACGACGGCGGTCGGCCCCTCAGCGAGTCGATCGCCGGCCGCCTGGCCGCGAGTCCCAAGGGTCCGCTCTCCCATCGCGAACTCGAGGTTCTCGGGTTCCTGCGCGAGGGCTACTCGTATCCCGAGATCGCCGAGCGGCTGGCGATCGCGGAGCGGACGATCCGCGCCCACATGACGCTCATCAAGGAAAAGCTCGGCGCCTCGACGCCCGCCCAGTGCATCGCCCGGGCTTATGACCTCGGCCTGCTGCGGCGCCAGGTCGAGCCGGGGGGCGGCGAACCGGCCGCGGCCCCGGCCAAGAAGCCGGACGACTGTCGGAAGCGCCAGTAGCCCCTCCCTCCGTCGCCATCTACCGTTGAAAATGGGCGGTCCGAGGCGGGCCGCGGTGCAGCGATCATGAATCTCACGCTTTCGGCAATCCGCTCGGCACCCAGGATGGTCGTGGCCGTCGTTGCGGTCGCGGTGTGCCTCGGCGGCCGTGCGGCCCGCAGCGATCCGCCATCCGGGGACGGCGTGCGAGTCGAGGTCTTCGAGGCCGTCGCCAAGGATGCATGGCCCGCGGCGGACGCCGCGCCCACCACCGTGTTCGACCATCCTGCCTTCGCGCTGCCCGAGCTCCCGGCGCGGTACGACGACCAGGGGCTGCGGGCCGACCGGCAGGTGCCGTGCGTCCTGCGGGCCAGCACGAAAGTCCGGCTGCCCGCCGGGCCGCAGCGGCTCGTGGTGCGGGGCCGTGGGGCGCTGCGGGTGACGCTCGACGGTGCGACCGTGGCCGACCTGCCCGGACCGAAGATCCGCAGCGACGGCCACGAGCCGATGTTCGTGCCGGACCGCTCGGGCCCGCAGGGGATGCGGATCGTGCAGCCGGGTGACCAGCAGGCCGTCTACGACGTCGAGGGCGACGGCGAGTGGCACGAACTCGTCGTGGAAACGCGAGTCGGCGACGCCGGCCGCCGTCCCGAGATCGGCGAGTTCGCGGCGAGCCTCGGGCCGCCCGACGCCGTGCCGACGGTGATCGCGCATAGCGGCGGCGGACAGCCGCTGTCCGATGTCGGCTGGCGCGAGATCGCGGCCGCGGTTGGTGCCGAGATCGAGACGGCCAATCGTGCGGCCCGGCGGCAGGCCGCGGCCGGCGACGCGGAATACTGGAACGACCGCCATCGGCTCGCCCGCGAGCGGCTGGCCGCGACGCCCGGTCCCGTGCCGCCTGAAACCGCCGCCGACCGCTCCACCATCGACCGCTTCCTCGACGCCCGGCTCGCGGCCGCCGGGGTCACGCCGTCTCCACCGGCGGGCGACCTCGACTTCATCCGTCGGCTCTCGCTCGACGTCCGCGGGATCATTCCCTCGGCGGCGGAGATCGCCAGGTTTCTGGCCGATCGCGAGCCCGGCCGGCGGGAGCGGCTCGTGGA
>JBIIDT010000015.1:0-47455 GCA_044238145.1 Pirellulales bacterium | reverse complement strand
GCCCGCGAGATCGACCTGCAGCCGCTTGTGGGGCGTTGCGCCCGCATCCTTATCCGCCATGACAGCCTCCGGGTGATTGTGAGTGGTCGACGCCGTACCGCGGTTCAGTCGAACACGCCGTGGCAGGCGACGCCCCGGTCGATCCGCTTCATCAGGCCGCGGAGCACGCGGCCCGGGCCCACCTCCCACAGCGAGCGGACGCCGGTGGAGAGGATGTATGCCATGGAGGCGTTCCATTCGACAACGCCGATCACCTGCCGGGCGAGAAGGCCGCGGATTTCCGCGGGGTCGACGTGCGGCCGGGCGTCGACGTTGCTGACGACGGGAATCCGCGGCGTCCGCACCGGCGTGCGGGAGAGAGCCTCCGTGAGCCGCTCGACCGCGGGCTGCATGAGGGCGGTGTGGAAGGCGCCGGCCACCTCCAGCGGCACGCACTTCATGGCCCCGGCGGCCGTCGCGGCGGCCGCGAGCCGCCCGCAGGCGGCCGCCGACCCGGAGGCCACCACGTTGCCCGGGCAGAGCACGTTGGCCATCTCGAGCACGTCGCCGCCACGGCACTCGGCACAGAGGGCCGCCACCGTCTCCCGTTCCATGCCGAGCACGGCCACCATCGCCCCGGGCCGGGTCTCGGCGCACTCCTGCATCGCCCGGCCACGGACGTCGACGAGCCGCACGGCGTCGTCGAAGTCGAGCGCCCCGGCGAACACCAGGGCCGTGTACTCGCCGAGCGAGAGCCCGGCGGTGATCGCTGCGGCGTCGAGCGGGTTGTCCTCGCGGCCGCGGAGCACCTCGAGCAGCGCCAGGCTCGTGACGAGAATCGCCGGCTGGCTGACGGCCGTGGTGTTGAGCCGGTCGGCCGGGCCCTCCCGGCAGATGGAGAGCAGGTCGTAGCCGAGGATGTCGGCTGCCCGGGTGAAGAGCGCGGCGGCCCGCGGCTCGGCTGCCACCCAGTCGCCGGCCATGCCGACGCCCTGGGCGCCCTGGCCGGGGAATACGATCGCGGGGGCCGGGCCCGACGGGCCGGGGGCGTTCGCCAAGATGCTCACCCGTGAAACGCGAGGACTACTCTTCGGTCTTCACGACCGCGCGGCCCATGTAGTGGCCGCAGGTGCCGCAGACGCGGTGGGTCGGCACGGCCTTGCCGCAGTTGGGGCAGAACGTCAACTGGCGGGGCGTGAGGAAGTCGTGGGCCCGCCGGGAACGGGTCTTCTGGTTGGATTGACGTCGCTTGGGAACGGCCATGGAGCACCTGGGTCGAAACGAATTGCAGATCCGATACAGTAGCCACACGGATCGATGACGGTCAATCCTTCGGAAAAATGAACTTTGCCGGCTTCCGCCGGCGGCGGAGCGACCGGTGCCGAGGCTTTCTGCCGCGATCGTCGTCTTGGGGGCATGTCTGACGCTGGGGACCGGCGGGGCCACAGCCACGGAACCGCCGGCCGTCGCTCCCGGTCCGGCGCCGCTCGCCGCGATGGACCTGCCGGAGGTTCGCTGGCACACCTTCCCCGCCGACGTCCGCCGTGTGGCGATCGGGCCCGACGGCCGGGCGTGGTTCACGCGGCGGGAGGAGGTCACGCCGGACCGGGCCGCGTTTCAACGCCGCGTCGAGGCGGCGTGTGTCGAACCGGTTCCCTGGATCAGTGGCGGTGACCTGCTTCTCCTCGATCGCCGTCGCCGTGTCTGGTGCCGCAGCGACGCCGAGCCGGGAAAAATCCTCGGCTACGATCCGGCGGTGGGCCGCTGGCAGGAGCGGGCGATCGACGGGCCGTGCGGGTCGATCCACCCCTGGAAGGTGTGGCAGCCCGAGGCCCACGAGAGCGCCGCCGGACGGCTGTTCTTCGTCGCCGGCCAGACCGCCCACGTGCTCGACGGCGACACGTGGACCGCCGAGTCGCTCGTGCGCGAGAACGACGAGCACCGCTTATACAACGGCGGGCACAGGGCCTTCAACCCGTTCCATTTCGGCGAGGATGCGAGGGGGAACGTCTATGCATGGAGCGGCTGGGAGGAAGTGGGGTGGACCGGCAGCGTCGGCTGCCTCGTCCACGACGGCCGCGGCTGGAGCCACCTGCGGCTGCACGAGTGGGGTGACGACGACCGGGCGCTCGTGAAGCGGATCCGTGGAGGCGAGACGCTGGGAGACGAACTCGGGAAGCGGTACGGCATCCGCGGCGTGTTGCCCCTCGCCGACCGGGTCGTGCTGCTGCCGCAAGCCGGCGACGCGAAGGCTTTCGCGCTGCGCGGGGCGGATGCGGAGGGCGGCAAGCCGGACCTGCCGCCCGAGACCGCGGCCCGTCTGGCGGGCATGAGCCCGCTGCTCCGCGGTCTCGACGGCGCGTGGTGGGTCGGTTCCTGGGCAAGTCCGCAGAACCGCACGCCGCAGATGCTCGTCGTCGCCGCGGACGGCGCGGTCAAGCCGGTGCCCGCGGCGGCCAGGAAGTTCGGCCGGCCCGCGACGGCGCTCGCCGCGGCCGATGGTCGCGTCTACTTCGGCACCGTCGACCGCGGCTGCGCCGCCGTCGACGGCGATGAGCCGGAGGTGATCACCGGGCTCGGCCAGGAGGACATTCGGGAGATCCTCGGCGCGGATCGCGCGGGCCGGATCTTCCTGCAGGGCCGCGATCGACTGTCTGCCTGGCATCCCCGGTTCCCGGAGACCCGCCGGTCGCTGCCCACTGTCATCTTTCAGGTTCCCCGCAGCTCGGGCGAGGTGGGTCACGATTCCCACGGCCGCGTGTGGGCCCAGATCCGCCCGCCGGGTGACGGGGTGATGCAACTTTCGTTCAACGACGGGGCGTGGCAGGTCTGCGAGCCGGCAGGGGCCGATCGCAAGGGCCTCGTCTTCATCCAGCCGCTCCGGGACGGCGGCCTCGTCGTCCAGTGGAACGCGGAACGGGAGGCGTTCTTCTACGATGGCCAGGCCTGGCACCGCTACGACAACCTCACGGCGCTCGTCACCGCCCGCCATGCGGAACTCGTGAAGCGGATCGACAATCGGATGCCGGGCCGCGACTTTTACGCCAAGCTCCGGGTGGACGCCGCCGGCCGGATCTGGATCGTCGAATGGACGACGATCCGCGTGCACGATGGCACGAAGGTCGAGGACATCGCCCCGCAGGTCAACGCCGCCGTCCAGAATCGCGTCCGCTTTCGCCGCTGTTGGCCGATGCCGGGAACCACGGGCATGCTCTTCGTCGGCGAGGGGGTCGTCATGGAGGTTTCGGATGCCGCAGGCCACTGGCGGTGCCAGCGGCTGCAGGGGCCCGCCAACGGCCTCATGGAGCTGCGAATGGACTGGTCGGGCGGCATCGGGCCCGACTCGCAGGGACGGCTCTGGCTGCCGAACGACGCCCAATCGGCGTTCGTCATCGAAGCCGACGGCAAGGGCATGCGGCAGGTGCCCGACGTCGGGCAGCCCCGGTTCGAGGACGCGGCAGGTCGCATCTGGTTCGCCACCGACAAGGATTTCGTCGTTCTCGATCGGGAGGGCCGCCGCAGCCGGGCGTCCCTGTGGCCCGACACGAGGCTGGCCGAGGATGGTGCGGGATCGATCTGGTCCTCCGCGCCCGATGGTCTCGAACACTGGTCTGTGACCGATGGCACCGACGGCCCCGAGGTGAAGCCGGTGGCCCGCTACACCAAGGACACCCCCGGCGGCGGGTTCTTCGACATGTTCGTGGACGAGCGGCACCGCCTGTGGTGTTTCATTCACGGGCCCGAGACCTACCGACTCTGGCGGCTGGAGCTGCCGCAGCCGGTCCCGGCGTCAAAATAGTTTTCCCTGCGGCGCCACCCTGGGCATCACGCCGAGGTGTTCCTCACCCTTGGGGGTGATCTTGCGGCCGCGAGGCGTGCGGATCACGAGCTCCTGCCGGAGGAGGAAGGGCTCGACGTCGTCCTCGAGCGTGTCGGGGGCGGCGCTCATGGTGTGGGCGATCGCCTCGATGCCCACCGGGCCGCCCGCGAACACCCGCTGGATGGTCTCCAGGTACTTGCGGTCGAACCCGTCGAGGCCGAGCTCGTCGATGCCCTGCATCTCCAGGGCCGAGCGGGCGATCTCCACGCTGATCTGGTCGTTGGCCCGGCTGGTCGAGAAATCGCGGATCCAGCGGAGGCGGTTGTTGGCCAGCCGCGGCGTGCCCCGGCTGCGGCGGGCGATCTCATCGGCCGAGGCGTCGTCCATCGGCATCGCCAGCTTGACCGCCGAGCGGCGGACGATCTCGGCGAGCTCATCCGGCGAGTAGTAGTCGAGGTGCTCGCGGATCACGAACCGGTCGCGGAGCGGGGCGGAGATCAGGCCGGCCCGCGTCGTCGCGCCGACGAGCGTGAACGGCCGCAGCGGCATGTTGATCGTCCGCGCGGCCACGCCGTCACCGAGCGTGATGTCGATCCGAAAGTCCTCCATGGCCGGGTACAGGAACTCCTCGACCGCGATCGGCAGGCGGTGGATCTCGTCGATGAACAGGACCGACCCTTCGGAGCAGTTCGTCAGGTAGGGGAGGAGATCCTTGGGGGCGGCGAGCGCCGCGCCGCTGGCGATCTGCAGCGTGGTCCCGAGTTCCCGCGGGATGCAGGTGGCGAACGTCGTCTTGCCGAGGCCGGGGGGGCCGTCGAGGAGGATGTGGCCGAGCGTCTCGCCCCGCTTGCGGGCCGCGTCGATCGCGATCGAGAGCCGCTCGTGGACGGCCTGCTGGCCGACCATCTCCTCCATCCGCTGCGGCCGCAGGGCGCGGTCTTCGGCGGGCGCGTCGTCGGCGGCCTGGATACTGGGCTCGCGGAAGGATTCCATGGTCGATCAGCCTACCCGATCGGTCACGACCGCGGCTTGTGCATCTGGCGGTAGATCGCCTCCAGCGCCTCCTGCACGTCCTTCGGCTTCTTCTTCTCGGCCCGCAGGGCGTCGACCAGCCGGCGGGCGTCGGCGTCGGAGTGGCCCAGCGACCGCAGCACCTCGAACGTCTCGGCGAGGACGTCGCCGGAGCCGCCGGCATCGTCCGGACCCTCGCGGGCCACGAGGAGGGCGAACTTCGGCATCTTGCGCCTCAGCTTGGCGATCATCCGCTCCGCCGTGGATGGCCCGATCCCGGGCAGCCCGGCCAGCGCCTTGGCGTCCTGCTCCTCGATCGCCGTGGCGATCTCGCCCACCGGGCGGATGATCGCCCGGAGCGCCTTCCGCACGCCGACGCCGTCGACCTCGCAGACCAGGTCGAAGAACTCCCGTTCGACCTCCGAGAGGAAGCCGACGAGCCGGGGCACGAGGTTGCCGCGGCCCGGATTGCCCTCGAGGTATTCGATCGTGTGGAGCACGACCGGCTGGCCCACCTTCTGCTGCAGACCGCGGCGCACGAGTTCGGTGACGAGCACCTCGTGCACCAGCGGGCCGATCGAGATCTCGACGGCGTTGGAGGTGGGGTCGACGCGGTCGAGCGTGCCCGAGATTTTTGTGATCATGGAGACGGGGGGCGGGTCAAGCGCGGCTGCTGCGGACGCGCACGATCGCGGTGCCAAAGAGGAGGGGGCGGAGGCGGATGTGGTAGTCGGCGAGGGCCACGGCCAGGGCGTCGGCCGCGTCGGCGGGCTCGGGCCGGGAGGCGAGGCTGAGTTCCCGCTGCACGGCCGCCTGGATCTGCTCCTTGCCCGCATGGCCGGAGCCCGTGAGCGTGCTCTTCACGCGATTGGGAAGGTAGTGGTGGACCGCGAGCCCCGCCTGCACGCCCGCGAGGCAGATCACGCCCCGGGCATGGCCGAGGAGGATCGCCGTCTTCGGGAAACGGGCGTGGGAGAAGACCTGCTCGATCGCCATCGCGTCGGGCCGGAACGCCTCGAGTACCTCGCGGACGCCGGAATGGATCGTGTGCAGGCGGTCCTCGAGCGACTCGCCCTTCGACCGCACGGTGCCGGCCTCGACGAGCCGGACCTGGGCCCCGTGGCACTCGACGACTCCGTAGCCGGTGACGTTGAGTCCCGGGTCGAAGCCGACGACGCGCTGGGCCGTGGACAGGCGTTCCATGCCCGGAAGACTAGCGGCCGCGAAGCGAATGCCCCAAGGCCAGTCTCACCGCTCGGTTCGTGGCGTGTGAACGCACCGCCCAGGGGCGGTGCCCTGCAATACACCCGGAAGGGCTCGAACCTTCAACCTTCGGTTCCGTAGACCGATGCTCTATCCAATTGAGCTACGGGTGCGAACGCCGTAACGATACCCCACGGCGTCGAGAAGACAAAGGTGCGCTAAAAGCACAGCCGGCCGCGGCGGGCTGCCGCAAAAACGCGGGCGGGCAAGGAAGGCCCCGGCCCGACGGTTCAGCTCCGGCGGCGACGGCGGACCACGGCGACGCCGGCCGCGACGCCCAGCCCGGCGAGGACGAGCGTCGAGGGCTCGGGGACCGCGGTGATCGAGACGCTGTAGGAAGACAGGTTCGGGCTCGGAGTCGTCCATCCGAGCGATGGCGAGTTGCGCTTCGTGCTGATCCACGAATACCCGGACGCGTTTTGCCCGGTGGGGCTGGTGTCGTCCGAATTGAGGTACCAGCTCGCACTGCCCTGGGGCACGATCCAATAACTCGTCGACGTGTTCAGAGAAGCGCTTGTGAAGGGAAACGTGTACACGCCCGTGTTGCCCACGTTTACGGTCCCCGACGTGAACAGCGGCGATCCGGGCACGCCCGCGTTGTCGCTGTAGATCGCGACGGTCAGGGGCGACGAACCGGAACTCGTCGCGAACAGCCCCACGGTCACCGATTGAACGTCCAGATCGGTGGACGACGAGCCCACCGTGAAGCCCTGTGCCAGCGACAACTCTTCCGCGTCCGCAGGCCCGTAGTCGGTGTTGGTGCTGCCGATCGCCGCCGTTCCGGACGCGCCAAGGTTGCCGAAGACCACGCCAGCTTGCGCCGTGGCGGCCGAAGCGACGACGATGGCTGCAATCCCGAACAGTCTCGTAACCATGATGTCGACTCTCGCGAGGGTGAAGGTGGCGGGAAAGGGTTGGTCAAGATAATAGTCCCGTCGGGCCGTCCCGTGCAAGCGTTCCGGCCCCCCAGAATCCCCATCTGGGACGAATCCGGCGTGCGGTGGGACGAATCCGGCACGGGGACGGTTTTCGCCCGCGGTGGACTCAGCCGCGGGCGACCAGGAAGCCGTCCTTGTCGACGTCGAATACATCCGCAAGCAGGGCCGCGCGAGGCGGGCCGCCGCCCGGCCGCGGGCTGAGCGTGGCACCGATCACGAGCGTCCGCTGCTCGTTGCGGTCGATGTCCGGCGGCGGCTCGAGGCCGAGCGGCCAGCGGTCGGCCGCGTGGGGCCAGACGGCCACGCCGTTGACGACCCGGCCAACGGTGTCCGGGCGATTGATCGCCTCGTGGTCCCAGTTGATCCGCTGCGGTGGCGTGTTCATCGCGACGAGGCCGCCGACCTCGGGCGGAGCGTAGGCCACCACCGGCTCGATGCCGTGCGCGTCCCGAAATCGGGCCGCCGCCTCGCGGGCCTTCGGCAGGTCGCCGACAGAGGCGATGGGCATGACCACGACCGCGAGCGCGGGCAGGGCAGACGGGGCGGGAACTGCGGCCGCCGCCGCGACCTGCTCGACCCGGGCGAGCCAGACCGTGGCCCGCTCGCCTGCGACTGCGGCGAGGAGGCCGGCCGCGGGCGTGGCCGCGGCGACGACGGTGGCCCGGATGCGAAGGAGACGGCCCGCGTGCAGGCCGAGCGACTCGTGCAGCGGGTCGCCGGAAGCCAGCGACGTCACCAGTCGGTCGTCGCGGCGGAGCAGGCAGCAGCCGTCGAAGGCCTCGGCCGTGGCCGCGTGGGCCCCGAGCCGCCGGCCCACGGCGTTGGCCGCCACCTCCTGCAGGGCCAGGCGGGCCTGATCGGGGTGCGTGCCGGCGGGCAGCACCGGGCCGTAGGCGACCGTCACCGGCCGGCGCCAGAGCCGCGGCCACTTCGTGAAGTAGCGGCCCTCGGAGAACGTCAGTCCGCTGCCCCACAGGCCGTCGATCGCCACCGGCTGGATCGGCGACGACACCTTCTCCAGCAGCCACTCGAGGCCGCGCTTGAAGCCGAGCAGTTGCCCCGTCCGCGAGATGCCCCCCTCGCAGAAGATGCCGATCGCATCGTCGCCGGCGAGGCCCGACTGGATCGCCTTGAGGGCCGTGCCGATCGACTTGGGCCGCGGGTCGAAGAGGATGAACCGCCACTGGTCGGAGAGCATCCGCAGGAACTTGCCCTTGATGTTGGGCCCGTAGACGACCATCCGCACGGGCCGCGGAGTTGCCATCGGCAGCAGGAATCCGTCGAGCCAGGAGAGGTGGTTGGCGACGAGCACGACGGGCCCAGTGGCCGGCACGCGGTCGGCGTCCACGGTCCGGAACCGCCAGCCGGCGTGGACGATCGAGGCCACGAACAGCCGCAGCGTCGACCGCGGCGCGCACCACACCGCGGTGGCCGCGGCCAGGAGCGAGAGCCCGCCGAAGATGGCGAAGATGCCGCGGGACGAGACGAGCGGCCGCACGGCCTCCTCCGGGCCGAGCGGGGTCCGCAGGCCGCCGTAGGCGAGCGAGGCGGCGAACATGCCGGCGAACACGAGGAGGTTCGTCGCGGCGAGGACCGCCCCGCGGCGGGCCGGGGGGCTCTGCTCCTGCAGGTAGGCCTCGAGCGGCACGTCGAGGATGCCGGCGCCGATTCCGAGCACGGCGAGCCAGCAGACCGGCCCGGCCAGGCTCCAGACGGTGCCCGTGCCGAAGATCCGCTCCGGTGTCCAGGCGAGAGCGAAGCAGGCCACGGCCATGATGATCCCACCCACCGGCACGAAGCCCAGGTCGACCTTCGAGTCCGCGTCGATGCCGTGCGTGGCCAACCGGCCGGCCACCAGGCTGCCGACGCCGATCCCCGCCACGAGCGCCACCAGGAGCGGCACGACCTCCCCCTGGGTCGCGCCGCCCGACTCGCCCGCGAACTGGTCGATGTTCAATTGGGCGACGGCCCCGACCGCCCAGAAGAAGACGATGCCCGCGGCCGTCGCGGCCAGCTTCGGCGTCGAGCACAGGTCGCGAAGGTCGGCCCAGGTGCGGGCGAGGGCGTTTCCAGGGGGCGGGGCATGGGGATCGGCCGCGGGCCTCCGCGGCAGGCGGAGGGCGGCCAGCCAGCCCGCGATCGCGATGCCGATCAGCGCCGCCGCGGCAGGCAGCGCGTGGCCGAAGGGCACGCGGGCGATCCAGGCCGGCAGCGGCCCGGCCTCCTGCCCGGCCGCGAGCGGTGTGACGTCAGCCAGCCAGTTGCCGCCGGCCATGCCCGCGAGCGTGGCGGCGAGCGTGACCAGGGCGAACATGCCGTTGGCCGACGCGAGTCGGTGCTGCGGCACCGTCTCCGGAATCGTGCCGAGCATCGCCGGGGAGAGCAGCGTCGCCTGCGAGCCGATGACGACGAGCGTCGCGAACAGCAGCCACAGGCCCGTCGGGAGGCCGGCGAAGGATCCGCCCGCGGCCGCGCCCCAGGCGATCGCGGCGGCGGCGGCGGCCACGATCGCGATCTCCGCCGCCTTGCACCACACGAGGACCGACCGCTTCGGGTAGCGGTCGGCCAGCCAGCCCGCTAGCCAGGCCAGCGCGACGAACGGGAGCACGAACCCGGCCGTGCCGATCGTCAGCACCAGCGCCGTGCCGGCCGCGCCGGCCGCCCGCTTGCCGAGGCCGATCACCAGCCAGCGGAGCAGGTTGTCGTTGACGACGGTGAGCGACCGAAGCAGCAGCAGGGATGGAAAACCGGTGTACGTCGGCTGCAAAGTGTCGCCTCGCTGGCGTGGATTCGAATCCGTTCGCGGGGGCGGCTTTGCCGGCCCCGCACCGCATGTCCCTTGCCCAGGTTCGCAGCGGATTTGGCAGACTTTGACGGCTGTTTGCACGACCCGTCAATGCGAACGTATTCTCGAAGGAGGAGAGGGCCCGGGCCGCGGGTGTCACGGTCGGCCGCCCCTCGCCCGCGAGTCCCGCGCAGCGGACGTTGAAAGGAACGCCATGAGTCCCGTTGGCCGCAAGATCCTGTTCGCCGCCGCCGTCGCGGTCGTCGCGGTCGCCGCCGCCGAGGTTTCCGCCCAGGTCGTCTACTATCCCGCCTATCGGCCCGTCGTGGCGGCGCCGGTCGTCGCCGCCCCCGTCATGGCGGCCCCCGCCTACGTCGCCAACTACGTGCCGGCGGGCAACTACGCCGCCGTCACCGCCTATTCGCCGCCGGTGGCCGTGGCCTCGCCCGCCGTCGCGGTGCGGTCGTACTACGCGCCGGCCTACGCTCCCGTCGCCGCCACCGCGTATTACGCGCCCGCGGCCACCACGGCCTATTACGCGCCCGCCGCCACCACGGCGTACTATGCCCCCGCCGCGACCACGGCGTACTACGCACCGCCGGTGGCCGAGGCCGTCGTCGCCGCGCCGGTCACCGCCTACTACGCTCCCGCCGTCGTCGCGCCGGTCTACCGTCGCGGCTTGTTCGGCGCGTATCGGCCCGTGCGGACGGCCTACTACATCCCCTACTGACGCCGCGGGCGCCGCGACCGCGATTCACGGCCGTTTCTTGACCCCCCCTGCGCGATTCCTATAGTACGGACGACCGCGCGGGTGCGGTGGCGTGCTGTGGAAGGGCGCGGATGACGCGGACGGTCAACATCATCGGTGCCGGGCCGGGAGGCCTCGCCTCCGCGATGCTCCTGGCACGGGCCGGCGTCCGCGTGCGGGTCTTCGAGCGGCTCGACGTGCCGGGCGGCCGCACCAGCACGATCACCACGTCCGAGGGATTCCGGTTCGATCTCGGCCCCACGTTCTTCCTCTACCCGCGGGTCCTCGAGGACATCTTCTCGGCCTGCGGCTACGACCTCCGGCGCGAGGTCGAGATGGTGCGGCTCGACCCGCAGTACCGGCTCGTCTTCGGGGCCGGCGGCGAGCTGCTCGCCACGCCCGACGTCGCGCGGATGGAGGCCGAGGTGTCGCGGCTCTCGCCCGCCGACCGGGGCTCGTTCACCCGGTTCATGCAGGCCACACGCGAGAAGTTCACCCGCTTCGCCCCGTTCCTCGAGCAGCCGTTCGAGAGCTGGATGGACCTCGCCAGCCCCGACCTCATCAAGCTGATGCCGATCCTCAAGCCGTGGCGGAGCCTCGACGCGGAGCTCGGCACCTTCTTCTCCGACGAGCGGATCCGGCTGGCGTTCACGTTCCAGTCGAAGTATCTCGGCATGTCGCCGTTCCGCTGCCCGAGCCTGTTCTCGATCCTCTCGTTCCTCGAATACGAGCACGGCGTCTACCACCCGGTGGGCGGCTGCGGCGCGGTGAGCGGGGCGATGGCCCGGATCGCGCAGGACATGGGCGTGGAGATCCGCTACGGCGAGCCGGTCGAGGGCCTGGAGTTCGCCGGCCGGCGGATCGCCGCCGTTCGCACCGGCTCCGGCACGCACGCAGCCGACGCCACGGTGGTGAATGCCGACTTCGCCCGCAGCATGACGCGGCTCGTGCCCGATCGGCTCCGGCGCCGCTGGAGCGACAAGAAGATCGCCTCGCGGCGGTTCTCCTGCTCGACGTTCATGCTCTACCTGGGCATCGAGGGCCGCTACGACGACGTGGCCCACCACAACATCTACCTCTCGGAGAATTACCGGGAGAACCTCGCCGACATCGAGCACCGCCACGTCCTCTCCCGCGATCCCTCGATGTACGTGCAGAACGCCTGCGTCACCGATCCGACGCTCGCGCCCCGCGGCTCGAGCACGCTGTACCTGCTGATCCCCGTGACCCACCGCCACGCCAACGTCGACTGGCGGGTGGAGGGGCCGCGGTACCGCGAGGTGGCCCTCGACCAGATGGAGCGGATCGGCATCCGCGGCGTCCGCGACCGGATCCGCTACGAGAAGATGCTCACGCCCGACGACTGGCAGGAGGGCTACGAGATCTACCGCGGGGCGACGTTCAACCTGTCCCACGATCTCGGCCAGATGCTGCACATGCGGCCCCACAACCGCTTCGAGGACGTGGAGCGGATGTACCTCGTCGGCGGCGGCACGCATCCGGGCAGCGGCCTGCCGGTGATCTACTCGTCGGCCCGGATCACCACCGACCTGCTCCTCGACGACCTCGGCGTGGCCGCCGGCGCCTCCCCCTCGGCCGCCGTCCGCCGTCCCCGCGGCAAGCAGCCCGCCACGGTCTGACGCCGCCGCCCGCCCCCGCTAGGAACGCACGATGACGAAGGCCCTCGACGACAACCGCGTGGTGGTGATCGGCAGCGGCCTCGGCGGCTTGGCGGCGGCCTGCACGCTCGCCGCCCGCGGCTATGCCGTGACCGTCTGCGAGAAGAACCCGTGGGTCGGGGGCAAGGCGGCCGTCATCGACGAGCAGGGTTTCCGCTTCGACATGGGGCCCACGATCCTCACGATTCCACGGGTGCTGAAGCGGATCTGGTCGGAGGCCGGCCGCGACCTGGAGTCGGCCCTCGACCTGGTGCCGCTCGACCCGCAGTGGCGAAGTTTCTTCGACGACGGCACGACGCTCGATTTGCATGCGGACGTGCGGGCCATGCAGGCGACGCTCGACGCCTATGCCCCGGGCAGCGGCTCCGGGGCCGGCTACGGCCGGTTCATGGACCTCTCGCGGCGTCTGCACCGGCTCTCCGAGGAGTTCTTCTTTTGGCGGAGCGTGGGCGGCATGGGGGACATGATCAACGTCCGCCAGAGCCTCTCGGTCGGGTTCCTCAAGGAACTGCTCGGTATGCGGCCGGGCCACAGCGTGGCCGGCACCGTGCGGTCTTTCGTGCCCGACGAGCGGGCCGCCCAGATGCTGGACCACTACACGCAGTACGTCGGCAGCTGCCCCGAGCAGTCGCCGGCCGTGCTCTGCGGCATCGCCCACATGCAGTCGCACGACGGCGTCTGGTATCCGCGCGGCGGCACGGGCGCCGTGCCGCGGGCGCTCGCGAACCTCGCGGTCGACCTGGGCGTTGACATTCGCACGAAGACGCCGGTGCGGCGGATCCTGGTGGAGGGCGGCCGCGTCCGCGGCGTGGAGACCGCCTCCGGCGAGACGATTCGCGCCGGCGCCGTCGTCAGCAACTCCGACAGCGTGCGGACGCACCGCGAACTGGTGGACGGCCAGCCGAGCCGGCGGTTCCTCGGCCGGCGGAAGTACGAGCCGGCCTGCTCGGGCGTGGTGCTCTATCTCGGCCTCGACAAGCGGTACGAGCACCTGATCCACCACAACTTCGTCTTCTCGCGGGATCCCCACGAGGAGTTCGAGGCGATCTACCACCGCGGCGAACCCGCCCCCGATCCCACCTGCTACGTCTGCGCCCCGGCGGTCACCGAGCCCGAGGTGGCGATTCCCGGGGGCGAGGCGCTGTACGTGCTCGTTCACACCCCCTATCTGCGGCCGCACCACGACTGGTCGAAGATGCTGCCGCAGTATCGGAAGACCATCATCCGCAAGCTCGAGGAGACGGCTGGGATGAAGGATCTCGAGCGGCACATCGTTTTCGAGCGGGCCCTCACGCCGCAGGACATCAACGACCGTTACCACGTGCTCGACGGGGCGATCTACGGATTGGCCAGCCACGGGAAATACCTGGGCGCCTTCAAGCCGGCGAACCGCTCGCCCGACGTCGAGGGCCTGTACCTGGCCGGCGGCTCGGCGCATCCAGGGCCGGGCATGCCGATGGTGATGATGTCGGGCTGGATCGCGGCCGACTGCGTCGACCAGGACAAGATCGTCGCCCAGGCCGGCCCGGCCGCACGGGCCGCCGCCGTGGCGGTGTGAGGCGTCTACTGGGGTCGGTTGTGAGGCGAACCGCATTCGGAGCCGGCGGTGGCCTGCTCTTCGCCGGCGGATTTTTTCAACATCCGGCTCCATGGCGGTGGTTGGTTCTGCGGCGGAGAAAAAATTCACCGGCTCATGCGCGGGCCCCCGACCGGCTCCGCCGCACGCATCGGGGGTCGGGGAAAGTCGAGGCGAATTGGCGTATCCTCGCCTCCGAAGCCGAGACTTTCACCGCCCCCGGCGGTCTTGAACTGCGGCGGCTGGAGGGCAACGAGCGATGCGCACCATGAACCGAGATCAGGAGAAGACGAGGGAGGTGGAGGAACTGCCCCCCTTCTCCCGCGAGGTGTATCGCTGGTTCATGTGGTACGTGCGGCGGTACCTGAGGCGGCACTTCCACGCCGTGCGGCTCCTCCGCGGGGCGGATGGCGGGAGCGATCGGCCGGAGATCGGCGGTGAGCCGGTCGTCTTCTACTCGAACCATCCCGGCTGGTGGGACCCGCTCACGTTCCTCTTCGTGGGCGAGGCCCTGTACCCCGGGCGGATGGTCTACGGGCCGATCGACGCCTCGGCCCTGGGCAAATACAAGTTCCTGGAGCGGATCGGGTTCCTCGGCATCGATCCGCACACGTGGCGGGGTTCGGCGCGGTTCCTGCGGATGGCCCGGGCGGCCGCGCGGCGGACCGACGTCATCTTCTGGATCACCGCCCAGGGCGAGTTCGCGGACCCGCGGGTGCGGCCGCTCGTCATCCGCCCGGGTGTCGGGCACGCCGTGGCCGCCATGGACCGCGGGCTCGTGGTGCCGCTGGCCGTCGAGTACCCGTTCTGGAACGAGCGCTGCCCCGAGATCCTCGCCGCCTTCGGCCCCGCCCTCCGCGTGGCCGACTTCCACGGCCGCCCGGCCGACGAATGGACGGCCGCGCTCGCCGCCGGGCTCGAGGCCGTGCAGGATCGCCTCGCGGCCGCGACGCTCGACCGCGACCCGATCGCCTTCACGACGCTCCTCTCCGGCCGCGTCGGTGTCGGCCCGGCCTACGACACGATCCGCCGCGTGAAGGCCTGGCTGCGGGGCGAGCGGTTCGACGCCTCGCACGGCGGCCCGCAGGGCGGGGGAGCCCGATGACTCCCGTCGTGATCGGCATCCTGGCCGCCGCGGCCCTCGTGCTGGCGGCCCTGCCCGCCGTGCTCACGCTCGCGAACCTGCGGGCGTTCACGCCGCCGCCCGCCGCCCCGGCCGGCTCTCGGCCGCAGGTCTCGGTGCTCGTCCCGGCGCGGAACGAGGAGGCGGCGGTGGGCAGGCTGTGTCGCGACGTGCTGGCGAGCGTGGGGGTCGAACTCGAGCTCGTGATCCTCGACGACGCGAGCACCGACGGCACCGCGGCGATCGTGGGGCAGATCGCGACGGAGGATGCCCGCGTCCGGCTCGTCGCCGGCCAGCCGCTGCCGGCCGGCTGGTGCGGCAAGCAGCACGCCTGCTGGCAGCTCTCCCGGGCCGCACGGCACGACACGTGGGTGTTTCTCGACGTCGACGTCTCGCCCACGCCCGACGCGGTCGCCCGGGCCGTGGCGTTCCTCGATGTCTCGGGCGCGGGCCTCGTGAGTGGCTTTCCGCGGCAGCGGACGACCTGCCTGCTCGACTGGCTGCTGCTGCCGCTGATCCACTTTATCCTCCTCGGCTTCCTGCCACTGGCTCGCAGCCGCCGCGACGGCTCTCCGGGCTTGGCGGCCGGCTGCGGCCAGTTCTTCGTGACGCGGCGGGCCGACTACGAGCGGGCCGGAGGGCACGCGGCGATCCCGGCCTCGCTCCACGACGGCGTGAAGCTGCCGCGGGCCTACCGCCGCGCCGGCCTCACGACCGACGTCTTCGACGCGACCCCGATCGCCTCCTGCCAGATGTACGGACGCAACGCCGACGTGTGGCGCGGCCTCTCGAAGAACGCCACCGAGGGCATCGGGGCTCCGGCCACGATCGTCCCGTTCACGCTCCTGCTCGGCGGCGGGCAGATCCTGCCGTTCGTGCTCGTCGCCTACGGCCTGACCACGGGCGTTGTCGGCTGGCCGGCGTGGGCGCTGCCAGTGTCCCTCGCCGCCGCGGCGCTCGCCTGGCTGCCCCGGTTTCTCGAGGCCGCCCGCTTCGGCCAGAGCCTGACGAGCGCCTTCGCCCATCCGCTGGGCGTCCTCGTCTTCCTCGCGATCCAGTGGATCGCGCTCGCGCGAAAGGCGCTCGGCTTCAACACCGCCTGGCGCGGTCGCAGCCTCGTACCGCAGTGACAGGCCCCTATTCGGGGATCTGCACCGCCTGCCGATCGCCGCGGGACGAGAGCAGGAAATGCACGCTGGGGGAGATTTCGAAGGCGATGACGCGGATGCCGCCGTCGCACATCGCGGCCATGAAAACACCTGGATGCGGCCCGCCGAAGCCGCCCTCCAAGCCGGCCGCCGTGGCGGCAGTGTCGCTTTCCGGAGGACGATGGCCGCCCCGCAAGGTATCGGCCGAGTCGCCGACGTAGGCGCTCAGGCTGTAGCCCGGCGTCACGCCCGTCCCATACGCCGACCGCGGCACGTACTTTTCCGCGCCCAGGTACGTGTTCGACGCCCCGTCGACGATCGCTGCCGGGGGAATCGCGCTGCCGGCGAAGATCACGCCGCCGGTGGACGCGGAACCGGTGCCCATCAGCACCGGTTGCGCCGTATTGAGCGTCCGAGCGACATCGGCCCATCCCTCCCCCGTCGTCGGCCGCATCGAGGCCGCGCCCTGCCAGCCGAAGACCGTCGTGCGGTTGGTCGTCGTCGTCGCCGCGGGCGTCGGGGCCGCCCACGCTCCCCGATTGCCGGCATAGTCGGTCATGGTCTGACCACCCGGATTGACAGAAGAGCCACGCCGCGTCGGACATGCGAACATGGGAACCGGGGCGGTCGTGTTCAACGCGCCCGTGTCGATCGAGTCGTATATCGGCTCGTACTCCGCAAAGGGCAGGATCGTGTAGCACCAGCCCCGCGGCTGACTCCAATCGGCCCCATTGCCGGCCTCGAGCAGGGAAGTGCTGTCCCAGCCACCGGTGGGAAAGTGCCCGATCAGCGCCTTGTGTGCCTCCGTCGCGACCGCCAGTTGCTTGAGGTTGTTGCCGCACTGAGTGCGCCGGCCAGCCTCGCGGGCAGCCTGCACCGCCGGGAACAGCAGCGCCAGGAGAAGGGCGACGATGGCGATGACGACGAGCAGCTCGACGAGCGTGAACGCGGCGTCACGCGAGGGATCGGCGCGGCGGGAGACATAGGCCATGGAAAACTCTCTCGGGAAGCGGCAGAACGGTTCGGCCGCGGTTGGGGTGGGAGCAGGCACGGTGGATCGACCGATCAAACTCTACCCGGAGAGGCGACGTGCCGACTACGCCCGTGGCACCCGACAGGCGATCCGTCGGGCCTCTACGACTCGCGCGATGGCCTCTTCCGCCGTGCCGGCGAGGGCGGTGAGGTGTCCCATCTTGCGACCTGGCCGTGGCTCGGCCTTGCCGTAGAGGTGCAGCCGCACGCCGGGCACGGCGAGGGCGGCCGCCCAGTCCGGCTCGCGGGCCGCGCCGCCGCCGGTCGGAAGCCAGCAGTCGCCGAGAAGGTTGGCCATCGCCGCCGGCGCCACCTGCCGCGTCGAGCCCAGCGGCAGGCCGCACACCGCCCGCACCTGCTGCTCGAACTGGCTCGTTTCGCAGGCCTCGATCGTGAGGTGGCCTGAGTTGTGCGTCCGCGGGGCGATCTCGTTGACGAGCACCGCGCCCGATTTCGTGACGAAGAACTCCACGCAGGCCACGCCCACGACGCCGAGCGCGGCGAGGATCTCCTCCGCGACCCGGACGGCCGCCTCGGCCACGGCGTCCGGCAGGCCCGCCGGCACGCTCGACACGTCGAGGATGTGGTTCGCGTGGGCGTTGCGCGACGGCGCGAAGGCCGCGACCGCGCCGTCGAGCCCTCGGGCGGCCACCACCGAGATCTCGCAGTCGAAGTCGATCCAGGCCTCGAGCACGAGTTCCCGCGGGCCGTCGGGTCCCGTGCCGAGCGCCGCCCAGGCCACGTCCGCGTCGGCCGGCGTGGCCAGCTTCGCCTGCCCCTTGCCGTCGTAGCCGAAGGCCGCCGTCTTCAGGACCGCCGGCAGGCCGAGCGCGGCGACGGCCGCGTGCAGCTCCTCCCGTGTCCGCACGACCCGGTGAGCCGCGCAGGCGAAGCCGTGCCGCTCGAGAAACGCCTTCTCGCGGGCCCGGTCCTGGGTCGTGAAGAGCACGTCGGGATGGGGCCGCACCGGGAGCCGCTCCGCCAACAGGCGGCCCGCGGCCGCGGGAATGTTCTCGAACTCGAAGGTCACGACGTCGAGGCCGGCGGCCGCCCGGGCGAGGAATGCCGTGTCGGCGTAATCGCCGACGTGGATTCGGTCGCAGACCCGCGCCGCCGGGCATTCGGCCACGTCGGAGACCGCCTCCACCCGGTAGCCCATCCGCTTGGCGGCGGCGGCGAACATCGCACCGAGCTGGCCGCCGCCGAGGATGCCGAGCGTGGCCCCGGGCGTCAGGACGGTCGCGTCGCTGGCGGCCACGCTCACCGCTCCGAGGGCCGCGCGGACCAGCCGTTCGCTTCGGCGTCCAGCCGCTCGGCGAGCACCCGCTCGGTCTGCTCCGCCCGCCAGGCGACGAGCCGTTTTCGCAGGGCCGCGTCCTCGAGGGCGAGGATCGAGATCGCCAGCAGGGCCGCGTTGGCGGCGCCGGCCGGCCCGATCGCCAGCGTCCCCACGGGCACGCCCGCCGGCATCTGCACGATCGACAGCAGCGAGTCGACGCCGCGGAGCATCGACGACTCCACCGGCACGCCGAGCACCGGCAGGTGCGTCTGGGCGGCGAGCATGCCGGGCAGATGGGCCGCGCCGCCGGCGCCGGCGATGATCACCTTCAGACCGTGGTCGGCGGCCGCGCGGGCGTAGTCGGCGAGCTTGTCGGGCGTGCGGTGGGCCGACACGACCTCGCAGGCGTGCGGCACGCCGAACTGCTCGAGGATCTGGGCCGCCCGCTGGAGCGTCGCCCAGTCGGAGCGGCTGCCCATGACGACGCCGACGAGCGGGGCGGGGGAGGGGGGCACGGCGTCGTCCTGCGGGTGGGGGCCGCCGCCACGCGGCGCGTGGCGGCCGCGGCGGAAGGCCTCCATCTTGCTCGGCGCCCCGTCGCGTTGCAAGGTTGTCGGTATGCCCCGCCGACTTGCCGACGTCCTCCGCTGCGCATGGCCCGCGGAGGTGCCGGATCCTCCCGCCGCGACCGCGCAGGCCCTCGACCGGGCGGCCGCGATCCTGCGCCGCGGCGGTCTCGTCGCGATCCCCACCGAGACGGTCTACGGCCTCGCCGCCGACGCCCTCGACGCGGAGGCGGTGGCCGGGATCTTTCGGGCCAAGGGGCGGCCGGCCTCGAACCCGCTGATCGTCCACGTGGCGGACGCGGCGATGGCCAGCGGGCTCGCGGCAGCGTGGCCCGCGGCGGCGGCGGCGATCGCGGCGCGGCTCTGGCCGGGGCCGGTCACGGTCGTCGTGCCCCGCGGTCCGCGGGTTCCCGACGCCGTCACGGCCGGGGGGCCGACCGTCGCCCTCCGCTGCCCCGATCACCGGCTCGCACGGCGGCTCATCCAACTGGCCGGCGTGCCACTGGCGGCGCCGAGCGCCAACCGCTCCGAGACCGTGTCCCCGACCACCGCGCAGCACGTGCTCGACGGCCTCGGAGACAAGGTGGAACTGATCCTCGACGGCGGCCCCTGCGGCCGCGGCATCGAGTCGACGGTCGTCGATTGCACGACGGATCCGCCGCGGATCCTGCGGCCCGGGCCGCTCGACCGCGGGACGCTGGAGGCGGTCGTCGGCGGTCCGCTCGCCGGGCCGCCGACGGACGACGCGGCAGCGGCCCGCTCCCCCGGGCAGCGGCCGCGGCACTACGCCCCGCGGGCGCCGCTGGAACTCGCGGCCGACGCGGCGGCCCGTGCGGCGTCGCTGCTCGAGGCCGGGCACCGCGTCGGCCTCGTCACCTCCGCGACCGCCGATCCGGCGACGCGGGCGCTCGCCGCCCGCCGCGAACTGGTGGTCGTGCCGATGCCGGACGATCCCGCGGCCTACGCCCGGGTGCTGTACGCGACGCTCCATGGCCTCGACCAGCGGGCGGTCGACCGGATCGTCGTCGCCGCGCCCCCCGACACCGAGGCCTGGAGGGCGATCCACGACCGCCTGCGGCGGGCCGCGACTCCCCGCCAGTAGCGGCGGTCTCCGACCGCCGCACCCCGCGGCATCGGGTCAGGCCGCGGCGTCGAGGATCTCTCGCAGGGCCCCGGCGATCTCGGGGAACTGAAACACGAAGCCCGTGTCGAGGGCCACGCGCGGGATCACCCGCTGCGACGCGAACAGCACCTGGGCGAACTCGCCGAACAGGAGCCGGAGGCCGAAGTACGGGGCCGGTATGAAGGCGGGGCGATGCAGCGCCCGGCCGAGCGCCTTGGTGAACTCGAGGTTCCGCACCGGGTTGGGGGCGACCGCGTTCATCGGGCCGCGGATCGTGGGCGTGTCGGCCGCGTGCACGTAGAGCCGGGCCAAGTCGGCGACGTGGACCCAGGGCATCCACTGCCGGCCGTTGCCCAGCGGGCCGCCGCCGCCGAGCTTGAACGGCGTGAGCATCTTGGCCAACGCCCCGCCGCCGGCGCCGAGCACGATGCCCGTCCGCGCCGTCACCACCCGCACGCCGGCCTTCTCGGCCGCGGCCGCCTCCCGCTCCCAGTCGACGCAGACCTTCGCCAGGAAGTCGTCGGCCGGCGGGGCCGACTCGGTGAGTTCCTCGTCGCCGCGGTCGCCGTAGTAGCCGACCGCGGACGCCGAGACGAGCACGGCCGGTTTCCGCGCGGCCTGCGCGATGCCCTGCACGAGGTGTCGGGTGCCTACGACGCGACTGTCGCGGATCCGGTTCTTCTGGGCCGCCGTCCACCGCCCCTCCGCGACCGACTCGCCGGCGAGGTGGAGCACGGCGTCGACGCCGTCGAAGGCCTCGGCCGGCGGCGGTCCCTCGAGCGGATCCCAGCGGATGATCCGCTCGGCGAGGTGGCCGACCACGGACCGAGCCCGGTCCGGGTTGCGGGTCACCACGACCGGGCGGTCGAGCAGTCGCAGGAGCCTCGGTCCGACGAATCCGGTCGCACCGGTGACGAGCGCCTTCATGGAGTTCTCCGCATGGGTGTCGGGCGTCGCGCCGGGCCGCCGCGCAAAGTGGACTGCCCGGGAACGACGCGGAAGTATAAACACAGGTCCCGAAACCGGCCGCCGCATTTCCGTGCGCCCCGCCACGGAGATGCGGCCGCCCCCTCCCGCCGATCGCCTTGCCCCGCCACCCGCTGCTGTTCCGCTTCCTGCCCCGCGGCGCCCTCCGCCGCGATCTGTGGGTGACCACCGCCGACGCGGCGGCATTCAGCGTGATGGTGGGCTGCGGCGAGACCTACCTGCCGGCGTTCACGCTGGCGCTCGGCTTCGGGCCGGTGGCCGCCGGCCTGATGGCGAGCGTGCCGATCCTCGTGGCCGCGATCGTGCAGCTCGTGGCGCCGGCCGCGGCCGCCCGGGTGGGCAGCGATCGCGTCTGGGTGATCGGCTGCACGATCGTGCAGGCGACGAGTTTCGTGCCGCTCGTCTGGTGGGCGGTGCGGGGCGGGGCGGCCCTGTGGCAGGTGCTGCTCGCGGCGAGCGTCTACTGGTCCGCCGGCATGGCGGGCGTGTCGGCCTGGAACTCCTGGATGGCCCGCCTCGTGCCGGAGCGGATGCGGACCGCCTACTTCGCGCACCGAAACCGGCTCGGCCAGTTTGGCGTCTTCTTCGGCTTCGTCGTCGGCGGGCTGGTGCTGCAGTGGGGCGAGGCGCGGGACGCGACCCGCGAGGCCTTCGCCGTGCTGTTCGTCCTGGCGGCGGCGAGCCGGCTGTTCTCCACGTTCTGCCTCGCCGCCTGCCGCGAGCCACGGCCGCCGGAGGTCGTCGAGCCGCCGCGGCGGCCTCCCCTCCGCCGGCTCGCGGTCCTCCTCCGCGACATGGCGGGCCGGCCCTCGGGCACGCTCGTCGCCCTCCTCTGCTGCTTCATGTTCGGCGCGCACTTCGCCGGGCCGTACTTCACGCCCTACATGCTCCGGGAGCTCGGCTTCTCGTACCACGCCTTCATGCTCGTGTTCGCGACCGCCTTCCTCACCAAGGCGCTCGTGCTGCCGGGCATCGGCCGCTTCGCCTCGCGGGTCGGGCCGGTGCGGGTTTTGTGGCTCGCCTGCCTGGCGATCATGCCCCTGACCCTGCTCTGGCTGCCGAGCGCGAACCTGGGCTACCTGCTCGTCGTCCAGGTGATCGCGGGGGCCTGCTGGGCGGCCTACGAGCTGGCCGTCGCCCTGCTGTTCTTCGAGGTCGTGCAGGATCGGGAGCGGACCGGCGTGCTCACCGTCTACAACCTCGGCCTGGCCGTGGCGACGGTCGCGGGCGCCGGGTGCGGCGGCTTCCTGCTCCGGTCTCTGGGCGAAGGTCCGACGGCCTACGCCGCCGTGTTCGCGGTGTCGACGCTGCTGCGACTCGCGTCGCTGCCGCTCCTCTTCCGGCTGCGGGCGCAGGTGGCGGCGCGGCAGACGGTCTGACGGCGGCGGCTCAGCCGGCCGGCATGGTGGCCTCGCGGGCCAGGCTGTCGAGGAACGTGCGGGCCCGACCGTAGTCGCCGGCCGGGTAGCTCTTCACGTTCTGCTTGAGGACGTCGATGAACTTGGTGACCGTGCTCTGGATCTCACGCACCTCGCCGTACTGGATGCTGCCGCCCGAGGCGGCCCGGTCGGCGAAGAGCTGGTCGAGCCGCTTGCGATAGTCCGTGTACAGGTCGTCCATCAGCACCGGGGGATACTCGATGTGGCCCGTCACGGGGTCGAGTTGCGTCGAGCCGAGCCGCGGCGGGGCCGCCATCTTCGCCATCCGGATCGCCTGCTCCTGGGTGACCGGCGGTCCCTGCTCGGCGGCCTTGGCCTCGCGGTTGACCTTCCGCATCTCGAAGTAGGTCTCCGTCCAGCGGAGCCGGTTTTGGATCTCCTGGGTCTTGGCCTCCTCCCAGTTCTTGGCGGCCTCCGAGTTCTTGAGGTTCTGGTAGCCCTGGGCCCGCATCATCTCGGACATGCCGTAGTCGGCCGCCTGGCCGGCCGTCGAGGCGTACCCGCCGCGATTGAAGCCGAACCCGCCGCCCCACTGGGCGACCGCCGGCCAGGAGGCGATGGCGGCGGTGAGGGCGAGGGCGGCGACGGCGTGCCGGCCGCGGACGGCGAACCCGGTTTCGAACGACATGGTGGCAACCTCGACGGGAAGACGCTGGCGGAAACCTGCGGGGGTGGGAACATCCGTAGGAGGAGAAAACGTCGGGGGAGTATACTCCCGAGGCCCCGCGAGGGCGACACGGCTTCGGGCGGGATCCGTGCTCCGCCGCGGCCCGCCCCTCCCGTTTTCCACTCGCCGCGTAAGGATCTATTTCATGCCTCGCTTGCCGGTCTCGCTGGTGTTCGGTCTGGTGCTCACGGTCGTCGTCGCGGGCTGCTCGCGGGCCCCGTCGCAGCCGCAGCGGCCGGCGGCCCAACCGGCGGCTGCAGCCGCGTCTCCGGCCGCCGCGTCCACGCCGGCCGCGGCCCCGGCGGCGACGCTCGGCGACCTCGTCGCCAAGCTCCAGTCCACCGACGACAGCCGCATCCGCGTCCTGACGATCGACGAGATCGCGAACCTTGGGCAAAACGCGAAGCCCGCCCTCGACGCGCTCGTCAAGGCGACCGAGGATCCCGAGTTGCGGGTCCGCTGGCATGCCGCCCGCGCGATCGGCCTGATCGGCGAGGATGCCTCGGCCGCCGTCCCGGTGCTGGTCAAGCTGCTCGCCGACCCCGACCCGGTAGTGGCGGCCCAGGCCGCGGCGGCGATTGGTCACGTCCGCGGCGACGAGTCCGCCGACACGATCACCGCGGAAGACTCTGCCCGCTACGTGGCGGCCCAGGACGCGCTCGCGAAAGCCACCGTGCACGCCGACGCCCGGGTTCGCCGGGCCGCGATCCGCGCCCTGAAGCGGCTCGATCCGTCGCCGGCGGTGCTCTTGCCGCTGTTCGGCAAGCAACTCGCCGACGCCGATCCCTCGGTCATCCTGCCGGCGCTGCACACGCTCGCCAGCATGGAGGAGACGAGCGTGCCCGTGCTCATCGAGGCGCTCAAGGACCCCAAGTCCCGCTATTGGGCGTGCCTCGGCCTGGCGGAGATCGGCCCGGAGGCGGCTGCGGCCACCCCGGCCCTGGCGACGCTCGCCGGGGAGGGGGAGATCGACGAACGGCTCCAGGCCATGCTCGCCCTGGCTGCGATCGGCGACAAGGCGTCGGCCGCGGCTCCGGCCCTCGTCGCGGCGCTCGAATCGCCCGACATGTCGCTGCGGTTTCCCGCGGCCTACGCGCTGGGCAAGCTGCGGGCGGCGGCCGGCGATGCGGCGCTCGAGAAGGTCGTCGCCGACGAGGACGAGGTGCTGGCCGCGACCGCCGCCTGGGCCCGGGCCCAGATCCACCGCGACGAAAAGCCGTTCGCCGCCGACGCGCTGGCGCGGCTGTTGAAGGTGCTCGGGGACGAGGATCCCGGCGTCCGCGAGGGGGCGGTGGCGGGGCTCTCCGACCTGGCGGCGCTGCTCGACGACGCCCAGAAGGAGCAGCTGGCGAACACGTTCGTGGCGCTGATCAGCGACGCCCATCCCGAGGTCGGGCTGGCGGCGGGGGGGGCGCTTATCCGGCTCGGCGGCCCGAGCCTCGGTGCGCTCCGTGGCAAGCTCGCGGATCCGGCGATCCGCACGCACGTGCTCGAGATCCTCGCCGGCATCGGGCCGGCGGCGAAACCGGCCCTCGAGGACATCGTGAAGGAACTCGGCGACGCCGAGGCCGACCACGCCGGCGAGGCCGCCGTGGCGATCGGGGCGATCGGCCCGCAGGCCGCCACCGCCGTGCCCGCCCTGCGGCGGCTCGTCGGCGACGCCGCCAAGGCGCCCGGCCTGCGGTACTCCGCCGCCTACGCCCTGGGCCGGATCGGCCCGGCTGCGAAGGAGGCCGAGCCGGAACTGCGGGCGCTCGCCGAGTCGGACGACGAACTGATGGCCACCGTCGCGGTCTGGGCCGCGCTCAAGGTCGCGCCCGAGGACAAGTCGCTCTTCGAGCGGGCCGTGCCGCTGCTGCGGCGGGCGCTGCGTGGCGACCGGGAGATGGTCCGCCTGGAGGCGGCCGTCGCCCTCGGAGACATCGGTTCCGCGGCTGCGACCGCGATCCCGATGCTGGAACTGGTCGCGGAGGACGATCCGGTGAAGGAGGTCCGCGCCGCCGCCGCCGAGGCCCTGAAGAAAATCCGGCCGTGATCCGATCCGGCAAGTTCTGACGCCGTCGCGTCCGCGGCTGCAGTCGGCCGTCGCAGCCGACCGATCCACCCCGTGGGGCGGGTTCGCGCCGCGGCCCGTGGCGGGCCCCGCGCGGTCTCCACGGGGGCGGGCAACGGCATGGCGAGCATGGGGCTGATTCGCAGGTTGTGGCTGGCCCGGCTGTCCAAGCCGGCCGCCGAGCGGGTCGTCCACAGGCACGTCCTGCGGCGGTCGCCGACGCGGATCCTGGAACTCGGGCTCGGCCGGCTCGTCCGCACCGAGCGGATGCTGCTGGCGGCCTCCGCGACCGGAAACGTGCAGTACGTCGGGCTCGACCGCTTCGAGGGCCGGCTGGCGACCGACCCACCGGGCGTGTCGCTCAAGGACGCCCACCGTCGGCTGAACCGGCTGGGCCGGGTGCAGCTCGTGCCGGGCAACATCGACACGTCGCTGGCCCGGCTGTGCAACCACCTCGGCACCTTCGATCTCGTCGTCATCTCGGCCGACAACGACGAGCGGCACCTGGAGCGGTGCTGGTTCTTCCTGCAGCGGGTTACGACCGCGGCCACGACGGTGTTTCTCGAGCACTGCGACGGCACGGCGGCACGGTGGGCCACGCTTCCCAAGGCCAGGATCGACGAACTGGCGGCGAAGACCGTCCTGCGCCGCGCCGGCTGACGGCCGCCGCGGTGGCCGGTGGCGGCGGTGCCGGGTCGTGACTACATTGAGTGGCGTCACCCAGCGCCTCCCCACCGCCGCCCATGCCCGCCCCCCGCACGCTTCTCGACAAGATCTGGGACGAACACGTCGTCGCCGCTCCCCCCGGCGAGCTTCCGGTCCTGTACATCGACCGTCACCTCGTTCACGAGGTGACGAGCCCGCAGGCCTTCGAGGGGCTGCGGCTCGCCGGCCGCCGCGTCCGCCGGCCCGAGGCGACCTTCGCCACGCCCGACCACAACGTCCCCACGAGCGACCGACGGCTGCCGATCGCCGATCCGATCTCGAAGCAGCAGATCGACACGCTGCGGGCCAACTGTGCGGAGTTCGGCGTCCGGCTCTTCGATCTCGGCGACGCCGACCAGGGAATCGTGCACGTCATCGGCCCGGAGTTGGGCATCACCCAGCCCGGCATGACGATCGTGTGCGGCGACAGTCACACGGCCACCCACGGCGCCCTCGGCGCCCTCGCCTTCGGCATCGGGACGAGCGAGGTGGAGCACGTGCTGGCCACGCAGACCCTGCGGCAGGCCAAGCCGAAGTCGCTCGAGGTGCGGGTCGACGGCCGGCTGCCGGAGGGCGTGACCGCCAAGGACCTCGTTCTCTACCTGATCGGCCGGCTCTCGACCGAGGGGGGCGTGGGCCACGTCATCGAGTACACCGGCGAGTGCATCCGCAACCTCGGCATGGAGGAGCGGATGACGGTCTGCAACATGTCGATCGAGGCGGGCGCCCGGGCCGGCATGATCGCCCCCGACGCCAGGACCTTCGACTACCTGCGGGGCCGCGACCTCGCCCCGCGGGACTTCGAGGCCGCCGTGGCCCGCTGGGAGCGGCTGCCGAGCGACCCCGGCGCCGTGTATGACCGCGTGGAGATCTACCGGGCGGCCGACGTCGTGCCGCAGGTCACGTGGGGGACGAATCCCGCCCAGGTGACCGGCGTCGACGCGGCGGTGCCTGCGCCCGACTCCTTCACCGACCCGAACGACCGCTCGAGCGCCGCCCGGGCCCTCGAGTACATGGGCCTCGCGGCCGGGACGCGGATCGTCGACATCCCGCTCGACCGCGTGTTCATCGGATCCTGCACCAACAGCCGCATCGAGGACCTGCGGGCCGCGGCCCGTGTCGTCCGCGGCCACCGCGTCGCGGCGCGGGTCAGCGCGATGGTGGTGCCGGGGAGCGGCCGCGTGAAGCGGCAGGCCGAGGCGGAGGGGCTCGATCAGGTGTTCCGCGAGGCCGGCTTCGACTGGCGCGAGGCCGGTTGCAGCATGTGCCTGGGCATGAATCCCGACACCCTCGCGCCCGGCGAACGGTGCGCCTCGACGAGCAACCGCAACTTCGAGGGCCGGCAGGGCAAGGGGGGCCGCACGCATCTCGTCTCCCCCGCCATGGCCGCTGCGGCCGCCGTGGTCGGCCACTTCGTCGACATCCGGCAGTGGGAGTACGCGTGATGCAGCCGTTCACGTCTCACACCGGCGTCGTCGCCGCCCTCGACCGGGCCAACGTCGACACCGACCAGATCATCCCCAAGCAGTTCCTCAAGCGGATCGAGCGGACGGGCTTCGGCCAGTTCCTGTTCTTCGACTGGCGGTTCCTGCCCGACGGGACGGCGAACCCCGAGTTCGAGCTCAACCGGCCGGCGGCGGCCGGGGCGAGCATCCTCTTGGCGCGACGGAACTTCGGCTGCGGATCGAGCCGGGAGCATGCCCCGTGGTCGCTGGCCGACTACGGCTTCCGGGCGGTGATCGCGCCCACGTTCGCCGACATCTTCTTCAACAACTGCTTCCAGAACGGCATGGTCCCGGTGCGGCTCGACGAGGCCGACGTCGAAGAACTCTTCCGCCGGACGGCGGCGGCCGCCGCCGCGGGCGGCCAGTACCGGCTGACCGTCGACCTCCGGGAGTGCGTCGTGACCGACGAGGCAGGGTTCCAGCGGCCGTTCACGGTCGATCCCTTCCGGCGGCAGTGCCTGCTCGCGGGGCTCGACGACATCGGCCTCACGCTCAGCCACGTCGACACGATCGCGGCCTGGGAGCGGGCCCACGGGCTCGCGCCGGCGGCGGGGTGAGGCTCATGGATCGGCACCGCAGCCCGTGGCCGTCGGTCGCCGCCGTGGTCCTGACGGCGGTGGCGGCCGCTCCGGCCGCGGAGGAGGCCCGCGTCGTGGTCCTCGTGGAGCGGGGGTTGCCGGTGGCCGACATCGCCTGTCCCGCCAACGGCCAGGCGGTGTTCTGCCTCGACGCCGAGTCGGGCGGCGTGACGGCGATCGACCCGGCCGGTCCCGTCAAGCCGCGGCTCGTGATCGGCACGCCCCTCGCCGACGACCCGCGGCCGCAGGCCATCGCCTGCATCGAGACGAACACGCTGGCGGCCGTCTGCCGCACGGACGGGGAGTGGTCGCTGCGGTCGTGGCGGCTGCGGCCCGACGGCGCCGTGCCGGCAGCGGAGCCGCTGCAGGAGGTGCGGTTGGGCGACGCAGCCGCCGCGGCTGGCGGAGTGCATCTCCTCGTCGGCCACTCGCGGGACTGGCTGGCCGTGGCGGGGCTGCCGGCGCCGCTGCCGCCCGTCGCCCGCGGTCCGATCGCGCGGGCCAGCGTCGGCCGGCTCTCCGACCGCGGCTGCCCGCCGCCGTCCGCGGCCGGCCCGGTCGTCGCCATGACCGCCGATCCTGCCGACGAACTGGTGCTGTTCACTTCGCCGCGCGAGGAGGCCGCCGGCGGTGCGGTCGCGTTCCACGATCTCGCCGGGCGGGCGCTCCTGGAACTGGCCCTCGACCTGCCACGGATCCGCGATGCCGCCTGTTGCCGCGGTGACGGCACGCTGTGGGTCGTCGCGGGCGATCGCGGCGTGGCCGACCGGCCCGAGGGCCTGTGGCGGATCGACGCCACGCTCCAGGGCGGGCGGCAGATCCTGCGTCCCGTGTGCGTGGCCCGGCTGGACGCGCCGCGGGCGGTGGCCTGCGTGGGCAACTCGGCAGTGGTCGTGGCCCACGGCGACGCCGGCCGTACGCTCGTGCGGCTCGACCTGATCCCCCGGAAGGCCGCCGAGCCGGCGGCCCGCGACACGGAGCACGATCCATGACGGCATCCCGACGCGAGAAGATCGAGGCCCTGCTGAAGGACGACCCCGGCGACGTGTTCCTGCGATACAGCCTGGCGCTGGAACTCGACGCCACCGATGAGTGGCAGGCCGGCCTCGACATCCTCGAGGAGCTCGCCCGCGGCGCGCCCCCCTACGTGCCCGCCTTCCACATGGCGGCCCGCAACCTGCTCAAGCGGGACCGGGTGGCGGACGCCCGCCGCGCCCTCCGCGAGGGCATCGAGGCGGCCCGCACGCAGGGCGAGGCCCACGCGGCCGCCGAGATGTCGGAGTTGCTGATGAGCCTCGGCGCCGCCGGCGAATAGGCCGGCGTGGATCCCGCGACTCAGCCCGCGTCCAGCGCCGGCGCCGGCTCGGCGGCCTCGGCGCCGCGGGTGATCGTGAAGCCGAGTTCCTCGATCATCCGATAGTCGGCCTCGGGGAGCTGGCCTTTCGTGGTCAGGTAGTCGCCCACGAAGATCGAGTTGGCGGCGTACAGGCCGAGGGCCTGGAGGCTGCCGAGGTGGATCTCGCGGCCGCCGGCGATGCGGATCTCGGAGGCCGGATTCACGAGCCGCATCATCGCCAGGCCGCGCAGGCAGTCCCGCGGGCTGAGTTTGTTCACGCCCTCGAGCGGCGTGCCGTCGATGGCGTTGAGGAAGTTGAGCGGAATCGACTCGACTCGCATCGACCGCAGGTCGAAGGCCATGTCGACGAGGTCGTCGGCCGACTCCCCCATCCCCATGATGCCGCCGCTGCACAGGGCCAGCCCCGCGGATCGGCAGGCCTCGAGCGTGGCCACGCGGTCGGCGTAGGTGTGGGTCGAGCAGACCTCGCCGTAGTGCCGCTCGCTCGTGTTGAGGTTGTGGTTCACCTTGTCGACGCCGGCAGCGGCGAGCTGCCGGGCCTGCTCGGGCGTGAGCAGGCCGAGGCAGGCACACACGTTGAGCCCGTGCTCCGCCTTGATCTTCGGCGTGATGTGGCAGACGAAGTCGATCTCCCGCTGGGTCGGCCCGCGGGCCGAGATCACGATGCAGAACGTCTTCGACTGCCGCTCGGCGGCGAGCTTCGCCGCCTCCATGAGCTTCGGTTCGGAGAGCAGGTTGTACCGCGGGATCTCGGCCTCGGAGACCTTCGACTGCGAGCAGTAGCCGCAGTCCTCCGGGCACAGGCCGCTCTTGGCGTTCATGAGGAAGAACAGCTGCACGGTGTCGCCGAAGTGACGATGCCGGACACGGTAGGCGGCCGCCAGCAGGTCGAGCAGCTCGACATCGGACGACTCGAGGATCGCCCGGGCCTCGTCGCGGCCGATCTCGCCGCCGGCGAGGACGCGGTCGGCCAGGGCGTGCCAACGGGAGGCGGTGGCGGGTGGTTCAACGAGCGACATGGGGTGGGGCCTCGGTGGACGAACGGAAATCCGGCCCAGAATGTACGCGACGCCGCCGCCCGCGCCCACGGTCGGGGAGCATGGCCACCCTGAATGGCGGCGGGTCGGGGGGCGAGGGAAATCGAATCTGCCGCGAGAGGCCGAAACCCCTACGCCATGTCCAGCGGAAAGGGGCTGAGGTTCTCGAGGCCCGTCGCGGTCACGAGGTAGTCGTTCTCGAGCCGCAGGCCGGAGGCGAGGGACGGGTCGTAGAGGGCGGGCTCGACCGCGATCACGTCGCCCTCCTCGAGCACGTCGTCCCAGCGCGGGTTGAGATGCGGCGGCTCGTGGACGAACAGGCCGATGCCGTGACCGAGGTGGCTCGACCAGGAGCCCGTGGGGCCGGCGTTGAGCCACGCATGCACCTCGGAGTAGATGTCGCGGCAACGGGCGCCGGGCTTCGCGATCCGCTCCACGAGGGCGAGCGCCCCGCAGACCCGCTCCCAGGCCGCGCGCTGCCCATCGGTGGGCCGGCCGTCCACGGCGATCACCCGCGAGATGTCGGCGAAGTAGCCGCGGAAGGCGGGGCCGAGATCGAGGATGTAGAGCTCGCCCGGGGCACAGGGACGTGCTCGTGGCGGCCCGCCACGGACGCCGCAGGCGTAGTCGTTGCCCGTGCCCGTCAGCATCTCGCCGCAGGCGGCGACGGCCGCCGCCTGCAGCGCGGAGAACACGTCGAGCTCCGACATGCCGGGCCGGATCATGCCGCGGGCCGTCGCGACCATCGCGCCGGCGGCCGCGATCGCCCGGCGGAGAAGCCCCAGCTCGTCGGGATCCTTGCGGCGCCGCAGCCGCAGCAGGTCGGCGTCGACGTCGACGAGCGCGGCCGGCTCGAGGTGGCGGGTGACGTGCGGCGGGCAGGCCGAGAACTCCACGCCCACCCGCGCGAGCCGCGGCCGGGCGGCGAGCCAGTCGCCCAGCACCAGGCTGGCCGCCTCCCGCTGGTCGTTGCGGAGCGTGCTTTGCCACTTGGCCTCGAAGGCACGGACCTCGTCGGCCGCGGCCCGCTCGACCGGCTTGTCGGCGCAGACGAGCAGCGTCTCGCCCGCGGCCAGCACCGCGGCCGCCGCCACGAAGCGATGATCCCAGCGATGGCCGGTAAGGTACTGCACGTGCTCCGGGGTCACGACGACCACCGCGTCGAGCGACCGCTCCGCCATGGTCGCGCGAAGCCGGGCCTGCCGGGCCCGGCAGGCGTCGAGGTCGAGCAGGGGGAAGGCGCCGTTCATGTCCGTCCCTGGATCAGTCGAGCTTCGCGAGCAGGCTCGAGTCGAACGGCGGGAATCGCGGGTCGAGTCGCTCGAGCGTCTGCCGCACCAGCCGTGCGACCACGAGGTTGCGATACCACTTTCGGTCGGCCGGCACCACGTGCCACGGGGCGTGTTCGGTGTTGCACCGGGTGAGGGCGTCGTCGTAGGCAGCCTGGAAGTCGTCCCAGCGCGTGCGATCCTCGAGATCGTCGGGCCCGAGCTTCCACTGCTTCTTCGGATCGCGGAGCCGATCCTCGAGCCGCTCCCGCTGTTCCTTCCGGCTGATGTGCAGGAAGCACTTCACGAGCGTGATGCCGCCGTCGGCCAGCAGTTTCTCGAAGGCGTTGATCTGGTCGTAGCGGCCCTTCCAGACCTCCTTGGGGACGAGCCTGCGGACGCGGACCACGACCACGTCCTCGTAGTGCGAGCGGTTGAAGATCCCGATCCGGCCGTGGGCGGGCACGGCCGCGTGCACCCGCCACAGGAAGTCGTGGGAGAGTTCCAGGGCGCTGGGGGCCTTGAAGCTCTTCACGTCGAGGCACTGGGGGCTGATGCCGCCGGCGAGCATGCGGATGGTGCCGTCCTTGCCGGAGGTGTCGATCCCCTGGAGGACGACGATCACCGCCCGCTTCGCCTCGGCGAAGAGCCGGTAGGCCAGTTCGTCGAGGGCCTCGCAGTGTCGCCGGGTCTCGGCCTCGGCGGCGTCGCGGTCGAGCCCCTCGTGGAAGCCGGCATCGAAGTCGGCGAGGCGGACGTCGCGACCCGGCGGAACCTGGAGCGGCTGGTCGGCGGAACGGCCCATGCGATGCGGACTCCCGGAAGAGGCCGGGAGTGTAGCAGATGGTGCCGCAGGGGCTGCCGGGGGCCGGCGGCCGCTTCAGTCGTCGCCGCCGGCGTAGAACACGGCCCGCGAGCTGACGGGCCGCTCGCGGCGGCGCCGCGGCCGGGGCGGCGCGATCATCCGCGAGTCGAGCAGGTCGAGTAGCAGTTCGCCCTCGGCCGCCTCGTGGCCGCCGGCGGCGAGGAGCATCTCCGCCTCGACCTCGAGCACCTCGTGGATCGGCCAGACCGTCGTGGCACGGAGCAGGCACTCGGTGCCAGCCACCTTCAGGGTGAAGCAGGTGGTGGCGGATTCAGAACGGGCGGTGGCGGTCTTCATGGCGACGGTCCTCCTGGCGGGCGGGTCCGCCGGGCCGATGGCGGCCGGCGACGGACGGGAAGAGGTGCAGATGGCGTGCCAAACCCCGGACGGCCGCCGGGCGGCCGCGCAGTCGCCGCAACCTGCACGACCCGCCCGCCAGGGCGACACACTGGGCAAGGGAGGCAGGCGGACGACCGCCAGGAGTTGCAAAAATTTCAGACCGGCGGCTCCGCCTCGCCGGGTGCGCCGGGCTCCCCCGGAGCGGCGGCACCGGCCGCGTTCCGCTCCCGCGCCTGGAGGCGGATCCGGTCGCGGATCTCGGCGGCCAGTTCGTAGTTCTCCGCCCGTACCGCCTCGGCCAGTTGCTCATCGAGCGTCCGGCCCACCTCGTACCGCCGGCGGACGCTCTCGCGCATCTCGTGCAACCGACGCACGAGTTCGTCCTCGGCGAACTGCTCCTCTGCCCCGTAGCGGGTGAAGAGCTCGCGAAACCGGTCGAGGCCGGCGTTGATCTCGGCGATCGCCGGCTCGGGGCCGGTCTCCTGGAGGGCCGCGAGGGCACCGGCCTGCACCCGGTGGAAGAGCACGAACGGCCGGTACTGCTCGTGCGACAGCGCCCACTCCTCGTCGGGCGAGTGCTCCCGCACGAAGTCCATGAAGGCGAGGCTGTGGTCCGCGTCGCGGACCGCCCGCCGGTATTCCCGCAGCGAGAGCCAGCAGAGCCGACGGTGGTAGTACTGCACGAACTCCCGGTCGGCCTCGGCGCACTGCTCCTTCGAGAGCCGGAACCCGCCCCCTTCGCGGATCACCTCGCCCACGAGGTAGTCGTAGTAGGTTTCCGCCCCGTGGGGCCGCATGCCGTCGGGCCGCAGGTCGGTCTCCATCTGCAAGAGTCCCATGTCGACCCGCATCTGCAGCACCTCGCGGCCGTCCCGGGCCTTCACGAGGCGGGCGTTGACCTCGCCGGGGCGGAAATCCCATTTCTGAAGGAGCGGGTCGATGTCGCGGCGGATCGCCATGGTGGCTGTCCTCGTCGGGCGGGTGCGGGCCTCTTCGTCCGCGTGGCGAATTATATCACCGCGGTCACTCGACCGGCCCGCCGCGGAGGCGCTTCGTCTCCGAGCGGCGTTTTTTCGCGGTCAGCCGTTCGCGGATCGCCGATCGCGGCGTCTTCGTGCGCCGTCGAGCCTTGGGCGGCACGAGCGCCCGCTCCAGGATGCCGGACAGTTTGGCGAGGCAGTCGGCCACGTTCCGCGGCTGCTCGCGGTGCCGTTGGCTGGCGATCAGAAGTGCCCCGTCTTGGGTGAGCCGGGACCGCTCCCGCTCGAGGACCCGCTGCCGGACGTCCGCCGGCAGGTCGGGCCAGGTCGCCACGTCGAACCGCAGCACGGCCTTGCTGCTGGTGCGATTGACGTGCTGCCCGCCGGGGCCGCTCGAACGCACGAATTGCCAGGCGAGGGCCTCGGCCGGGATCACCAGCACTCGGGAGCCGGCGCTGACGCGGATGCCGCGGGGGCGGGGCATGGTGGGGAGGTTCCTGCGGGACCTGATGGAGTAGAGTGTAGTCGGTCGGAGGAGACGGACGTCGATGCGAGCGGTGACCACGTTCAACGGCGCTGCGGATGCCGATGTGGCCCAGGCCGCCCGGGGCGGTGAAAGTCTCGGCTTCGGGATGCGAAGATACGCATACTCGCCTCGCCTTCCCCCGGCCCCGGGCTCCCCGATGGGTGGACTGCCTATGGAGACTTGCCTCCACGGGTTGGCCGAACGCCTCGTGCGCGGGCTTGCGGCCTGCGGACGCCTGGCCACGGTTTCCGCCGCGCTGCTGTGCGGCTGGGACGGCGGCTCCGCGATTGACGGGGCGGAGGTCGTGCTACCGCAGGCCACGGCGGAGACGCCGGACATCGGCACGCGCGACGGGGAGGACTGGGGCACGTTTCTCGGTCCGCGGGGTGATGGCCGCAGCGGCCTGCGCGGCATTCGCGCGCCGTGGCCGAAGCAGGGGCCGGCGGTGGCGTGGCATTGCGAACTCGGCGAGGGCTACTGCGGGCCCGCCGTGGCGCTCGGCCGGGCCATCGTGTTCGACCGCATCGGCCGCGACATTCGCCTGCGCTGCCTGGAGGCCGAGACCGGGAGGAAGCTCTGGGAGGAGCGGTATCCGACCGCGTACGTCGACACCTTCGGCTACGACGGCGGTCCGCGGGCCGCGCCCGTGATCGCTCGCGACCGCGTGCTCACGTACGGGCCCGACGGACGACTCGAGTGCCGGGCGGTCGTCGACGGCGCCAGCCTCTGGAAGGTCGACACCGGCCGCGACTACCACGTCGTCCAGAACTTCTTCGGCGTCGGGGCCGCGCCGCTGGTGGTGGACGCGGGCACGGGGCCGCTCGTCGTCGTGCAGGTCGGGGGCAGCAGGCCGGGGGCGGCGCCGCCCGCGCCCGAGCGGCTCGATCTCGTGAAGGGGCTCGACAGCGGCCTCGTGGCCTTCGACCTGGCGACGGGCCGCGAGCGGTGGCGGGCCTCGGACCAGCTCGCGAGTTACAGCACGCCGATCCTCGCCCGCATCGGCGATCGCGACCGGATCCTCGCCTGGATGAGGGACGATCTGATCGTGGTCGACCCGGCCAGCGGGGCCGTCGAGGGGCGGTTCCGCTGGCGGGACGACGAGGTGTTCTCCGCCGTCTGCGCGAGTCCCGTGGCGGACGGCGGCCGGGTGCTGCTCTCCGAATGCTACGGGCCCGGCAGCGTGCTGCTCGACGTGGCCGGGGGCGAGCCGCGACCGCTGCGGCAGGACCGGCGAAACGCCCGGCCCGATGCCGCCCTCAGGGCCCACTGGGCGACGCCCGTGCTGCTCGACGGCCACCTGTTCGGCGCCAGCGGCCGGAACGCCGGCGACGCGGTGCTCGCCTGCGTCGACTGGCAGACGGGGGTGGTGCGCTGGGCGGAGGGGGGCTTCGGCCGGGCGAGTGGCACGCTCGTGGACGGCCATCTCGTCGTCCTCGGCGAGTACGGCGACGTGGCGCTCGTGCGGGCCACGCCGGAACGCTACGACGAGGTGTCGCGGACGCGGCTGCGGGATCCCGCAGCCGGGGGCGAGCTGCTCGCGCCGCCGTGCTGGGCCGCGCCGGTCGTCGCCCGCGGCCTGTGCTACGTCCGCGGCCAGGGACGACTCGTCTGCTTCGCGCTCACGGCGGAATGACCCGTTCGGTCCAAAAGCCGGGTGGGGTTTGTTTGTCAAGACAGAAAGCGGGCTGGATGCTGGCGCCGTCCGGTGCGGCTCCGGGCCTGTGAATCCCGCCCGTCGCGTGGCCGCGAGCGCGTCTCTGGACAGTCGCTGCGCGGGCGTTCCATACTTCCCGCTTGCATCGGCCGCCCACGCGGCCCCGTCGCCGGGAGAGCCCTATAGTATGTTCGACGTCGCGATCAGCCAGTTGTCGGCGCCCCGCCTGGACCTCGAACGGGAACTCGCCCACGCCACTGCAGCCGGCCTCGACGCGATCTCCCTCTGGCGGCCGAAGCTTTCCGACGCCGGCCTCGGCGCCGTGGCGACGCAGCTCGCCTGCGCCCGGGTGCGGGTGTCCAGCCTGCAGTGGGCCGGCGGGTTCACAGCCGGCGACGGCCGCTCCTTCGACGAGAGCCTCGAGGACGCCGTCGAGGCCATCGAGACGGCTCGCCTGATCGCCGCGCCGGTGCTCGTGGTCCATACCGGCTGCCGCGGCGGCCACACCCGCGCCCACGCCGCCCGCTTGGTTCGTGACGCCCTCGAAACGCTCGCCCCCGTCGCCCACGAGGCCAACGTGACGCTCGCCCTGCGGCCGATCCACGCCGCCGTGGCCCCGGGTGGCAGCCTGCTGACGAGCCTGGCCGCGGCCTGCGATTTCGTGGACGGCATCGATCATCCGGCCGTGGGCCTGGCGGTCGACCTGTGGCAGTTTGGCGACGCCCCGGACCTCGTTCCCATGCTGCCGCGGGTGGCGGCCCGGGCCGCCAGCGTGCAGGTCGCCGACCGCGCTGGCCCGCCGTCGCCGCACGCGGACCGGCTGCCCGCCGGCCACGGGACGTTGCCGCTGGAGCGGCTGGTCGAGGGCCTGTGCCGCCATGGCTATGCGGGCGATTTCGAGTTCGATCCGGTGGGCGAGGCGGTCGAGTCGCTCGGCCACGCCGCGGTCGTACGCGAGACGGCCGCCACCGCCGCAGCCTGGCTTGGCGGCCGGGTGGCGAATCCCGAGGTTACGGGCTGGCTCGCGCCGCCCCGCATCCTTCAGCGGCGGCCGGCGGCCGCCGGGGCCGGTTCCCTCAGGTCCCACGCCTCGAGCCACACGGTCTCGCGCGGCTGAAGGGCGAAGTCCTCGCGCAGCCGGTGGTCGAAGTCGTCCATGTGGGCGGCGCCGTAGAAGATCGCGATCCGGCGCCGGCCCTTGGCGATCTGCTCGCGGAGCACCCGCAACGCCGCGGCGTTGCGGTCCGTGATCAGCGTCGAGCCCTCGTCGCCACCGAAGGCGGCGGTCAGGGCCTCCATGTCGGTGAACTGCTCGGCCATGATCCGTCGCAGCCGCACCTGTCGAGCCTCGCCCGAACCGAAGAGCAGGCCGAACATCTCGCCGATGCTCACGTCACCGCCGGGCTGCCGCCCCTCCCGCTCGGCCCGGGCCATGCCCTCGCCCATGAGTTTCATGAACATCGACCACCACGACTCGCCCCGCTTCTTCATCGCCGCATCGAACTCCTTGGGCGAGAGGTCGGCGTGCACGAAGTTGGCGGCGGTGTAGTCCACCGCCTCGAGTTGGAACTCCAGGCCGAGCATCTGCTTCAGGCCCTGTTGGGCGGAGCCGATCGCACCGGACGGCTTCGCTCCGGGCTTGGGGCGGGAGTTCGGCGGGGCCACCAGTTCGTAGAGCACCGCGTCATAGTCGGCGAAGAGCCGGTCGAGCGTGTCGTAATACGACTGGCTGCCGACGTGCACGGCGGCCACGAGATCGACCTGGAGCGGCTGGCGGCCGCGGTCGGCGGGGGCGACTTCAGCCCGGGCGTATTCGACGATCGACGTGTCGAGCGACAGCAGCCGGTCACGGTCGTCCCGCGAGAGCCGCAGGAACTCGACCTTCTCGTCGTTCGCGGCCTTCGCAGCCCGCGCCGGCTCATCGGCCCGCACGATGGACGTGGCGAGCAGGGCGACCAGAGCGACCCGCAGCAGGGCAGGGTAGGACATCATCGAACGGCACTCCTTTTAGACCGCATCCGACTGAGGTCTGATACCGGCTCCTGATATGCCGGGGCGGATCTGCACCACGCCCTGAAGCGCTCCAGGCAGGCGAGGGAATCGGCGTGAGGATGCGGAGCGTGGCGGACCTTCGCCAGCGACGCAACTCATGCCGTTCCCGAGCCGGGTTGGGCCTCGTCGAGCCCCCCGCAGAATACCCGAGTCCTCCCAGCCTGCCACGTTTCCGGCCGGCGGCGGCCGGAAAAGCCGGAGAACCGTCAGGGTTTACCAAGATTCATCAACCCGGACGACCGGCGCGACCGATACCACGGGAGAATCCGCATCGGCGGAACGACGGCGCCTGCACCCCAGGACACACGAGCGATGGCTACCACACTGGAAACGAAGCGTCTGGCAGGACTCCTGCTCGCGGCCACGTGCCTCCTCGCCGGGGCCACGGCCGGGCGGGCCGGGCAGAACTGGATGCCGATGCTGCCCGACCAGGACTTCTACGACTTCCAGGTCTTCGCTCCGCCGGACCTCCAGGAGTACGCGATCCGCCCCGATCCGCACGACGGGATCTTCTTCACCTACGACCGCACGATCTGGGGCGTCACCCCGCCGCAGTCGCGGCCGATCCTCAACGACTTCTTCATCCCGGTGCAGCCGCTCTCGCCGACCGCGGTGGCGCAGCTCAACAACAACCTGATCCGGGCCGGCTACCCGGGCTCGGGGCTCTACGTGTTCGGTTCCGACCCGCTCCGCTTCGACCTCAACACCAACTGGATGCGGACCGACCTCCAGTGGGGCAACCGCTTCGAGGGCGGCTGGATCTACGACGACTACGGCATGCTCTTCAGCTACTTCGGGTCCGGCCCAGACAGCCAGGCGTTCCAGACGACCAACTCGTTCGCCGTCAACTCGCCGACGACCACGCTCACCCAGGAGGTCGCGCAAGGCGGCGGTGGTGCGTTTGGAGGTGGTAACCCGGTCATCGTGACGACGATCATCTCGGAGAGCCCGCCGCCCGACCACGTGATCACCCAGAGCCTGACCCAGCGGAACTCCACCGAGCTGACCTCGGCCGGATTCGCCTGGGCGGTCCGCCGCAACCTGACGACGGCGGGCTCGGGGGGCATCCGCACGGCCCGATTCACGTTCGGCCCCAGGTACCTCCAGGTGGCCGACCGCTACAGCATCGAGTACGGCAGCCAGGTGGACGGCTTTGACGCCGAGACCGGATGCCCGGTCGGCAACCCGTGCGACCTGCAGTTCGGCGGCTGGGACACGTCGGCCTACAACAACATCGTGGGGCCGGAGTTCGGCTTCAACTACATGTTCGAGCGGGGCCGGTGGACGATCGAGACTGACCTGCGGTTTACCGCCGGCATGAACTGGCAGAACACGCTGTACCGGGGCTCGAACTTCCCGGCGTCGCTGGGGGCCGACTACTTCCGCTCGACCTACACGTTCGCCAATACGGTGGCCCAATCGACGAACAACTCGGCTCCGGTGGCCGCACCGCCGCTGTTCGTGCAGATCTACGGCCTCGGCCAGACGAACGCGACGAACGATGCCGAGCACAACTTCGTGTTCGCCCCGCTCGGCGAGTGGCGGCTCAAGGGCCGCTACAAGGTGAGCAAGGCGATCTCGCTGAGCGTGGGCTACACCGGGATGTGGCTCGGGGGCATCACGCGGGCGAGCACGAACACGGAGTTCAGCGCGGACGTCAAGTCGGTGCTCGTCGCGACGCAGAATGGCCCCACCGTGCCGGTCACGACCGCGAACCCCCTGTACAACCCGAACGAGCCCACCAACGCCGACAACCCCCAGTTCATCACGCAGGACGTCGCGACCTGGACGCCGCCGCCGGTGCAGGAACCGAGCATCGACGGCTCGACCAACAACCAGCTCCGTGTCTACAACAGCGTCGGGCCGCGGGACGGCAACGACCTCGGCTACCTGTTCGTCAACGGCATCGACTTCGGGATCGAAGTGAAGTATTGAACGGCTGCCCGCCGGGATGCCGCTCAGCCGCCAAAGCCCGCGACGAGCCAGTCGCCCGTCGCACCGCGGATCTCGGCGAGCTTCTCGAGCCGCGTCACGAGCGGCTGCCAGAGCGGGGCGTCGCCCGCCGCCTCCACCGGGCCCGGCAGGTCGACCGGCAGGCCCGCGGCGTCCACCTGGGCGAAGCCGAGCAGGCCGTCCATCCAGGGCAGCGTGTGGCCCGCGAGCGGCATCCCCACGACGCCCACCACGAGATACCCCTGGCGAACCTGGAGTACCGCGCCCCGGATTTCCACGAGCGATCCCACCGGCACGGCCCGGCGGCACTCGAGCGACAGCACCCGCCGCAGCATGAGGTTCGCCCCCGGGCCCGCGCCCCGGCAGGCCGAGGCGTAGGCCGCCTCGAGCGCGTAGCGGAGCAGGCTGCCGGCGTAGAGCGTGCCGTGGTGGTTGGCGTCGGCGGGGAGGACGAGCCGATGGCTCGTGGTTTCCGGGGCGGGCATGCGGCGGGTTATAGCCGCTGCCCGGCCCACGCTCCTAGGCCGCGCGTCAGCCCGCCCGGCGGGCGTAGCCGGGATCGATCTTCGCCAGCTCTTCCTGCATCGCGGCCACGGTGCGGCGGATCTGGTCGGGTGTGTGCCGCGAGGTGATGAAGAATCGCAGCCGGGCGGCCTTCTCCTCGACGGCCGGATAGAGGATCGGCTGGACGTTGATGCCGCGGGCGAACAGGGCCCGCGACAGCCGCAGGGCGTTCATCGAGTTGCCGAGGATCACCGGCACGATGGCCGTGCCTCCCGAGGAGCCGGTGTCGAGGCCGGCCTCCTTGGCCAGTTGGAGGAACAGCCGGGCGTTCTCCCGCAGCTTCGTCACCCGGTCGGGCTCGCGGTGGAGCATGCCGATCGCGCCCAGGGCCGCGCCCGCCGCGGCCGGCGGCAGGCCGATCGAGTAGACGAAGCCGGGCACGGTGTACTTCAGCCACCGGACGAGCGTGGCCGAGCCGGCGATGTAGCCGCCGCAACTCCCGAAGGCCTTGGAGAGCGTGCCCATCCACAGGTCGACGTCGGCCGGCTTGACGCCGAAGTGCTCGCCGATGCCGCGGCCGCGCGGCCCCATGACGCCGATCGAGTGGGCCTCGTCGACCATCAGCAGGGCCTTGTGCCGCTTCGCCACCGCGATGAACTTCGGCAGGTCGGCGAAGTCGCCGTCCATGCTGTAGATGCCCTCGATCACGAGGAGCACGCGGCGATACTGGCCACGCACCTGGGCGAGGATCGACTCGGCGGCGGCGAAGTCGTTGTGCGGGAAGGGACGGCGGCGGGCGCCCGAGAGGATCGCACCCTGCAGCAGGCTGTTGTGGGCGAAGGCGTCGTGGAGCACGAGGTCGCCCGGGCCCACCACGTGGCCGATGACCGTCTCGTTCGTGGCGTGGCCGCCGACGAACGTGATCGCGTCCTCGGCCCCCACGAGGTCGGCGATCGCCCGCTCGAGCTCGACGTGGATCGTCTTCTCCCCCGACACCAGACGGCTGGCCGACACGCTGGTGCCGAAGCGGTCGATGGCCGCCTTCGACGCGGCCGTGACCTGCTGATCGCCCGACATGCCGAGGTAGTTGTAGGTCGCCCAGCTGATCAGTTCGCGGCCGCCGATCATGGTGCGGTCGGTGGTCAGCCCTTCGTGGACGCTGAAGTAGGGGTTCTCGAGGCCCGCGTCGCGGACCATCGCGAAGTTCTGCTCCAGGGCCCGCACCTCGGGGAACTGGTCGATCCGGTAGGCGTCGGGGGTGATCTCGGCGACCACCCGGGCCGCCTGCACGTTGGCCCGGCCTTCGACGGGCATGTGGTCGATGATCGCCTCGGTGACCTCGCGGCAGGTCTCGATCTGGGGCAGCACCTGCTCCGGGAACCGGGCTCCGAAGGCTTCCTCGAGGCTGGCGACGATCTCCATCCGCTCCAGCGAGTCGAGGCCGAGCTCGACGATGTTGGTCTCGAGCGTGAGGCTGCCGGCCCGCTCCTTGGCGATCCGGCGGACGTGCTCGAACACCGTCTCCACGATCTCGCGGGGGAGTTCGCGGTCGGGGCGGTGGACCCGGCTGGCCTCGCCCACCGGGCGTTGCCGCGCGAGCCGCGGGGCGTCGGAGCCCGCCGCGACGGCGGGCGTGGCCGGCGCGAGCCAGCCGACGTGCTGCTCGACGACGTCGAGGGCGTTCTCGAGGAACTGCCGCTTGCAGGCGTGACGCTGGATCTTGCCGCTCGAGGTCTTGGGGATGCTGTTGGGCCGCACCAGCACGATGGCCTCCACCGCCACCTCGTGCTCGGTCGCCAGCCGCTTGCGGATCGCGTCGAAGGCGGCGGCCACCTCGGCGGCGTCACGGCGGCCCCGCTCGACCTCCGCCACCACGACCACCCGCTCGCGGCCGTCGACGTCGACGGCGAAGGCCGCCACGGAGCCGGCGCGGACCAGCGGGCTCGCCTCCTCGACCGCGTGCTCGATGTCCTGCGGATAGTGGTTGCGGCCGCGGATGATGATCAGGTCCTTGAGCCGGCCCGTGACGAACAGTTCACCCTCGTCGAAGAAACCGAGGTCACCGGTCCGCAGGTAGGGGCCGGCGTTGGGCCGCCACTTGGCCACGCCCTTGGCGGGCGGGGCCGGTTCGGGCTGGGAGAGCATGGCGCCGAAGGTCTCCTGCGACGCCTCGGGCCGGTTCCAGTAGCCCTGGGCCACGCTCGGCCCGCTGACCCAGATCTCGCCCACCCGACCCGGCGGCAGCGCCTCGCACGTCTGCGGGTCGACGATCAACACGTCCTGGCCGTCGAGTTCGCGTCCGCTGCCGACCAGTCGCCGCCCGCCGGTGGCGTTCGCCGGCCGCGGCACGGCGGCGCCGGTCTCGATCGACGCAGCGTCGAACGAGCGGATGACCGGAGCCTCGAACTTCATGCCGCCGGTGACCATCAGCGTGCTCTCGGCGAGGCCGTAGCACGGATAGAAGGCCTGGCGGCGGAAGCCGGACGGTGCGAACGCCTCGCAGAAGGCGTCGATCGTCTCGGCCCGCACCGGCTCGGCGCCGTTGAAGGCCAGCGACCAACTGGACAGGTCGAGCGCGGCCCGCTGCTCTGGGGTGGTCTTCCGGACACACAACTCGTAGGCGAAGTTCGGGCCGCCGCTGATCGTGGCCCGGTACTTCGCAATCGCCTGCAGCCAGCGGAGCGGCTTCTGCAGGAAGGCGACCGGCGACATGAGGACGTTGAACTTGCCGCCGTAGAGCGGCACGAGGATGCCGCCGATCAGGCCCATGTCGTGGAAGCTCGGCAGCCAGAACACGCCCGACTGGCTGCGGGTGATCTCGAAGGCCTGCATGATCCGCAGCGAGTTGTGGAGCAGGTTCTCGTGCGAGAGCATCACCCCCTTGGGTGTGCCGGTCGAGCCGCTCGTGTACTGCAGAAAGGCCAGCGTGTCGCCGTCGATGTCCGGCCGTTCCCAGCGGCCCGCCCATTCCGGCTCGAGCTCGCTGTCGACCTTCCAGACGAGGTTCTCGAGGCTGGGTGCGGTGGCCCGCAGGCCGTCGAAGCGGTCGAGCACGTCGCGGGTGGTGAGGGCCACCGAGGCGTCGGCGTCGGCGGCGATCGCCTCGATCCGCTCCACGGAGCGGTTCTTGCGGGGCGGATAGGCAGGGACGGCGATCGCTCCGCCGTACAGGCAGCCCATGAAGGCGGCGATGAAGTCGAGGCCGGACGGGTAGAGGAGCAGCACCCGCTTCCCCACCATTCCCCGGTCCATGAGCCACGCGCCGACCGTCCGGGCCTTCCGGTCGAGTTCGGCGTACGTGATGTTGAGTTCCTCGTTCTCGCCGTCGACGAGGAACGTGAAGGCCCGGTCGTGCGGCCGGTAGGCGGCCCGCTGCCGGAGGAGGTCGACGATCGTCGGGGCGAACGACGCTTCGCTGGTGGGATTCGGAATCACTGCCGGAAACGCCTCCGCCCTCGCTTTCCTCGCCCGGGATCACCAAGGGATTCGGCAGGAACCCCGTCGTCCGGCCACAGTTTACCCGTCCGCGCCAGACAACCGGAAGTTTCCGCCCACCCGGCTGCGGAGGCCCTTTTTCCGCGGCGCCGAAGGCCTTTCGCCGACTCCCGCGCGGCCAGTCGCTCCGGTCAGGTCGACTTTGACGCCGGCGGCGCCGCCGCGGCGAAGGCGGCTTCGAGCCGCACGAAGACGTCGGGCGGGATGTCCTCGGCCCGCACGTCGGGGGGCAGCCCCACGGCGACGAGCGCCGCCTCGGCCGCCTCCCGGCCGGCCTCCTTGTCGCGGCCTCCCGCCAGCCGCGCGAGCACGCCGCGGAGGAGCTTGCGGCGGTGGCAGAACACGTCGCGGACGAACGTGTGGAAGCGGTCCAGGTCGTGGATCGCGGCCCGGCGGTCAGGCTCGAGGTCGAGGCGGACGATCGCCGACTCGACCTTGGGCCGCGGCCAGAATACGCCCGGCGGCAGCATGCGGACGATGTCGCCGCGGCACTGGGCTCCGACCCACACGGAGAGCCCGTTGTAGGCCGACGATCCGGCCGCGGCCGTCATCCGCTCGGCCATTTCCCGCTGCACGGTGACGACGGCTGCGTCGAAGGGCCGTGGCAGGGCGAGGAGATTCGAGATCACCGGCGTGGCCACGCAGTAGGGGAGGTTGGCCACGAGGAGGAGCCGGCCGCCCGGCGCGGCGGCGAGCGCCGCGGCCACGGTCTCGAGCACCGCCGGGGCGAAGCGATGCTTGCCGGCCAGCGCGTCGCCTTCGACGAGCGTGACGTTGTCGCGGTCGATGAGCCGGTCACGGGCGAGCTGGGCGAGCCGCGGGTCGATCTCGCAGGTCACAACGGCTGCGGCCGCCGCGGAGAGCCGCTCGGTGAGCACGCCCGTGCCGGTGCCGACCTCGAGCACCACGTCCGACGGGTGGATCTCCGCGGCGCGGACGGCGAGGTCGACGAGGTTCAGGTCGACGAGGAAGTTCTGGCCGCGGCGGGCGTCGATCGTGAACCCGACCTGGGAAAAGAGCTTCTTGAGATACGCCGTCGTCTGCCGGGGAGGCGGCGCCGTCGGGAGGGCGTCGTCGTGGGTCATCGCCGCTCCGCCGCGTCGCGGGCCTCGGCGAGCCGGGCGACGTATTTGAAGAGCAGGTCGGTCTCCAGGTTCACGGCGTCGCCGACCGCGAGACCGCCGAGCGTGGTGCAGGCGAGCGTGTGCGGGATCAGCGCCACGCTGAACACGTCGGCCGTGGCCTCGACCACCGTCAGGCTCACGCCGTCCACGGCCACCGATCCCTTCGCCGCCATCTGGCCGAGCAGGGCAGGGGGGGCCGAAAACCGGCAGGTCACCCAATCGCCCTCCTGCATCCGCGACGCGAGCCGCCCGACGCCGTCCACGTGGCCGGTGACGATGTGGCCTCCGAGCCGGTCGGAGAGCCGTAGGGACCGCTCCAGGTTCACCGCTGCGCCGGCCGAGAGGCCGCCGAGCGTGGTGCGCGAGAGCGTCTCGGGCCCCAGCTGAAAGTGCAGCGCGCCGTTCTCGTTCCGCACGACCGACAGGCAGCAGCCGCTCATGCAGATGCTGTCGCCGAGCCGCGCGTCGGCGGCGATCTCGGCCGCCTCGACGACGAGCCGCACGCCCGGCGACTCGGGCACGACGGCGGCGACGCGGCCGAGCGATTCGACGAGTCCGGTGAACATGAAACAGCGCGCCACTTGTGAATCGACCGCAACCGCCACCCGGCGGATTAGGCTTGCAGGATACCCGCGGTTTTCCGAGCGGCCATGCCCGGCCCAGGAAACCGTTCGAGGGTTACGAAAGACACGGTGATCGGGAGGGGGTGCCCTGCCCATGTCGCCGGGCTATGGGAGCAAGCGAAGGCAGGATGCCGGAGCGCCGCGGACATGCAGTGAACGCAGGCCCGGAGGGCCGGAGTGAACGTCCGGCGACGTGGGCAGGGCACCCCCGACCCCGGCAACCAGACACGCCTCTCTTGCATACCGGCTTCCCACCGGCACAATTGCCGCCTGTTCCCGTCCCACCCACGTTCCCCGAGGCCTGCCTTATGTCCACGATCGTCGACGTCCACGCCCGCCAGATCCTCGACAGCCGCGGCAACCCCACGATCGAGGTCGACGTCACGCTCGCCGACGGGGCCTTCGGTCGCGCCGCCGTGCCCTCGGGCGCCAGCACCGGGGCCCACGAGGCGTGGGAGAAGCGGGACGGCGACAAGGGGATCTACCTGGGCAAGGGCGTGCTCGAGGCGGTGGACAACGTCAACACGCGGATCGCCGAGGAACTCGAGGGGATCGACGCCCTCGACCAGACGGCGGTGGACGAGATGATGCTCGAGCTCGACGGCACGCCGAACAAGAAGGAACTCGGCGCCAACGCGATCCTCGGTGTCTCCATGGCGGTGGCCCACGCGGCCGCCGAGCACTGTGGCCTGCCGCTGTACCGCTACCTGGGCGGTGCCGCCGCCCGGATCCTGCCCGCCCCGATGATGAACATCATCAACGGCGGCGCCCACGCGGACAATCCGCTCGACGTGCAGGAGTTCATGGTCATGCCGCTGGGCTTCGACACGTTCGACGACGCCCTCCGCGCCGGCGTGGAGACCTTCCACGCCCTGAAGAAGGTTCTCAAGGACAAGAAACTGGCCACGGCCGTCGGTGACGAAGGCGGCTTCGCCCCGCACATCGGCACCTGCGCCGAGGCCCTGGAGGTGATCCTGGCCGCGATCGGCAACGCCGGCTACAAGCCGGGCGAGCAGATCGCGATCGCGCTCGACGTGGCCGCCACCGAGCTGTTCGACGCCAAGAGCGGGACCTACACGATCGAGGGCAAGAAGCTCGACTCGGCCGGCATGGTCGACTTCTTCGCCGACCTCGCCGGCAAGTATCCGATCGTTTCGATCGAGGACGGCTGCTCGGAGGACGACTGGAAGGGCTGGAAGCTGATCAGCGAGAAGCTCGGCGGCCGCGTGCAGCTCGTGGGCGACGACCTGTTCGTGACCAACTCGGAGCGGCTCGGCCGCGGCATCGCCGAGGGCGTGGCCAACAGCATCCTCGTGAAGGTCAACCAGATCGGCACGCTTACCGAGACGATCGCCGCCGTGACTCTCGCCCACCGGGCCGGCTACACCTCGATCGCCAGCCACCGCAGCGGCGAGACGGAGGACGCCACGATCGCCGACCTCGCCGTCGGCCTGTCGACCGGCCAGATCAAGACCGGCTCGGCGTCGCGGAGCGACCGGATCGCGAAGTACAACCAGCTGCTGCGGATCGCCGAGTCGCTCGGCGACGGGGCCGTGTACGCCGGCCGCGACGTCCAGGCCCGCTGGCCCGGCTGCGCCTGAGTCGGGCTACACTTGGCCGTATGGCCGACGAACCCCCAGCCGAGTCTTTCCGCCTCACGGACAGCCCGTGGTT
>JBIIDT010000148.1:0-4461 GCA_044238145.1 Pirellulales bacterium | reverse complement strand
CACGTGGCCACGATCCGCCAGGCCCGGCGGACCGTCGAACCGGACCCCGTCTGGGCGGCGGCGCTCGCCGAGCTCGGCGGGGCCGACGCGATCACGGTCCACCTCCGGGAGGACCGGCGGCACATCCAGGATCGCGACCTCGAAGTGCTGCGGCGCACCGTGCAGGTGAAGCTGAACCTGGAGTGCGCGATCGCGCCGGAGATGATCGACATCGCCTGCCGCGTCCGCCCCTGCCAGGTGACGCTCGTGCCCGAACGGCGCGAAGAGGTGACGACCGAGGGGGGCCTCGACGTGGTGACGCACAAGACTGCCACCGCCGACGCCGCCTGGCGGCTGAAGAACGCCGGCATCGCCGTGTCGCTGTTCATCGACCCCTGCCCGCGGCAGATCGACGCGGCCGTGGAACTGGGCGTGGAGGCCGTGGAACTGCACACCGGCTGCTACGCCAACGCCGCCGCCGAGGCGGAGCGGCACGAGAAGCTCGTGGAACTCGCCCGGGCCGGTGCGATGGTCAGGCAAGCGAAGCTCGTCCTCAACGCCGGCCACGGCCTCACCTACCGCAACGTCGTGCCGGTCGCGCGGCTCGAGGGCATGGGCGAACTCAACATCGGCCACTCGATCGTGGCCCGTGCCGTGCTCGTGGGAATGACGCTGGCCGTCCGCGAAATGAAGGCCCTCGTCGCCGGCTGACCGCGGCTACCGGGCGAAGGCGGCCGGGTCGGTGAGCACGAACAGGTGGCCGTGGTCGCTCGTCACGATCACGACCGTGTCGTCCCAGCCGCCGTGCCGCTCGATCCAGGCCACGATCGCCCGGAACGCGGCGTCGCCGCTCATCACGGCGCCGATCGCCGTGTCGATGTTGTTGGCGTGCGACGCCCAGTCGACGTCGCCCGCCTCCACCATCAGCCAGAACCGCCCCCGGCTCCCGAGCACGTCGAGGGCCGCCACGGCCATGTCCGCGAGCGTGGGATTCTCGGCGACGTCGGCCGCGGTGTAGTGGACGGCGCCGCCGTACTTCTTCCGCAGCGGCGCGGCGTCTGGCCCGAACTCGGCCACGCCGGCGGGGTTGAAGTCGCCGTCGGCGGTCCGAAACGGCAGGTGCCCCTCACCCGCACCGAAGAAGCCGAACAGCCGGAGTTTCCGAGCCACGGCGTCGCGGGCCGCCTCCGCGAGCACGTCGGCGCCGCGGCGGCCGGCCGTCCGCTCGACCACGCGGTAGCGGCCGCCGTTCGCCACGTCGATCGCCCGGCGGGTCGAGTCGGCCACGTACTTGTTGCCGGGCTCGAAGTTGCGGCCCTGATCCTTCTCCTTCGCGGCGTCGCCCGCCACGCCCCAGCCGCCGCCGATCAGGACGTCGAGCCCGGACAGCGCGGCGGTACGGCGGAACACCGACGGCTCGCCGAGCTGGTCGCGGGCGATGTCCTGGTAGTCGTCGCGGCTGACGTTGTTGGCGTAGGCGCAGGCCGGCGTGGCGTGCGAGACGGGCACGCTGGAGACGGCGCCCACGGCCCAGCCCTCGTCCTGCAGCCGCTGGGCGAGGGGCACGAGCGGCTCGCCGGCAGGTCCCACGTTGATCGCGTCGTTGTAGGTCTTGCGGCCGGCGCACAGCGACGTGGCCGAGGCGGCCGAGTCGGTGACGGCGTGCGGGCGGTCGCGGTCGCGGCCGATGAGGTAGCGGAGGTCGCACCGCGGATCCCAGGGCGTGGCCCCGCCCCGGGCGGGATCGTAGCCGCCTGGCGTCTCGCCGCCGGGGTTGCGCACGGCCTGGGCGTCGACGTCGACCTTCGTGCCGTCGTTGGCGGGGCTCGTGACGCAGAACCCGAAGTCGGTGGCCGTTCCGCGGTAGTCCTGAAACGCGAAGCCGGTGCCGCGGCCCGCGTCGTAGGCCACGGTGCCGGTCGCGGCGATCGCGGCGGTGCGGGTCGTGTGCCAGTCCATGCCGTCGAACACGACGAGAATGATCCGCCGCTTGCCGGCGGCGGCCGCCATCTCCTGCAGCCGGCAGACGTCGGTCTGGTCGAAGTACGCCGCGTCGGGGGCGAGCGTTTGCTCCGGCAGCCGGCCGTAGAGTTCCCGGAGCCGCGACTCGTCGCGGTAGACGCTGTTGGTGCCGGCGACGGCGTCGAGCGGCATGCCGAACGAGTAGACCGGGATCAGCCGGTTGGAATGGTTCGACCAGGCGGCGTACTTCCCGGGCTGGTCGCCCCAGTGGCCCCAGTCCGCCGCCCCGGCGGCCTCGGCGTCGACCTGCATCCGGCGGACGCGGTCATCCGCGGAGGGATGGTCGGCGCGGGGCCGGGCGAGCAGGCCGCCGACCGCCGCGATCGCCACGGCGACGCCACACACCCACGAACCACGGCCGAATTGCCCAGGCTTCTCGCGCATGGGCGATATGATACTGCTCCGACCGCCTCCCCGGATGCCCACCCGTGCCCGAAGACGACCTCCTGCGCCGCGACGTCCGCTTCCTGGGCGGCCTGCTCGACGACGTGATCCGCGACCTCGAAGGGCCCGACGCCCTGGCCCTGGTCGAGGAGGTGCGGTCGCTCGCCCGCCAACGCCGCGCCGGTGGCCACGACGCCGAGCGGCTCCTCGCCGCCCGCATCGAGGCCCTCGACGAGGGCCAGGCGCGGATCATCGCCCGGGCCTTCAGCATCTACTTCGACCTCGCCAACATCGCGGAGGACCGCCAGCGGGTCCGCGTGCTCCGCGATCGCGAGCGGACCCGGCACCCGGCGCCGCTGGGCGAGTCGCTCGCCGCCGCGGTGGACGAACTGGCCGACCTCGGCATGCCGGCCGCCGACGTGCAGCGGCACCTCGACGCCCTCCACGTGGAGCTCGTGTTCACCGCGCACCCCAGCGAGGCCAAGCGGCGGTCGATCCGGGCCAAGTTGCGGCGCATGCGGCGCAGCCTCCGCGAGCTCGACCGCCAGGACCTGCTGCCCCGCGAGCGGGCCACCCACGAGGCCGCGATCGCGAGCGAGCTGGCCGTCCTCTGGCAGACCGAGTTCCTCCGCCCCACGCGGCCCACCGTCGGCGACGAGGTGGAACGCGGCCTGTCGATCATGCCCCGGCTGTGGGAGGCGGTGCCCCAGGTGCACGGGGCGCTCCGGGCCGGGCTCGAGGCCCGCTATCCGGGCGTCGCCTTCCGCATCCCCGCGTTCCTGACGTTCGGCTCGTGGATGGGCGGCGACCGCGATGGCAACCCGTTCGTGACCGCCGACGTCACGGCCCGCACGCTCCTTCGCCTCCGGGCCGCCGCGATCGAGCAGCACGTCGCCTGGTGCGATCGGCTCCACGACCTGCTCACGATCTCGCGACACGCCACCGCCGGCGCCGCGGCGCTCGACTCGCGGCTGGCGGAAGTCGCCGCCCGCTGGCCGGACGTCGCGGCGGCGGTCGAGCCGCTGGCCGCCCACGAGACCTACCGCCGCTGGCTGCGGATGATCCGCGGCCGGCTCGAGCGGTCGGGCTGCACGGATCTCGGCGCACCGCCGGCCGAAGGCGGCTACCGCTCGGGCGCCGAACTCGAGGCCGACGTCGCCCTCCTGGTCGACTGCCTGACCCGCGACCACGGCGCCGTCGGCGACTCCCCGGCCCGCCGCTGGCTCGACCTCGTCCGCACGTTCGGCCTCCACATGACCCGGCTCGACGTCCGCCAGGATGCCCGCGCCTACCGCGACATCATGGCCGAGATCCTCGCCGCCGCGGGCGTCGTGCCCACGGCCGACGCCTACCGCGGACTTGACGACGCGGCCTGCGGCCGGCTGCTCGCAGAGTCGCTGGGGACGGTGGGCGCGGTTCCCCGCGACGGCCTCGGCCCGCTGGCCGCCGACACGCTCGCCCTCTTCGAACTGCTCCACGCCGCGGCGATTCGCTTCGGGAGCGAGTGCCTCGGGGGCGCGATCGTGAGCCTCACCCGCTGCCCGGCCGACGTGCTCTCCGTGCTCTGGCTGTGGCGACAGGCCCAGCGGCGGGCCCGTGATGCGGGCGGCCCCGTCGCGGCGGCGGACATCGCCGTGGTGCCGCTCTTCGAGAAGATCCACGACCTCGCCTGTGCCCACGACACGCTCGGCGCGATCCTCGACGTGCCCGCCTACCGCGACCACGTGCGTGGCCGGGGCGATCGGCAGATGGTGATGGTCGGCTACTCCGACAGCACCAAGGACGGCGGCTACCTGGCCGCCTGCTGCGGCCTGCAGTCGTCCCAGGAACGACTCCACGCGGCGGCCGCCGCCCGCGGCGTGGCCCTGACCTTCTTCCACGGCCGCGGCGGCTCGCTCGGCCGCGGCGGCGGGCCGGCCGCCCGCGGCATCCTCTCGCTGCCGGCCGAAACGCTCGACGGCTCACTGCGGCTCACCGAGCAGGGCGAGGTGCTCGCCGAGCGATACGACGACGTGGAGATCGCCCGCCGCCACCTCGAGCAGGTCACGTGGGCCACGCTCGTGGCGGCGAGCGTCC
>JBIIDT010000147.1:0-4468 GCA_044238145.1 Pirellulales bacterium | reverse complement strand
GCCCCGCCACGCAGTGGCAGGCCTCGGCCCCCGCCGCCCCGCCCCAGAACGGCTGGACCTGGGCCCAGCCGCAGGCCGGCGCGCCCCCCGCCGCCCCGCCGATGCAAACGCCGAGCTCGCAGAGCATCGCCAACCAGGCCCAGCAGTACGGCAACCAGATGCAGGCCCAGGGCCAGCAGTACGCCAACCAGATGCAGAACACGGCCAACCAGCAGTGGCAGCAGATGGCCAACCAGACGCAGGGCCAGGCCAACCAGTACATGAACCAGGCCACACAGCAGGCCAACCAGTACGTCAACCAGGCCGGCCAGCAGGCCCAGCAGTACGTCAACGGTGCCCAGCAGCAGGTGACGGCCCAGATGCCCACCGGCCAGCCCCCGACCGTGAACACGAGCTGGAACCCGTTCGCCACGCCCGCCACGTCGATGCCCGCGGCCCGCGCCACTCCCGCGCCGCCGCCGCGGTACGGCTACTGACCTCGCCCCCGCAGCCGACCGCCGTGCATGCGAGGTATGATGCTGCGGTCGGCATGACAGCCGACGGCATGCGGGCATCTCCATGTTCGACTGGTTCGGCGGCATCGTGGGTGGCAGGCGTCCGGCGATCACCGCCGCGACGTGGCGGACCGTCCGCGCCATCGAGGCCCTGGCCCCCGAGATGGAGGCCCTCAACGACCTCGCCCTCAAGCGGCTGGGACAGTCGCTCTCCTACCGGGCCCGGTCCGGCGAGGACGCCGACTCGCTGATCATCGACAGCTTCGCCGCCACCCGCGAGGCGGGCCGGCGGCGACTCGGCATGCGGCACTACGATGTGCAGTTGCTCGCCGGCGTCGCCCTCGTGCACGGGGCGATCGTCGAGATGCAGACCGGCGAGGGCAAGACGCTCGTGGCCACGCTGCCGCTGGTGCTCTACGCCCTGGCCGGCAAGGGGGCCCACCTCGCGACCGTCAACGACTACCTCGCCCGCCGCGACGCCGAGTGGATGACGCCGATCTACGAGGCGCTCGGCCTTTCCGTGGGGATCGTCGAGTCGCAGATGGACTTCGACGCCCGCCGCCAGGCCTACGCCTGCGACGTCACCTACGGCACGGCCAAGGAGTTCGGCTTCGACTTCCTCAAGGACCGACTCATCGGCCGCGAGCTCGCCGAGGGCCGCGGTGACCTGGGCGCGGCCCTCACCGGGGCGACCGCCGGCGGGGCGTCGAAGCTGCTGCAGCGGCCCTACTGGTTCGCGCTCGTCGACGAGGCCGACAACGTGCTCATCGACGAGGCCCGCACGCCGCTGATCATCGCCTCGCCCCCCGGCGAGGCCCAGGCCGTGCAGCAGGCCCTGTTCCGCTTCGCCGCCCGGGCGGCGGGGGGCCTCGAGGTCCGCGAGGACTTCGAGAAGGACGTGCAGAAGCAGACCTGCGAGCTGCTCGGCCGGGGCCGCAGCCGCGTGCGGGCCCTCGACCGGCCGCCCGAGCTCGACTCCACGAGCCTGCTCGAGATCTACGACGCCGTGGAGCGGGCACTCCGGGCCCGGGACTTCTTCAACCGCGATCGGCAGTACGTTGTCCGCGACGGCAAGATCGTGATCATCGACGAGTTCACCGGCCGGGCCGCCGAGGGGCGGACGTGGCGGGACGGGCTGCACCAGGCGGTCGAGGCCAAGGAGGACATCGAGATCACGGTGCCCTCGGGCCACGCGGCCCGGATCACGATCCAGGACCTGTTCGCCCGCTGGCCGCACCTGGCGGGCATGACCGGCACGATCGCCACGAGCGCCCGCGAGCTGGCCCGCACCTACGACGTGGACGTGGCCGTGGTCCCGACGAACAAGCCCGCCATCCGGCAGCGGCTGGCACCCGTCGTCTGCGGCGACTATCGCGAGAAGCTCCAGCGGATCGTCGCCGACGTGGCCGAGAAGCACGCCCTGGGCCGCCCGGTGCTCATCGGCACCCGGTCGATCGACAAGTCGGAGGATCTCTCGCAGCTGCTCGAGCAGGCCGGCCTGCCGCACGTGGTGCTCAATGCCCGGCACATCGAGAAGGAGGCCGAGATCGTGGCGGAGGCGGGCCAGCGCGGACGGATCACCGTGTCGACGAACATGGCCGGCCGCGGCACCGACATCAAGCTGGGGGAAGGCGTGAAGGACCTCGGCGGCCTGCACGTGGTGTGCACGGAACTCCACGACTCGGCCCGCATCGACCGCCAGCTCATCGGCCGCTGCGGCCGGCAGGGCGACCCCGGCACCTGGCGGCAGTTCCTCGCCCTCGACGACGACATTCTTGTGATGGGCTACGGCCCGAAGCGGGCCGCACGGATCGCCGCGTCGCTGAAGGGCCGACTCGGCAACCCGGCCGCGCTCGAGCGGACATTCCGCAACGCCCAGCGCCGCGTCGAGGCCCGCCACGTCCGCCAGCGGCGGCTGCTCGAGTACGTCGAGCGGCAGCGGGCCGAGGCCCACATCCAGATGAGCCAGGATCCGTACCTCGACGCGGCGTCGTGACCGCCCGGGCTACTTGAGCACGCCGGCCTTCTTCTTGCCCCGGCCCTCGGCCTCCTTCACGAAGGCGTCGAACGTCCACAGCCAGTAGTCGAGCCGGGCCCGCCCCTCGGGATCGTCCTTCAGTTCGCGGCGGGCCTGCTCCCGCAGTTCCACCATCTTCGCGATCACCGCCGGCGGCCAGGCGTCGAAGAAGATGTCGTGCGACATCTGGCCGGCCTCGCCCAGCCTCGCGCGCGACGGCGCCACCTCCCACCGCTCGTTCATCAGGGCCAGGAGTGCACGGGTCGTCTTACCGGCGGCGCCGAACTGTCGGCGGCAGAGCTCGTCGAGCGTCGCCTCGACGTCGATGTCGGGATTCCACAGCACCCGCATCCAGACGTACATCGAGGGGGCCGCCTTGCTCCACTCGGTCACGAGCCCGCCATTGATGAACGAGCCCACCATCTGGCCGCGGAGCCGCTTGTAGTGGTCCTGCACGACGTGGGGCCACTGCACCGGGCCGTGCGTCCAGCCGACCGTGCACAGCGAGTATTCCCAGGTCGAGATCGGGCCGCCCACGGCGGCCGACCAGCCGCGGATCTGGGCGTCCGCCCGGCCCCGCAGCCCCGCCTCGCGCATGGCCGGCATGCCCTGGGCGTTGTTGTTGGCGAACATCACCTCCACGTTGTCCGGCAGCTTGATCCCCGGCGGGCAGTGGGCGTAGTTCCAATACGGGAGGAAGGTCACCTTCTTGTCGGGCCACCGCCGCCCCACCTCCTTGGCGAGCCGGGTGACGAAGTCCACGAGCAGCACCGACGCCCGGCCGCGGATGTCGCCCGCGGGGCCGAGCTTGGCCCGGCAGCCTTCGCAGAAGCAGGTCACGGCCGCGTCGCCCGGCGAGACGGTGCAGGAGGTCTCCGTGACCCAGGCCGGATAGACCCCGTTCTTCGCGCCGTCCCACTTGGCCTCGCAGCCGGCGAGGAGGAACTCGAGCGTGGCGGGCGACGAGTAGCAGAGCATGCTGTAGTTGGGACTGCCGTCGCCCTTGACCTCGAACAGCTCCTTGTGGGCCACCGCCCACTTGCCGCCGTCGATCTTCCAGAGCCGCTGCGGCTCGTGACACTTCACCGTGTAGGGCCAGCTGCTCCCCTCCCGCAGGCAGGTGAGCAGCGGCTCCATGGCCAGTTCCTTCGTGCCCGCAGGCAGCGGGAACGGCGGCTGGCCACCCCCCGGCTCGAACCAGGTCGACTGCCAGGGGGGGGTGTACTTGTCAGGGACGTGCGTCCGCATGCGGAATGCGGGCGCGTCGGCGTAATGGGTCGGCGGCACGACGAGCGTCTTGTGCTCCTCGACGCTCCGTCCGCCCGCCTCCAGCGGCCAGTACCAGCGGACGCCCACGAACCGCTCCAGGAAGTCGGCCACGGCCCAGGCCGTGCCGTCGTTGGCCCAGAAGTCCCACTTGTTGCTGCCGGGGGGCAGCGGCTGCGTGCTGCCCACGAGGTACACGCGGTTCGCGACGGTCTTGACCACGAATCCCTCGATCGGGATCTCATCGGCCTTGATCCCGGCCGCCCGCGACGCGGAGCAATCGCCGACGATGATCGCCGGCTGAGACGCTCCCGGGGGATGGCCGACGACGGCAAGCGTGGCCCCCGTCGTGAGCCGCACGCTCTCGACGAGTTCAGCCAGGAGTTTTTGCAGCGCGGGGCTCGGCTTTGGCTCGGCCACGCAGACGATGGCCTTGGCCACGCCGTCCCGCACGATCGTGATCGGCTCATGCTTCGCGGTGTCGAGCATCTTCACCGGCATCAGGTCGCGGGCCGACGCGGTCTGCGACTTCATCTCGTCGCCGGGCTTGGCCTTGCGTTTCGAGGGCTTTGCCGGGCGGGCGGGGGACTTCGGCGCGTCCGCCTCGGACGGGGCCGTGGCGGCGGTCTCGGCGGCCGAACCAGGCAGGCCCGCAAGACCGACGGCGACCGCGACGGCGGCCAGCCAGAGG
>JBIIDT010000066.1:0-15626 GCA_044238145.1 Pirellulales bacterium | reverse complement strand
CTGATGGTGGGCCCGCCGGGCGGCGGGAAGACGATGCTCGCCAAGCGGGTGCCGACGATCCTCCCGCAGCTCTCGGCGGCCGAGTCGATCGAGACGACCCGCATCTATAGCGCGCTGGGCCTGATGCAACCGGGCCAGCCGCTCCTGGCAACGCGCCCCTTCCGCGCCCCGCACCACACGATCAGCGAGGCCGGCCTCATCGGCGGCCGCTCGGTGCCGATGCCGGGAGAGATCTCCCTCGCCCACAACGGCGTCCTCTTCCTCGACGAGCTCCCGGAGTTCAACCGCCGCACCCTCGAGGTCCTCCGCCAGCCGCTCGAAGACGGCGCCGTGACGATCAGCCGGGCCAGGACGAGTTCGCGGTTCCCCGCCGACTTCATGCTCGTCGCCGCGCTCAACCCCTGCCCTTGTGGCTACCGGGGCGATCCGCGGCGCGAGTGCCAGTGCACGGTGCCCCAAGTGGAGAAGTACATGGGCAAGGTCTCAGGGCCGCTGCTCGACCGGATCGACATCCACCTCGAGGTGCCGGCCGTGCCGTTCCGCGAACTCGCCGCGAGCCGCGCCGGCACGTCGAGCGGCCAGATGCGGGAGGCGGTGCTCGCCGCGCGGATCCGTCAGGCGGCGCGGTTCGCCGACACGGCCACCCGCTCCAACGCCCGGATGAACTCCCGGCAGATCCGCGAGCACTGCCGGATGGAGCCGGCGGCCACGGAACTCCTGCGGGCCGCCGTCGCCGACATGGGGCTCTCGGCCCGGGCCCACGACAAGGTGCTGCGGGTGGCCCGGACGATCGCCGACCTCGACGCCGCCGACACGATCGGCTGCGCCCATGTCAGCGAGGCGATCAACTACCGGCTGCTCGACCGCGGTTTGTGGCTGTGACCGGTCGCGGGCCCGGACCGCTCTCGACCGGCCGCGCGGCGATGTGCCAGACTGACGTCATGAACGTCACTTCGACCTCCCCTGCCGGCCGCCCTGGAGGCAGGAACTCCCGTTTCCAGGCGGGCCTGGTCGCGACCGCCATGCTGCTCTTCGCGGCCGGCGCGGCGGCCCTGCCGATCGACCTGCCCGTCGCTGGGTGGTGCAAGGCCCACCGCCTGCCCGGTGAACTCGACCGTCTGATCCACCTCCTCGAGATCTCGGGGCATTCCCTCGGGGCGGCGCTCGGGTTGCTCGCGGCGGTCACGCTCGATCGCGGCCTGCGATTTCCCCTGCCGGTGCGCGGCGGCGTCGGGGCCCGGAACTTCACGCGGATGATCGCGGCCACCTACCTCGGAGGCCTGGTCGTAGACGTCATCAAGCTGTGCGTCGAGCGGGTCCGGCCGCGGGCGGCCGACCTAGCCGGGGTCGCGTCGTGGTTCGGCACGTTCGGCACGGGCTCGCTCGCGACGCCGCACACACGGGCGAGCGATCTCATGAGTTTTCCGTCAGGCCACTCGGCGGTGGCCGCGGGGCTCGCGGCGGCGCTCGCCTGGAGGTATCCGCACGGCTGGCCGCTGTTCGCGTTCCTGGCGGCGGCCACGGCGGCCCAACGGGTTATTTCCTCGGCCCACTACCCGAGCGACGTCGCCTGCGGGGCGGCCGTCGGCCTGCTCGGGGCCGCCCTGTGCCTCGGCCGCAACACCTTGGAACCCGACGGCGGTTCCTGCTAGGATGCCGTCCGTCAAAAGCCCCGTTCCGAGGTCGTGCATGGCAGTCCAGAAGAAGCCGCGGAAAGTTCCCGCCAAGGCGTCCGCCGCCGCCGCCGAGAAGGCCGCCGGCAAGCGAATTCTCCTCGTCGACGACGATCCCGAGATCGTCGATTCCATGCGCACGGTGCTCGAGTCGCGGGGCTACGAGATCCTCGTGGCCCGGGACGGCAACCAGGGGCTGGCGATGGCCGAGACCGACGGGCCCGATCTCGTCGTCCTCGACATGATGATGCCGAAGCGCAGCGGGTTCCTCGTGCTCGAGAAGCTCCGGCGGTCGAACCAGGCGCCCGTCCGCGTGATCATGATCACGGCCAACGAGGGGAGCCGCCACAAGGCCTACGCCGAGATGCTGGGCGTCGACGACTACATCCGCAAGCCGTTCGCCATGGACCGGCTGCTGGAGAGCGTGGACCGGCTGCTGTCCTGATCGCCCCGGTAAGATGGGTGGGATACGGACCCCGGACTTGGCGTTGACCCGCTTTCCGGGCAGCCATACATTCCGACGGTCACCTCTCGTGCCGCCGTTTTTCGAGGCCCACGCGTGCCCCTGCAGCCCGGTTCCCAGCCCCCGCGCGACGACCTGAAGGAACGGGTGCGCGACGCCATCGACATCGCGGAGGTGGTGGGCTCATACATCTCCCTGCGGCGCCAGGGCAAGGCCATGGTGGGGCTCTGCCCGTGGCACGACGATGCCCGCCCCAGTCTCCAGGTCAACCAGGAACGCCAGACCTACCGCTGCTGGGTCTGCGACGTGGGGGGCGACGTCTTCAACTTCCTCATGCGGATGGAGAAGCTCGAGTTCCGCGAGGCCCTCGAGCAGCTCGCGGACCGGGCCGGAATCTCGATCCCCAAGGGCCGGGGCGGCCTTGCCGCCGACGACAAGGCGGCCCTCTGGAAGGCGCTCGGCTGGGCCGCCGACCGGTTCCACGACTGCCTGCGGTCGCACCCGGAGGCGGCGCCGGCCCGCGACTACCTCGCCGGCCGCGGCCTCTCCGCCGACACGATCGAACGCTTCCGCCTCGGCTACGCGCCCCCGTCGTGGGACTGGCTCCTGCGGCAGGCCTCGGCAGCCGGCATCGCCGCGGGCGACCTCGTCCGCACGGGCCTCGCCGTCGAGCGGCAGGACCGCTCCGGCCACTACGACCGGTTCCGGGGCCGGGTCATGTTCCCGATCCGCGATGCCCTCGGCCGCTGCGTGGCCTTCGGCGGCCGCGTGCTCCCCGGCTCCGATGATCCGGCCAAGTACATCAACTCCCCCGAGACGCCGCTGTTCTCCAAGAGCTCGATGCTCTACGGGCTCGACACCGCCCGCGACGCGATCACGAAGTCGCGGCGGGCGATCGTCGTCGAGGGCTACACCGACTGCCTCGCCGCCCGCCAGGCGGGCATCGACGACGTCGTGGCGGTGCTCGGCACGGCGCTCGGCGAGCGGCACGCCAAGCTGCTCCGCCGCTACGCCGACCGGATCATCCTCCTCCTCGACGGCGACGACGCCGGCCGCCGCCGGGCCAACGAGGTCCTCGAGGTGCTGCTCGCCGAACCGATCGACGTGCGGATCGCCCGCATGCCGGTCGGCGTGGACCCGTGCGAGTTCATCCTCGAGCGGGGCCGCGAGGCCTTCGAGACCATCGTCGCCGCCGCGGGCGACCCGCTCGAATACCGCATGGACGAGGCGCTCGCCTCGCTGCCGCCCGACGCCGGCGACGACGCGGCCCTGGCCTCGATCGAGAGCGTGCTCAAGGGCCTGGCCGCCGTCTCGCCCCGCTCCCCCCTGCCCCCGTCGCAGCGTCGGCTCCGCGAGGACCAGGTGCTCGGTCGGCTGTCCCGCCGCTTCGGCCTGTCCCGCGACGTGCTCCGCGGCCGGATGCTCGAGCTCCGCGACCGCGGGCGGCCGGCCGACGAGCCCGGCGACGCTCCGGCGCCGCGGCCCCTGCCCCGGCTGCCAGCCTGGGACCGCGAGGTGCTGGAGGTGCTCGTGGGCGTTCCCGACAGCGCGGGGCTGATCGTCCGCCAGGTCGGCGCCGCCGGACTCGAGAGCCGTGAGGCCCGCGCGGTGCTCGCGGCCGCGGAGCGGCTCCACGGGGCGGGCCGGCAGGTCGCGCTCTCCGAGTTGCTGCTCGAGATCGAGGATCCGGCGCTGCAGAGCCTGCTGGTCGCGGCCGACGAGACGAGTGCCGCCCGCGGGGAGATCGCCGCCCACGAACGCATGCATCACCTCGAGGACGCCCTGCGACGCCGCTCCGCCGAGCGGCAGGCGCACGCGAGCGCCCGAACGCTGAAAACCTCCCGACTGGACGCCCAGTCGGAGGCCGAACTTCTGGAGCGGCTCGTCGCGGAGCGACGGGCGGCTCAGGGCATGTCCGATCCCAAGGATGGGTGAGGGTGCCCGTCTCGTCGCCGCCAGCGGCCGCCGGCTCGTCCGGTGGTCCGGGGGGTGGGGCGAGTGACGGTACGATGGTGAAGGAGAACCAACGATGAGTGACGTGAGCAAGCAGACGACCGGTCCCGCCAACAGCCGCCCGGCGGCATCGTCCGGGCCCCAGCCGCACGGTGACGCCGATCTCGCCCGGCTGATCGCCGCCGGCAAGGCCGTCGGCTACCTCACGTTCGACGAGGTCAACGCCTACCTGCCCGACGAGGCGGTCGACCCCGAGAAGATCGACCTCCTGCTCGTGGCTCTCGAGGATCAGGGCATCGAGCTCGTCGACACGCCGCCGGAGCCGGCCGCGGCCGCGCCCCAGCAGGCCGGCACCCCGGCCGCTGCCGCCAAGCCGCGGCGGGAAGAGGCGATCACCACGCCGCCATCGAACGCGGGCAACGACCCGATCCGGATGTACCTGGCGCAGATGGCGGAGATCCCGCTGCTCACCCGGCGCGAGGAGATTTCGCTGGCCAAGCGGATCGAGGTCACGCGGAAGCGGTTTCGCCGTGCCGTCCTCGGCTGCGCCTACTCGCTGCGAACCACGGTGGACACGCTCCGCCGCGTGCACGAGGGGAGCCTGCCCTTCGACCGCACGATCAAGGTGTCGCTCACGGAGCGGCTCACGAAGGAGCAGATCCAGGCGCGGATGCCCCACAACCTCAAGACCCTCGACCACCTCATGGAGGCCGCGCAGGGCGACTTCCGGCTGCTCATCAGCCGCCACACGTCGCCCGACGACGCCCGCACCGCGCGACTGCGGTTCCGCCGCAACCGGGCCAAGTCGCTGGTCCTGGTCGAGGAGCTCAGCCTCCGCACCCGCCGGGTGCAGCCCCTGGTGAAGCTGCTGCGCGGCATGTCGTCCCGCATGGACCGGCTCCAGGCCGACCTGCGGGCCATGAAGGAGGGGCGTCTGTCCCTCGACGACCGGGCCGACATGCGGAAGGAGCTCCGCGACCTGATGCTCACCACCCTGGAGAGCCCGCGGTCGCTGCGGACCCGGGTGGCGGGCCTCGACAAGCTGCGGGACGAGTACGAGGCCGCCAAGCGGAACCTGTCCGCGGCCAACCTCCGGCTCGTCGTGTCGATCGCGAAGAAGTACCGCAACCGCGGCCTCTCCTTCCTCGACCTGATCCAGGAGGGCAACACCGGCCTGATGCGGGCGGTCGACAAGTACGAGTATCGTCGCGGCTTCAAGTTCTCGACCTACGCGACGTGGTGGATCCGGCAGGCGATCACGCGGGCCATCGCCGACCAGGCCCGCACGATCCGCATCCCGGTGCACATGATCGACGTGCTGTCGAAGCTACGGACGACGGCCAAGAAGCTGCTCCACGAGCTCGGCCGCGAGCCGGCGCCGGAGGAGATCGCCCACGCCGCGGGCGTGCCGGTGGACGAGGCCCGGCGGGTGCTGGAGATGGGCCGGCAGCCGATGAGCCTCGACCGCCCCATCGGCGAGAGCGAGGACGCGAGTTTCAGCGAGTTCGTCGAGGACGTCGGCGTGGCCAGCCCCACGCAGTCGACCACCCACGGCCTGCTCCGGGATCGGATCGACTCGCTGCTCAAGACCCTCACCTACCGCGAGCGGGAGATCATCCGGCTCCGCTACGGCCTCACCGACGGCTACACCTACACGCTCGAGGAGGTGGGGCGGATCTTCCGCGTCACCCGCGAGCGGGTGCGGCAGATCGAGGCCAAGGCCGTGAAGAAACTGCAGCACCCGGTGCGGTCGCGGCAGCTCGAGACCTTCATGGAAGGCGCCGCGACGGCCAACTGAGCCGCCGTCCCGCGGGCCCGCGTTTCCCCGGCGGCCGGCTGCCTCGTGGCGGCCGGCCGCCGCCGTTGATACACTCCCGGGCATGGCCGTCGCCGTCCACGCCGAAACGCTCCGCACGCTCCACCGGATCCACCGGCAGCTGGCCGACCTGCAGGAGCAGCTCTCCGCCGGCCCGCGCCAGGTGGCGGCCCGCACGAAGCAGGTCGAGGCCGCCGACGCCGGCAAGGCGGTCGCCCAGGACGACGTCAAGAAGGCCAAGATGGCGGCCGACCAGAAGCAGCTGCAGCTGAAGTCGGCGGAGGCCAAGATCCGCGACCTCGACGGCAAGCTCAACGCCTGCAAGACCAACCGCGAGTACCAGACGCTCACCGAGCAGATCGCCGCCGACCGGATGGCCCTCAAGGTGCTGGAAGACGAGATCCTCGAGGCGCTCGAGCGGATCGACGCCCTCAAGCCGGCCGTCCCGGCCGCCGAAGCCGGCCTCGCGGCCGCCCGCAAGGCGCTGGCCGAGGCGCAGGCCAAGGTCGACGCGGAGTCGGGTCGGCTCAACGGCGAGGTGGCCCGCGTCCGCGCCGAGCTCGAGGCGGTGGAGAAGGAACTCGCCGACGACGTCCGCGAGAAGTACGAGCGGGTCGTGAAGCACAAGGGGGCCGACGGCATGGCCCCGGCCGACGGCCAGACCTGTGGCGGTTGCTTCCAGCAGATCACCGGCAACATGCTTTCCGACCTGATGCTGGGGCGGGTCGTGACCTGTCGCAGCTGCGGTCGCCTGCTCTACGTGCCCGAGTCGTCGCCGCCGGCCTGACCGGCGGCGGCCGGCGTCCCCCGGGCGTTTCTGCCCCCGCTCCCCCGTTCGTTTCTGCGTTTGGAGAGACCGACATGTCCGACCGCATCCCCATGACCCGTGCCGGCTACGAGAAGCTCAAGGCCGAGGTCGATCACTTCGAGAACGTCGAGATGCCCAAGCTCGCCGCCCGCGTGGCTTCGGCCCGCAGCGAGGGCGACCTGAGCGAGAACGCCGAGTACCACGGCGCCCGCGAGAGCCAGGGGATGATGCAGGCCAAGATCAACCTGCTCCGCGACAAGCTGGCCCGGGCGGTGATCGTCGAACGGGCCAAGGAGGCCGGCGACGAGGTGGTGTTCGGGGCCACCGTCGTGGTCAAGGACCTGAAGTACGGCGACGAGGAGGTGTTCGTCCTCGTGGGGGCCGGCGAGGAGGACTACGACGCCGGCCGCATCAACGTGGCCAGCCCGCTGGCCCAGGGCCTGCTCGGCAAGAAGGTGGGCGAGAAGGTCGCGATCGAGGTCCCCAAGGGCACGATGAAGTTCGAGATCCTCGAGGTCCGCTTCGACGACTGACCCCCGGGCTTCGTCAGCGGCGGATGGCACGCCGGCGCTCGCCGACCCGGCGGCCGAGGTTGCCGTAGCGGTGGTAGTCGTGGGAGATGCTCTGCTCCCGCAAGACCCACAGCAGTTCAACGCGACCGGCGGACACCACGGGCGGGTCGGCGATCCACTGGCCGACGGCGGCGGCGGCCCGGCGGATGGCGACGGGCACCAGGGACCGGCCGTCGTAGCGGATCCGCACGTCGGGCCGCGGCACCAGCGCTGCCACGGCGTCGTCCGGCTGCTCGACCAGTTCGATGCCGCCCGCCCAGGATTCGGTCCACGCGTCGAGCGACTCGTGCCAGGCCCGCGGGCAGCCTGGCGCGAACGAGGCGAGCACCCGGGCCCCGGTGACGCGGGCCGCCGCCACGCGGGCCACGACGCCGCACCAGTCGTCGTCCGGCACGATCCGCACGCAGACCGTGCCGAACGGCAGGTAGCGGCGGACGTTGTCCTGCCCGAGGAGGCGGAAGTGGTCGTGCTCGCGTGAGAACTCGTCCCGCCAGGCGGCGTCGTAGCTCGCGACCGCGGCCCGCAGCCGCTCGCCCGCGGCGTCGCGGCCCAGGTGGGCCGCCAGCGCGGCGAGATCGGCGTTCTCGATGGCCCGCGTCGCCGGCGGGACGGTCGCCGACGCGTCGCGGAAGTCCATGAAGGCCGCCACGTAATTCGGCCCGCCGGCCTTGAGCCCCGGCCCCACGGACGACCTCCCCATGCCCCCGAACGGCTGCCGGAGCACGATGGCGCCGGTGGTGCCGCGGTTGACGTACAGGTTGCCGGCCCGGATCCCGCGCTTCCACTGCTCGATCTCGCGGTCGTCGAGGCTGTGGATGGCGCTCGTCAGGCCGTAGCCGGTGGCGTTGACGATCTCGATCGCCTCGGCGAGCCGCTCGAACCGCATCACCCCCAAGAGCGGCCCGAAGAACTCCGTCCGGTGCGTGACGCTTCCCGGCGTCACGCCATACTTCACGCCCGGCGACCAGAGGTGCGGGTCGTCGCCGACGCGTCGTGGCATGACGGCCCAACTCTCGCCGGGCTCGAGCGTCTTGAGCGCCTCTTCGAGCGCCCCGGCGGGCGGGCGGATGAGCGGCCCGACCCGCGTGTGCAGCGCGTGGGCGGAGCCGACGTGCAGGCTCTCGACCGCGTCGCAGAGCGTCCGCTTGAAGGCGGGATCGTCGTAGACCTCCGCCTCGAGGAGCAGGAGCGACGTCGCCGAGCACTTCTGGCCGCCGTGGCCGAAGGCCGAGTGGACGACGTGCCGGATCGCCAGTTCGCGGTCGCTCATCGCGGTCACGATCGAGGCGTTCTTGCCGCCGGTCTCCGCGGAGAGCCGCAGGTCGGGCTGGGCGGCGAGCATCGCCAGGGCCGTGTCGGTGCCGCCGGTGAGGATCACGGCCGACGTGCCGGGATGCGCGACGAGCCGGGCGCCGGGGCCGGCGCCCGGGCACGGGGTGAACTGCAGCGTCCGTCGCGACACGCCGGCCCGCCAGAAGCACTGGCAGACCTCCCAGGCCGTGAGCACCGTGTCGGAGGCCGGCTTGACGATCACGGTGTTGCCCGCGGCGAGGGCCGCCGCGATCCCGCCGCAGGGGATCGCCACCGGGAAGTTCCACGGCGGCACGACCACCACCACGCCGCAGCCGCGGGCCGTGACGTTCGGCAGCTCGAAAAACTCCCGCGCGGCCGCGCGGTAGAACTCGACGAAGTCCACCGCCTCCGACACCTCGGGGTCGGCCTCGGTGAACAGCTTGCCGCCGTCGAGCATCGCCACCCGCAGCAGCTCGCCGCGGGCCCGCCGCAGCTCCTGCGCCACCCGTGCGAGCACGGCGCTACGGGCGTCGACGGACGCCGTCCGCCAGCCGTCGGGATCGGCCGCCGCACAGGCCACGGCCTCGTCGATCTCGCGGTCGGTCGCCACCGCGTGGCGGCACAGGACGGCGCCGGGCCGCGACGGGTCGTGGCAGGACCGGCTGGCGAGGCCCTCGACCTCGCGGCCCGCGACCACGACCGGCACGACGCGGCCGGCGAACTCGTCGGGATCGCGGCCGGCGATCGTGGCGGCCCACGCCGAGTTCTGCTCGAGCGACCAGTCGGTGTCGGGCTCGTTCGTGAACTCCCGCCACGGCTTCTCCGGCTCCGCGTCCGGGAACTTCTCCGTGCGGCGGTCCTGCGTCCGCTGCGGGGCGTCGGACACCGGCGTCGCGAACGCCGTGCGGAAGCCCTGCTCCAGCACCTGCCAATCGGGGCTCCCCACCGTGAGCCGGAAGGCGTGGCCGAGGAAGTTCTCGGGGCCGGTGTTCTCGTCGAGCCGCCGGATCAGGTAGCCGATGGCATTGAGAAACTCCTCCTTGCGGCAGGCCGGGGCGTAGAGGAGCAGCCGCTCGGTGTGGGCGAGCACGGCCCGCCGCTGGTGGTTCGCCATCCCCTCGAGCATCTCGAACTGCACGCGGTCGCCGGCCTGCCGCTCCGCGGCGAGCACGAGCCCGTAGGCGACGTCGAACAGGTTGTGCGAGGCCACCCCCACGTGCACGGCGGCGAGGTGCTCGGGCCGCAGGGCGTAGTCGAGCATCCGCTTGTAGTTGGCGTCGGTCTCGAGCTTGGTGCGGAACGGGGCCTGCGGCCAGTCGTGGAGGGCCGCGTCGATCCGCTCCATCTCCATGTTGGCCCCCTTCACGATGCGGATCGTGACCGGCGAACCGCCGGCCGCCACCCGCGCGACCGCCCAGTCGGTGATCCGCCGCTGCCAGCGGAACGAGTCGGGCACGTAGGCCTGCAGGGCGATGCCGGCCCGCACCCGCTCGAGTCCCGGCCGCGCCAGCGTCCGCATGAAGGCCTCGGCCGTGAGCGCGAGGTCGCGGTACTCCTCCATGTCGAGGTACACGAACCGGCCCGCCCCGTCGTGGGCCGCGGCCCGGTACAGCAACTCCAGCCGGTCGCAGAGCCGACCCAGGGTGTGCTCGCGGGCCACGGGAAGGATCTGCGAGTCGAGCGTGGAGATCTTCACCGACAGCACCTCCACGTCGGGCGCCTGGAGGGCCGCGAGGTACTTCTCCAGCCGCTGCCGCGCCTCGTCCTCGCCGAGCACCGTCTCGCCGAGGAAGTTGAGGTTCATCCGCAGCCCCTGCCGCCGGCGGGCCGCGAGGTGCTCGTGCAGCAGCTCGGGCTCGGCCGGAAGCACGACGTTGGCCGTCTCGTGCCGGAGGTGCGACTTCACCAGCGGCACCGTGACCGACGGCAGCCAGTCGCCGAACGTCTGGAAGCCGAGCAGCAGGGCCTGGTCGAGCGGGCTGAAGAACCGCGGGATCCCCTGCACGTCGAGGATGTGCGTGAACTGCTCGGCGGTGCGGGCGGCGGCGTGCGAGCGGAAGGCCTGATCGGTGAGCTCGACGAGCGTCGCCTTGTCGGCCGGATTCCTCAGCATCCGGTCGAGCTCGGCCTGCTGCCGCCGCTCAGCCGGCGTCTGCAACTGCACCGCCTCCCGCTGCAGTTCCGCCGCCAGGGCCACCGCCCGATCGACGAGCCGCGAATCCGCGTGCATGGTGACGATCCCTGGAAAGAGCCGAACGAGCCCACAGCAATTCTACGCGGCAAACGTGCGGCCGGCGGAGCGAGCGACAGGAAGCGGGCCGGATGCCTATGCTGGATGACTCGTCCTATCCCTCCGTTGCCTCGCACCGAGGATCTCGCGATGTCCGTCGTCACTCGACTCGCGGCCATGGCCACGGCCTGCGTCGGCTTGCCGTGCGGTGTCGCCGCAGCCGCCGCGGCCGCCGACGCCGCCCCCGACCGCCCACCGAACGTCGTCCTGATCCTGGCCGACGACCTCGGCTATGCCGATCTCGGCTGCTCCGGCGGCCCTGCCGGCGCGACGCCAGCCCTCGACCGCCTGGCGGCCGCGGGCACGCGGTTCACGAGCTGCTACGTCGCCCAGGCGGTGTGCACGGCCTCGCGGGCCGGTCTCCTCACCGGCTGCTACCCCAATCGCATCGGGATGGCCGGGGCCCTCAACCACACGAGCCCGACGGGCATCCACGGCGACGAGCGGCTGCTGAGCGAACTGCTCAAGGAGCGGGGCTACGCGACGGCGGCCTTCGGCAAGTGGCACCTCGGCCATCACCCGCCGTTCTGGCCGACGAGGCGCGGATTCGACGAGTTCTTCGGCATCCCCTACTCCAACGACAACGGCCCCCTGCACCCGGTCGCGCGGACGTTGCCGCCGCTGCCGCTCCACGACGGAAACGAGGTCGTCGAGATCGACCCGGACCAGTCGCAGTTCACCCGCCGGTTCACGGACCGGGCCGTGCGGTTCATCGAGCGGCACGCACGGCGGCCGTTCTTCCTCTACGTGCCGCACGTCATGCCGCACGTGCCGATCTTCGCCTCCGCGGAGTGGCGTGGAAAGACGGGCCGCGGCCGCTACGCCGACGTGGTCGCGGAACTCGACGCCTCGGTGGGGGAGATCGTCGCCGCGCTCGACCGCCACGGGCTCGCCGGGAACACGCTCGTGATCTTCGCGTCCGACAACGGGCCCTTCCTGTCCTATGGCAACCACGCCGGATCGGCCGCCCCGCTTCGCGAGGGCAAGCTGACGGCCTTCGAGGGGGGCATGCGGGTGCCGTGCATCGTCCGCTGGCCCGGGCACGTGCCGGCGGGCCGCGTCTCGGACGAGATGCTGAGCACGCTCGACCTGTTCACGTCGATGGCGAGGCTCGCCGGGGCCGCGCTGCCCGAGCGGAAGACCGACGGCCTCGACCTCACTCCCCTGCTGCTCGGCACGGAGGGGGCCACGGGCCGCGACACGTTCTTGTTCTATGCGGGCGATGAATTGCACGCCGTGCGGCAGGGCCGCTGGAAGCTGCACGTGCCGCACGACTACCCGACCGTGAGCGGGCCCCCGGGTCGCGACGGCCAGCCAGCCCGGCCCGCGGACCAGGCCCCGCAACCGATCGCGGAATCGGGCGTGCGCGGAATCGCCAGCCGCCACGGCTACTCGGTCGCGTCCCTGCCGACGTCGCTCTACGACCTCGACACCGACCCGGGCGAGACCCACGACGTGGCGGCGGACCATCCGGACGTGGTGGCCCGGCTCGAGGCCGTGGCCACCGCGGCCCGTGCGGACCTCGGCGACTCGCTCACCGGCGCCGCGGGCCGCGGCCGCCGACCGGCGGGCGACGCGCGTCACGCGGTCCCGGAGGGCGTGAAGCGGATCGCGGACATCGAATACGCCGTGGCCGACAAGCCGGTGCCGATGGCGCTGCTGCTGGATCTGTACCTGCCCGCAGACGCGGCCGACCGGCCGACCGGCGACCGTGGGCTTCCCATCCTCCTCTGGATCCACGGCGGCGGCTGGAAGCACGGCACCAAGGAACGCTGCCAGCTCGCCTGGCTCGCCGCGGAGGGCTGGGCCGTGGCCAGCATTGACTATCGGCTCTCGTGGCAGGCCTGCATGCCGGCCCAGCTCGACGACTGCCAGGCGGCGATCGCCTGGTTGCGCCGCGAAGCGGCGACGTACGGCCTCGATCCCGACCGCCTGTTCGTCGGCGGCTCGTCCGCGGGCGGCCACCTGGCGGCGCTGATCGGCACCGCCGGCACGGGCGCCGCGCCGGTCCAGGGGGTGATCGACCTCTTCGGACCGAGCGACTTCGCATCGACGATCGCTTCCGAAGGGACCGCGGCCGACGGCGAGGCAGACGGCCCCGTCCGGCCCACGGTCATGGCCCTCCTCGGCGGCCCTGGGCCGGACCTCGCCGACCGCGCGCGGTCGGCCAGCCCGCTCTCGCACGTCTCGGCCGACGACCCGCCGTTCCTCATCCTGCACGGCGACGCCGATCGCATCGTTCCGGTCGAGCAGAGCCGGCGGCTCGACGCGGCGCTGCGGGCGGCGGGCGTGGCCTCGACGCTGATGGTGCTGCCGGGCGTCGGGCACAGCGGGGCGGCGTTCTTCAAGGCCGACGCCCCGCGGCAGGCCATGCGGCGGTTTCTCGACCGTCCGGTCCCGCGCTGACGCCGCCGGCGGCGCCCGGAGACCGTCGCTCACCCGCCGATCCCCGCGAAGACCGCCGAGCCGACGCGGATCATCGTCGCCCCCTCGAGGATCGCCTCGGGAAAGTCGCCGCTCATGCCCATCGAGAGGTCGCGGAGCCGGTCGCCACCCGGCAGCCCGGCCGCGAACCGGTCGCGGAGCGCCCGCAGCCGGGCGAACTCGCGCCGCGCCGCCCCCGGATCGTCGTCGGGCACGCTGGCCATGCCCATCAGCCCGCGGACGACGACCTCGGGCCGCGCCGCCGCCGCGGTGATGATCGCCTCCGCCTCGGCCTCCGTGGCCCCGGTGCGATCCGGATCGCCGGCGAGGTTCACCTCCACGAGCGCCTCGCAGACGCATCCCACCGCGGCCGCCTCCGCCGCGAGCGCCTCGAGCAGCCGCAGGCTGTCGAGCGAATGGACGAGCGGCGCCGCGGCGAGCGTGCGGCGGATCTTGTTCCGCTGCAGGTGGCCCACCAGGTGCCAGCGGGGCGGCGGCACGAGGTCGGCGAGCGCCTCGGCCTTGGCCCACAGCGACTGCGGCCGGCTCTCGGCGAGGTCGACGCAGCCGGCCGCGTGCACGAGCCGCGCCGTCGCGCCGTCCACGTACTTCGTGACCGCGATCAGCGTCACGTCCCCCGGATCCCGCCCCGCCCGCCGACACGCCTCGGCGACCCGCCCGCGGATCGCCGCCAGGTTCTCCGCGATCCTCGCGGCCGCGGCTTCCCCCGGCATGCCGGCGGCCCCGTTCACTGGATCTCGAGCGTGCGGGCCACCTCGCCCGACTTCTTCACGCGGCCCACGAGGAACTCGCACGACACGTTGCAGCCGAGCAGCGTGCGGTTCCGCGGCACGTCGAGCGCCCGGTACACGAGCCACTGCTCGAGACCGGCCTGGACGCGGAAACCGACGGCCTGGTGGGCCGGCAGGATCCGCCGCGTGTCGGCGACGGTCAACTGCCGCCACGTCCGCGGCCGGCCGATTCGGGCCGCGTCGCAGTCGATCCACAGCGGCGCAAAGAGCCGCATCGCTCCCTGCTGCTCGAGCACGAGCCCGTCGGCGGCGGCCGCGAAGCCGCCCCGGCCCGCCGTCCGCCACTCGGGCAGCGCCAGCGGCAGCACCAGGCACCGCGTCCGCGTGTCGGAGACGAGGATCTCGCGGGTCTCCTGCTCGGGATCGCTGTCGAGGCCGGTGGCCAGCGGCAGGCAGGCGCGGTGCCGGAGATCCTGGATCGCGGCGGTGCTACCCGGCCGCGGCACGAGGGCGTCGGCGAGCATCATGATCCGCTGCCGCGGCAGCACGACCACCTGCCGCTCCAACTGCATCCCGCCCGTCAGCGGCGCCACGATCTCGAGGAACGTGGCCTTGCGGCCCGTCTCCCAGCACGACACCTTCCAGGCGCCCTCGGCGTCGAGCGGCCGGCCGTCCGCGGAGGCCGACCACTGCCACGCGCCAGCGAACAGGACTCGATCGTCGACGGCGATCTCGAGCCGCGGCAGCGGCTCGCGGTACTCGAGCAGCACGCGGACGTCGCCCTGCTTCCAGCCCGAGCGGAGGATGGCCACCGCCGCCTCGGGATCGTGGAAGTCGCGGGGCAGGCACTTCGCGTTCGTGCCGCCGCGGCTCAGGGCCCGCGCGGTGCGGGCCGCGGCCCGCGAGACGCCGCCGCGAGGCCGTCCAGCGACGGCCTCGAGCAACGGCTGGGAGAAGCAGGCCGGCAGCCGGCCGGGGCCGACGAGGATCCGGCCGCGGCCGCCGAGCAGTCCGAGCGCCGCCGACGCCGCGGCGGCCCAGCGGGACTCGGCGGCCTCGTCCCAGGGCAGCGGACCCGTGGCCAGGCCCGCCTCGCGGACCCCGGTCCACCGCACCACCCGCTCCAGCACGGCCTCCGCCCCCGACAGCCCGACCGCGCCCGCGGCGGTCACGAGCCGGGCGAGTTCCTCGCCGACGGCGTCCACGGACGAAGCCTCGAGACAGCGGCAGGCCTCGATGTCGCGGAACAGCCGCGCGAGCACGAGCACGAACCGGGCCGGCACCGTGTCGCGGCCGCCCAGAGAGACCTGCGCCGCGCGGGCCTGCTGCACGAGCCGCTCGAGCAGGCCGCCCGCGGATCCTCCGGCCCGCTTCGTGCGGGCCATCCAGCCGAGGCCCCAGGCCGCGGCCTCGCAGAGCTGCCAGCGGTCGCGGACACCGGCGCCGGCCGCCTCCTCGAGACACTCGGCGATCTCGGTCTCGAGGAACGTCATCCGCTGCACGTTGCCCGACCCGCGGGCCACCTGCCCGGCGAGCCGCCGCAGCCGGCGGCGGACTTCGATCGTGTCGCTGGTGTCGGCCA
>JBIIDT010000065.1:0-15639 GCA_044238145.1 Pirellulales bacterium | reverse complement strand
GCGCGGCAAGCGAGGCCGTGGCCCGCTCCAACATCTCGTGCGGGTTGGATGCCTGCTCCCCGGGCTGCTGCGGCTGCTGGCCGGCCTGCCCCTGCGGCGGCGTGGATTGCGGCTGTCCCGCCTGCTGCCCCGGCTCGCGGGCCGCCTGGGCCGATTCCTCCGCAGCCCGCTCGAGCGCCGCCCGAGCCGCCGGATCGACGGTGCCCGCCTGCTTGGCGAGCGCCTCGGCCCGCTCGGCCTGAGCCTTCAGGTCCGCCGCCATCTTCTGCTCGCTCGCCTGCATCGCCTCGGCGAGGGCCTTGTCGGCTTTTTCAAGCGCGGCTGAGGCCTGCTGCTGCTGCTGGGCCGCCGCGGGCTGCTTGCCATCGGCCATCTGCTGCTCCGCCGCCGCCGACGCCTTGGCCGCCTCGGCGAGCGCCTGCGCGGCCTCGGCCGCCTTCGGTTGGGCCTGGGCCTCCCTGCCGACGGCCTCCGCCGCCTCCTTCGCGAGTTCCGAGACCCGCTTCTGCGCCTCGGCGTCGGGCTGCCCGGCCGCCTGCTTCCCGGCCGGCTGCTGCGCCGTCTCGGCCGCGGCCTGCTCGGCCTGCCGCAGCGCCTGCTCGGCCTGCTGCCGAGCGGCCTCGGCCGCCTCGGGCTTGCCGGCAAGCGCCTCGCGGGCGGCCTCGTGGGCCTTTTCCGCCAGGTTCTTCATCGCCTCGGAGACCGGCGCCGGCGCCCCCTCGGCCATCTTCTCGGCTCGCTCGGCCATCTTCTCCAGTTCGGTGGCCCGCTGGGCATTGGCCTGCTTCTGGGCCTGCGGGTCGCCCTGCGGCTCGCCCCGTGCGGCCTCGGACCGCTCCTGCTCCGCCCGCATCTGCGAGAGTTCCGCGGCGGCCTCGAGCGCGTCGGCCTTCTCTTCCTGGCCGGCGGCGCGGGCCTGCTCGGCCTGCGCCTTCTGCACCTCGCTGCGGGCCTCGGCCATGTCGGCGATCGACTCGCGGGCCGTGCTGATCGGGTCGGGCTTCTGGGCGAGTGCGGCCGCCTCCTTGGCAACGGGTGCGACCGACTTCAACTGCTCCTCGGCGACCTTCCCGAGTTCGTTCGCCGTCTTGGCGATCTCCTGCCGCAGCTGCTTCGCGGAGTCGGCGAGCTGCTGGGCGGCCTTCTCGGCCTGCTGGGCCGCCTCGTTGGCCGCCTGCCGCATCGCCTCGGGCCGCGGCTGCTCGGGGGCGGCCGGCGCGGCATCCGCCTGCGCCATGCGCTCCTCGGCCGCGGCCTTCTTCTCGGCCTGCGCCTGCATGGCGGCAGCCAGAGCCTTCTCCGCCTTCTCCAGCGACTGGGCCGTCTTTTCCTGCTGGGCCGCCGCGGGCTCCTTGCCCTCGGCCATCTTCTGCTCCGCTTCCGCCGAAGCCTGGGCCGCCTCGGCGAGCGCCTGGGCCGCTTCATTTGCCTTCGGCTCCTGCTTGGCCTCCTGCCCGACGGCCTCCGCCGCCTGCTTGGCGAGTTCCGACACCTTCTTCTGCGCCTCCGGATTGGGCTTGCCCGCAGGCTGCTCGCCGGCCGGCTTCTGCGCCGTCTCCGCGGCCGCCTGCTCGGCCTTGGCGAGCGCCTCTGCGGCGCGGTCCTGCGCGGCCTCCGCCTCGGGCTTGCCGGCGCGGGTCTCCTCGGCGGCCTCGCGGGCCTTCGCGGCCAGATCCTTCATCGCCTCGGCCACCGCGGCCGGTGCCTCCTTCGCCTTCTGCTCCGCCTGCGCGGCCATCTTGTCGAGTTCGTTCGCCCGCTTGGCGGCCGCCTGCTTCTCGGCCTGGGGATTGCCCTCGGCCTGCTTCTCGGCGGCCTCGGCCCGCTCGTCGGCGGCCCGCATCTCGGAGAGTTCCGCCGCGGCCTCGAGCGCCTGGGCCTTCTCCTCCTTGCCCTCGGCCCGGGCCTGCTCGGCCTGCGCTTTCTGCACGTCGGCCCGCGCCTCGGCCACGTCGGCCATCTTCTCGCTGGCCTGCTTGGCCTCCGCCTTGGCCGCCTGCTTCGCGGCGGTCTGCTCCGCGGTCGGCTGGGGCTTCTGGGCGGCCTCCGCCTGCGCGAGCCGCTGGTCGGCCTCGGCTTTCTTCTTCGCCTCGGCCTGCATCGCCGCGGCGATCGCCTGCTCCGCCTTCTCGAGCGACTCGGCCGTCTGCTTCTGCTGGGCCGCCGCCGGCTCCTTGCCCTCGGCGATCTTCTTCTCCGCCTCCGCGGACGACTTCGCCGCGTCGGCGAGCGCCTGCGCCGCCTCTTGTGCCTTCGGCTTGTCCTTGGCCTCCTTGCCGACGGCCTCCGCCGCCTGCTTGGCGAGATCTGAGACCCGCTTCTGCGCCGCGGGATCGGGCTTGCCCGCAGGCTGCTCGCCGGCCGGCTTCTGCGCCGTCTCGGCCGCCTTCTGCTCGGCCTTGGCGAGCGCCTGCTCGGCGCGGTCCTGCGCGGCCTCGGCCTCGGGCTTGCCGGCGCGGGTTTCCTTGGCGGCCTCACGGGCCTTGGCGGCCAGATCCTTCATCGCCTCGGCGACTGGAGCCGGAGCGTCCTTCGCCTTCTGCTCCGCCCGCTCGGCCATCTTCTCGAGTTCGCTCGCCCGCTTCGCGGCTGCCTGCTTCTCGGCCTGGGGATTGCCCGCGGCCTGTTTCTCCGCGGCCTCGGCCCGCGCCTGCTGCGCCCGCATCTGCGAGAGTTCCGCGGCGGCTTCGAGCGCCTCGGCCTGCTCGTGCTTGCCCTCGGCCCGGGCCTGTTCCGCCTGCGCCTTCTGCACGTCGGCCCGCGCCTCCGCCACGTCGGCCATCGCCTCGCCGGCCTGCTTCGCCTCGGCGTTGGCTGCCTGCTTCTCCGCCGCCTGCTGCGGGTTCGCCTTCGCGGCCCGCTCCTCGGCCGCGGCCTTCTTCTCGCCCTGGGCTTTCACGGCGGCAGCGAGCGCCTTCTCGGCCTTGTCAAGCGATTCGGCCGTCTGCTTCTGCGGGGCCGCAGCGGGCTCCTTCCCCGCGGCGATCTTCTGCTCCGCCTCCGCGGACGACTTCGCCGCGTCGGCGAGCGCCTGCGCGGCCTCCTGCGCCTTCGGCTCGCCCTGCGACTCTTTCCCCAGTGCCTGCGTCGCCCGCTTCGCGAGTTCCGTGACCCGCTTCTGCGCCGCGGGATCGGGCTTGCCGTCCAGCTTCTGCGCGGTCTCGGCCGCCTTCTGCTCGGCCTTGGCGAGCGCCTGCTCGGCGCGGTCCTGCGCGGCCTCGGCCTCGGGTTTGCCGGCGAGTGTGTCGCGGGCGGCCTCGCGGGCCTTGGCGGCCAGATCCTTCATCGCTTCGGCGACTGGAGCCGGGGCGTCCTTCGCCTTCTGCTCCGCCCGCTCGGCCATCTTGTCGAGTTCGCTCGCCCGCTTCGCGGCTGCCTGCTTCTCGGCCTGGGGATTGCCCGCGGCCTGTTTCTCCGCGGCCTCGGCCCGCTCGTCGGCGGCCCGCATTTGGGAGAGTTCGGCCGCGGCCTCGAGCGCCTTGGCCTTCTCCTCCCGGCCCTCGGCCCGGGCCTGCTCCGCCTGCGCCTTCTGCACGTCGGCCCGCGCCTCCGCCATCTCGGCGAGCGCCTCGCGGGCCTGCGTGCCCTCCGCCGCCGCCTTCTTCGCCGCCGGGTTCTCGGGCTTCGGTGCCGGCTGGGGCGCCTGGGCCTGCGCTTCCGCGAGTTTCTTCTCCACCTCGGCGACGGTCGGGCGGGCCGCCGCGACCTTGTCGGCCGCGGCCGGCGAAGTGTCGCGGAGCGCCTCGGCCACCTTCTCGGTCACCGCGGCCACCTTCCTCTCGGCTTCGGCCGTCTGGGCGAGTTGGGCGGCGTCATCGGGCTTGCCGACGGGGCCGGCGGCCTCGCGGGCCTGGTCGGCCACCTGTTCCTGCTCGGCCGCGGCGCGCTCGAGCGTCTCGGCGGCCCGGTTCATCTCGCCGATCTTCACGGCGAGCAGTTCCCGCTTCGTGTCGGCGATCGCCACCTCGATCTCCTCCTGGGCCCGCTTGACCGCCTCGGCCGCCTCCGCGACGGCCTTTTCACCCGCCTCCTTCTGCGGCTTGCCGAGTTCCCGGGTGGCCTTCGTGGCCTCCTCCTGCGCCTCCGCCATCTTGCGGGCGACACCCGGCGGCAGCGGCTTGTCCTCGGGCTTGGGAGCGAGCACCTGCGCCGCCGCGGTCTCGGCCTGCGCCGCGGCCTGCGGATTGGCCGCCGCGACGGCCTGCTTGGCCTGCTCCTCGGCTGCGGCCGCGGCCGCGGTCCGCTCGCGGGCCCTCTCCAGCGCCGCCAAGCGCTCGGCGAGTTCCTTGGCCGTCAGTTCCCCGGCGGACTTCCGGTCGCGGTTCTCGAGCGCCGCCGCGATCTCGCGGAGGTTGCCGAGCACCTTGCCCTCGGCGGCGTCGGCCTTCTGCTTGTCGGCCTCGAAGAGCGCGGCCGTGGCCTCGGCCGTGGCCTTCTGGGCCTGGTCGAGCAGCGGCGAGGCGTCGGACCGCCGGGCGACGATCGGCTCCATCTTCTCGAGCTGCTGCTCGACCTCCGTCTGGGCGGCGATCAGCCGCTCGACGTCGGTGTCTTCCAGCGGCGACGCCGCGATCTCCTTGCGGATCGCCTCGACCTTCGCGATCGCGTCCTTGACGGCCTTGATCGCCTGCTCGTTGTCATCGCCGACGACGCCCTGCGTCCGCTCCACCGAGGCCAGCAGGCTCTCGAGCGCCGCGATCACCCGCTCCTGGGCCTGCTGGGTGGCGGGAAAGTCGGTCGCCTGGAGCCGCTGCTCGGCGGTCGCCAGGCTGCCGCGGACGTCGCCGATCCGCATCAGCCGCAACCCGTCGGCGGCGCCATCCCCGATCGCGCCGCCCCATTCGCTCATGTCGGCCAGGTCGGCCTCCAGCCGCTCGCACAGCGCCCGGACGGTCCGCTGCGACTCGAGCACCTGGAGGATGCGCGTCTCGCGGTCGTCGCCGGCCTTGGGCAGCGTGCTCACCGTCGCGGCGGCCGCCGTCTCCAGCCCGATCAGCCGGCGGACCTGGGCAGCCAGGTCGGCCACCTTGAGCCGCCGGAGAAGCTTGTGCCGCTCCTCGGCCAGCCGGACGACGATCAGCCGGATCTGTTCGCGGACCTGTCCGACCTCGGCCGGCGTCATCGTGCCCCGGTCGAGCAGCGCCACGACGCCCTGCATCTCCCGCTGCACGAGGCCATCGACGTTGCGGCGCATGGCGGACACCTCGGAGTGGATCGGCGTGTCGGTGAGGCCGTTCTCCTCCAATTGCCGCAGTTGCACGTCGATCACGGCGGTCACGAGCTCGGCGGCCTTCTGCCGTGCCCGCTGGGCCCGGTCGCGGGCGGACGCATCGAAGCCCGCGGGCGCGGCCGTCGCCGCGGCCGCCGGCACGAGCAACAAGGCCACCAGCCAGCATGCCGCGCCGGCCCTGTCCGCACGTCCCGCATTCAGCAAGGTTCGCATCATGGCTTTTCTCCCACGCGCAACTGGTCCTCGATGATCGTCTTCAGCTCTTCCGCCGCCTGCGTGTCGGCCCGCTGCAGGGCCTCGAGCACGCCGTTCTCGTCGGTGACCGAGAAGTCGATGGGGGCGCTGGTGGCCGTCTGGCCGGGGGTCGGGCCGCGGAAGTCGACCGCCTCGATGGTCACCCGCACGAAGTCGCCCTTCTTGAGGCCGTAGCCGCCGAGCGGCACCGCCACTTTGCCCGCATGCGGCAGCGCGGCGCCGACGAGCGGCGGATCGCCCTCCCGCCGGATCTCCACGGCACCGCTCGCGGGCGGGCCGGCCGGCTCGGCGGCTTCGCCCTCCGCGGCCGCCGCGGCGGCGACCGGTTCGGCATCCCCGCGCTGGACCACGACGTTGGCCCGCAGCCGGGCCACGCCGTAATCGTCCTTGACGGTGTAGGAGATCGTCGGCCGCGCTGTCGGGACGACGGCGCGGGTGATGGCGTCGATGACGATCTGCGGCGGACCGTCGGGGCGGATGCGGATCGTGCCGGATGGCGGGCGGTCGGGCGACAAGCCGTCGGTGTCGACGGCCCGCACCTCGTACTGCACCGGCTCCGCGACGGCCGCCAGCGGTGACCCGCTTCCCGAGAGCACGAACCGCGGCCGGCCGTCGGGCCCGTCCTGGCGGACGAGCGGATGGGCCGTGCCGTCGATCACGACCTCGGCGCTCGTGAGGTCCTTGTTGAGGCACACGACCTCGAGCGCCACGCTCGACCCTTCGAGGACCGCCGTCTGCCGGCCGGCCGACGCCGGCTTCACGGCATCGCGGGCGTAGGCGGGCGGTTCGACGACGAGGTTCGCCTCCACGACCGGCGCGGGCACGGCCACGATCCGCACCTGCTCGCTCCAGGCGTCGCCGGCATGGACCACCACGGTCGCCGACTCGGTGAGGTTCGGCAGTTCGCCCGCGAGCACCGGCTGGCTACCCTCCGTCGCCTCGGTCTCCGACGGCACGAGCGGGATGTCGGCCGACCCGCCGCCCGAGTCGCCGACGAACGTGGCCAGGCTCTCGCCCGGCTGCCGACCCGCCCAGGTCACCTCGACGGCCAGCGGCTGACCGGCCGGGGCCCGGATCTCATCGCCGCGGGTCGGGTCGATCTCCCGCCCGGCGATCACGAGCCGCTCGATCCGCGTCCAGGTGGGATAGTGCCGCGATCCCAGTGCCATCCGCTCCGCGAAGGCGCGGAGGGTGGCGGGCGACGCCACGCCGACGAGCGCGAGCAGGGCGGCGAGCCCCGCCGCCCAGGCCGCCCGGCCCGCGAGCAGCCGGTTCCACAGGGGCGCCGCGCTCGTCCACTGGCGGCCGAACTCCGAAACGTAGTCCACCACCGCCGTGCGGAGCGTCTCCGAACCCCAGCCATCGGCCTCGGGCCGCTCGAACTGCAGCGCCGCGACGAAGTCGCTGTCGATGCCGTGGGCCTTCTCCATCGACAAGGCGACGTCGATGTCGTTCTCATGGACACGGAGCAGCGGCCGGGCATAGCGGCGGAAGGCCCAGACCGTCGCGGCGACGATGCCCGCCCAGAGCCACAGCCGGCCGGCCCGGGGCAGGCCGAAGAGCCAGTCGAGGACGAAGGCCACGAGCAACGCGCCGAGCACGGCGGCCACGACGGCCGTCCAGGCCGTCAGTCGCCGGCTGAAGAGCCGCCGCTTGCGCACGGCGTCGAGCCGGACCCGCAGCGGGTCGAGCCGGCTGGAGCGCTGCCCGGCGGCCCGGGGGCCGGTGGTGGGCGTGTCGGCGGTGAGCGTGTCGGTGGCCATGAGGCGCGGGGGGGGTCAGGAGAGGTTCGACCGCTTGCGGAGCAGCCATTCGCCGAGCATCAGCCCGACGACCGTGAGGAAGCAGAGCCAGGTGTTCGACAGCGGGAAGACCTTCACGCTCCGCTCCGGGCGGGCGACGGCGTCGATCTCGTCGGGCAGCCGGGTGGCGGAGGCCAGGTCGTAGGCTCGGCCCCCGGTCCGCGAGGCGAGCATGCCGGCCAGGGCGGTGTTGCGGACCACGCTCCGCTTCTCGGCCGAGAGCGAGTCGACGCGGAAGGCGGCTTCGGTCGCCTCGCCGGTGAGCGGGTCGGTGACCCGCATCCGATACTCACCAGCGTCGCCGAGTTGCACGCGGGCCTCGAACACGCCCTCGCGGAGCTGCTGGAGCGCCACGGGCTGCGCCGGTTTCTCCGCCCGCAGCGCCTCGGGCGAGACCAGTTCGCCGGCCAGCGACCGGCCGGCCAGGCCGTCGGCCTTCAGCGGCCGGAAGTCCTTGTCGTAGGCCTCGACGGTGATCACGGCGGCGTCGCCCGGCTGGTATTTGTCGGCGTCGCTCCGCACGACGAACCGCTTGCTCGAGCCGAGGGCGTGGCTCAGGCCCAGCCGGTAGATGAGCTGGCCCCAGAACTGCCGGTAGTAGCGGTCGCCCACGCCCTTCCGCATCCGCCACATCTCGTCGAAGGCGAGGTAGACCACCTCGCCCCGGCCGTAGCGGCGGATCGCGATCAGCGGCTGCGGCGTGCGGCCGTCGGCGCAGCGGTCGGTGGGATGCGCGAGGAGCACGGTGGCCTGGGGGTGCGGCCGCTCGACCGGCTGGTACCAGGGCATCTCGTCGAGCTTGGCCCAGCCGCGGGCGTTGTCGGTCTCGTCCCGTCCGAGCCGCATGAACTCGAACAGCGGCGCCTCGGCCGTGAGCCGCGGGCGGAACTCCTTCACGGCAGCCTCCGTGCCGGCGGTCGGCACCACCGGCAGCATGTCGCCCAGCGGAGTCCCGGCGAACTGCCCGGGGCCGTTCCAGCGGCTGCCGATCACCACGAGCCCGCCGCCGAACGTCTCCACGAACTCGCGGGCCAGTTCGGCGAACCGCCCGCTCATCGAGCGGGCGTCGAAGTTGCCGATGAAGAGCACGTCGTTGGCGAAGAACTCGCCCCGCGGCGGCGTGGCCGTTTCGAGATACAGCGGGTTCTCGCGGTGGACCCGCGGGTCGGCCGACCGCAGGTAGGTGCGGAAGCCGCGCTCGCCCACGAGCGGATCGCGGTGGAACACCTCCTTGATGAATCGCCACTCCCAGCCCGGCTCGTCGGCCACGTACATCAGCCGCAGGAAGTCGTCGCGGACGTTGACCTCGCGGGTCGAGACGTTGTTGCCCGCGACCGACTCGCCGGCCTGCGGTTCGACCGTCGCAGTGAACTCCCAGCGGCCGACCTCGGACGGCGTAAAGGGAATCTCCACGGTGGCCGTGGGGCCGTCGAGCGTGACGGACCGGTCGCCGATCGGCACCTCGACGCCGGGGCCGTCGCTGCCGATCAGCCGGCCGACGACGGCCACGGGCACCGCAGAGCCGTTGAGGCCCGACTGCCGCACGAGCACGGTCACGCTCGTCGCCTCCCCCTTCTTCATCACCGGGGGCGACTGCAGTTCGGCGGCGATGTCGACGGCGATCGAGGGCCCGAGCCCGACCGTGTAGCAGGGCACGCCGAGCCGCTCGGCCGCCTCGACCGCCGGCGGCCCGGAGTTCTCGTCGAAGTCGCTCACCACGACGAGGCCCTGGAGGCTCGAGGCGGTATGCCGCGCCCGCATGTCGCGGAGCGCCGCCCCGATCGCGGTCACCTCGCCCTTGGCCGTGAGGGCCGCGGCCGCCTTCGCGGGATCGACGGTGCCCCGCCCCTCGTCGTCGAGGTCGAGCGGCGTGACGCTGTCGGGCCCGTCGAAAAGGAAGGCCTTGATGCGGAACTTCTCCGCCAGCCGCCCGACGACGTTCTCCTCCGGCCTTCCCAGCCAGGAACGGAGGTAGTCGATCCGCGCGGGAGCCGTCTCACCGGCCGGCTTGAGCCCCGTGGCGGCGGCCAGCCGCGTCCGCTCGTCCTCGGGAAGATCGTCGCGGAGTTCCATGCTCTCCGAGCCGTCCACCAGGAGCCACAGGAGCGGCCGCGAGACGTGCTGCACCGTCACCTGGAGCACCGGGTCGGCGAGCAGGACGACCAACAGCGCGAGCAGGGCGGCACGCAGCGCGGAGAGCGCGAACCGTCGCGGCCGGGGAACCGTGGGCTGGAACCGGCGGTAGAACCAGATCGCGGCGGCGATCGCCGCCACGCAGCCCAGGAGCACCCACTCGGGATGCCGCTGGGCCCAGGCGGCCGCGAACGCCAGTTCGAAGCGGTCGATCGACCGCACGTTCTCGATCCGCAGCAGGTTGCCGAGCAGCTCGTTCATGCGGCGGCTCCCGCGGATGCCGGCTGGGCCGCCGCCCGCTCGCGGTACGGCCAGCCGAGGAGCAGCGTCTCCAGCAGCAGGCACGCCAGTGCCAGAAGCAGGAGCCACCACCACGACTGCTGGCCGCTGACCCGCGCCGCCGAGAGGGCGATCGGATCCGACGGGCCGACCCAGCGGAACCGCGGGTCGCTCCCCGTCGCCTCGGCGAACGTGGCCACGTCGAGCACCGTGGGCTCCGACTCCTCGGCCGGCCCGTTGACGGCCACCGGCATCTTCCAGCGGACGGCCTCGGCGGCCGGCGTGGCGGGAGTGGCGGGCGCCCGGTCGGCCGCGGCGACGGTGTAGATGCCGCGGCGGCAGGCATCGCGGAGCGTGACGCCGAACCGCTCGCCCCCGAGGGCCTCGACGCCGAGCGCCTCGGCCGTGCCGTCGGGCGTGGTGACGGTCACGTCGGCCCGGCGGTCGGCGGCCGCGACCGGGAGCGTGATCGCCGCCACCGTGTCGAAGTTGCGGGAGGGAAGCGTGGCCGCCAGCATGCCGCGCAGCAGGCGGTCGAAGAGGAGCATGCCGTTGGTCTTCGGGAGCGTGTTCCAGTTGCTGAACACGCCGCTCGACACCCAGGCCGCCTCGCCCCGGCCGATGCGGCGGGTGACGAGGAAGGGCAGGCCGTTGTCGAACAGCGCCACGAGCGTCGGCCGTGCCGTCTGCTCGTCGGCCGTCGCGTCGTCGTCGGGCAGGTCGTTGGCCCACACTAGCCAGTTCGGGGCGAGGCTGGCCCGCTCCGCGAGCAAGTCCTCGCGGGACCGGGTCTCACGGGCGGGCAGGGCCGCCTTGTTCTCGGCGGCGGCCAGCTTCTCCAGCTCGGCGTCGATCGCCTCCAGCCGGCTGCGGCGGTCGGTCTCGCGGCGGGACTCGGCCGCCGCCGCGGCGGCCAGGGAGGTCTCGTCGGCCACCGTCTTCACCGCCTTGAAGAACAGCGGGTTTTCGTAGAGGTCGCGGAGCTCTTCGAGGCTCACTCCCGGCAGGCGGAAGAGCGGGTTGTCCTGGAAGGACCGCACGTCGAGCAGGAACGGCCGCAGGTCGCCCGCCTCTTCGGGCATGCGGCCGACCGCCGCCTCCAGCGGCGCCGGCAGGAGGCCCGCGCCGTCGAGCCAAGCCGCCGCGGTCCACGCGGCCGGATCGAAGTCGCCTCCGGCGGCGATCACCAGCCGCCCGCCCTGGGCGACGTACTCGCGGAGCAGCGTCGTCTGCTCCGGCGACGGCCCCGTGATGCCCGCGATCACGACCAGCCGGGCGTCCGCGAGCAGTTCGCGGGTGATCCCGTCGGGCGTCACGTGCCGCACCTGCACGAGCGCCGTCTCCCGCTGGTCGCGGCTGGCCGGCGCCAGGAGCGTGCGCAGGTGCCGCGTCTCGCCGTAGCGGCCGACCGCCGGCTGCTCGCCCTCGGCCCCGTACTGGTCCACGAACACGACGGGCAGCGCCGCCACCACGGGCACGACGATCGACCGCGCGTCGTCCTCCGGGAGATGGTCGTTGGCCATCGACACCGTCACGGGCACCGAGGCGATCTTGCCCGGCTCGACGTCGACCGCGAAGCGGTGCCGGAACGGAACCTCCCGCGCCTGCCCTGGCTCGAGATCGACGGCCGTCGCCGCCGCCTCGACGCCGTCGACGAGGAGGGCCACACGGACGCCCGCCCGCGGGGCCGCCGCCTCGTGCCGCACCACGGCCGTGAGCGTGGCCTCCGACTGCGTGTCGGCGACGCCATCGTCGATCCGGAGCGACTCCACCCACGAGTTGTCGCGGTCCGGCGGCGACACGGAGACGACCTGGATCTCGGGCCCCTCCTTGCGCGCCGCGGCGTCGTCCTTCCCTTCCCCGGCATCCTTCCGCTCACGGTCGCGGCCCGCCCAGTTGATCGCCTGCTGGTCGCCGATGAACACGATCCGCTTCTCCGGCAGGTCCGGCGCCGCGTCGGCCGCTCGCTTGGCGAGGGCCTCGGCGGCGGCGGCGGTGCCCATCCGGTCGACCACCGGGACGGCGGCCACGGCCTCGATCGCATCCTCCTTCGCCCGGTAGGCGTCGAGGCTCGTGCCCGCGGGCGATCCGCACAGCGGCAGCACCGAGATCCGGCTGCCCGGGGGCAGTTGCTCGATGAACTCGCCGGCCCGCACGCGGGCGTCGTCGAGCAGCGTGCTGCCGCCGAGCCGCTCGCGGCCCATGCTCATGCTGTTGTCGAGGACGAGGATCGCGTGCACGGGCCCCGACGTCGCCGCCGCGCCGCCGGTGGCGAAGAAGGGCCGGGCGACGGCGAAGCCGAACAGGGCCACGGCCGCCATCCGCAGGGCCATGAGGAGAAGTTCACGGAGGCGAAGGAACGCCTTGCTCCGCCGCGAGGCCTCGAGCAGGAAGTCCATCGCCGCCCAGTCGACCTGGCGGAAGATGCGGCGATTGAGCAGGTGGATGAGGACCGGCCCGGCCGCGGCCGCGAGGCCGGCGACGGCGAGCCACTCTCCACCCGGCAGGAACGAGATCATGCGAGGAGTCCCTGCCCGCGGGCGGGTCAGCGTCCGGCGAGGACGCCGACCTTCGCTTCCTGGAGGATGGGGAGATAGCGGTAGGGGATCGCGAGCACGAACACGGCGACGGCCGTGCCGTAGAGGCCACTGTTCAGGCGGCTGTCGGTCCAGGACCCGTCGGCCCGTTGGCCGGCGACGAGCATGTCGCGAAGTTTCGCGTAGTTGTCCTTCCAGCCCTGGCCGCCCACCTGATAGAGCGACTGGCCGACGTAGTTGAGCGTGTAGGCGTCGAACGGAAGTTGGCCGCTGCCCGGCGCCGGCGGCTTGGCCGCCGCGATTGCGGCCGTGACCGGCTCCATGCTCTTCGCGATCCGCCAGTCGTCGTACTGGCCGAACTCCTGGATGCAGATCACGCCCGCGGCGGCCATGGCCAGCGTGGCGCCACCGGCGCCGCTGTACGTGAACTGGCCCGGCCCCTCGCGCATCTTGGCCTCGCCCTGGTTCTTCACGCCGTGCTTCGGCAGGTACATCGACCGCACCCGGCCGATCGCCTTCTCGATCGTGGCCCGCGGGATCTCGAAGCCGCTGTCGGTGGCGCTTCGCAGCGCCTTGGCCTGCATCACGCAGAGGCTCAAATCGCCGTCACCCCGGTTGGCCGTATAGGCCCAGCTGCCGACCGGCCCCTGGGTCTGGATGATCACCCGCAGCGCCCGGTCGAGCGCGGCGCCGAGCTTGCGGTCGTTGGTCATGCCGTAGGCCTGGCCGAGCACGAACGTGGCCAGGCCGTGGTTGTACATGTCGTGGTTGGGGGCGCTGATGTTGAGCAGTCCCGACGGCTTGGCGTTGTTGATCACGAAATCGAGGGCCCGGGCGACGGCCTGACCGTATTCGCCGTCGCCCGGCGTGTGGCCGGCCGCCATGAAGGCCAGCGCCCCCGTGGCCACGATGCCCAGTTCGTTGGTGCCCCAGTTGCCCGCGGCTCCCTGCGTGCGGGCGAGATAGGCCAGGCCCTTCTTGATCGCCGCCTCGCTCTGCGGCGTGATCTCCCACTCCTCGGCCGCGGGCGGCTGGGCGAATGCCGGGCCGGGACGAAGGCCAAGCCCGGCGACCGCCAGCAGGGCGGCGAACATCACGCGGGTGGTCTGCGGGCGGGCGTGCATGGGCGGGCGTGGGACCGGAAGGCGGGAGGTCCGTTGAAATATGACCGACCGCCGCCGAAGGTTACCCGGATTATCGCTTGGCACGGGAAAACCCGCCACTGGCACCGCCGCCGGGACGTCAGGGGGCCGGTTTCGGGGCCAGTTCCCACAGCGCCCGCCGCATGTCCGCGGCGTTGGCGAACGCGAGCGTCCAGAGCCGGCCTTCAGCCACGGCGAGCGGGCCGGCCCAGGGGGGCTTGCCCGCCAGGGATGGCACTTCCGCCGTCTTCTGCACGCCGCCCGTGGCGACGTCGACCCAGACGACGGCAACGTCGAGCACGCCCGTCGCCGCCGTGTCGGCCCGCCGCTGCTGCACCATCGCTATCACGTGGCCGTCGGCGGTCGCCAGCGGGGGGCCGACGAGCCGCGTCGGGGCGATCCCCAGCCAGAAATCGCCAGGTCCGTCGCGGGCTTCCAACAGCATGCGGGTCGACCCGTCCCGCGGATCGCAGGCGAGAATGCCCTCGGCCGTCTCCACGACCAGCCGCGCGGCGGCGCCCGCGCCCGCGATGCCGACGAGCCGGCGCGGACCCTCGAGCGGCTGCTTCCAGAGCAGCTGGCCGTCTGCCGCGTCGACCGCCGCGATCCCGGGGAAGCCCGGCTGAATGAGGAACACGCGGCCGTCATGAACGAGCGGCGGCGTCTGCGCCTGGTACCGCCACCATCCGTCGACGTCGGCGGCGAGCCACGGCAGGTGCCTGGTCCACCGGAGCTGGCCATCGGCATCGCAGCAGAACACGCTCCCCCCAATCGTGACGTACAGCCGGCCGTCGGCCGCGGTCACCTGGCAGTCGCCAGACTCGATGTTCCGCTCGTCGTACTTGGCGCGCCTGACCCGCCAACCCGACTGCACAACGCCCACCGTCTTTTGCATGCGGCGGGCACCGGAGATCGGATCGACGACCACGAACGTCAACTCGTCGGTCACTCCCGGCCGCAGCTCGAAGAACTGCAGGCCGCCATCGACGAGCACCGGGTCCGAAATCGGCGGATGCGGCGCGGTGGCGGTTGACTCCCAGGCGACGGTGCCGTCGGCCAGCCGGACGGCCGCGACCGTCGGCGCGTTGCCGTGCGCCAGGCGGCGCAGGTAGGCGTGGCGGTCGTCACAGCACGGCCGCATCGCCACCAGCCCCGGCCCGAGGCTGTCGAGACCGCCGGACTTCGGCCCCGGCGGCAGCCGCCACTGGACCGCGGCCGTGGCGGGGTCGAGCGACACCAACTGAGGATAGCCCGGCCAATGGCACGTCCGCGACCGATTCCCAGCTGATGAGCGGCTCGTGAGCCGAGGGCGTGGTCTTCCTGGACCCCAAAGTCGTTCCAGGAACGCCTGGCTTACCCCTTGAAGTGGCGTTTTTCTTACCGTTAACGCGGGGTCTCTCCGAGGCCGGCCACCTGGCGGCTTCGTTGATGCCTGTCCGGCAGGACTCAGAGGCTGCGGATATCGATCACGGGCAGCTCGTCTATCCGTCCCTGGAAGACGTCGCGTTCGTCGTGGACCTGGACGAGCTCGTCCCAGTCGGTGGGCGGGCCACGAGCCGGCGACACGGGCGGAGGTTCGAGCGGTTCGCGAAGATGGGTCAGGATCTTCCGAATCGCCCCTGGCTCCGTGATGAACGCGATCAGCCGAATGTCACCGCCGCAGTTCGGGCACTCAAGCGGAAACTCCTCCCCCACCCGCGCCATGAGTTTCGCCCACGCAATCCACGACGTGTCGTGCGAGCGTGGCTTTTGCGTCGCGTGATTCGCGTCGCAGCAGCCTTCCGTGGCGTGACCGTCGCTCCCATGCCCGCCGGTCGCGGCCTCGCGTTGCTTGCGGATGTTCCCGATGGCAAGCGCCGTGACGGCGGGCCTGAGCTTGTGATTCGGCGCAAACACCCCGTGATACCGATGCCGATGCTTCCGCGGCGGCGGGACGAGAGCGGCAAGCCGGTCCAAGAACTCAAACGGCGTGAGTTCGACGACGCCATTGGCCCCCGGCTGCGTGGACTTGCGGCCGCGGCCGGGCCCCACCCAGTTGGCGGCTTTGTGTCTGGGTAGCACGTAGCGGACGCTGGTTGCGCGGCCGTCTGGGCCGCGAGTCACGGAGAGTCGTTCGATCGCAAAGGGCGGCCGGGCGCAGTATCGGAGAAGATGCTCGAGACTCTGGAAATAGCTGGGCACATCGCGGTCGATGAGTGTGATCCGCACGCTCGCGTCGATGGAAAACCCGCTGTTCTCCCAGGCGAGCATGTCGGCGGCGG
>JBIIDT010000064.1:0-15977 GCA_044238145.1 Pirellulales bacterium | reverse complement strand
AATCGGGGCGGAGAGATTCGAACTCTCGACCTCTTGGTCCCAAACCAAGCGCGCTACCAACTGCGCTACGCCCCGGAGGCCCGGCAGTGTAACACGCGGCACACCCGCCGGGAGGCTATTCGGTGATGTGGTCGAGGAGCCGCTGGAACTCGTCGAGGTCGGCGAACGGGATCACGATCCGGCCGGCCCCCTTGCCGTTGGCATGGACCACGACCTTCACGCCGAGCGCCCGCCGCAGCTGGTTCTCGACCGCCACGATCTGGCTCGCCCGGCGCGTGGCCGGCCGGCCCGGCTTCCGCCGCACCGCGCCCGTGGGCTCGGCCAAGGACGTGTCGGTGTCTTCCGTCACGTCCACGCCATCCTCATCGAGGGCCTCGTCGCGGCGCAGGATCTCCTGCACCTCCGCCTCGACGGCCCGTACCGACAGCCCTTCGGCAGCCACGCGGACAGCGAGCCGCACCTGCTCGTCCTCGTCGCCGAGGGGCAGGAGCGCCCGGGCGTGCCCCATCGAGACCGCACCCGACCGCAGCTTCTCCTGCACGGCCTCCGGCAGGTCGAGGAGCCGGATCAGGTTGGCCACGTGCGAGCGGTCGATCGAGAGCCGCTTGGCCAGTTCTTCCTGGGTGCAGCCCCAGGTGGCGAGGTACTGCTTGAAGCTCGCCGCCTTCTCCAGGGCGTCGAGGTCGCGGCGCTGCAGGTTCTCGACGATCGCGATCTCCGCCATCTGGCGGTCGTCGACGTCGAGCACCCGCACGGCCACCTTCTCCCAGCCCAGCCGCCGGGCCGCGGCCAGCCGCCGCTGGCCCGCGATCAGCTGATAGCGATCGCCCCGGGCCCGCACCACGATCGGCTGCACGAGGCCGTGCTCGCGGAGGCTCTCGGCCAGCTCGGCGAGTTCGGCGTCCCCGAGCACGCTCCGCGGCTGCCAGGGATTCGGGTCGACCACCGCCACGGCGACCTCCGTCGCGGGCACCGCGGCGGCGGCCTGCTCGAGCTCCTCCGGTGCGTGAAGGATGAGCCGCGCCGCGCCCGTGCCCAGCGGCTGCTGCGCGGGGGCGGCCAGTGCCGCCGTGCCCTCGGTGGCCGGCACCGGGTCAAGCCCGGCGCGTCCCAGCAGTGCCTCGAGTCCCCGGCCCAGGCGTCGTTCCCTACTCACAGTCGCGTACCTCCATGCACAGTTCCGTGTACGCCCGCGCTCCCCACGAGCGCGGCGCGTAATCGATCACACTCTGGCCGTGGCTGGGCGCCTCCGACACGGCCACGTCCCGGGGGATCACCGTCTCGAAGACGATCTCCCCGAAGAAGTCCCGCACCTCCGCCTCCACCTCGGCCGTCAGTTCGAGCCCCGCGTCGTGCATCGTGAGCACGATGCCGCTGAAGGCCAGCCGCCCCGGCCGCTCCTGCATCACGTCGCGGACCACCTCGATCATCTGCGTCAGCCCCTCGAGGGCGAAGTACTCGCACTGGATCGGCATCAGCACCTCGGTGCTGCCAGCGAGGGCGGCGCGGGTCAGTTCGCCGGCCGAGGGGGGGCAGTCGATGAGACAGTAGTCGAAGGCGTTGAGCCCGCCGGAGAGGTGCCGCTCGAGCACCATCGAGCCGGCCCGGGCCGCGGCGGCGATCCGCTCCACGTCGCGGACACTCCGGCTGCCGGGCAGGATCGCCAGGCCCGGCAGGGCGGTCTCCACGAGCGACTCGTGGAGCGGCGTCTCGGAGACCAGCGGATGGGTCGTGGCGGGGGCGACGCCGAACCCGGTCGTGGCGTTGCACTGCGGGTCGAGGTCGACGAGCAGGGTCCGCATGCCGCCGTGGGCGAGCGCAGCCGCGAGGTTGGACGCGGTGGTCGTCTTGCCGACGCCACCCTTTTGGTTGGCCACGCAGAGAATCCTTCCCACGCGCAGAATCCTTGCCGACGGTCACGTGCGCACGACAGGTGCCTTCGGAATATCGGCCACGCCAGGCACGATCGGTACGCCGTGCGCGCGGCTCCGCCAGAACCGGCGCGCCGGGCAATCTCCCCGCAGGCGGACCGACTGGTTCCACGTGAAACCGCGATTCTTGCCCAGGCTGCCGGGCTTCCGCAGCCCTCCAGGCCTGCCGGTTTTCACGTGAAACGGGCCAACGGGATGGCGGGCCTCACGGCGCGGCCGGAGTTCACCGTGTTTCCCGTGGAACGCGAGGCTCGGCCCCTGGCGCCCAACCCGCTCGGCTTAGGGCCGGTACGAGTTGCGTTCGCTGCGGCGAGGCGCCGCGGCTCCGCATCCTCGTCCCGAGCCCCCGCCTTCGCTCGCCGGATCGGGAGGGCGGAGGGAGGCTCGGGGCTGCCCGCTGCCCTGAGAGCCGGCGTAGCTGACCAGCGGAGCCAGGATGGCGGAGCGCAGGCAGCTCCGAGCGACCGGAGCCCAGGATGGGCGGAGGGAGCGTCCGGCGACGGGGCACGGGCAGCCCCGAGCCGGCGCGTCACCAGTGCGTCATCCAGGAACCGCCGGGATCAGTAGCGGTAGTATTCCGGCTTGAAGGGGCCTTCGACCGGCACGTGCAGGTACTCGGCCTGCTCGGCGGTGAGCTTGGTGAGCTTCACGCCCAGCTTGTCGAGGTGCAGCCGGGCCACCTCCTCGTCGAGCTTCTTCGGGAGCCGGTGGACGCCGACGTCGAACTTGTCGCCCTCGGCCCACAGGGCGAGCTGGGCGAGCACCTGGTTGGTGAAGCTCGTGCTCATCACGAACGACGGGTGACCGGTCGCACACCCCAGGTTCACGAGCCGCCCCTCGGCCAGCACGATCACGCTGTTGCCGCTCGGCAGGGTGTAGCGGTCGACCTGCGGCTTGATCTCGACCTTGCGGATGCCCTTGGTGTTCTCCAGCCAGGCGACGTCGATCTCCAGGTCGAAGTGCCCGATGTTGCAGATGATCGCGTCGTTGGGCATCCGGGCGATGTGCTCGCCGAGGATCACGTCGCGGCAGCCGGTGGCCGTCACGAAGATCTGCCCGCGGGCGGCGGCCTCGTCCATGGTGGTCACTTCGTAGCCCTCCATCACCGCCTGCAGGGCGTTGATGGGGTCGACCTCGGTGACGATCACCCGTGCCCCGAGGGCCTTCATGGCGTGGGCGCAGCCCTTGCCGACGTCGCCGTAGCCGGCGACCACCACCACCTTGCCGGCCACCATCACGTCGGTGGCCCGCTTGATGCCGTCGGCCAGGCTCTCCCGGCAGCCGTAGAGGTTGTCGAACTTGCTCTTGGTGCACGAGTCGTTGACGTTGATGGCCGGGAGCTTGAGCTCGCCGTTCTCGTGCATCTGGTACAGCCGGTGGACGCCCGTGGTGGTCTCCTCGGAGAGGCCGCGGATGCCGCCGAGCAGCTCGGGGAACTTGTTGTGGACCATGCAGGTCAGGTCGCCGCCGTCATCGAGGATCATGTTCAGCGGCTCGCCGCCCGGGAAGAACAGCGTCTGCTCGATGCACCAGTCGAACTCCTCGTTGTTCATCCCCTTCCAGGCGTAGACGGGGATGCCGGCCTTGGCGATGGCCGCCGCGGCGTGGTCCTGGGTCGAGAAGATGTTGCAGCTGCTCCAGGTGACCTCGGCCCCGAGCTCCTTGAGGGTCTCGATGAGCACGGCCGTCTGGATCGTCATGTGGAGGCAGCCGGCGATGCGGGCCCCGGTGAGCGGCTTCGAGCGGCCGTACTTCTGCCGCAGGGCCATCAGGCCCGGCATCTCGTTCTCCGCGAGCATGATCTCGCGGCGGCCCCAATCGGCGAGCGAGAGATCGGCGACCTTGTACGGCAGGCGGGTTTCGACGTGGGCCACAGAGGGACTCCTTTGTGTGGTGGGCGGCTGTTCCTTACGCCCCGAATCTTAGCCGGCCCGGGCGATTCGCAAAGGGTGCGCGGCTAGCGACCGGGCGGTCCGAGGGCCCCCCGGGCCGCCGCCACGAAGGCCCGCACGCGGGCCGGATCCTTGACGCCCGGCGCCGCCTCCACGCCGCTGGCCGTGTCGACGGCCGGGCAGCCGCTGGCAGCGATGGCAGCCCCGACGTTGTCGGCCGTGAGGCCGCCGGCGACCGCCAGGGGCACGGGCAGGGGCGAGGCGGCCCGCACTCGGTCCCAGTCGGCCACGGCCCCGGTGCCGCCCAGCTGCCCGGCGGCCGTTCCACTGGGCACGGCGGCGTCGACAAGCGCCATGGCCGGGGGGGCCCCCGCGGCGGCGGCGAGCGCGAGCCAGCGGCGGGCCGCGGCGAGGGCGTCGGGGCCGGCCGCGTCGAGCCGCACGGCACGGATCACGGGGATGCCGACGAGGGCCGCGCACAGCTCCGGCGGGTCGACCGCGGCGGCACCGGCGGCGAACAGATGGCCGTGGAGTTGGACGGCGTCGAGACCCACCGCCTCCACGGTGCGGCGGATGTCGTCCGGCGCCGCGCCGGCGAACACGCCCACCTTGAGCACGCCCCGCGGCACGGCGGCGGCCACCTGCCGCGCGGCGTCGAGTTCGAGCCGCCGCGGCGAGCCGGCGACGAAGTTGAGGCCCACCGCGTCGGCGCCCGCGTCGGCGACGAGCCGCGCGTCGGCGGCCGACGTGACGCCGCAGATCTTCACGTGGAACAACGGTGCGTGCATGCGGTTCTCGCGCGGCGACCGCGGCCCTCGGCCGCGACGGCACAATCGGCGCGACCGCGCGCCGGGGTGCCGTTTTCCCGATCCGGAAAGTCTACGCCGCCGTCAGATGGTGCAGGAACCCGATCCCGTTGGCCGACACCTCATGGTGCGGGCGGCAAGGGTCGCCGCCCTTCTCCGGGAACCGCGCCCACGATGCACGCCAGACGCCGTCATCCTTCGACCCGCCCCTTCATGGCCGCACCGCGGACGCAGTTCTACCATCCGGCCAAGGGCATCGAGGCGGCGGCCGCGGGCACGGAGCGGGCGATCCGCCGGGCCGAGGGCGTGTCGCTCGTCGTCGGCCCGCCGGGCACGGGCAAGTCGCTGCTCCTGGCGCTGGTCGCCGAGCGGGTCCGCGACGACTTCGACGTGGCGCTGCTCTCCGGCGCGCGGATCTGCACCCGCCGGGCACTGTGGCAGGCGATCCTCGCCGAGATCGGCGAGCCCTACCGCGGCATCGACGAGGCCGAACTGCGGATCGCGCTCGTGGAACGCATCCGCGGCCTGGCGGCCACCGGCTCGGGGCTCGTGGTGCTCGTCGACGAGGCCCAGACGCTGCCGCTGCGGCTCGTCGAGGAACTGCGGCTCCTGACCAACGTCCCCACGCCGCTGCCCGCGGTGCACATCGTGCTCGCCGGCTCGACGAAGCTCGAGGAGCTGCTCGGCCTGCCGCGGATGGAGAGCCTCGCCCAGCGGATCGCCGTCAGGAACTACCTCGAGCCGCTCGACCACGCGGAGACCGCCGCCTACCTGCGGACGCAGACGAAGGTGGCCGGGCTCGATTGGAACGCGCTCTTCGCCCCGGGCTGCGACGACGCCGTGTTCACCGCGACCGACGGGGTGCCGCGGCTGGTCAACCAGCTCTGCGACCACGCGCTCGTGCTCCGCGGTGAGTCGACGCGGCCGGTCACGCCGGCCGACATCGCCGCGGCCTGGCGCGACATCCAGCGGCTGCCCGCGCCGACGGCCGCCGACCACGGCGTCGTGGAGTCGGCCGCGGCGACGATCGAGTTCGCGGACGACGATGCGCCGGGCTTCGATCCCTTCGACCACGAGCCGGGGGGCATGCAGGTGCTCGAGTTCGGCGGCCTCGACGACGCCGCTGCGGACGACGACGACCCCCCGGCCGCCTTGCCGCGGGCGAGCGACCCGTGGAACGGGCCGGAAGTGGAACTCGTGTTCGACGGCTCCGGCGACCCGTTCGAGGAGTACTTCGAGCAGGAGCGGGCCGCCGTGGAGCGGTTCCTGATGCAGGGGCCCGACGACTTCAGCGGCCGGCAGCACGTCGCCAGCCGCGAGGGGGAGTCGCTGGGCAGCCGGCTCGCGGGCTGCGAGCGGATCGAGGTGCCCGCCGTCACGGCCGAGGCTCCGGCCGCCCTGGCTGACGACGCGCCGGACGTCACCGCCGAGACCGCCGACCCCGACGACTCCGACATGGTCGTGATCGAGGAGGATCTCGACGAGTCGCCGGCCGCCCGTCCGGAGGTGGTGGCCGTGCGGCCGGGCGACTATCGCAGCCTCTTTGCCCGGCTCCGCCGCGGCGACAGGGCGCGGCAGCCGCAGGCGTGACCCGGCCCGGCGGCGAAGCCACAATCGTCCCCGTGACGTCTCCTTCCGGCACCGCCGACATCGCCTCCCCTGCCGACTGGCCCCCGGGTCGCGTGCTGGTCGTGGCAGCGACGTACGAGGAACGGGCCAACCTCGACGCGCTCGTCGACCGCGTCCTCGCCGCCGACCCGGCCCTGCAGCTGCTCGTGGTCGACGACGACTCGCCCGACGGCACCGGCGCCGCGGCGCTCGCCCGCGCCGCACGCGAGCCGCGGCTGCACCTGCTCGGGCGACGCGGCCGCCGGGGTCTCGGCGGGGCGATCCTCGAGGGCTTCGACCTCGCGGCCCGGCACGGTTTCGCGATCGCGGTCAACATGGACGCCGACCTGAGCCACGATCCCGACGACATCCCGCGGCTCTTGGCGGCGCTCGAGCCGGTCGGTGGCCGGCCGGCCGACGTGGTGGTGGGTTCGCGGCGGGTGCCGGGCGGCCGTACGGTCGGTTGGCCGCTGTGGAGGCACGTCGTCAGCCGCCTCGTGGGCTTCTTCACCCGGCGGATCGTGGGCGTGCCGGTGCGGGACGCGTCGAGCGGCTTCCGGGCCGTGCGGCTCGCGACCTTCGCCCCCCTGCCCCGGACCTTCGCCACCGGCTACACGTTCCTCGAGGAGATGCTCTGGGCCGTGCACCGCGCCGGCGGCCGGATCGTGGAGGTGCCGATCACGTTCACCAACCGGGAGCGGGGCTCGAGCAAGGCCGGCCTCCGCGAATCGCTCGTCGGCGGCTGGCGGCTCGTGCGGCTGGCGTGCGCCGCGCGGCTCGGCGGCTAGTCAGCGCTGCAGCGGCACAGGCCCGAGCGTGGGGGACTGCGGCAGGTTGAGCTGGAGCTGCCCGCCCGGCGGCGGCGGGGCCTGCGGCATGGGCTTCTCGCCGGTGGCCACGGCGAGGCTCTCCCTGGCGTCCTTCAGGTTCGGGTCGATGTCCAGCGCCTTGCGGAAGGCGACGATCGCCTGCTCGGTGTCGCCCTGCTTGAACAGGGCCACGCCGTAGTTGTTCCACATCGCCGGATTCTCCGGCATCTTGTCGAGCAGCTGCTTGTACTGCTCCGCGGCCTCGACGAAGCGGCCCGAGGCAGCGAGCGAGTTGGCGTAGTTGACCTGGATCGCCGGGACGTGCGGCGTCACGCGGCAGGCCTCGCGGAACTGCTCGATGGCCAGGTCCATCTCGCGCTTCGCGGCCTCCTGGTTCCCCTGCTGGGCGGCCATCTGCGCCCGGGCGGAGTGGGTGGTGCCGAGGTTGTTGTGCGTCTCGCCGAGGTCGGGCCGCAGCCGCGTCGAGTTCTGGAAGTGGAAGTGGGCCGACTCCACGTCGCCGCGGGCGAACTTCTTCGCGCCGAGCCGGTTGTGGGCCTGCCAGCAGCCGCACTGCCTGTACGTGCAGGGCGCCGGGTGCCCCTTGATCGTGTGCGGCCAGAGCGCCTCCTCGCCGGCCCAGGCGTGGGCGTAGCGGAACGACGAGAGCCCGAGCACCCCGAGCATGAGGGCGCCGACGGCGAGGGCCATCGGCTGCTCCGCCTTGCTCAGCCGGTCGTAGGCGGTGGCGACGGCCGCGGCGGCGAAGCCGATGACCGAGATCATCGGCAGGTAGAGGAAGTGATCGGCGACCCAGGTGATCCGCATGTAGGAGATCGTGATGAACCCGAGGATCGGGAACAGCATGAGCACGAAGAACCCGAGCACGAAGAGCAGGTGCCGCTGCCAGGTGGGCTGGGCGGCGGTGCCGCGCTGGCTCCACAGCCACCACACGGCGGCCGCCATCAGCGGCCACGGCAGGAACTGCCAAACCTTGGGCGGATCGACCTCCCACCGGGGGTAGATCGTCATCAGGCCGAACGGCCACACGGCCTTCCAGAGGTAGAACACGATCGCCATGCCCGCCGTGGCGATTCGCGACGCGATCCCACCCACGGGGATCGCCTCCTGGCCGATCGCGCGGCTCCACTGGAAGTAGCACGTCGCCAGGCCGAGCACGGCCGATATCCAGAGGAAGGGGAGGGCGTCGAGCGTGTACCGCTCCAGGGTCGGCCGGCCGGCCGGCCTCTCGTCCGGCGTGGCCGGCTCCGCGGTGGAGAGGAGGAACATCACCAACAGGGCGGAGGTGATCGGCCCGAGCAGGGCGACGATGCCACAGGTCGTCCACAGCCCCCAGGAACTCTTGCCGGCCCGCAGGGCGTTCATCCACACCAGTTCGGGCACGACCGTCAGCGCCAGGCTCGCGCCGGCCAGCGCCAGGGCCAGGATGTCGCGGGGCCCGACCCGGAAGCCGTGCTTCCACCAGCCGTAGGCAAGGATCACGAACGGGAACATCACGACGGCGGTCTTCGCGAACATGGCGAGCAGGAAGAAGACCACGGCCAGCAGGTAGTGCAGCGGCGCCCGGTTCCCGGCACGGTCGTCGTCGTACTCCACGAAAAAGCAGCAGGCGAGGAGGAACAGCGGCTGCGAGAGCGTGTTCTTCACTTCCGACACCCAGCCCACCGTCTCGACGCAGACGGGGTGGATCGCGAACAGCAGGCCGCCGAGCCAGGCGCCCGGCAGCCGCATGACCCGGAGGAGCCGCCAGAAGAGCAGGGCGCCCGCGATGTGGCCGAGGATGGTGACGACGTGGTAGCCGGTGGGCCAGGCCACCGCGGGCCCGCCGGGCTCCACCGGCCCACCGGTCCGCGGGTCCATCTGGAAGAACGGCCACTGCGCCCAGAGCGCCGTGTAGGAGAGCGGGAAGTAGTCGGCCCCGTCGGGGCTGACCCAGAGCTTCACCAGCGACTTCAGCGCGTTGGGCGGAACCCGCGGATCGGGATCGACCCGATGCTGCACGGTGAGGTTTTGCGTGAGGAGTTGGTCGTCGTCCCACAGCCAGTCGCCGTGGTAGGTGGGCGAGTAGACCCACAAGCCGGCGAGCACGATCACGGCGCACTGGAAGATGAAGTCGCGCCAGGCGGTGGCGTTCGCGTCGCCTCCGGCCGGCGGTGCCGCGACCGTTGCGGCCGGCACGCTGGTCCGCACGGTCGGTCGGCTGCGCTGCTGACGGCGGATCGTTCCCATGACCGACAGTTCTACGGCCAACCCACGCCCAAAAAAAGCGGCCGTCAGGGGGCGGCCTTCCGGCGGGCGATCAGCCGCTCGAGGGCCTCGGCATAGGGCCGCTCCATGGCCAGCGCCGCGACCCGCTCCGCCGGCTGGGCGAGGCGCGGATCGACGGCCAGGGACTTGTCGAGGGCCTCGATGGCATCGGCGGCCCGGCCCTGGTCCTCGAGCACGAGGGCCAGCGTCGCCCAGGCGTCGCCCCGCTCACCGCCCGAGAGCCGGATCGCCGTGCGGGCCGCCTGCTCGGCCTCGACCAGCCGGCCCGCCTCCCGCAGGGCCTCCGCGCACCCCGAGGCGGCGGTGTAGGCCAGCGGGTTCTTGCGAAACGTGTCCTCCCAGAGCGGCACGACGCCGGACCACACCTGCTGCCGGGCCGAGCAGCCGATCGCGAGCAGGATTGCCGCGGCGACCGCACCGTAGGAGATGTTTTTCCGCAGGGCAGGGCGGCCGCCGAGCCACGGGGCGTCGAGCAGGCAGCCGCCGGCCAGCGCCACGCCGGCCAGGGGCAGGTAGAGATAGCGGTCGGCCGCCGCGCGGTAGATCGGCACGAGGTTGGCCACCGGCACGAGCGGCAGCACGACCAGGGCCACCGCGACCGCGAGCCGCCGGTCGCGGCGGATGCCGAGGCCGGCCGTGAGGGCGAGGCCGACGACGATCGCGAGCGACACCGGCGTCGGCAGGTGGCGAATCGAATACAGCCCGTAGTCGGCACACTGGTTGACCGGCGCCACGACGAGCTGCGCGTAGAGCGCGAGGATCCGCGGCTCGATCGCCAGTGCCGCCGCCAGAGAGCCGCCCGGATACTGTGGACGGTGCTCGAAGATCCGCGAGGGGATCACCTCCAGGCGGAACCGCAACGCGAGGAAGGCGACCACGACGGCCGCTCCGCCGCCGATCGCAGCCGCCCAGAAGCGGCCGGGGTCGCGGCGGCGGAAGCACCACCACCAGACGGCGATCACGGCCGGCGCAGCCACGCCCGACTCCTTGCTCCCGATCGCCAACAGGCAGCAGGCGACGCACGCCACCGCCCGCCACGGGTCGGACCCCGCGGCGGCCGCGTGGCCCATCGCAAGCAGGAGGGCGGCGAGCGTGAAGAATGCCACGAGCAGATCCTCGCGGAAGGTCGGCTCGCAGACCGCCTCCGTCACCACCTGGTGCACGGCGAAGAGGAGCGGCGGCAGGACGGCCACGGCGACGGCGGCCCACGAACCCGGATCGCCCAGGCCCACGCCAGCCTCCGCCGCGAGCCTCCGCCAGACGGCCCAGACGAGCACCACGTTCGCGGCGTGCAGCAGCACGCTCGTGAGGTGGTACCCGAAGGGCTCCCGGCCCCACAGCGTGGCGTCGAGCATGAGCGACGCGAGGTTCACGGGCCGGTTGAAGTCGAGCACGTCCATGCCGAGCGTCTGGAACGTGAGCACGGGCCACCAGTTCCGCATGTCGTGCAGGAACGGGTCGGTGAGGATCTGCAGCCGGGCGTCGTAGACGAAGTCGGCGGAGAGCGTGGGGAGGAAGACGGCGAGCGTCGCCGCGATGAGCAGCGCGGCCTGCCTTGCCGGAGAGCGGATCGCGTCGGCGTCGGCCCGCGGTGCGCCGCTCACGCGAGTTCACCCGACGCGAGGTAGTCGGCGATGCCGGCCGCGAGCGGCCGGGGGTGCCAGTCGAGCCGGGCCACGGTGTCGGCCACGTCGAGCACCACGTGCCGCAGGTAGCCCGGCGGCTCGGGGACGAGGCAGGGAGTGCGGGCGAGGCCGAGCGCCGCGTTGAGCAGGCCGACGAGTTCGTTGAACGACGTGCCGACGCCCGTGCCGCAGTCGAGCAGCACGTGCCCCGGCGCATCCGCCAGCCGCACGGCCTTGGCAGCCGCCGCCGCCACGTCGTCGACGTGGACGAAGTCACGGACCTGCGTGCCGGGGGCGAAGATCTCGGGATCGCCCGCCCGCATCTGCCGAGCGATCTGCAGCACCTGGCTCGCCATCCGGCCCTTGTGCGCCTCGCCCGGCCCGTAGACGTTGGCCAGCCGCAGACCGATGCAGCCCACGCCGTGGCGGGCGGCGAACGCTGCCGCCTCGCGCTCGAGGGCCAGCTTCGAGCGGCCGTAGGCGGTGACCGGCTCCGGCTGTGAACGGGCGGCGGAGAGCGGCGCCGGCGCATGCCCGTAGACGTGGAGCGACGAGGCGTAGACGAACCACCGGCAGCCGGCGGCGACGGCAGCCTCCATCGCGGCGAGCGCCGCTTCGACGTTCACCCGCCGCAGGGCCGCCTCGTCGGCAACCGACGTGTCGTTGATGGCGGCGAAGTGCAGGAGGGCGTCGCAGGCTCCGAGCCGCGACCAGTCGCAGCGGTCGAACCGCTCGGCGACGACCTCGCAGTCGCGCCGCTCGACGCCCCGACCGACGGCCACGACCTGCCGGCCCTCCCGGACGAGCCGCTCGACGATCCTGCCGCCGACGAACCCGTTGGCACCCGTAACGACGATCCTCACGCGGTCACCCATCACGATGCAGGCCGGCGAACGTTTGAACCCGCCCGGACACTCGTATAGTCTTTGGTTGCGGGGCGTTCTTCAAGGGTCCGGCCGATGCGGCCGGCGAGGTGCACGATGCAATCCGACGAGATTCGTGTCGCGGCGGGAGCCGCCACGCCCTCGATCCACCAGTTCGGCGACAAGCTCCGGCACCCGCGGACGATCGCGGCCTTCCGCGAGTTCGTGGCCGCCATGCGGCACTACCGGGCCACCGGCTCGACCGAGCGGCTCGCGGCCACGCCGCTGCTGTCGATCAACCTCGACCTCACGACCGCCTGCGACCACGCCTGCGGCCACTGCGTCGACGACGAGGTCATCAACACGGGGCCCAAGTACTCGGGCGACAACGTCCTGCACACGATCGACACGCTCGCCGACCGCGGGCTGTGCTCGGTGATCCTGATCGGCGGTGGCGAGCCGACGCTGCATCCGAAGTTCGGCGAGATCGTGCGGCACATCAAGGCCCGCGGCCTCGAGCTCGGCCTCGTGACGCACGGCGGCCACGCCCAGAAGATCGTCGAGGTGGCCGACCAGTTCCAGTCCACCGACTGGGTGCGGTTCTCGATCGACGCCGCCACCAACGAGACCTACCAGGACATCCACTTCGGCCAGGCCGGCAAGAAGCCGCGGAACACGCTGGCGGAGATCCTGGCCAACGGCCGCTCGATCAAGGAGGCCAACCCGGCGATCCAACTCGGCTACTCGTACGTCGTCGTGCCGCCGGGGCAGGAGTACCACGGCCGCAGGCTCCGCGACAACATCGACGAGATCCCCGGGGCGGCGGTCAACGCCCGCGAGCACGGGTTCACCTACCTGTCGCTCAAGCCCTGCCTCATCAAGCGCGAGGTCGAGGGTGAGACGCTGATGTACGGCGTGCGGCCCGAGGAGATCGCGGCCCTGATCGCCCGGATTCGCGACCGGATCGCGGCGGCGGAGGCCGTGGCCGGTGACGTGCGGATCGTGCAGAGCCAGAACCTCGTGGCGATGCTGGCCGGCCGGCTCGACGTGCTCCGCGAGCAGCCGCAGATCTGCTACGCGGGATTCCTCCGGCAGGTGGTGAGCCCGTTCAGCATCGTGCACTGCCCGGCCTGGCGGGGCGACGTCCGGGCCCAGGTGGGCACGAAGCTCGGCTACGCCGATCCGGAGGCCGCCGCCGGCACCGCCGCGGCCACGGTGCGGAACCTGCTGGGATTCAACGCCACGCGGACCTGTGCCGACATCGCCTGCTTCTACAACAGCATGAACCGCTACATCGAGCACGTCATCGAGTCCGACGTGCCCGTCGAGGAACTCGAGCCCTCGGCCGCCCGGGACACCTTCCTGTAGTCCCGGGGCGGGGGTGAGGGTACCCTCGTGGCGGCATGAACGCCTCGACCATCCGCTTCGTCGACAAGTGGCTCGGCATCCCGGCCTGCGCGGTGCTCACGCTGTGGCGGCGGCTGTTCGACTGGCGGCGGCCAGACGGCCCGATCCGCCGGGTGCTCGTGCTCAAGCTCGTGGAGCAGGGGGCGACGGTGATCGCCTACCCGGCGCTCAAGGCCGTGGTCGACCGGGTCGGCCGCGACAACATCTTCTTCATGGTCCTCGAGGAGAACCGGCCGATCCTCGACGCGCTCGACCTCGTGCCCCCCGAGAACGTGATCTCGGTGCCGAAGGGGGGCGCGGTGCGGACCTTCGGCGGCATCCTCGGCGGCATCCTCCGGGCCCGCCGCGAGCGGGTCGACGCCGTGGTCGACTTCGAGTTCTTCGCCCGGTCGTCGGCCGTGATGGCCTACCTGACCGGGGCCCGCCGCCGGGTCGGCTTCCACAGCTTCCACGGCGACGGCCCGTGGCGGGGCGATCTGATGACCCACCGCCTGCTCTACAACCCGCACCAGCACGCGCTGTACGCCTTTCTGCTGCTCGTCGAGGCGCTGTGGAAGGATCCCGGCCCGCTGCCGGCGCTCGACATCGACCTCGCAACGCTCGACACGACGCTCGCCCGCTTCACGCCCACCGCGGCGGAGACCGCCGCCGTGAAGCGGACGCTCCGGGAGGCCACGGGGCGGGAGGATCCGCGGCCGCTCGTGCTCCTCAACGCCAACGCCAGCGACCTGATCCCGCTGCGAAAGTGGGACGGTGGGCGGTACGCCGACGTCGCCCGCCGGCTGCTCGCCGACGACCCCGAGCTTTTCGTGGCCTTCACCGGCTCGCCCGGCGAGGCCCCGCCCATCGACGCCCTCGTGCGGCAGGTCGGCCATCCGCGGTGCGTCTCGCTCGCCGGCCGGACGTCGATGCGGGAGCTGCTCGTGCTCTACACGCTCGCCGACGTCCTCGTCTCCAACGACAGCGGGCCGGGCCATTTCGCGGCCCTCACCGACATCGACATCGTCACGCTCGTGGGGCCGGAGACGCCCAAGGTCTGGGGCGTGCTCGGGCCGCGGGCCCACCGCGTGTCGATCGACCTGCCCTGCAGCCCGTGCGTGAGCATCTACAACAACCGGCTCTCGGCCTGCACGAACAACATCTGCATGCAGGGGATCACGGTCGAGATGGTGCTCGCGAAGGTCCGCGAACTGCTGGCGGCGCGGCGTCGGGCAGCGCCCTGACCCGCTCGACGAGGGCCGTGGTCGACACGCCCGGCACGAACAGCGGCGTCACGACGCGGCCGCCGCGGGCGAGCACGACGTCGGCCCCGACGACCTCGTCGAGGGCATAGTCGCCCCCCTTCACGAGCACGTCGGGCTCGACGGCCTGAATGAGTTCGAGCGGCGTGTCCTCCGGGAACTCGCAGACCAGCGAGACCGCCGCCAGCCCCGCCAGCACGGCCTGCCGCTCGGCGGCCGGCACGAGCGGCCGCGTGGCCCCCTTGAGCCGGGCCACCGAGGCGTCGGAGTTGACGCCCACCACGAGCAGGTCGCACTCGCGGGCGGCCGCCTCGAGCAGGGCCACATGGCCGCGGTGGAGAATGTCGAAACAGCCGTTGGTGAACCCGATCCGCTTGCCCTCGGCCCGGGCGGCCTGCACGACCCGCCGCAGCTCCGCGCGGCTCACGATCTTGGCGGCCGACGTGGGCGCCTGCGGCTCGACCGCGGCGGCCATTTCGGCCCAGGTGATCCGCGACGTGCCCACGCGGGCCACCTGCAGGCCCGCGGCGGCATTGGCGAGCAGGCAGGCCTCGCGGATCGGCATGCCGCGGCCGAGGGCGACGGAGAGAGCGGCCACGACCGAGTCGCCGGCGCCGGTCACGTCGTAGACCTGCCGGGCCTGCGTGGGGATCACGGCCGACTCGTCCCCGGCCACGAACACCATGCCCTGCTCGCCGAGCGTGACGACCACGATCTCGATCCCGTACCGCTCGCGGATGATCCCGGCCGCCCGGATGCCGTCGTCGGGCGTGCGGATCGGGAAGCCGGCCGCGGCGGTGGCCTCGTTGCGGTTGGGCGTGATCACGGTCGCGCCGCGAAACCGTGCGTAGTCATGGCTCTTGGAGTCGACGATCACGGGAACGCCGCGGGCCCGGGCGGCATCGATGGCCGCCCGCGCCACCGCCTCGTCGCCCGCGCCCTTGCAGTAGTCCGACACGAGCACGAGGTCGGCCGTGGCGGCGGCCGCCCGGATCCGCTCCACGAGGGCGGCGCGGACGCCGGCGTCGTCGAGGAAGCCCTCCTCGTCGAACCGGGCAATCTGGTTGTGGCCCGCGAGGAGGCGGGTCTTGACCGTCGTGGGCACGGAGCGGGCCGTGACGAGCGATCCGCAGGGCACGCCGTCGGCCTCGAGCACGGCGCGGAGCAGCCGGCCGGCCTCGTCCGCGCCGATGGCCCCGACGAGCGTCGTCTCGCCTCCCATCGCCGCCACGTTGACGGCCACGTTGGCGGCGCCGCCGGCGCGGTTGAAGGCCTGCCGCACGAGGAGGATCGGCACCGGCGCCTCGGGCGAGATGCGGTCCACGGAGCCGGCGAAATACCGGTCGAGCATCAGGTCGCCGACCACGAGGATCTTCGGGGAGTCGGCCTGTCCGGTCGCGGTATGCATACCTTTGAGTATGACTCGGAATCGGCGGCCCGTCATGGCCGCGGCTCCAGTCCCGTGAGAACCCCACCCCTTGTAGGTGCAGATTGGCAATCTGCACA
>JBIIDT010000145.1:0-4685 GCA_044238145.1 Pirellulales bacterium | reverse complement strand
GCACCGGCCGGCCCGCCGTCAGCGAGGCGCCGAAGCTCGGCGCGGCGGCGGGCTCGACGGCGATCAGGCGGATGCCCGGTCGCAGGGCCTTGGCCGCGATCCCCACGCCCGCCAGGAGGCCGGCACCGCCCGTGGGCACGACGATCGCGTCGGCGTCGGGCACGTCCTCGAGCACCTCCATCGCCATCGTCCCCTGCCCCGCGATCACCCGCGGGTCGTCGAAGCCGTGGATCCGCTCGAGCTTCTCGGCCGCCGCGATCTCCACGGCCAGCCGCCGGGCGTCGTCGAACGTCTCGCCCTCGAGGATCACGCGGGCGCCGAGCCGCCGGCAGGTGGCCACCTTCACCAGGGGTGCGAACCGGGGCATGACCACCGTCACCGGGATGTCGAGCAGCCGGCCGTGGTAGGCGAGGCCGAGGGCGTGGTTGCCGGCGGAGGCGGCCACGACGCCGCGGGCCCGCTGGGCGGCGTCGAGCAGCAGCAGGGCGTTGCGGGCGCCGCGCTCCTTGAAGCTGCCGGTCCGCTGCAGGAGGTCGAGCTTGCAGAACACGCGGGCCCCCGTCGCCTCCGAGAGCGGGATGCTCGCCGGGCAAGGCGTCCGCTGGATGCCGGAGCCGATCCGCTCCCGCGCCCGGCGGACGTCGTCGAGGGTCACGGTCGGCCGCGTCATGCTTCGCTCACCCGCTGCGGCACGTGGAAGGCCCGGACGTCGATCCAGTCCATGCCCGCCCGCCGGGCCGCCTCGATCCCCAGGTCGCTGTCCTCCCAGACCACGCACCGCTCGGGCCGGGCCCCCAGCCGCCGGGCCGCCTCGAGGAAGGGCTCGGGCTCCGGCTTGTGGCGGGCGGTGTCCTCGCTGGCGACGATCGTGTCGAAGGCCGACGCGAGGCCGACGTGGCCGAGGATCCGCATGCAGACGGCGCGGTGGCCGCCGGTCACCACCGCCATCGGCACGCGGCCCTGGCACCGCCGCACCACGTCGACCACCGGGTCGATCGCCGCCACGCGGTCGAGCTGCGCGAGGAAGGCCGCCTCCTTGGCCCGCACCCCCGCCTCGAGGTCGATGGCGACGCCCGCCTCCGCGGCGAGCGTGGCGAGGATGTCCCGCGTGGGCCGGCCGCCGAGGCCGTAGAAGCGTTCCTCGTCGAAGGCCAGTCCGTGGGCGGCCGTGACGTGAAGCCAGGCCCGGTAGTGGGCCGGCATGGTGTCGGCGAGCGTGCCGTCGCAGTCGAAGAGGAGGGCCTCGGAGGCCTGGAGTTGCCACATCGGAGGGAGCGTCTCAGGGGACGGGCCGGGAGAGGGCTTCGGGGCGGCCGCCGGCGACCGGTTATCGACCGTTTATACGGCCTGGGAGGGTTTTGTGCCGGGCCGCACCCGGAACGGGAGCCGGGATTTTCCGCACGGTAACCTAGGGTTGCAACGGTTCCTTCACGGCCCCGCCTCCGCACCGCCCCATGCACCTTCCCGCCATCGGCATCCGCACCCGCATGCTCCTCCTGGGCGTCGTGCCCGCGGTGGCGATCCTGGCCGCCGTCCTCGGGGCCAACTTCCTGCGGATGCGGTCGGTGCTGCTCGGCTTCGGCGAGGAGATCCTCGTCGACCGCGTGAAGATGATCGCCGCCGACGTCGATCGCGGCACGCTGGAGGCCGTGACGGCCGCGAAGACGATGGCGCTGGCCGTGGAGAACGGCCTCCTCGGCCGCCGCCTCGACTGCCTGCGGCTCGCCCGCGACGTGCTCGAATCCAATCCGCCGTTCGTGGCCGCCTACGTGGGCTTCGAGCCCGATGCCGACGGTCTCGACGCCCGGGCGGCGGCTGCGACCGCCGCGGCGACGACGACCGCACCGAAGGAGGCCGCCGTGGCCGCCCCCGAGCCGGCCGTGGACCAGGCCGCAGCCACGGCCCTCGCCCGGATTCCGCCCCAGGCCCTTGGGCCCGACGGCCGGTTCATCCCCTACTGGTTCCGTGACCGCAGCGGCGGCCCGGGCATCCTCCTCACGCAGCTCGTGCAGATGGACGGGCTCTACTACGCCGGCTGCCGGGAGCGGTTCCTCGACCCCGCGCAGGCCGACAAGGCGATGGTCACCGAGCCCTACGACTACGACGGCCGACTGATGGTCGAGCAGACCTGGCCGATCGTCGTCGGCGGCCGGTTCGTGGGCGTGGCCGGCGTCGACCGGGCCCTCGACAAGGTGCGCATGGACCTCGACGCCATTAAGCAGCAGCAGACGATGGCCGGCTGGAACGCGGAGGTGTTTCTCATCAGCCGCCTCGGCCGGGTGATCGCCTCGACCATCAAGACCGACGACCTGCAGACCAAGCCGCTCGCCGAGACGCCCTACGCCCGGATCCTCGGCGACTTCCACGGCGCCGTGACGCCGGCGGGCGTGGTCCATGCGGCCGATCCGCTCACGGGCACGGCCTCCCTGTATGCGGCGGCCCGCGTGCCCACCGGCGGCTGGACCGTCGTCATGCAGCTCCGCCAGGCCGACCTCGTGGACCGCGTCCAGTGGCCGCTCGCGGCCGCGGGGGCGTTGGCGGCCGCGGGCATGGCCGTCGTGCTCGGGCTGATGACCTGGCTGATGGGCAACGTGACGCGGCGGATCGGCCGGGCGGTGGCGGCCTCGCGCCGCGTGGCCCAGGGCGACCTCACCGGCACGATCGACATGCGGGGGGGCGACGAGACGGGCCAGCTGCTCCGCGACGTGGGGGCGATGACGTCGAGTCTGCGGGGCATCGTGTCGCAGGTGAAGCAGGCGAGCCTCGACCTCAACGCCACGGCCCGGCAGCTCTCCGCGGCCGGCCGCCAGCAGGAGGCGGCGATCGCCTCGCTGGGGGCGAGCACGAGCGAAGCGGCGGTGGCCAGCCGGCAGATCGCCGTCACGGGCCGCGAACTCGTCGACACGATGAACGAGGTGGCCGGCGTGGCGGCCGACACGGCCCGGGTGGCCGACGTGGGCCGGGGCGACCTCGTGGAGGTGGGCGCGACGATGGCCCATCTCGAGCAGTCGACCTCGGAGTTCGCCGGTCGGCTGGCCGCGATCCGCCAGCGGGCCGAGGACATCAACATGGTGATCACGACGATCACCAAGGTGGCCGACCAGACCAACCTGCTCTCCATCAACGCCGCCATCGAGGCCGAGAAGGCGGGCGAGCACGGCCAGGGCTTCATCGTCGTGGCCCGGGAGATCCGCCGGCTGGCCGACCAGACGGCCGTCGCCACGCTCGACATCGAGCGGCTCATCGAGCAGATGCAGACGGCGGTGAACGCGGGGGTGGGCGAGATGGAGCGGTTCTCGGCGGAGGTGCAGGACGGGGTGGGCCGGGTGGCGTCGATCAGCGGCCAGTTCGCGGAGGTGATCGACAAGGTTCATGGCCTCTCCGACCGCTTCGAGCACGTCCAGCAGGGGATGCAGGCCCAGGCCGCCGGGGCCCAGCAGATCACCGAGGCCCTCGTCACGCTCACCGACGGCTCCCGCACGGCCGCCGACGCCCTGCGGGAGTTCAAGGACGCCTCGCAGCACATGGTGTCGGCCGTCGACGGCCTGACCCAGACGGTGAGCCGGTTCCGGCTCGAGGGCTGATCGCTGGGGCGGCGGCCCGCGACCGTGGCAATCTAGGCAAGCCCGCAGAGCCCTGACGGTTCCGGGCCATCTGCGGGAAATGCTCATGGATCGGGTCGCGGCAAGTCGATCACTCCTGACGATCATGCCGGTTTTTCGGCGCGGGGACACCCCCGTCCGGGAACCCGGCCCACGCCAGGGACGAGACTCCGATGAGCAGGAACGCCGATCGCTTCGGAAAACGGGCCGCCGCACGCCTTCGGGCCATCCGCCTCCGGGCGGCTGAATGGAAGCGGAGGGCCCGCCGGGCCGCCACGCTGGCCCTGATCGCGGCCGGCACGGCGGCCGCGCCCTCGATGGCCGAGGCCCAGACGGGGCAGATGGCGATGGCCCCGGCCGGCGGGATTCTGAACCGGGCGGTCGGAGGCTTCCAGCAGCTCAACCAGAACGGCCCTGGCTACTTCTATTACGGCCTCAACGCCGCCGACCGCGGCCTCGGCTACAACGGCAGCTACATGACCGTCGGTGGTTTCATCCCGTACTCCGAGGACGACCTCGGGGGCCTGTGGTCCGCCGATCTCCGCGGGCACCTCTCCGTCAACGGCGGGTTCTTCTCGAACGTCGGCCTCGTCCGCAAGCAGTTCCTCGGCGGCAGCCTCCTGGGCGTCGGCGTCTACTGGGACTTCGACGGTGACCGCAACCAGTACCCGGCTTTTGGCGTCCCTGGCACGGAGTTCGGCCAGTTCGGCCACTCCTACAACCAGGTGGGCGTGAGCGGCGAGTGGCTCACCGACTTCGGCAACCTGCGGAGCAACGGCTACATGCCGGTGGGCACCACCGCCTACACGGCCGGCGCGCCGGGATCTCCGTTCTATCAGAATTACGTGATGTGCCAGTACGGCCTCGACGCCGCGCTCTCCGGCGCCGACCTCGAGGTGGGTGCCTACATTCCCGGCCTCTCCGACTGGGCCGGCATGATCAGCGTGGGCGGCTATGCCCTGGGGAACTCGCGCTACAACTGGTGGAGCGGCTCGCTGGCGGGCCAGGACGTGGTGCCCTGGTTCGGCGGCGTCTACACCCGCCTCGACATGACGTTCCTGGAGAACTGGGACTTCTCCCTCC
>JBIIDT010000144.1:0-4698 GCA_044238145.1 Pirellulales bacterium | reverse complement strand
ACCTTCCGGGCGTGCGGACGCGGCACGTGCGTTGGAGCGCTGCGACCGAGGCCGCGGAGCTCGCCCGCGGCGCCATCGGCATCTCCTGGCTCCCTGATCACCCGTGGAGCCTCGGCAAGTGCGGCCTCAAGGTGCTGCAATACATGGCGGCCGGCCTGCCCGTCGTCGCCAACGCCGTGGGCATCCATCGCAGCCTCGTCGTGGATGGCGAGACCGGATTTTTGGCCGACGATCCGGCGTCGTGGCAGCGCGCGGTCTCCGCGCTGGCTGGCTCGCCGGACCTGCGCCGCCGCATGGGACAAGCCGGGCGGGCTCGCGTGGAGCGGGAGTTCAGCGTGGCCGGCTGGGGGCCCCGCGTGGCGGCGATCATCGAGGCGGCCACCGCGGCGCAGGCACGGGAGCGACTTGCGGCATGACGGTCGAACGTGCCACACCCGGTATGGAGGATTGGGTGGAACTGGCTGCGCCGCACCTGGCCCGTTACCTGATGGCGGCAGACCTGACGGCGGGCCGGCGTGTGCTCGATGCCGGCTCGGGGGTCGGCTACGGCGCGGCGATCCTGTGTGCCGGCGGCGCCGCGCTCGTCCTCGGGGTCGACGTGGATCCCGTCGCCGTGGCGGAGGCGCAACGCCGCTACGGGGCGGTGAACCTTTCGTTCGTCGAGGACGACTGCGAACAGCTGGACGGGGTAGAGGGTGGCTGGGACGTGATCTGCTGCTTCGAAGCGATCGAGCACCTGCAGCATCCGGACGCGTTTCTCGCCCGGGCCGGTCGCCTGTTAGCCACGGACGGAGTGCTGCTCGTGTCGACGCCCGACCGCGACGGAACTCCACCGTTCCGCGACGGAAGGCCGCGCAACAGGTTTCATCGGCATGAGTGGTTCACCGACGAGTTTGTCGCCATGCTCCGGCGTCACTTCCACGATGTCGAATTGCGGGTGCAGGTGGAAACCAACGCCTTGCAGGCCCGCCGCGCCGCGGTGGCCGCCGTGCGGGAGGGGCTGACCTTCTGCAACCCGCTGTCGGCCTTCATCTGGCGGAAGTGGCCGCTTCGACGAAAGACGGATCGCGCGTGGTCTCGGTTGCAGGGCTTGGCGGCACCAGGGCTTGCCGACTATCCGATCGTTCCGGCGGCACTCGCGGCCGTCTACGGCAAGCCGCGGTTCAACCTGGGCGTCTGCCGGCGTCCCGTGTCCGGAGGGCATTCATGAGCAGACTCGGAAAAAGCATCATCGGCCGCACCTGGGACGAGTGGCGGCACCGGGGTCTGCAGGCGGGGGTCGACGCCGAGGATTTCCTGCTCGTGACCTGGGACTCGTGCCGCCACGACACGTTCGAGCGGGCGCGGACGGCCGTTCTCGACCGGCACGGCACCGCCCGGCGGGCGTGGGCGATGGCCACGTACACGCTGCCCGCGCATCAGGCGATGTTCAACGGTTTCCTGCCGCACGCGTTCGAGCCCCTGCCGTTCTACAACCGGTTCGTGCAGCAACTGTGGCGCATCTCGCATCGCAACGTCGACGTGAAGCCTCTCGTGGTGTTCCCCGAGGGCACGGTGAACATCGTCAACGGGTTCCGTCGCCGTGGCTACGTCACGCTCGGTGTGGCCGCGATGGATTGGTTCGCCAAACCCAGCCCGCTCCAGGACGGATTCGAGTGGTTTCGCGTCACCGGCACGCGAGCCCGCGGGCAGGTCGAGATGCTTCGCGTTCAGGTTTCCCGGCGGGCGCGACGCCGGCCGTGCTTCGCGTTCGTCAATTTCGGGGAGACGCACAGCCCCTTCCGGCACGCAGACATGCCCGCCGCGGCCGATCCGGTGGGCGATCGCATGAGCCTGGGCCGGCTCTTCAACGCGTCGGGCGTGCACGAGGTGGCCGGCGAACGCGACGATGCTCTCTGGGCCCGGCAGGTGGAGTGCGCCGAATACCTCGACGAGCGGATGGCCGACCTGCTGCAGTGCTTCATCGATCGCGGCCGGCCGACCACCGTCGTCGTTACGGCCGACCACGGCGAGTGCCTCGGCGAGCAGGGATTATTCGGCCACGCGTTTCACCACGAGAAGGTGATGGAGGTGCCGCTGCTCATCTTCCGCCTGAACGCCCCGCCGCACGCGGCTCCCCAGACGAGGCGCGCCGCGGCCTGACGCTGCCGGGGGCGTTCCGACAGGAGTCACTCTCCACCATGATCAGAGCGATGTTCGATGTCATCGGGCGGCTTGGCCGCCCCGCGAGCCGGCGGCAGCGGTAGCGCGCGCGTAGCGACGCCGTCATTGCCCGTCTGCGATCACGGGGCGCCACGATCGGGGACGAGTGCGTGATCTTCACGGATCACGTGCCGCTCGAGCCGTATCTGGTCGAGATCGGCGATCGAGTGGCCATCGCCGGAGGCACCGTGTTCATCACGCACGACGGCGCCGCGTGGCTCCTGCGCCGATCACGGCCCGACGCCCAGCACTTCGGCCGCATTGTCGTCGGCAGCGACACCTTTATCGGGCAGAATTGCACCCTTCTGCCCGGAGTGCGGATCGGGTCCAACTGCGTCGTGGGTGCGGGGGCCGTCGTGCGGGGCGTGATCCCGGACGGCGCGGTCGTGATGGGCAACCCCGCCACCGTCGTGGGACGCACAGGCCTGTTCCTCGAGCTCATGAATGCGAGCCCAGACACCCTCGACACCTTCTCGCTGCCCGCAGACGAGCGCGAGCGGCGGGTGCGGGCACACTTCGGGCGACCGTGAGGCTGCGCGGCGGCCAATGTCCTGGGGAGGGGATCACATGGAACCCGACGGCACGACGCACCTGGATCTCGACGCGGACATCCGCCGGGTGATCGCCGCGTCGATCGGCGTGCCCTTGGAAAGGGTGGTGGATCCAGCCTCGATCATGGAAGACCTCGGCGCCGACTCCCTGCTGCACATGACCGTTGTCATGGATCTCGAGCGGCGGTTCGGCATCATGATTTCTGACGCAGAGGCGGCGCGGCTGGTCCTTGTGGGCGATGCCGTCGCGGCGGTCCGGCAACGCGTCACGCCACCTCACGGGTGACGTCCAGATGCGCCAGCCAGGCCAGCGTCTGACCGGTGACGACGTCGTACGGGTCTTGGAACAGGTAACTGCTGAGCGTGGAAAGCCACAAAGCATTCGAGTGGACAACAGCCCGGAGTTCATCTCGAGGAGCTTGGATCCGTGGGCCTACTTCAACGGCGTGAAGCTCGACTTCAGCAGGCCGGGAAAGCCCACGGATAATGCGGTGATCGAGTCGTTCAATGGACGGCTTCGTGACGAGTGCCTGAATCAGCACTGGTTCCTGTCGCTGGACGAAGCCAAGAGGCTGACGGCAGCCTGGAGGGAGGATTACAATCGGGTTCGTCCGCATGCCTCGTTGAGGCACCGGACGCCGTTCGAGTTCGCGCGGCCGGTAGATGGGCATGCCCATCTACCGGCCCTGTCTGGCTAACACCCTGGCTGGATCAGAGATGGGGGCAGGCTCAAGCCCCTTGCCGGTGAACACGCTGGCGGGTCCAGGGAAGGGGGCAGGGCAGTCGACCGCCCTATCCGTTTGTGCGGCCGTGTGCGAGGCTGGGGCCCGCCTCGCTATGCGTGCACCATGTTGTCGCCTCTCGCCTTCCTCGACCGCCAGCGGACCGTCGCCGGCCCGGGCTTCAACCGCTGGCTCGTGCCCCCGGCCGCTTTGTGCATCCACCTCTGCATCGGGATGGCCTATGGCTTCTCCGTCTTCTGGCTGCCGCTGACCCGGGCCGTGGGCATCACGGCGCCTGTCCGCTGCCCCGAGGGCATGTCGCTTCTCACGCAGCTCACGACCACGACCTGTGACTGGGACAAGCCGCTGCTCGGCTGGCTCTACACGCTGTTCTTCGTCTTCCTCGGCTCGAGTGCCGCGGTGCTGGGCACGTGGCTGGAGCGGGCGGGCCCGCGGAAGGCGGGCGTGTTGGCCGCCTGCTGCTGGTGCGGCGGCCTGGTGATATCGGCCGTCGGCATCCGCATGCACCAGCTGTGGCTCGTCTGGCTCGGCTCCGGAGTCATCGGCGGGATCGGCCTGGGGCTCGGCTACATCTCCCCGGTCTCGACGCTCATCAAATGGTTTCCCGACCGTCGGGGCATGGCCACCGGCCTGGCGATCATGGGGTTCGGCGGTGGGGCGATGGTCGGCTCGCCGCTCGCGGACAGGCTCATGAAGTACTTTGCCGGCCCGGACTCGGTCGGCGTCTGGGAGACCTTTCTCGTCCTCGCCGGTCTCTCCTTTTTCTTCATGATGCTCGGGGCCTTCGCGTACCGGGTGCCGCCCGAGGGCTGGGCGCCGGCCGGCTGGCGCGGCGGAGTCGGCGGTGCGACGTTGTCCGTGCCGTCGTTGACCGCCGCCGAGGCCTGCCGCACGCCGCAGTTCTGGCTGCTCTGGCTGGTGCTCTGCCTGAACGTCTCCGCGGGCATCGGCGTGATCGGCATGGCGTCGCCGATGCTGCAGGAGATCTTCGGCGGCCGGCTCGTGGGCGAAGACCTGCCGCTGGAGCGGCTCGACGCTGGCCAGTTGGGCCGGGTGGCAGCCGTGGCCGCCGGGTTCACGGGACTGCTGAGCCTGTTCAACATCGTGGGCCGGTTCTTCTGGTCGACGCTCTCCGACACGCTCGGCCGGAAGGCCGTCTACGCCGTCTTCTTCGGCCTCGGGGCCGCCCTCTACGCCGCCGT
>JBIIDT010000014.1:0-50843 GCA_044238145.1 Pirellulales bacterium | reverse complement strand
GAGCAGCGAGTACTCCTTGTCGCCGTAGAAGATCCCGCCACCCGCGTTCTCGTAGTAGGCCACGTAGCTGCCGCTCGTGACCGAGGACAGGAAGGTCGAGAACGAACTGGACGACAGGTCGGTGAAGAACCCGCCCGTGAACACGCCGCCGCTCCCCGCGTTCGCCGGCAGGTAGAGGCTGACGACGTTCGCGGCCGAGAGCGAACCGCTCACGAACGGGCTCGCGCCGGTGAGCCGGAGGATGTCATTGACGTTCGCCGTGCCGCCGTAGGTCGGCGTCAGACCCGTGAACTCGAAGGCCACGTCGAGCCCGCCCGTGGGGTCAAACGCCTCGGCGGAGAGGATGCCCGGCGAGTTGCCCGGGGCCACGAGGCCCGCCCCGCCGAGCGGAGCCGCCACGGTGCCGATGCCGCCGAGCGTGGCGCCCTGGTCGATCGTCAGCGTCCCCGCCCCGTCGAGTGTCGTGCTTGTGCTCGGGATGAGGGCGGTGCCGTACCGCACCGCCACTGCCCCGGTCGTGGCCAGGGTGCCGGTCTTCGACAGCCGCACGATGCCCTGGTAGTCAGCGGCCCCGATCGTCACGTTCACCGCAGGAGTGCCCGTGCCGGCGGCATCCCACCAATTGCTTTCGAACTTCACGACGCCACCGCCGGTGGCCACGAGCGTGACGTCCCGCCCGAGCTTGAAATCGGTGTTGGCCAGGTAGGTCGCCGTGCCGCTCGAGTTGATGCCGCCGATCAGCACCGCCTGCGTGGAACCAGCTCCCGCGGCCGACACCGTCACGCCGCCACGGATCTCCACGCCTGCCTCGGCGAGGAGCGTCGCGGTGCCCGCCGCGCCGGCCGCCGTGTCGCCCACGACCGGGGCGCCACCCGTGCCGAACGCGCCCGACTGGCCCGAAGACCCGGCGTCGATGCCCACCCGAACCGTGCCGTTTTTCAGCGCGAACCCGCCCGAGTAGCTGCCCGTCGCCGCCAGCCGCCACAGCCCGGGCCCGTCCTTGGCGACCGACACGGCCGCGCCAGACGCATCGGGGATCACCGCGGCGACCGTGTTCAAAGCCGTGCTCGTGCCCGTGAACGTGAGTGTCTTTGCCCCGGTCGCAATGGCCGTCACGCTGCCGATCGTCAGGGCACCGGTACCGCTGGCATCGATCGCCCCACCGCCGCCCGCGGTGCCGCTGAGATTGAACGTCCGGGTCACAGTCGTGTCGGCACCGCCTACCCAGCGGAGCGTGCCACTGGTCGCCCCGGCACCGAGGTCCGTCGTCGTGTTCGCACCCAGCGGACCGTTGCCGGAGTTGTTGATGGCAGCGACCTGGACCGCTCCGTCCCCGATCTGCAAACGGCCGAGAAATGAATTATTTCCCGTGAGCGAGAGCACGCCCCCACCCGTCTTCGCGACCGCGGCGGTGCCGGACGTTTGCGACAGGTCACCCGCGAGGATGGCATCGGTGGCACCCGAACCGCGGTTCACCCGGATGGCGCGGGTGACCGTCGCAACGCTGGCGAGCAGAACCACGGGATTTCGAAAATCCACCGCCGCGGTGGCGTCGCCCGCGCCCAGCACGAAGGTCCCGCTGGTCGTCGTCATGAAGCTGTTCGTACCCCACGTCAGCGTCGCACCGGCGCCGCCAAGATTCACGATGCGATCAGCCCCGTAGGCCGCGAAGCCGCCGCCGGTCGAGATCAGCACGTCAGCCGCCGTGGTGCCCGTGCCCCGGAGAAAGTCGCCGTACCCGAGCCCCGCGACACCGCCGGCGAGCGTCAGGTTCGACGTACCCCCTGTGGTACCCGTGCCGCCGGGCAGCGCGCCGGCACCGTTGAACCGCAGTGCGCCGGCCGTGATCGAGGTGGTGCCGGTGTAGGCGTTGTTCCCACCGAGCGCCTGCGTCCCGTCGCCGTACTTCGTGAACTTCGTGACGGCGAGAACGTTGTCCTGAATGGAGCCATTGAAGCTGTAGTTCGTCCCGCTGGCCACGGTGACGCGGAAATCGAGGATATTCCCGCCGGCAGTCGAACTGCTGGTGATCCGTGGCCCGTCGCCGATCACCGTTGAAGTCTGCAAGCCGCCGAAGTGTGTCCGATCACCGCTTTGGTAACCGTGAAGCAGCACCGCCGTAGCCGTCCCGGAATTGTCCCCGAAAATCAACGGCGATGCGCCGGTGTTCCCGAGGTACGTGTACCCACTACCGCTGCCCTTATCCGTCTGCAGCACGCCGCCGGCGTTGATCGTGATCGTGCCGGTGGCATAGGTAGGGGTCGTCACACCATTCGTCGGCAGTCCCGAATAGACCTTCAGGTAGCTGTTTTCACCGACGACGATCGGGTTTGGCAGCGTCGTGTTGGCAGTCACGAGGGCGATGGTGTTCGTTCCGGAGACGTTTGTGATCACGTTCGTCGCCAGCCCCAGCGTCGCGGCCGTTGTCGACAGAAGGAGGCTTGAGTTGCCTGACAGGTTTACGCCGCCTGAAATCGAGTTCGGGGCAGTGAAACTCACATAGCCAGCCGTGATGTCGATGCCCCCCGTGGCCGTCGTAGTCCCCGAAAGCCGCAGAACGTTGGTCGAACTGCTGCCCCCGGAAAGCGATAACTTCGTGCCGGCACCGGACTCCGTCACGTTGCCGGTGATGAGCAGCGTACCGTTCCCCGTCTGCGTGAAGGCTTGGGTGCCGCCTGCCGCCACGCCCAGGATGATCGGCGCAGTGATCGTGTTGGTTCCAGACCCGATCACGGACATCAGTGCAGCCCCGGTGCCGACGGCGGTGCCGCTGCCGGCACTGGTCAGCACGAGGGATTGCCCGGCCGAAGCACTGAGCGTGTAGCCGTTGGCCGTGCTGGTGGAGAACCGCAGCTGCTGCAGCGTGCTACTCGTGCCGATGTTCGGCAGGGCGCCGGCCGACGCGTTCGTGGTTCCCGACACATTAAAGATCGCCGTATCAACCGCGACAGGAGCCGTGCCGCCGGCCCAGGACGCTCCGGCGTTGAAGTCCGTGCCGGAGTTGTTCCACGTGATGCTCGCGCCGAGCGCGACCGTCGATGCCGCCACGAAGGCCATCGCCACTCGGGCCAGCCCGCGAATCGATGGCACGATAGCCTGGGAGCGTATTCGCATCGTGTTTGAACCCCCCGGCCACACTGGCGCGAGGACGCGACCCCGGAAGACTCCCTGAAGACCGATTCCTGAAGTATCCCTCCACTCCGGCCCGGCCGCATCGTACGAAAGGGCATGAATCCAACAGCGGACTCGGGCCCAACCCATCGATTTCGGCCGGCAAACCTGCGATCAGCCCGAACGCCCGCCAGCCCGGGGGCTCCCCGCCACGACCGGGGGCCGGCGTGCCGTACTCGTGACTGACCGCGACGGTGTGCAGACTGACAGTCTGCACCTACCAGAACGGCGATCAGCCCGCAGTCCTGTAGCCGCAGAGTGGCACTCTGCGGAATACGGACTCACTGGTGGCGACGGTGTGCAGACTGCCAGTCTGCACCCAGGGGGCGGCGATCACCGCCGCCGGCACCGTACGGCGTAGCCCGCGATTGCGACTCCAACGGCCGCCAGAGCGATCGACGCCGGCTCCGGCACGACGACCGTGAACGTCGTCACCTGACCGTCCAGCGCCGAGCCGCCGTTCGCGAAGGAGGTCGTGCCGGAGACCGTCGTCGTGCCGACCTGCACCTGATTGGCGAGCAGCGAGTACATGTTGCCGCCGTAGGCGACCGTGCCGCTGCTGTCCAGATAGTAGGCCACGAAGCTGCCGCTCGTGACCGAGGACAGGAAGGTCGAGAACGAACTGGACGACAGGTCGGTGAAGAACCCGCCCGTGAACGTCCCGCCGCTCCCCGCGTTCGCCGGCAGGTAGAGGCTGACGACGTTCGCGGCCGAGAGCGACCCGCTCACGAACGGACTGGCGCCGGTGAGTCGGAGGATGTCGTTGACGTTCGCCGTGCCGCTGTAAGTGGGTGTCAGCCCCGTGAACTCGAAGGCCACATCGAGACCGCCAGTGGGGTCGAACGCCTCGGCGGTGAGGATGCCCGGCGAGTTGCCAGGGGCCACGAGGCCCGCCCCGCCGAGCGGCGAGGCAACGGTCCCGATGCCGCCGAGGGTGGCGCCCTGGTCGATCGTCAGCGTCCCCGCACCGTCGAGCGTGGTGCTCGTGCTCGGCAGCAGGGCGGTGCCGTACCGCACCGCCACCGACCCGGTCGTGGCCAGGGTGCCCGTCTTCGACAACCGCACGATGCCCTGGTAGTCCGCGGCCCCGATCGACACATTCACGGCAGGAGTGCCGGTGCCGGAGGCATCCCACCAATTGCTTTCGAACTTCACGACGCCACCGCTCGTGGCCACGAGCGTCACGTCCCGCCCGAGCTTGAAATCGGTGTTGGCCAGGTAGGTCGCCGTGCCGCTCGAGTTGATGCCGCCGATCAGCACCGCCTGCGTGGAACCAGCTCCCGCGGCCGACACCGTCACGCCGCCACGGATCTCCACGCCTGCCTCGGCGAGGAGCGTCGCGGTGCCCGCCGCGCCGGCCGCCGTGTCGCCCACGACCGGGGCGCCACCCGTGCCGAACGCGCCGGAATTGTTGATCGCCCCGCCGTTCACCGCCGCTACGAGCGTGCCGTTCTTGACCGTGAACGCCCCATCGAAACCGCTCGTGCCCGTCAGCCGCCACCAACCGGAACCGTCCTTGACGACGGACAGCGAACCGGTCGACGAGTTCGCGATGAAGCCGATCGTGTTGGCGGCGGTGCTTGTGCCCGACAGCGTGAGCGTCTTCGAACCCGTGGCGGCCGACACCGAACCGGTGAGGACCAGCGGCCCGGAACCGGCGGCCTCGATCGTCGCTCCGCCGCCCGCCGAGCCCGCCAGGTTGATCGTGCGGTTACTCGACGACGTACCACTCCCCGCATAGCGGAGGGTGGCGACCGTCGCCCCCGAGCCGACGTCGATCGTGCCGTTGGCCGTGGTCGTCGGGGCACCCAAGGCACTCGCCCCGCCCCCGACGTTGCCGATCGACGCGAACTCGAGCGTGCCACCCGTCACGCTCGTCTTGCCCGCGAACGTGTTGTCCGCCGAGAGCTCGGCCGTGCCGTTGTTCGACTTGGTGAGCGTCACGCCCGAGCCGCCGCCGAGGATCGCCGACACGGTGGCCGTGCCGCTCGTGTTGCTGATCGCGTAGGCCGATCCTGTGAGCGTGGCGGTGCCGAGGATCGCCCCCGTGCCGCTTATGGTCACGGTGCCGGAGGACGTCGAGTTGGCGACGTCGAGCGACCCGCCGCCCGTGAGGGCGACGGGGCTTGTACCAGGTAGCGCGTTAACCACGCCGAGTCGCATGGTGCCCTCGAGAACACGCGTCGTGCCCGTGTAGGTGTTGGCCGCACTCATGGTCAGCGTGCCGGAGCCGATCTTCACGAAACCGAGCGTACCGGCGCCGGTGTTGGCGATCGCGGAGCCTGCGTAGGTGCGGTTGCCGTCGGTCGTGTCGAAGCCGATCGAGGCGTTCGCCGCGAAGTTGCCCGTCCCGAGGATCGTGGTCACGCTACCGTCCTGCACGCCCGACTGAACCGCGACCGCCGCCCCGGTCGCCACGGTGTAGCGGCCGGCCGTGTTCCAGCCGGGCAGCGAATCGGTGCCGCCGATGGCGAGGATGCCCGCGGTGATGCTCGTCGTGCCGGTGTACGTGTTGGCCGCCGTGATGCGGAGGATGCCCGTGCCGCTCTTGAGCATCGACGCACTGCCGCTTGTGCCGCCGTTGGCGATCGTGCCGCTGATCGTTGTGTTGCCGGTTCCAGCGAACGTGATCGTCCGAGCCGTCGCGTCGGTGCCGTTTCGCAGCAACACAGGTCCGGCGAACGTCAGCAGTTTGTCCGACTGGATGTTGTTGGTCAGCGTGCGGTCTGCCGCCGACGCGGTGAGCGACCCCAAAACCGTGAGCCCCTGCGACCCGCTGATCGTCAGGCTGTTCGTCAGGCTGAAACGGTTGGACCGCGAGTTCGTGCCGGTCAGGTCTGCGTTGACGATCAGTGTGCCGGCGCCTCCCGCAGTGTTGATCGAGTAGGTCGCCGAGCCGCTGCCGAGGGCGTTCGGGTGGCCAACCGTGATTCCGCCGTTGTAGACCGAGAAACTCGCCGGCACCCAGCCCGAGTTGTTGCCCGACAGGACGATGTTGGCGTTGTTTGCGAGAGAGAACGCCGTATTTGTGCCGCTGATCGGCCCACTGATTTCGGCAGTGACACCCGTGGGGACGGTTATCGTTATGGCGGAGGGCACGATCGAGACCGGCCCGGCGAGCGTGAGGGCCGCAGCCCCTGCCGCATTCAGCGTCGGGTCGCCAGTCATCGTCACGGGATTCGTGACCGTCCGCGGCGAGGCGTCGGCGGCAAGCCCACCGCCGCTGATCGTCACCGTACCGCTGCCGAGGGCATTGGCGTTGCCGACGACGACGAGGCCTCCGCGCACAATCGTCGACGCGAACGAGTTGCTGCCCGTGAGCGTGAGGTTGCCCGCTACATTCACTTTGTCCAGCCTACCCCCCGCGCTCGTGAGGTTCGTCGCCCATGTCACGTTTTGGGAGTTCGTGCTCACGGTGTAGAGTTGGTCGGCCTCCGTCGCAAACCGCGATGAGTAGTCGAACGTGTTGGCCGACGAGTACTGCAGGGTCCCGCCACGGAACGAGATCGTTCCACTGGCCCCGAGCGGCCCGCTCGTACCGGGCGTCTCGGCGGCTGCCACTCTCGCAACGCCCGAGTTGAGCCAGACGCCGCCGGTGAACGTGTTTGCCGCGGCGAGTTCGAGCGGTGCACCTGCGCCTGCGGCGGAAACCACCAGGCCGCCGGTGGTCGTCGCCAGGATCGGCGTCTGAATCGAAAGGCCGCCGTTGGTGCTGTCCGAAAAGTAGTACAGGGAGGTCGTGCCGCCGGTCGTGATGCCCGAGCCACCGGCAATCACCTGTCCCGACAAAGAATTATTCCCCGTCGAATAGAGGCCACCGCTGGAGATTGTGAGCGTCTGCGAGGCGCCGAGCAGGATCGAGCCACCTTGGCCGTTGAACCGGAGCGAGGCGATCGAGTCGGTCGTCTGGGCACTCACGCCGGTGTAGGACGTGGCCGAGGGATTGGCGCTGGTAAGGGCCTTCGAGAGCGTGAGGGTCGAGCCCGAGATGGCCGTCACGTAGGTGAACGCCGGCACGCCTGTGGCCACTATCCCACCGACGGAGAAATTGGCGGGATTGGCTACGGTCACCTGCGTAGCGCCGATGGTACCGGTGAGCAGTTGAGACGTGGCCGAAGTCGCCGTGTACTGAATGTGCTTGCCCGTGTTGGCACCCAACGTAGCCTGCGTGCCGGAAAGGGCCGACGCGTTCGGCGTGGAAGCGTAGTTCACTGCGCCCACGTAGCCTGCGGTGCCCGAACCCACAAAGTAATAGGCAGGACCAGTGGACATCGAGAGGCTCGCGGGCAGATAGCCGGTGCCGGTATTCGCGATCCGCATGATGGTCGTCGAACCTGGGCTGCCGCCGCTGTATGACAATCTGCCCGTGGCCCCCTGGGCCACCGATACCGATGCCAATACTTGCGTTGTGTTTCCCGAATGGTTGTTTTGCACGAGCCCTGAACCCGCCCTGAACTCCACGGCTCCGATCGTGCCGGAGCCGCCCACCTGATACAACGCCCCGCCGCCCGTGAACACTACGGATTGATTGGATGGCAATCTGCCGCCCAGGCTTCTGTTGACCGTGACCCCGCCGGCGCCGATCACGAGGCCGCCGGAGAACGTGCTGCTCGAGTCGCCATTGAGTTGGAGCGTGCTCGACCCCACCTTCGTGAGCGTGCCGGTTCCCGAGAGTTGGCCCGAGAGCGTGAAGTTCGCGGTGCCGGCACCGCCGATCGACGTGTTGGCGTCGAAGGCGATGTTGTTGGCGACGTCGTAGGAAAGCGTTCCGGTGGTGCTGACGCCGTTGAGCGAGATCGCGGGCGCAGGACCGTCGAACGTGAGATTGCCGCCGGTGAGCCGAACCGTCGTGGCCGCCGCCGTCGCGGGACTCAGTCCATTGAGCACGAGCGAGCCGAGCGTGAATGTGCCGAGATCGTTGTCCGCCGTGATCGTGCCCGACGAAAGCGGCGTGGTCGTGTTGGTGAAGAACTGAAGCGTCGTGCCCGTGCCGCTCGTCGGAACGCTGCCGCCGAGCCAGTTGGCGGAACTGCTCCATGCTGCCGTGCCGCCCGTGGTCGTGGCCGTCCAAACGCTCTGGGCCTCGGCCGCGCGAGGGCCGAACAACAAGCCGGCACCGAGCGCGACGAAGAGGCAGGCGCGGTGCATCCACACCACACGCGAAGACGTGCTGGAAGCGGTGCCGAGTTCCATGGCGACGAGCCCCGAGTGACGAGCGAACATCGTGAGCCTGACGGGCTTCGAGAAAAGTCCCTCCCCAACCCCACTAATGCTACGGTCGCGCCCACACCTCCCGCATCGTACGAAAGGGCAGCGCGCTCCCGATTGTGGCCGCCTCGGCGGCGGCCGAAGTCGCGAAACGACAGGGCTTTCTCAACGCGCCTTCCCCACCCGGGGGGCCGGCGGACTCACCGCGCCGCCCGCGGGTCGATCTGCAGCAGCCCCAGATCGAATCCACGGGCGACCGCTCCGGCCCGGTCGCTGGCATTGAGCTTGGTGAAAATCGCGGTCACGTGCGACTTCACGGTCCGCTCCGCGATGCCAAGATGGCGGCCGATCTCGATGTTCGTCTTCCCCTGCCGCATCATCCGCAGCACCTCCAACTCACGGAACGAGAGCAGCTCCGGACGTGGCGGCGGCGGTGCCGGCACGACACCGATCTGGATCGACTTGTGCCCCGCGTGCACCCGACGAATCACGGCCACGATCTCCTCGTGGGCCACTCGCTTCGTGAGGTAGGCGCTCGCCCCCGCCTCGATCGAGCGGGCCGCGTCGGCGGCCGACTCGGACGACGTAAGCATGAGGATCTTCGCGTCCGGCGTGATCCGGCGAATGTGCTTCGTCGTCTCCACGCCGTCCATGCCCGTCATGCTGACGTCGACGATCGCGACGTCGGGCTGGCACTTCTGCCACAGCCGGATCCCCTCCTCGCCGTTGTCGGCCTCGCCCACGACCACGAGGTCCCGCTCCAGGGCCAGCAGGTTCGCCAGGCCGGCGCGAAGGACCGCGTGGTCGTCGATCAGGAGGACGCGGATGCGTTCGGCGGCCATCGAAAATCTCGAAGCGGTGCGAGCGGAATCGATCGCCGGCCCATTCGACCACCGGCCGGAGGTTCAGTCATGGCACGATCGGGCAATGTTCATGCGTGCAGCGACGGGGCGGCGGAGGTGGCGGTTTCGGGGGCGGGAATGGCGACCGTCACGGTGGAGCCCCGCCCGACCGCGGAGTCGATCTCCAGCGTGCCACCGAGGCGCTCCGCCCGTTCCCGCATGCCAGCCAGCCCGAAATGGCCCTGACGCGGCCCGGCCTGCGTGCCGATCTCGAAGCCCCGACCATCGTCGCGGATCACCGCCACGACGCCCCCGCGCCCGTCGACCCCGACCCGCACCTCGACCGACCGCGGATCCGCATGGTGCAGGGCGTTGTGCAGCGCCTCCTGGATGATGAGCAGCAGATTGCCCGCGACGTAGGCCGCGATCTCGTCGGCACGGGGGTCGAAATGGATCCGCATCGCGGCGGCATGCCCCGCCCCGACGCGGCCCGCCAGTTCGTCGAGCGCGTCGGAAAAGGTCCGTCCCTCGGTCGGCAGGGACCGCAGCGACCACACGGTTCCGCGCAACTGGTCGGCGGCATGCTCCACCATCTTGCGGGCCACGCCGAGGTGCCGGCCCACCTCGTCGACGGCCTCGTCGCCGGCGGCCCCGCCCCGTTCCCGCTCCTTCGCGTCGCACACCTTCAGCTGGAAGGCGATGCCGGTCACCGTCTGCAACGCCGTGTCGTGCAGGTTCGCCGCGAGTTGGTTCCGCTCGCGGAGCGTGATCTCGTAGTCGAGCGCCGTCTTCTGGCGGGCCGACTCCTCGGCGACGGCGCGGGCCGTCTGGCGGGCGACCTCGCGGCGCAGGAACGTCACCCACACCACCGACGCGACCGCGATCGCGCCGAGCACGCCAGCGGCGGTGGCGAGCCGGCCGGGGGTCCACCAGGGAGGCAGCCGCACGATCCGCACGTCCTCCCGACCCCGCACGAAGAGCACGAACTGGCCGACCCGCGTCGCGCCATGCGCCGGGAGGGCTCCCTCCGCCTGGACGCGCGACACCTGCACGATCCCGGTGATCTCCACCTCGCTGCCCACGACGAAACCCGTGGACGATGCCGCGGGGGCATCGGCGAGTTGCGCCGTGAACACGGTGTCGCCGTCGGTGAGCGCGAGCACCGGGGGAGCGGCCGCCCGATCGATGGCCTCGATCCGGCTCCGGCAGCGGATCAGGCAGCCGTCGTAGCTGCCCGGGCGGGCCACCTCGCCGCTTCGCCCGTGGGCGTCGTTGATGCGGATGATCTCACTCGGCTGGATGTCGAGCGGAAGCGGCGGCGTCTCGACGGCGCGTTTCCTGACCACGGCCCAGCCGATCGCCCCCACGCCGCTCGACATGTCGGGGAATCCAACCACGTCCACCCGGTCGCCGGGCCGGAACTCCTGCCGGCCCCCCGGCTCGGCGGCCAGGCCCACCTGCACGCCGCCGATGCCTTCCTGGAGATAGAGCATGCCGGGCGCCGCGAACGACACGACCCCCGTCGTCCGCAGCCGGTGCCCTCCCAGCGGCTTCGAGCGGTAGCGGGCGATCGAGCCGAGGGGCGTCACCGGCAGTTCGAACGGGTCCTGCACCGGCTCCCGCAGTAGCCGCAGTTCGTCGCGACGGGCCACGTGCAGCCCCGGCGCGACGAACTCGCCCCGGGTGTTACGCGACGTGCTTCCCACTCCCACGACCTCCACCTCGGCATCGACGAGCCCGTCGGGCCGCTCCGGCATGACGGTCTTCGCGACGTGAAGCTTGAGGCGGCGGCCCGCCGACTCGAAGACGAGCGACCAATCGGACGGGTTCTCGCTCACCGCCTGCACGACCCCGGTCGCCCTCACCCGCCGGCCCGCATCGCCGCCGGCGAAGAGCCGGGCGACATCGACCGGCACGGGCTCCGGCAGCGGCCGCGTGCCCACGCCGCGGACAGACTGCATCACGATCCGCGGCGCATACCCGCCCGGATCGACGAACCCCGTCACCTCGATCTCGGTCCCGACCTCGATCGGCACCTCCCGGAGGACGTCCTTCCAATGCTGGCCCGGCTTCACCGGCAGCCGCAGCGGGTCGAGGTAGATCGCATCCTCGCCCTCCTGGATGACCAGCGGCGTGACGAGCGTGACGACACCCCGCACGATCACGGGCCGCTGCCGGTCGAACTCGTCGACCGGCAGCTCGAGAATCGCGCCGATCGATCGCAACGGCTCGACCTGCTCCGCGGCGAATGCCCCCCCGGCCGAGGCCCATGCGGCCACGACTCCGAACAGAACCCGTGCGAGCGGCCGCAGGCTGGAAGCCAGAACGTGCATTCCATGCAGTGTAGCCCGTTCAAACCGGCGGAACCGTTGGCCAGGCGGCCCAAAATCGTGCCCTTTCGTACGATGGCTGCGGGTGGCGGCCCCGGCTAGAGTTGAGCAAGACGCCCGTCTTGCCGCCCGGAGTGCCCCCCATGGCCCCGTCCATCTCCCGCCGTCGGCTCCTCCAGAGCGGTTCCGTGTGCCTCGCCCTGCCGTGGCTCGAGCGTTTCGCCGCGGCCGGGGAGTCGGCACCCCCGCAGCGGATGGTCTGCATCTGCACCGACTTCGGCCTCTACGGGCCGGCCTTCTTCCCCAAGACCGCCGGCAAGGACTACGAGCCGAGCGATTACCTCGCGATCCTCGGCGACCTGCGAGACAGGTTCACGGTCTTCTCCGGCATCTCCCATCTCGAGGTGGGCGGCGACCACTCCTCGGTCACGTGCTTCCTCACCGGCGCGAAGCACATCGGCAAGGGGGGCTTTCGCAACTCCGTCTCCCTCGACTATGCCGCCGCCCAGCACGTCGGCACGGCGACGCGGCTCCCGCTGCTGAGCCTCGGCACCGCGAACGGCAGCCCCCTGACGCACACGCCCAGCGGCGCCGGCGTTCCGGCCCTGGACCGGCCCAGCGCGGTGTTCACCAAGTTGTTCCTGGCCGGCAAGAAGGAGGACGTGCAGAAAGAAATCGGCAGGCTCCAGCACGGCCGCAGCATTCTCGACCGGATGGCCGATCGGTTCGGTGAACTGCGAAGCTCGGTGAGCGCCGCCGACAAGCGACAGATCGACGAGTACGCCGAGGCCGTCCGCTCGCTCGAGAAGCAGCTCGTCGCCGACGAGGAGTGGGCCCAGCGGCCGAAGCCCGCCGTCGACATGCAGCCGCCCAACGAGGCCTACCCGAGTCCGTTCGCCGACGCGCAGGACCTCGTCGGCCGGGCCCGCGTGATGCTCGACCTCGCCCGCCTCGCCCTCAAGACCGACTCCACGCGGGTGGTGTCGCTGTTCATTCGCGGCGCCGAGGGCAAGCCGCCGATCGAGGGGCTCTCGGAGGCCCATCACCGCCTCACCCACCACGGCCAGGATCCCGTGATCATCGAGCAGCTGAAGATCCTCGAGCGCCGGAAGATGGAGGTGTTTCGCGACTTCATCGTCGCCCTGCGGGACGACAAGGAATCGGGCCGCAGCCTCCTCGACACAACGCAGGTGCTCGTCGGCAGCAGCCTCGGTGACGCCAGCAGCCACAACACGTCGAACCTGCCGATCCTGCTGGCCGGCGGCGGCCATCGGCACGGCCGGCACATCGCCGGCGACCCCCGAAACAACACGGAACTAGGCAAGGTGTTCGTGTCGATGCTGCAGCAGTTCGGCGTCGAGACCGATGCGTTCGGCCCGGTCCGCGGCGGCCTCGCCGAGCTGTCTTCCTGACCTTGCGATCCCGACGGACTCCCGACCATGCGACGGTTCCTGGTGATGGCTGCCTGCGGTGTCGTGCTCGCCGCCCAGGCCAGGGCGGAAGACGCCGCGGCCGACTTCGAGAAGACGGTGATGCCCGTCCTGGTGGCGCGGTGCGTGGGGTGCCACAGCGGCGACTCGCCGGAGGCGAAGCTCGACCTGTCGGGGCCGCGGCGGCTCGACCAACTGGCCCGCGAGGGGGAGAAGTGGTTCCAGGTGATGGAGCGGATCGAGGCCGGCTCGATGCCGCCCGAGGAGGCCGAGCCGCTCGACGACGCCCAGAAGCGGGCCGTCGTCGCCTGGGCCCGCGGGCCGTTCACGAAGCACCTCGCCGCCGCCCAAAAGCGCGAGGGCCGGGCCCAGGTTCGCCGGCTGACCCGCGACGAATACTCGTTCACGATCCTCGATCTCTTCGGTTTTACACCCGGCGCTCGGCAGTATCTGCCTGACGACGGGCGGGTGGACGGCTACGACAAGGTCGCCGACGCGGTGCCGTTTTCCGCCGCCAGCGCGGACGGCTACCTGCGGCTCGCCGAGTCGATCCTCACCGAGGCCCTCAAGCCGGCGCCGAAAGACGGCCCGCACCACTTCGCCAAGGCGTTCCACAGCGAGCAGTCCGCGGGGCACCTGCTCGAACTGCCCGATGGCTGGATGGTGTCGTTCAACACGGATCTCTACTCCGGTCCGCTGCGCGGCTTCCAGCCGCGGGTGCCCGGCGTGCACAAGCTGAAGATGCACGTCTACGGCTATCAGACCGACGCGCCCCTGCCGTTCGCCGTGTACGCGGGGCCGGGCGGTTTTCCCCAGGTGCTCGAGATCGTGAAGGTGCTCGAGGCGCCCCCGGGCGAGCCGGCCGTCGTCGAGGCGGACGTGTATTTCCACACCAAGGGCAACGGCGACCTGGGTGCCGGCAGCGACATGTTCCGCCTCGTGCCGCTGGGACTCGGCGTGCCGGTGCCGAAGAACAATCAGGCCAGCGAGTGCAAGGGGCCGGGCCTCGCGGTGCGGGGCGTCGACGTCGAGGAGCCGCCGTGGCCGACGCCCCAGGTCCAGCGGCTGCTCGCCGACTTTTCCCCGGACACGATGGCCGCCATGGGCAAGCCGGCGACGTGGTTCAAAAAGAATGACGTCCGCGGACCGTTCATGAAGGAGATGGAGGCGACCATCCGCCGGATCGGGCCGCTCTTTCTCCGCCGCGACCTCGGGGACGGGGAGGTGCGATCCCTCCTGCAACTCGCGGGCGACCGCTACGACACGGCCGAGCCGCCCGCCAATCCCTTGAAGGCGGCCTTCGTGGAGGCGATGACGTCGCTGATGACGTCTCCCGACTTCCTCTGCCACATCGAGAAGCCCGGGCCGCTCGACGCCTTCGCCCTCGCCTCGCGGCTGTCCTACTTCCTGTGGAACTCCTGCCCCGATGAGCCGCTCCTGGCGGCCGCGCGATCGGGCCGGCTCCGCACGCCCAAAGGACTCCGCGAGCAGGCCGATCGCATGCTGGCCGATCCCCGCTCGGGCCGGTTCGTCACCGGCTTCACGGACCAGTGGCTCGGACTCTGGGGCATCGACAGCACCACGCCCGACAAGGACGTCTATCCGGGCTACGACGAGTTGCTGCGGCACTCGAGCCTCGAGGAGACCCGCGGCACGTTCGCCCGCATGCTCGCCAAGGACACGAGCGTCCGCGACCTCGTGGCTCCTCGCTGGGCGCTGCTCAACGGGCGGCTGGCCGATCATTACGCCATTCCGGACGTGCGGGGCCTGTCGCTGCAGGAGATGCCGCTGCCCGCCGACTCCCCCTACGGCGGTGTCCTCACGCAGTCCGCCACGATGAAGGTCACGGCCAACGGCACGGTGACGTCGCCGGTGAAGCGGGGCGTGTGGGTGGCCGAGCGGCTGCTGGGCGTCGAGATCCCCAGGCCACCCGCCAACATCGAGCCGATCTCCCCCGACACGCGCGGGGCGACCACGCTTCGCGAGCTGCTCGCGCTCCACAGCCAGCAGGCCAGCTGCGCCGCCTGCCATGCGAAGTTCGACGGCTACGGCTTCGCGCTCGAGAGCTTCGACGTCACCGGACGCCATCGCGAGAAATACCGCGTGCTCGACCACGAGGCCACCAAGCTGCCGCCCCAGGAACGCCGGGGCCGGCCGCTGTGGAAGGAGGGGCTGCCCGTCGATGCGGCCGGGGTCACGCCCGACGGCAAGAAGTTCACCGACATCCGCGACCTGCGGGCCATGCTCGCCGCCGACCCGGCCCAGTTGGCCGGCGGCGTGGCCCGGCACCTCGTCACCTACGCCACCGGCGCCGCGGCGACGCCCGTCGACGACCCGGCGATCGAGGCGATCGTGAAGGCGGCCGCGTCGTCGGACTACGGGCTGCGGTCCATTGTGCACGCCGTCGTCCAGAGCGACGCCTTCGGCTGCAAATGACGGGGCGGCCGCCGATGATGCGTCGCGGGAGCCGAGTGGCACGGAGCCTGGCCTTCGCGGCCTGCAGCGGCCTGGCGGTCGCGCTCGTCGTCGCGGGGCCCCTGGCCCCCGGGGCGGAGCCGACCTGCGAGAAGCAGGTCCTGTTTCCGAAGGACGGAGCGACGGTCTGCCGGATCCCGTCGCTCGTCGTGGCGAAGAACGGCGTCGTCCTCGCGACGGCCGATCGGCGGATCGGCAGCAACCACGACTGGGGCCACGACACCGAGATCGTCCTCCGCCGCAGCGTCGACGGCGGACGGACCTGGCTGCCCGTCCAGGCGATCGCGTCCGAGCCGGGCGTCAACTTCCATTCCGGCCCCTCGCTCGTCGACGCCCGCACGGGCCGGGTGTTCAAGTTTCTCAAGAAGCGGCCGGCGAGCTTTCGCAGCCCCGGCGAGTTCCATGCCGCGATGCTGGGCGAGGCCGACCGGTGGCGACGGTGGGGCTGCGGTTCCTACGTGATCCACAGCGACGACGCCGGAGCGACGTGGTCGGCTCCCCGTCGCCTCACGATCGAGCACCCCGACTCGACGGGCATCGCCGACGTCGGCAACAACGTGCACGGCATCCAGATGCCCGACGGCCGGCTCGTGATCCAGGGCTATTGCCAGGCTTCGAAGGAGTGGAAGGCTGAACATGACAATCCCTCCCGGTCCTTCCTGCTGGTGAGCGGCGACGGGGGCGAGACGTGGACCCGCGGCGCAGACTGGGCGGCCGGTTATGGCGCCATGGAATACTGCATCGCGGCCCTTCCCGGCGGCCGGATCTACGTCAACCAGCGGACGCTCGGGCCCCGTCGGAAGGTCGCCTGGCTGGCCGGCCCCGACGCCGGCGTCGCGGTCGACATGCGGCCCGACCCCGCCCTGCCGGAGCCGGTGTGCCATGCCGGCCTGCACACCCTGCCGGGAGCGACACCCGAGGCGAGCCGGCTGATGTTCGTGAACCCGGCCGTCGAGAACCATCGCGGCGGTTACCGGGAGGAGACGCGGCGGCGGCTCACCGTCCGCACGAGCGACGATGGCGGACGCACCTGGCCGCACGCCCGACTGCTCGACGAAGGCCGGTCGGGCTACGCCGACCTCGCCTCGCTGCCCGACGGCACCATCCTCTGTTTGTACGAGAACGGGCCCGAGCACTACGATGACCAGATATCGGTGGCGCGATTCGATCGCGCGTGGCTCGAGTCGGCCGCCGCCGATGCAGGGAGCGGCTCACGGTGATGGGCATGCGGTTCGTGCTCGTGATCGTGGCGGCCGCCATGCTCGCCGCCGTGGCGACGATGCCGGCGGCGGCGAACCCGCCGGTCTATCGCTACGGCGAGGCGTGGTGGAACGAGTACGAGAGCGACCCACAGACCTCGCTCTTGCTGCACTTCGGCCCCGCCCAGATCAGCGGCCGCGACCGGCTCGGGGCCGCCGTGGCCGAGAAGAAGCGGGACGAGGCCCTGTTCTCGCTCGACGCCGACGACCTGCCGCAGGGCTCCGCCGGCGGCCTGGAGACGATGTCGCCCGAGGAGTTGAAGGCGCGGCGGCGGCCGGTGGACGAGACGCCAACCGCGGCCGACACGATCCGCGACTACGGTGACGAGCGACAGACCTTCAAGGTCGCACCGGGCTTCACGATCACGCCCGACGGCCGGTTCGGCCGCGGCCTCGCCTGCTCCGGCGCCGCTGCGCAGAAGGTGACGGCCGACGCGCCGGCGTTCATCGAATGCTGGATCCGCGTCGACGCCCGGCCCGCGACGGACCAGTGCATCCTGTCATGCGGCGACGACGAGAGCCGCCTGATCCTGCGGCCGGATGGCCGGCTCGAACTGCGGCTGAAGAAGCCCCACGGCGCGCCCGACCCCGCACTGCCGCCGGCCCGGATCGAGGTGATCCGGGCGCGGGATGCGTCGATCGTGGCGCCCGACCCCGTCGCACCGGGGACGTGGACGCACGTCGCGATCTGGAACCGCCCCCACCCGATGCCCGGTGGCGGCGAACCCTTCGACGCGGTCCTGACGGTGAACGGCTCCGTCGCGGCGAACTACCTGAGCGAACGGCACAACCGGTACGGACCGGGGCAATTTCTGGGGGGCCGGAAGGCGCGGATCCTGATCGGCAACAGTGCCGCCGGCGACCAGGGCTTCGTGGGCGTCGTCGACGAGCTGCGGGTGTCGAAGACGGTTCGCGACCTCTACGAACGGCCGCCCCTCGCCTGGCGCGACACCGACGCCACCCGCCCCCTCCAGTTCAACCGGCCGTTCTTCCGCGCCGACGGCACCGTGCTCCACGCCTCGGGCGACTCGGGCACGAGGCTCGACCTCGACACGGCCGGTGGCGGCGACATCCGCTTCGACCTCCGCGGCGAGAAGCCCGACGGGCTGCTCGTCGAGGGCGTCCGCGGCAAGGGCTGGCTCATGGACCCGGACATCGGCTTCGTGCGGGTGCCACTCCGCGGCATGAGCCTGCGGCGGGGCGCGCTCGAGTTCTGGCTGCGGCCGGTGAACTGGGACGACTGCACCGGCTACTGGCATCATTCCCCGCCCAACCGGATGCGACTCAGCGTGGCGCGGCTGCTGGCGAAGGACAAGGCGGGCAACGCGGTGCCGGGGTTCGACGTGTCGCTGCCGCGGGCCTTCAACCTGGAACGCGCCCGGCTGCCGCTCGACCCCGGCCACTGGGCGCACCTGTGCCTCGTCTGGGACGAGCGGGGCTGGGGGCTGTACTGCGACGGCACGGTCGTCGCCGGCAAGCGGCGCGACGTGGCGGCGGATCTCGACGCCGAATTGACGGCCGTAGAGTTCGGCGTGGCCGACGACGTCACCGTGCAGCGCGGCGAAAAGCCGCGGATCGAGATCGACGAGGTCGTGGGCTACCGCTCACCGCTGCGCAAGGACGAGGTCGAACAGGCCCGCCGGCGGTGGATGGGCGCGATCGACCCGATCCCGCTGTACGACGCCGCCTTTTCCTACAAGTGGTCGATCCGCACACTCGGCTTCACGCTCACGCCGCTGTTGCCCGAGGGCGTCGAGGCGGCCTCCTGCACCGTCTCCCTATACGACCGCGCCGGCGACGCGCTGCTCATCGGCCCCGTGGAGTCGACGACGCTCGAAGACGGAGCGTTTCGGATGACGCTCTCCGAAGGGCGGGAGATCCCGCACGGCAGGTATCAGTTTCGGTTTTCCGTGCAGGACTCGGGTGGCAAGACAGTAGCCGATGGCACCCGCGACTGGACCTACGAGGAGGAGCCGTGGCGGCACAGCCGGGCCGGCATGCTCGACGAGGTGCCGCCCCCCTGGACGCCGATCGAGACGACGGCCGACTCGCTCGCGACCCGCATGACCCGCTATGCGTTCGGCGGCGACGGGCTGCCGCGGGAGATCGTGGCCGACGGCGAAAACCTGCTCGCCGCCCCCGTGCAGATCCTCGAGGACGGCAGTCCGATGGCGGGAAAGACCACGCGGCCGCCCGAGAACCGCCGCGTCGAGGCGACGTGGGCCGGGGCGTTCGCCGGCACGACCTGCGACATCAAAATGGACTGCCGGGCCGAATACGACGGCATGATCCGCTACGAACTGGCGATCAAGCCCAAGGGCAAGGTGGGCCGGATCGCGTTCGTCGTGCCGATGAAGGCCGCCCACGCCACCCGCTGGCTCGCCCACCCGGCCGCCGCCCGCGGCGTGAGCGTCGGCGTGGTGCCGGCGACCGACGGGGTCGTGATCAGCTCGCGGGGCGATCCGAAGGCCGCGGCCGACGCCTACGGCTTCTACACGCACGCCGACCTCAACGACCTGAACCGCGGCCTGTGGTGGTTCTGCGACAACGCCGCGGGCTGGGCGCAATCGAAGAAGCAGGGGGCGATCGAGGTGGTGCGGCGCGGCGACGTGGTGGCGCTGGAACTCAACCTCGTGGCCGAGCCGGGCGATTACGAGCCGGGGCGGCCGATCGTGTTCGCCATCCTGCCGCACCCCGCCCGGCCGATGCCGGAGCGCTACCGGCTGTTCGACAAGGGACGGACGAAAGCCGATCCGCGGCTGGCGAACGTCTACGACGCGTTCTTCCCCTGGCCGCAGGATCCCCGGGGCGGCGGCAGCCTGAACATGAAGCTCTTCCCGGCTGCCGATCCGAAAAAGCCGGAGGCGGGGCCGAGCTGGGACTACGCGGAGACCTGCATCCCGTCGATGAAGTCATCCAAGCCGACGGGGCTGAGAACCTTCTATCTCTCGAAGGCCTGGTTCGGCTGCCGGGCGGGCGCCTACGACAACTGGGAGTGGCGGAGCGGCGAAGGGAGCACCGTGTCACTCACGCCCTCGTTCGTGAACTACCTGTGCCACGAGATGGACGAGTGGATCCGGCGCGACTTCTGGGACGCCGTCTACCTCGACGAGTGCTACGAACATTCGGCCCGCAACCTGGAGGCGGGCATGTCGGTGCGGCTGCCCGACGGCACCGAGCAGCCGGGCGTGACCAACTTCCAGTTCCGGGAACTCATGAAACGGTGGCGCGGAATCTTCGTCCAGCACGGCCGCCGGCCCTTCCTGCTCGCCCACCTCACGTACTCGTTCCAATACCACGGGATCGTGTTCTGCGACACCTACCTCGACGGCGAGAACGCGCCGATCGTGAGCCTCACGAGCCGCGACTGGATCGACAGCACGTCGAAGCCGCGGTTCGAGGTCCTGCAGAACGGCCGGCTGTGGGGGGCGGCGGCCTTTTACATGCCGTTCATCGCCGAGGGAGGGTTCGCGGACAAGGAGAAGAGCCAGTTTCTCCGCTGGCAGTGGCGGATGGCCCGCCAGGCGCAGTCGGAGTTCGCCCACTACGAGACGGCGACGGTCTACGAGGGGCAGGGCCACCAGGTCTACGACGGCTACTGGAACGACCTCGCCGACTGGGGGGGCGGCGACGAGACGACGGCCGAGTTCGTGCCCTACTGGAACGCCGGGCCCTTCCTGAAGGTCGCGGGCCAGGGCGACGGGACGCTCGTGTCGTTCTACCGCCGGCCGGGCCAAGTGTTTCTCGTCGCCAGCAACCGCGCGAAGCGGGACGAGGTGCTCCGGATCGAGCTCGATGCCCGCTCGCTCGGTCTCTCCGCCACGCCCAAGGTCCGTGTCCTGGACCGCACGTTCGCCCCGCCGGCGGGCGAGGACTTCACCGGCACGGCGGCGGTCGCCAAGGAGGCGAAGCAGTCGCTCGCGAAGAGCCTCGGCGACACCGAAAAGACCTCCGACGAGGAGCTCGACGAACTGCTCGAGGGCAGCGACGCTGTCGAGGCAAAGAAGCAGGCGGCGCTCGAACCGCGGCTCAAGGGCACGACGCTCCTACTGCCCGTGCGGGCGCGGGACTACCGCACCATCGTGCTCGAGTAGGCGCCGCGGTTCACCGCCGCGGCGCCATCACGGCGGCGGCGGCCTGCCGGGCCTGCGAGTAGATCGAGGTCCGGCCCACCGTCGAGGCGACCGGGCCGGTCGGCTGCGATGCGGCCGCCGCGGGCGCGGGATCCGGGCTCTGGCCGCGGGCGGTCGGCGCCCAGTCCGCGGGAGGCGTGGGCGAGGCGGCTGCCAGTGCCGCCGGCGGCGCGGGGCAGCCCTGCTTTACCCAGTCGAGCCACACGGTCTGCATCTGGGCGACGGTCTTCACGCCGTAGTGCTTCGCCAATGCCGCCGACCAGTTCTCCGAGGCCAGGCCATCGGCGACGAAGTTCACGTACTTGTGCCGGCCGCCCCGCTCGATCAGGTAGCGGGCCAGCGAGTAGCCCTGCGCGTAGAGCGGGAGGACGTCGGCCGGATATTCCCGCATCGCGAACATCTCGGGGAACGCGATGCCCCGGCTGGTGGTGAGGAACTCGACGAGCATCCGGTGCTGCCGGGCCCGCTCCACCGGGTGCTCCACCGTCGTGCACGCCCCCTCGTCGGCCCAGCGGGGCAGCGGCCGGCGGAAGTGGCTGGCGAAGATCGTGTGCGTGATCTCGTGGGGCAGGACGGAGTCGATGATCCGCTCCTCGCTCCCCTGGATCGTCATCGTCCAGTTGAAGACCTCGCCCTGGTCGAACACGAAGCTCGTGGCTCCGCCGGCGCCGAGATTCGGGGCCACCTGGGCCTTGATCGGGCAGGGGCGGCTCCACCGCGGCAGCGGTTTGCCGAGCCACTCGACCGCGAGCGTCTGGCGGTAGTGCTCGGAGGCCTCGCCGATCTTGCGGGCGAGTTCGGGCGTCGGGGCGTCGACGAGGAAGTTCGCGGTCCGGAAGCCCGCCGCCGCGGCCGGCGTGGTCCCACCGCAGCCGATCAGGGCCGCGAGGCAGCCGCCCGCGATCCAGATCCGGTCCATCCGCCGAATGCCTGCCAGTCGATGAATCATGCTGCCGCGCCTCCGTGCGATCGATCCCGGCGCGACGGAATCCTTTCCGTCGCGGCGACCGTGGCGGCCGCCGGCGAGGGCGTGCCACGAGGCCTCCATTCGGCCCGAGAAGGTGCGGACGGTAGCGGCGGTCCCGGGGCCGGGCCAGACCGCTTTTCACTTGCCCGCCCTGCCCTTTTTCCCACCGCGTGGGCCGCGGACGGCTTCAGCCGCCGGGCAGTGACCGCGTGGAGACGGAGTCGCCGCGCTGCCGGCCCGGTGCCGGCTCCGCGTGGCCCGAACCGTGCCGCCACCGCCCGACCGCGATCGCCACGCCCCCCGCCGCCAGCAGCAGCCAGCCGGGCAGCGCGGGGGTCAGCGCGGTCACCCAGGCGGCGCCGGCACCGGCGAGCAGCCACGGCGTCACCGCGGCGACGCGCCCCCAGAACCGCGCCCCGCGCCGCGCCGTCAGCCACGCCCAGGCGGCACAGGCCGCCAGCACGGCGGTCGCGGCGGTGCGCTGCGGCGCGGACGGATCCTCGCGGTCGACGACCCGCACCGTCAGTCCGTCGTCGCCCGTCGTGACAACCCGCACCGGGTCCGCCCCGGTCGGCTCGAGGGCCCGCGCCCATGCATCCTCGAGCGGCTCGGCCCGCCCCGCGGCCCGACCCTCGGCGTAGGCCCGCAGCCGCGCGGCTGCGGCCGCATCGCCCCCCGACGTCGCGCCGGCGAAGGCCGCGGCCACCCGCTCCCGGCCAGCCGCGACCGCCCGCTCCCAGTCGGCCTGGAAGAGGACCTGGGCCGGCTCGGCGATCCGCAGGATCGTGTCCGGCGGCGGTGCGACCTGCCAGAGCACCGCGGCGCACGGCAGGCCCTCGACCGCGGGTGCCGCCAGCCGGATTGCCTGACCGGTGCCGACAGTCGGCCCCAGGTCGCCGGCGAACACGAGCATCAGCGACCGCGGCCAGTCCGCCTCGTGGAGTTGCACGTCCCACACCTCGGCGGTCACGGGCCGCACGGTGGCCTCGCGACCGTCGACGAGCGCGTCGAAGAGCCGCGTGCGTGGTGGCAGCCGCAGCCGGATCGTCGACCGGCCGGTGACGAGATCGAGGCGGGCGACGCCGCGCACCCGATCGCGGCCGTCGATCGCCAGCGATACGACCGCCTGCTCGACGCGATCCGCGCCCCGCGACGCGGCGGCGTCAGCCGGTGGTGCGACGGGGGCCGCGGGGCGGTCGTCGGCCCGGGGCTCGTCGTCCAGTTCGTACGCGGGAGCCTCCGCGTCGACCGGCACCTCGACGGTCTTCTCGGCCGCCCGGCCGCGTTGACTCCACGAGACGACGAGCGGCGTGTCACCCGCGAGCGCGGCCCGCAGCAGTGGAATCCTGCCCCGCACCGCGGGCCGCACCGGCAGCCGCGCCTCGATCTCGAGGCGATAGCGGCCGGCCCGCGGATGCTGCAGCACGATCTGCATGCGGTTCACCGCGGTCGCGGCCCATTGGAGATCGAGGGGCGGACGCACCGCCGCGTCGGCGGCGGCCAGGTCGTCCTCCCGCAGCGTGACTCGCTCGATCTGGCAGCCGGGCGGCATGTCGATCGGAATCTCGAGCAGCGGCAGCGTCGTGGCGTCGATCCGGCCGCGGAGCCGCAGCCCGATGAAATCTTCCTCGAAGCTGACCGCGAGCGCCTGCGAGCCGCGGATCTCCTGGCGGCGACGGCTCACCGCCACGCGGGTCGGCCCGGCCCCTGCCGCGGCCCGCCCCACGTCGTACCGGCGCACCTCGCCCCCCGTGCCCGCCAGTTCGGCCCACGTCTCCGCCGTCTGCCCGGGCAGCGGATCGAACGTCGCCGCCAGGTCGGCGGAGGCGGCCAGCCGCACGGTCCGCGCATCGGTCTCCACGTCCTCGAGCCAGGCGCCCGGCACGGCGAACACCCCGACCGGATCGGCCAACGGCAGCCGCAGGTCGAGCACGAGACGGGCCGGGCCCGGCTCGGGCGCCGTCCGCTCGACGAGATAACGGCCGTCTCCGAGCGGGCTCACGGTCTGCCCGTCCGGCACGTCGTCGAACACCGGCTCGAGGGCGGGATCGGCGGCCACGACCATGCGCCGCACGACCGCCTCGCCACCGACCTCGAACCCGCCGCGGAGGCGGCAGCCGGCGAGATCCCACTCCAGGTCGTTCGCGCTCGTCGCCGCGAGCCCGCCGGCGGCGAGCCGGTGACGGCGGTCGAGCGGCCGCACGAGCCGCACGCGGTCCGCGCCGGAGACGTCGAACCCCGCCTCGCCCCGCCCCACCGCGAGGGCCGCGAGAAACGGTCCGCCCGTCACGGCGCGGTCGCACTGCATCGCGCCGTCGCCCACCGGCACCGGGGTGGCCGCGGCGTCGACGAGTTCCAGCCGCGCGACCGCCGCCGGCGGCAGGCGCAGCGTCGCGAACTCCAGGCAGCCGCGGCGTTCGACCGCGGGGGCGGCGCGGAGCTCCAGCCGCTGGCTGCCCGATTCCGGCATCGTGATCCGCACCCGCCGTCCGTCCGCCTGCACCTGCACCCGGGCGTCGGCCCGGGCGGGCGGCTCCCAGCGGGCGTCGCCCACCGCCTGGTCGAGGGTGATCGAGCCGCCGGCATCCGCATCCACGTCGAGCAGCAGCCGCCACGCCGCCCCCGGCGCCCGCTCCTCGACCAGCACGCGGCAGCGCACGATGCGTACCGGGGCGGCGGATGGCCGGGCCTCCCGCGCCAGCACGCGGTACAGCGTCTCCGGTACGAGCGCCAGCCCTCCGTCGTCGTCCGGAGCGAGAAACACCTTGAGGGGCTCGGGGGTGGCGGCCGTCTCCGCGGCGGCCCCCGCGGACGCACCGCATGCCGCGGCCGCGATCAGCACGGCTCCGGCGCGGGCCGCCCCCGCGGCGGCGAGCCCGCGGCACACGGCGGCCGCGACCGCCGCCCACAGGGCCGCCCGGGCCACCGTCTCGAGCGGCGGATCGAGCCACACCGTCGCCATCGCCGCGACGACCGCCACGAGCACGGCGGCGGCGGAACTCCGGCGCAGGGCCGCGAGCATGACCAGGAAGGCCGCGAGGCCGGCCACGAGGGCGGCCGATGCAACGAGCGAACGGCGCACGACGAGCATTTCGCCACCCGCCGACCGGCCGGCCACCGGCACGAACCGCCGGATCCGGAATCCATCGGCCGCGGCGGCCGTCTCGGTGCGGGCGCGCGACCCGGATGCCGCCGCGCCGTTCGCCGGGCCGCCCGGCCGCGCCGCCAGCAGCCGCGCTGCGATCCCCGCTCCCGACTCCGCCTCGGGTCGGTACCCGCCGAGGACGGCTCCGATCTCCAGTCCCGGCGGCAGGAGCATGTCGAGCCGCTGCTCGAGCACCGGCACGTCGATCGCGCAGCCCGCGGGATCGATCCGCCACCCACCCAACGCCGGGACGCCCTCCGCGAGCGACCGGACGACGAGCCGCACGCGGCGGCGCTGCGGCGGCAGCGGCACGCGGGCCGCACCACCGCCATCGAGCGACTCGATCGACACCGCGTCGCCGTCGATCAGCACGGCGTCGACCCGATGGCTCGGCAACACGGTCAGCGATACCGCGTCGCGGCCATGGTTCTCGATGTCGTAGGCCGCCTCGCACTCCGCCCGGCCCGACTCGTGACAGCGGCAGGCGAGGGATTCGAGCCACGCCCAGGCCCGGGCGTCCGCCCCCTCCGCGGGACGCAGCTCCGCGGCGGCCGTCGCATCGTCGCCGGCGCGGGGCGCGGTGAAGGCGAACTCCGCCACCACGGGCTGGCGATCCGCGGCACCGGGAGACGGCGGCAGTTCCCGCAACCGACGATTGACCACCGTCGGCCGCGCCGGTCCCGTGTCGCGCACGATCACCGTGCCGCGGAACGTGGTGGCCCCCTCGACCCAGGCCAGCGGCACGGGCTGCGGCTCGCGAAAGGGAATGTCGCGGGACGCGCGAATCGTCACCTCGTCGCTGAACGCGGGGGTGATCTCCACCAGCCACGACTCGGCGCAGGCGGGAACCCTCAGCCCCTCCCCGCGGGCGGTGTCGGCGGTGTCGAGCCGCCGGGCCACGAGCGATCCGTCGCCGGGCGCGATCAGCTTCCACTCCAGGGCCTCCCCCATGGGCTCGGAGAAATGCACCACGATCGAGTCGGCCGCCGCCGCTTCCGGGCGACACGCGAGCGTGTACGACTCGGCCAGCCGATCGTCGCCGGCCGCCAGCCGCACGTCGATCCGCACGTCGAGCGGCGGCCGGCGCTGCACGAGGCGGGCCTCGCGGGCGGCCGCCCGATCCCCGGCGGGCAATCGGCCCCGCAGCGTGCCCGGCTCCACGAGCGGCGTGAGCCGGGGCGGCACCGCGAACACGCCCAACGGCGCGCCCTCGACCTCGACGACCGCCTCGGGCGCCACGCTGAAGTCGAGGACGGCCGTGTCGGCCGCCTCACCGGCGAATCGCACCATGTCCATGTCGGAGGTGCGGAACCCGCCACCCAGCGGTACGCCGGGACGGTGCCCCGCGACCCGCAGGCCGATGCCGCGGCGCGGCGTGGCCGCCACGGCCAGTTCGACCAGCAGTTCCACCCGGCCGTCGCGGCCCCGCACCAGCCGCCAGTCGACGGCCGTGCCCGCGGCCGGCGGCCGCTCGTCGTCGCCGGAGTCGGCGTCGAACGGCTCGACGAGTTCCACCGTGTCGATGATCCATCCCGGGGCGATGCGGGCCGGGATCGCGAACGCCTCGCCGGTCACCACCCGCACGTCGCAGGCGGCGCGGCCCACCACCTGACCCGGCGAGAGCTCAACGGTGGTCACGCGGGCCACGTCGAGCTGCGGCTGCCGCGGACGCAGGGTGAGAGCCAGCGTGGCGTCGGCGGACTGCTGCTCGAAGTGGAGGATCGCGGGCCGCTGGTCCTCGTCGCCGCCGGCTGGCGTCCGCCGGGCCCGCGCCGGCAGCGGCCACCGCCCGGCGATCTCCGGCGTGACCGGGAGGCTATCCGTCGCCGTGGTGCCGATCACGCCGAGCGACGGATCGATCTCCAGCCGCGTGCCACCGCCGGCCCACGTCGCGGCCGCAGGCCGCAACGCCGGCACGGTCCACGGGGTGCCGGCGCCGAGGGCCGCCACGCCGCGGACGATCACCGCGTCACGCGTGCCCGCGATCTCACGCGGCAGCCGCACGCTCACCGTCCGGCCGGAAGACGCCTCCTGCCAATCGAGCGTCTGGCCGCGGCCGCTGAGCTGCACGGCCACGATCCGCAGGGCCGCCGGCTTCTCCACTTCAAGATCCCCCGGCACCCAGCCGGAGCCGGGCACGAAGGCCGTCGCGAGCTCGACGCGGCCGCCGCGGACGACGGCGTCAGTCCACGCCGCGACCAGTGGCGCGGGCTCGTCCGCGGCGAAGGCGATGCCCACGCTGGCCGCGGGTGCGAACTCGACCACCCATTCGTTCCCGTCGCCGCGGGCCACCACGGCGCGGCCGGCCGGCTCGCCGGAGATGATCGGTCGCAGCCCTGCGGGCGGCCGCACGGCGAGCGTCGTCGTCAACGCCGGCACCAGGGGCAGCGTGAACGCGGCGGCGCCGGGCCGCGTCGGTCCCACGCTCAGCTCGCAATCGTAGCCGCCCGCTTCGGGCGTCCGCACGGCGACGGTCCCGTCGGGACGGCCGTAGACGGCGGCCTCGCCGGTGCCCCCCGCGGTGCGCAGCGCGCAGCGGCCCGGCCGCACGGCGCCCAGCACGATCTCTCGGGGCGTTCCCACGGCCGCCGCCGACAGGTCGAACGTCACGCGGCCGGCGAGCCGCCCCGCTTCGTCGACCGTCAGCGCGTACCGCGCCCGGTCCGCCAGCGGCCGCGGCACTTCGGCGGCCGCCCGATCGCGCGGCCCGAGCCGTCCGATGGCCTCCTCGAAATCGGCGGCCGACATCGGCACGTACCGATCGGCGCCCAGCGGAACGTCGGTGAGCCGGCCGCGCGGGACGTGCACGCGGAGAAAGTCCGGGGTCGGCGGCGGCTCCTCGGCCGCGGCCGGCACGGGGCAGGCGCTGGCGGCCCACACGACGGCGATGGCGAGCGACCGACAGCCCAGACCGCATGGGAAGAGCGGACGGCTCATGGCGCGGCGCGTCCCGTGGTGGTGACGCTTTCGCCCTGCAGGGCCGAGCCGGCGATGACCAGCGACGGCGGCGGCACGGCGCGGGTGAGCGAACTCGCCGTCGGCAGGCCGGCCGCCGAACCGCGGCCGGCGGCGGCGACGCCACCCGTCGACCGGCCGAGGAGCCAGGCCAGCCCGGCCAACGCCGCCCCGGGAATCGCCGCGAGCGCCGCCAGCGCGGCGCCGTCCGGCGCGGCAGCCGCGGCGAGCACGGCGGCGCCGGCCACGCCGAGGAGCACCGTCTGACGCCGCAGCGCCGCGACCCGCTGGCAGGCCATGCCGACCGCCAGCGTCGCGCCGGAGCAGACGAGGACGAGAAACCAGGTCGGCAAGAGCCAGGCCCGGGCCGTACCGGGAGCGCCCACGCCGACGTACACGGCCCGCCGCCCCACCGACTCGACGGCGAGATCGAGCGGAGTCCCCGGCTCGGTCGCCGCAGCGCTCCGCACGATGCCGGCCAGTTCACCGCGCGACACGACCGGCTCCCGATCGGGCAGGAGTCCGCGCCAACGCCACCGCTGCTGAGCCGTCCACGAGGCCGGCACACCGACGAGCCACTCGTCGGGGCGGGAGTCGATCTCCCAGGTGAACCGTCGCTGCACCACGCCGTCGGCGAAGCGGGGCGGATCCAGTGGCACCCGCATGGGCAGGCCGAACCGCGCGGCGAGCCGATCCCAGCGACCGTCGAGCGGCGCGACCCGGCCGATCTCCAGCAGCCAGCGGCCCTGTGGCCCGCGCGGCAGTTCGATCTCGAGGCCGCCGTCCGGCTCCGGCGCGGCGGCGACCGGCTGGCCGTCGATGCGGATCTCGGCGGGACCGCCGGGCAGCGTCAGCCGCAGCCGGTCCGCCGCGCCCGACACCGCGTAGGTGAAGACGTCTTCGCGACGGCCGCCGACCACGGTCGTCCGCAGCAGGGCGGCGTCGACGGCGAGCCCGCCGGCGGCGACGCGCCGCCTCGCGGAGAGTGCCAGCGGCACGGACTCCTGTGGCCGCGTGGTCGACCAGGCACGCGCCGCGGCCGCCGGCTGCTGGCCCGCGTCGCGGCGCCAGGCGTCGCCGCGCACCTCGACGGCGAGCCGTTCCGGCGTCTCGAGGAGGAGTGACTGGCGGGCGATCCGGTCGGCCACCGGCAGCACGAGCGGCAGATCGTGGGCGAGCGTCGTCTCGGGAGGCACGGCGGGCGTCGGGAGCGTGTACCGCACCGCGATCGTGCCGTTGCCCAGCAGCTGGCCCGGCAGGATCGCCCGCAGCCGCCGCACGCCCGCCGCCGCGGCGTCCTCCGTCGGCACCTCGACCGGATCGAGCACCCAGTCATCCTGCCGCACCTCCAGGCCACCTTCGTCGACGACGGCCTCCGGCACGAGCAGCTCGACGAACTCGAGCGGCACGTGGGCGACGTTGAGCCGGATCGTCTCGGTGACGGTCACCGCAGCGTCGTCCATCTGTGCCTGCACGGCGACGGTCGCGTCGACCCGGCGTGGCAGGTAGCGACGGGTCGCGGCGAACTCGCCCTGCCGGGCGTCGAGACGGTAGGCGAGCACGACGGCGTCGGCCTCCGATCGCGAGAGCGAGGCCGCGGTCTGGCGGACGAGGCCCTTGATCCGCTCATTGTCGGGCAGCAGCTCGATGTCGCTGTCCGAGCCGACGACGACGCTCGCCGGTCCCACGAGGCCCGTGACCGGGCCGGGCAGCCGCCAGCCGAGCCGCTCGTCCTCTCGCTTCAGCGGACGGCCGCCGCGAATCTCGATCACGGCTTCGCCGACGAGCGGCTCCGCGAACGGGATCCGCACCCGACCACCCTCCGTCGTCACGCCGGCCGCGTCGACGACGCCCGGCGGCCCGATCTCGTCGATCGCCCAGGACGGCTCGATCTCGAGGACGACCTCGGTGGCCGGCGCACCCGAGGCTGCCACGCGGAGCCGGGCCTGCAGCGCCACCCGCTCCGCCGACACGTCGTAGCGGTACTCGGGCTCGATCACCACGCGGCTCGGCCGCGGCGAGACCCGCACTTTGAGCGAAGCGGGCTGGGTGTCGTAGGCGAAGGCGGCGACGAGGCCCGGTCGACGGCCCGCCGCCGGCGGGTCGACCCGCCGCAGCCCCTCGCTCCAGGCCGCCTGCCACTCCCCTTCGACGACGAGGCTGATCCGGCCCCACTGCCGCCACGGCTCGATGCCCTCGACGGCAAAGCCGGCGAGTTCGAAGGGCCCGGCCTCCTTCGCACCGGCCTTGCGGTCGAGCGGCCGCTGGCACTCCAGTTCCACGACCGCGCCGCCGTCGGCGGCCCGCACCACCGCCACGTCGACGAACGGTGCCTCGGCCGTGCCGCCGCGGGCGACGAGCGCCGCCGGCGTGCGCACGCTCCGCAGCGTGGTGGCCGGCGGCAGTGCGATCCGCACGGTGGCGGCCGCCTCGGGCAGGCCGCCGAGGGTGATCCGCGCCTGCGTGACGGCGTCGCGGCCGTCGATCCGCACGACGCTCTCCGCGGCCGCCTCGGCCACCGCCGAGCGACCGTCTTCTCCGGCGGTCCGCGGGCCGACCCGGATCGTCGTCGTGCCGGCGATCCCCGAGAGCGTCACGAGCGAGCCGCCGTCCTCCGCCCGCACCTTCTGCTCGGCCGCGGCCGGCTGCGTCACCACCTCTGGATCGCGGCGGGCGGTGCGGATCTCGACCGCCGAGGCCGTGGCCGCGGGCAGCCGCAGCACGAGCGACTCGCGGTCGCCGACCGCGTCGACGGGGAGCCGGCCCTCGAGCGTCACCACGTGCCGCGGCTCGCGGCCGGCCTCCGGCGTGGCGTCGAGCCAGGCCCGGTAGCCGCGCCGGTCGGGGGCCGCGTCGACGAGCAGCCGGCCCGGTCCCCCGTATCCCGGTGCCCGCGCGAGCACGAGGCCGGCGCAGCCGAGCGGCACGTCGACCCAGCCGCGCCGCGACTGCCGGATCGTGCAGGTCACGGTGACCGGACAGGCGCCGTCGGCGGCCGCCGTGAGGTCGGCCCGCACGCGGATCTCCTCGAGCACCGCACCGGGGGGCTGGGCCGGGCCGGGCAGCCCTTCCTTGAGCCGCAAGAGGTCGACGAAGTCGCGGTAGCGGAACCCGGGCACGGGCACGAGCCGGCCGGAGTCGTCCTCTAGATAGTAGATCTCCGGTTTTCGCTCCTCGATCCGCGCCGGCGGGGAGCTCGCCGGCTCCTGGGCGACCACCGGACCTCGTATGCACGCGAGCGTGACCGCGGCAACGGCCAGGCGGTGGAACGCGGCCATCGGCACGCGGTGCGCAACGCTGGTCGGAGACCCGATCATGGACGGTTTCGGCGGCGGGGAACTGGGTGGTGGCCACTCGCGACGCGCGGGGACCACCCGAAGCCTACCCCGCAACTCGCCGCAAAGCGTGCAGCCCCCTCATTTTCCGCAGGCCGCACGATCGTCACAACCGGACCGCTACCCGGCGGCGGGGGCCGCGATCGCCTGCCGCACTTCCGCGAGCAGGCCGGGCGTGCTGGCGACGATGAACGCCGGGTCGTCGAGCGGCACGTCGGCGACCGCCGCGGCGAACGGCTCGACCGCCGCGCCGGCCTCTCGCGCGATGAGCAGCCCGGCCGCCGCGTCCCAGCAGGCGATCCGCCGCGCCCAAAACGCGTGCAGCCGCCCACAGGCGACGTAGGCGAGGTTGAGCGCCGTCGAGCCCGTCCGGCGGATCGACTGGGCCCGCGACACCACCGCGAGGAAGTCGGCGAGGGCCGGCGAGTCGGCCGCGACCTGCGGCGGGAAGCTCACCGCGACCAGCGCCTCCTCGAGCGTCGCGACGGGGGCGACGCGGATCGGCTTTCCGTCGAGAAACGCGCCACCGCCGCGGCGGGCCGAGAAGCACTCCCCGCGGACCGGGTCGAGAATCGCGCCCACCTCCAGGCCCGACTCCGTGGCCAGCGCGATCGACACGCACCAGGCGGGAAACCCGTGGACATAGTTGGTGGTGCCGTCGAGCGGGTCGACGATCCAACGGATGCCCTGCCCCCCGTGCCCCACCGCTCCGGCCGGCGGCCCCGCCGTCACGCCATCCGCCTCCTCGCCCACGAACCCGTGCTCCGGGAACGCCTCGAGCAGCACGCGGCGGATCTCCCGCTGGGCGGCGAAGTCGGCCTCGGTGACGAGATCCCGCGGCCCTTTGTTCGTCACGGCGAACCGGCCGACCCAGTCGCGCAGCACCGCGCCGCCGGCCCGGGCTGCGGACACGCACACGGCGAGGGGATCTGGTGCCGGCCGTGCGGTCATGGCCGCTCCGGCGTTGGCGGTTCCACCAGCCGGCGATGCCAGGCTGCCATCCGCTCCGCATCGAACTTGAGCACCGCCCGGTCGTACGTCATGAGTCCGTTGACCTCGATCTCGACGTCGGTCGTCTGCGTGTAGACGGCCGCCGCCAGTCCCTTGTCAACGAGGTCCCGCAGGCGATCCATCAGGTCGCCGTACGCGGCCTGCAACTCGGCCTCCGACTGGTAGGACTTGTAGCCCCAGTTATCGGCGTCCTTCCACAGGTGTCCCTTCACCGGCAGTCCGAGCCCGCCGAACTCGCCGAGCACGCTCGCCCGATCAGGCAGCACCGGAAACATGTCGGGCCCGGGATAGGCGTGCATGTCCTTCATGTCGCCGAAGCCGCGGTCGGTCCAGCCGCTCGGGCCGTCGACCAGGCGGGTGGGATCGCGTTCCTTGACCCAGCGCAGCACTTCGTTCGTGTCGTGCTGGCCCCAGCCCTCGTTGAAGGGCACCCAGACGACGATCGACGGGAAGAACCGCAGCCGGTCGATCATCCCCCCGAGTTCGGAGCGAAACTGGGCCTTCTCACCGGCGGTGAACGGCGCGTCCTCGGCAGCGGCCGGCTTGACGTTCTGCTTCCGCCCCTTCTGCATGCCGCTGGGCTGGTCCTGCCAGACGAGGATGCCGAGCGTGTCGCAGTGGTGGTAGTAGCGGGCCGGCTCCACCTTGATGTGCTTGCGGAGCATGTTCATCCCCAGCCGCTTCAGCACCTCGACGTCGTACCGCATCGCCGCGTCGCTCGGCGGCGTGAGCAGGCCGTCGGGCCACCAGCCCTGGTCGAGCGGCCCGACCTGGAACAGGGGCCGGCCATTGAGCAGCAGCCGCTGGACGCCCCGCTCGTCCTTGCCGACCGCGATCGAACGCATCGCGAAGTACGTCTTCACGCCGTCGACCACGGTCCCGTCGGCGGCCACGAGTTCGACCTCCACGGGATAGAGGTGCGGGTCGTCGGGCGTCCACGGACGGGGCTTCGCCACGGGCGCGCGGAGCGGCCGGCCCGCGGGCCCCGTGGCCAGCACGCCGCGGCCGCCGCCGGTGTCGCCCGTGATCCGCACCTGCGGCGGCGCCGCGCCGGCCCCGGTGACCTCGACCGTGAACTCGACCTCCCCTTTCGCCAGGTCGGCCCGCGGGAAGACGCCGGTGACGTGGGCCGCGGGCACCGGCTCGAGCCATACCGTCTGCCAGATTCCGGTCACGGGCGTGTACCAGATGCTCTCCGGCCGCGTGACCTGCTTGCCCCGCGGCTGAGCGCCCTCATCGGTCGGATCCCAGACCCGGAGCACGAGTTCGTTCTCGCCGGCCCGCAGGTGCGGGGTGACGTCGAAGGAGAACGGGTCCGAACCGCCCGCATGGTCGCCGAGCCGCGCGCCGTTGAGCCAGGCGGTGGCGTGCCAGTCGACGGCGTCGAAGCGAAGCACGACCCGCTTCGCCTTCCACGCCGCGGGCACCGTGAAGCCGCGACGGTACCACACGTGTTGGCCTGGCGTGACGCGGCGGCCCACGCCCGAGAGCGCCGACTCGACGCAGAATGGGACGAGGATCTTGCCGTCCCAGGCGGCGGGTGGCACGCCGTCAACGCCCGGCGGCCCGCTCTCCCCTGGCGGCCGATCGACGATCGCGTAGTCCCACAGCCCGTTGAGGCACTCCCACTCCGGCCGCACGAGCTGCGGCCGCGGGTACTCGCGCCACGCGTCGTCGGGCGTCACCTTCCGCCCCCACTCGGTCATCAGGGGCACCGCCACCGGCTTCCACTCCGCCGCGACCGCGGGCGCAAGGGATGCGGCCACGATCGCGACGCCGATCACCAGCGAACGCATGGAGAACCTCGACGGACGGGTGCGGAAGAAGCCATGGACTCCGGGCCGCAAGAATACGCCCCACCGCGCGGCCGCTCAATCGTCCCGTCGGGACTCGGCACCTGCGCAAGCCGCCGGCGGGCGAACGACGGCACGGGAATGAGCGCCGGCGCAAGTCCCGCTACAATCCTCCGCTTCGTGAGTCCTCCGCCAGGAACGTCCCATGTCCGCGCCGTCCGTCACCGCCGCCCGCTGGTCGCTCGTCGATCGCATCGCCGCGTCGCCGGGAGGCGGCCGCCTCGACCTCGACGCCCCAGGCCTCGGCATCGCGCTCGCCGATGGCCGCGACCGCGTGCTGGGCGTGGACCTGCGGACGCCGTGCGCGGTGGGTGAGCATTGGCTCCGTGGCGAGGACGTGATCGCGACCTACGAACCGGCCGACCCACGCCGGCTGCGGGCGACGGCGATGTGGCGGCTGCACCCCACCGCCCGGACAGCGCCGGAAACGGCTTGGGAGCTGACGCTGTCGGCCCAGACCGCCCTCGTGCAGAGCGATGCGCTGCTCGCCGTGACCTGCGACCTGGCCGGTGTCGACGTCCGCTGCCGCACAGCCGCCGGCGACTGGTCCCCCGTCGCGGTGGGCGGACAGCCACCCGACGACGCGACCTGCCTGCTCGTGCGGCGGCAGGCAGCGGCGACGGTGCTCGTCGCCGTGCATCCGTCCGACGCGAGGCCGATCTCGCTCGCGTGGCGGGAGGGGCGTGTGGGTGTCGCCTGCTGGCTGTTCTCCGCGGCGATCGAGAAGGGCGTGCTCGTCCGCGGCCGGGTGCTCGCGGCGGTCGGAACGCCCACCCGGGACGAGACCTGGGCCGACGAGCTCTGCGCCTCGTTCGCCGCGGCACCGCCGCCCCTGACCGCCTGAGCCCACCAACCCGGCCGGCTCGGCCGCGCAGGATCCGCGCGGACACCGCTGTTTCACGGTTTTTTTCCGCTGGCGGCAATCGGCTGCGCGCCGTTACATTGCCCCCATCTTTCCCCGGTTCCCGGCCGGCGGAGAGAGCGCCGCGGGTGACCGCAGGGTCCTACGCCTGGCTCGCGCCGTCGCTGGTCACATGGAGGTGCCGCCCATGGCCGATCTCGTCTTCGCCTTCGATCCGGCGCTCGACCGGCCGATCGCCGTGCCCGAGGACGCACCCCCGGCCGTCGCCGCGACGATCGCCACTGCGACCCGCGACGCGCTCGACGCGGCGGTCGCTCACGCCCGGCGCTCGCGGGCGGCGGCACTGGTGCTCTGCGGCCGGCTGCTCGATCCCTCGCGGGCCAGCCCGGCTCAGGCGGCCACGCTGCGAAACATGGTGGTCGAACTCGCGGCCGAAGGCTGCCGCACCGTGGTGGTGACCGACGACCCCACCGAATGCGTCGGGCTCTCGCGGATGCTTGGCGAGCCGTCGGGCCTGCACTTCGTGACGCCGCTGGCGCCGCTCGAGTTCGACGTCCGCGGCCTACTCGTCGAAATCGCCTCCGCCCACGGTCCGGCCGCCGCCCCCGTCGAGGCGGCTGGGCCCGCTCCGCTGCACCGCCGGATCGTCGTCGGCTGGGACACCGCCCTGTGGCAGGCAGAACGCTGGGACGATTCCGCCCCGGACTCGCGCGCGGCGGCCCGCCTCACCCCGGCCGCGTTCGCCGCCGCGGCCGCGGCCTCGCCGACCTGGTCGCATCCCGCGACGTTCTGGATCTGGGGTTCGCGGCGGCACGAGCACCTGCCCGCGGGCCTGCATCACCTGCCGGCCCTCCAGGCCCGCTCGGCCCACGAGCCGGAGGCCGGCGCGTGCCGCGGAATCGTGCTCTTCGACCGCGAGGCGGTGGCCGGCCTGGCCGCCCCGCACGCCGACTGGCGCGGCAGCTGGCACGGGATCCCGACGCACGGCGTCGCCTGGCGGACGCTGTCCATCGAGTCGGCCGCCGGCGGCGATGAGGAACTGGCCACCACGATCTGGTCGGCCCTCGAGGCCCGGCCCGCCGCGATCCACGCGGCGCTCGAGATCGTCCGCTGCTCGATCGCCTGCGGCACGAGCGTCGCCCGCCGGGTCCGCGTCGCGGAGATCGCCGCCGAGACGCTCGCCCGGGTGCGGCAGCTCTACGATGCCAAGAGTTTTCGCATCTGGTGCCGCGAGCTGGTCGCCGACCCGGGTGAATCGCTCGCAGCCCTGGGCCACGCCCGCTCGGGAAGCCGCCCCGGCACCACCACGTCGTTCTCCTCGGCGCTCGCCGACATCGTCACCGCGATCGAGCACGCGCCGGCACCCGTCATCCCGCCCGACATGGCCCGTGAGGCCGGCTGGCTGGCGCTCGAACTGGTCGAGTCCACCTGAACCCGAATCCGGCCGCGGTTCCCCGCGTCGCCCCAGCGGAGGCCCCATGTTCATCGAACGCATCGTCGCCGAGCGATTCGGCGGCCTGTCGCAGGTCACGATCGACCGGCTCGCCCCGGGCGTGCAGGTACTGTACGGCACCAACGAGACGGGCAAGACGTCGCTCCTGGAGTTCGTCCGCGCCGTGTTCTTCGGCTTCGAGGGCCTGTTCCGTCGCGGCGTGCTCGACCCGCGGGTGCCCTGCGCCGGGCGGCTCCTCGTCCGCACCGGCCCCGAGCGGACGCTCGTCGCCATCGAGCGGCGGCACGAGGGTCCGGAGATCGCAAGGCTCACGCGGGAGAGTTACGCCGACGACGTCGTCGGCCTCGGCGGCGATCACGGCGACCTGATCGAGATCGCGGACGTCGATCCGCGCAGCGAGGGGCACCGCCACCGGCTGTACCTCCAGGACCTCGTCGGTGGCATCGACGAGACGGCCTTCACGAACGTCATGGCCTTCGGGCTCGACGAGCTTCACGAGCTGCGGACGCTGGAGCCCGAGGGCTGCGGGAGCCGGCTCTACGAACTGGCCAGCGGCCTCGACCGCTCGAAGGTGGCCCGCGTACTCGGCCATCTCCGCGACGCGATCGTCCGGCTCGACGCGGACGATCCGGCCGTGTCGCCGATCCGGGCGCTCGAGGCCCGGCGGCAGGAGGCCCTCGCCCGACTCGTGGCCCTCGACGCCCCCGCGGTCGCCGCCGGCGGCCTGTGGGCGGAACTCGCCCACCTCGACGCCGAGATCCGCGCGATCGAGGTGCGGATCGCGGCGGCCCTGCGGGACGAGGCGGTCGTCCGCGGCGTCCTGCCGCTGCAGGCCCTGCACGACGTCTGGCGGCGAACGGCAACCCGGCTCGCCGCCCTCGAATCGGCCCCGCTGGTGCACCCCGACCGCGACGCCTGGAAGCACGCATCCCGGAGGCTGCGCGGGTTCGAGCGGCGGGCGGCCCGGCGGAAGAAGCGCCGCGCGAAACTCGCGCGATCCCTCCGCGAGCTGCCCGGCGAGACGGCCGTGTGGCGGCACCGCGCGGCCGTGGCCGCCCTGTGCGAGGATCTGCCGCGACTGGAGCGGCTCGCCGCCGACATGGCCCGCGCGGAATCGCATGCCCGGCTCGCGGCCCGACGATTCGGCGAGCAGGTGGGGATCGCCGGCCTGACCCGCGTCGTCCCCATCGCACCGGTGACCGACGACGTCGACTCGCTTCCCGACGTGCTGCTCCCGGAGGGCTTCGCGCTCTCCTTCGGACCGCTCCGCGCGCGGGCCCGCGAATGTGCCCGCGCCGCGCGGGACGTGGCGGCGGCGAAGAAGGCGGTCGTGGCCGCCCGGCGTGAGCGCGACGACACCCGCGGCTCGGTGACCGGCGCGAACGCGGCGCTCGGAGGCCTGACGATCGCCGCGGCGATCGAGCAGGCGAGCGACCGGGTGACGACGCTCCGCCGGCGGATCACCGCCGGAGAGCAGTTGGCCGAGCTCGACCGCACCGTGGCCCGACTCGAGCAGGACGTGGCCGCGAGCGTGGAGCGGCAGTTGATCCCGCTGCCCTGGCTGGTCGGCCTCGGCGCCCTGTTCGTCACGGGAGCGGGCATGCTGCTGTCGGGCCTGCTCCTGCCCGCGGAGGTGACGGGCTCGTTCGCCTACGCGCTGGCCGCGCTCGGCCTGGCCGGCACGGGGCTGGCCTCCGTCACCACCTGGTCGCTCGACCGCACGACCTCGTCCACGCTGGAAGCCGCCCGTCGCCAGCACGAGATGGCGAAGAAGCAGCGCGAGGATCTGCTCGCACAGTGCGGCCAGCTCGACCGCAAGATCCCGGCCGACGCCATCAACTCGCTCGACCGGCGCCTGGCCGCGGCACAGGCCGAACTCGACCGTCTCGAGGAACTGGCAGCCCGCGAAGGCTCCGTCCACCTGCTCGGCGACCGGGTGACGCTCGCCGAGCAGGCCCTGCAGCGGGCCCTCGACGACCGCCGCGGCGCCCGCGGCCGCTGGCGCCGCGCGCTCGAGCACCGCGGCCTGCCCGCCACGCTCTCGCCCCGCGAGGTCCGGCAGATCGCCACCCACCGCCACACGCTGCTGACGCTCGACGACGACCGCCGCCGCTTGTCGGAGGAGGCGCGGCACAAGCGGGAGGAGCTCGCGACCGCCGCCAAGCGGGTCGATGAATTGATGGTCGAGTGCGAACTCGTGCCGGAGGCGACGGCGCTCGACAACCTCAAGGCGCTGCAGGAGCGGCTCGACGCGGAGAAGGCGGGCGTGCGCCGCCGGGCCTCGCTCACGCGCCGGCTCGAGGCGGCCCGCCGCCGCCACCGCCATGCCGTCCGTCAGGTGCGGGTCGCCGAGCGGGCCGTCCGCGAGTTCTTCACCCGCTGGGGCGCGACCGACGATCGGGAGTTCCTCGCCAAGGTGGACCGTCGGCCCGAGTACGAGCAGGCCCGCGGCGAGGCCGAGATGGCCGAGACCGCCTGGCTCGACGCCCGGCGGCGGACGACGGAGCCCGCCGACGTCGACCAGTGGCTCACCGACGCGGTCGCCGTGCCGCTCGAGCAGCGGCTGGCCGACGCCTGTGCCGTGACCGGCCGCCACCGCGCCGCGCTCGCCGCGGCCCAGGACCGTCGCCGTTCCGTGGCCGCCCGCGTGGAGGCGGCCGCGACCGACCGCGCCACCGAGGGCCTGCAGGCCGAACTGGCCGTGGTCGAGGAGCAGCTCGGCCAACAGCTCGACCGCCGCCGCCTGCTGGAGCGGGCCCGGCTCCTGCTGGAGGAGACCCGCGCCGCCGTCGCCCGCGACCACCAGCCGCCGGTGCTCCGCGAGGCCTCCCGTTGGCTGGCCCGGCTCACCGAGGGCCGCTACACCTCGATCACCACGGCGATCGACGAGGCCCGGCTCGACGTCCACGATGCCGACGGCGCGAGCTGGAACCCCGAGCGGCTCAGCCGCGGCACGCGGGAGCAGGTGTTCCTCGCCCTCCGCCTGGCCCTGATCCGCGACCTCGGTCGGCACGACGTCAGCCTGCCGCTGGTGATGGATGACGCGCTGGTCAACTTCGACGACGGCCGGGCCCGCCTCGCGGCCCGCGTGCTGGTGGAGTTCATCGCCGAGCAGGCCGCCGACCGGCAGCTGCTGGTGCTCACCTGCCACGAGCACGTGGCCCGGATCTTCCACGAGGCCGGCGCGCACGTGCGGAGCTTCACCGACCCGCTCCCCGTCTGGGGCCGCCGCCCGGCGGACCCGCCGGCGGCCCCCCGCATCGTCGTGCGGCCCGCCCCCACGGCGGTCGTCAACGAGCCGCCTGCCGTGCCTGAACCGCTCGCGGAGGAAGTCCCCGCGGCGCCGGAGCCGGCCGGTGATCTCTGGCCGGCCGAGGCCTTCTTCTTCGGTGGTAGTGCCACGCCAGCAGCGGCCGAACCGCGGCGGTCAGCCAGCCGCACCCGTCGCCGCCCGCGGCGGTAGCGGCGTCGGGATCCGCCGCGTCGTCAGCCGCCGATCTCCGCGCGAAACAGCCCCGTACGGGCGGCCTGCGTGATCGCCATCACGGCCGGGTGCTTGAGCCGCTTCTCCACGGAGATGGCATAGAAGCGTTCCCGCACCGACGGCTCGCGACCCACCACCACCACGTCGTACATCCGCACGACATCCGCCTCCACGACCGTGGGCGCCACGAACAGGCCCTCACCGACCGCGCCGAAGGCCTTCATCAGCGCGCTGTCGGTGAACTCACCCCGCACGCGCGGCTCGATTCCCTGTTCGTCGAACCACTGCTCCAGCGTCCGCCGCAGCGACGAATTGTCCGCAGGCAGCAGGAGCGGCGCCTCGTCGAGGGAGCGGGGGAACCCCCGACGGAACTGCCGGGCCAGCGGCCGTGTGCCGAAGAACGTCACCCCGCACTCGCCGAGCAGGTGGTTGAACGACTTCATGCCCAGCCGCGGGCTCGCCGGCACGTCGCTGATCACGACGTCGAGCTCGTGGAGGGCGAGCTGGGCGAGCAGCCTGTCCGGCTCGCCGTCGACGCAGTTCACCCGCAGATCGGCCGTGCCACGCAGCGCCGGCTGGAGGAGCCTATGGACGAGCAGCTTTGGCAGTGCGTCCGCGACGCCGACGTCGAGCCTTAGGCCGCGGCCCGTTGGTCCGCCGCGCAGGGCGTCCCGCAGTTCGTGGCCCAGCGAGAAGATCTCGTCCGCGTAGCGATAGACGAGGCGGCCGGTGTCGGTGAGGGCGATCGAGCGACCAGATCGCGCGAACAGCCGCGCCTTGAGCGACTTCTCCAGGGCCTTGATCTGCCCGCTGACGGTGGGCTGGGCGAGATGCAACACCCGGCAGGCCTTGGTGACGCTCCCCTCACGGGCGGTGACCCAGAAATACAGCAGGTGGTGATAGTTCAGCCATTCCACGGCCTGGCTCCTCATCCATCGTTATTTTCGATGTGTTTCCCTCGAAGATTCTAGCTGGCCGCCGGCGGCTGGCCGCCGAACACTGTCGATGCATCGTGACTTCCATTTCCAGCACCGGAGGAATCCCATGATCTGGCAACTCCATGCCGGCAAGACCCAGCCGGCCGACCTGGCGGCCTCGGCTTCCTGAACCCCTCGCAAGGACTGCGCACCATCATGGATACCGCCGTCGCCTGGATCGGCTTCATCGGTTTCGTGCTCCTCATGGTCGCCCTCGACCTCGGGGTCTTCCATCGCAGGCCGCACGCGATCGGATTCCGCGAGGCCCTGGGCTGGTCGGCCATCTGGCTGGCGATGGGCCTATCGTTCGCGGTCATCGTGTTCCACGCCTACGACCAGCAGTGGTGGGGGCTCGGCGTCGCCGTCGACCCGGTCGACGGGATGGTCAACTCCGGGAAGACCGCAGCCCACAAATACCTGACCGGCTACGTCGTCGAGAAGTCGCTGAGCGTCGACAACATCTTCGTGATCGCGATGATCTTCACCGGACTCGCGGTGCCGGCCGCGTCCCAGCACCGGGTCCTGTTGTGGGGCATCCTCGGCGCGATCGCCATGCGCGGTGTCATGATCGTCGCCGGCGCCCGGCTGATCGCCGAGTTCCATTGGCTGCTCGGCCTGTTCGCCGCCTTCCTCATCGCCACCGGCGTCAAGATGCTCGTCGCCCGGCACGAGCCGGCCGACCCGACGGACAACCGGTTCGTCCGCTGGATCCGTCGCTGGCTGCCGGTCAGCGACCGGTTCCACGGCCAGCGGTTCATCGTCCCATGGGGCGCCGCATCGGGCCATTCCGGCGGCCTGATGTTCACACCGCTGGCCCTCGCGCTGCTCCTCGTGGAGGCGTCCGACCTGGTGTTCGCCGTCGATTCGATCCCGGCGGTCTTCGCCATCACCGGCGACCCGTTCCTCGTGTTCACGAGCAACGTGTTCGCGATCCTCGGCCTGCGGTCGCTGTACTTCGCTCTCGCCGGCATGGTGAACACGTTCCGCTATCTGAAGCCGGCCCTGGCGATCGTGCTCATCGTGGTGGGCGGCAAGATGCTGGCCGCCGAGGCGATCAAGCACCGCCTCGGCGAGCAGGCCAATCTCTTCCTGCTCGGGCTGATCGTCGCGATCCTCGCCGGCGGCGTGATCGCCTCCGTGGTGAGCGACCGGCTCGCGGCCGCCCGTGCGATGGCGTCGGGACGTCCTGACCCGACGTCCTTGACGCCGCCGGCCTAGGCCCGCACGTAGCCCCGCTGCACGCCCTCGATGTACCGCTGCCGCATCGAGCCGAGCAGCATGCCGAGGTAGGCGTTGGCGCCGAGCGAGAGAAAGAGGGCGATCAGGCTGCCGATCAGCCACGGCCAGGGCCGCTCGACCTTGGGCACCGCCGTCGCGTGCGGCTCGATGACGGGCGCCGCCACGGCCGCCACCGGCGCCGGCCGCCGGGGCCGCTTGGCCGCCTCGATCACCGACCGCTCCACGGCGGGCGGCCAGTTGTCGGCCACGTAGATCTTCACGCGGCGGACGTCACGGGCGTCGGCCGGCACGTCGCTGGTGAACTGGTACGGGTTGGCGTTGCGGACCAGGTCGGGCTCGACCCGCACGAGATAGTCGCCGCCGCCGTCATCGGTCGGCACGTACGCCGCCTCGATGCCCGTCATCAGCAGTCCGGCCACAAGCAGCACGCAATCCAGGATCATGGTCTCGCCCTCCGCGGAATCGAACGCGGCCCCGATTTCACCTTCCCGGCCACCTGTCGTGCAACTCCGGCCGGCAGGCGGCTCCGGAACCCCCGGTCAGGCCGGCGTTTTTTCCGGTCTGGCGGCGCTTCCGGCCGTGGCGGCCCCGCCGGTCAGGCTGTCGAGTTCCACCTGGAGCATCGTCAAGGCCGCCTGGAGGAAGGCCACCGCGATCGGCCCCACGAAGATGCCGATCGGCCCCAGGGCGCCCACGCCGCCGAGCACGCTCAACAGCGCGAGCAGCGGGTGGAGCTTCGACTGGCCGTGCAGCACGATCGGCTTGATGATGTTGTCGACCGTCGAAACCACGCACAGGCCCCACAGGGCCAGGCCCGCCGCCGCCCAGGTGTTCTGCACGAAGAACAGCAGGTACAGGCTCGCCGCGCCCCACACCGCCGCCGCCCCCACGAACGGCACGAGGGCTCCGAAGAAGGTCAGCAGCGTGAGCAGGAACACGTTGCCGAGCCCCGCGAACGAGAAGCCGAATCCGGCGAGCACCGCCTGCACGATCGCCGCCAGGAGCGTGGAGCTGACCACCGCCCGGCTCACCTCCTCGAACTCGCGGAGCAGCTGCCACTGGTATCGCAGGTCGAGGGGCACCAGCCGCATCACCGCCTCCAGCATCCGCCGGCCGTCGGCGAGAAAGTAGAACAGGCTCACGGTCATCACCAGCAGCCCGATGATCAGCTTCAGGAGCACGACCGGCGCCCGGGCGGCGATCGGCCCGATCCACTCCTCGGCGAGCTTCTTCAGCTCCCCGTTCACGCTGTCGGCCGTGATGTGGAGGCCCGTGGCGTCGTTGAAGCTGACGACGAGGCCGTCGAGCACCTTCGGATCGAGCCGGATCCCGTCGGGGCTGCGGAGCATCGCGGCCGCGTCCCCGCCGGCCCGCACGACGAGCAGCGAGAGCGGCACGAGCACGATCAGGAGCACGAACAGCGTCGTCAGTCCGGCCGCGACCCATTCCGGCATGTCGAACCGCTCGCGGAGCCAGCGGTGCAGCGGCCCGAAGATCACCACGAGCATCGCCGCCAGCAGGAGCGGCAGCAGGAAGCCCGACATGACCCGCAGCGAGAGCAGCCCGAACACGGCCACGAGGCCGAGCAGGACGCCGAACGACACCAGTCTCGTCATGCGGAACTCGTTGCTGTGTTGTCTGGGAACGAGCCGATAGTTTACGCGGGCCGCACCGCCGGCGTCAGCCGACCGCGGAACGAAGCCGGCGCCGCCGCATCGGAGCCCGTGCGGCGACCATGCTCCTCATCCACCGGTGGCCGGCCAGGAGGCCGGTGGCGGCGTCTCGACGACGACCTCGTCGCCATCGTCGGGATCCCGGTAGCGGATCCGCACCGCGTGCAGGGCCAGCGGCGGCTCGCGGGCCGCGGTGGCGGGAGGGCCCGCCCAGGTGGCATCCGCGGCCGGGTCGTAGAGGACGTCGCCGACGATCGGCCAGCCGCGGCTCGCCGCCTGGAGCCGCAACTGGTGCATCCGCCCGGTCAGCGGCTCGAGCCGGAGATGCAGCCGGGGCGGGCCGTCCGCCCGGTCCAGTCGCGCCACCAGCGCGGCCCGCGTCACCGCCTCGCGGGCCGCGGCCGCGCCGGGCGCGGCGATCCGCGCCCGGGCCTCGGTGGCGACTTTTTCCAGCAGGTCGCGCCACTCCACCGGGTCGGGCCCGGTCCACGCTCCGCCCCGCGACTCGACGATCGCCGCGTATTCCTTGCCCACCTCGCGCCGCTCGAACTGCCGCGAGAGCTTCCGGGCCGCCCGCGGCGTGGCGGCCATCAGCAGGACGCCCGACACGGCGCGGTCGAGCCGGTGCGGCACGCCCACGTAGCCGCCCGCCTCGTCGCCGTACAGCCGGCGCCGCAGCCACGCCTCGACCGACTCGATGCCGGGGGGGGCCTGCGTGGGCAGACCCGCGGGCTTCGCGATCGCGACGACCCCGGCACGTTCGAGAAGCACGAGCGGCTGGGGCATGCGGCAGGCCCGGGTGTTGTGCGCGCAGAACACGATGGGTAAATGGTGTGAAACCGCAGTCTATGCGGACGCGGCGGGGAAAACCCGCCCACCCTTCGTGGAGGTGGCATCGGGGCCCGGACGTGGTACCCTTCCCGGCTGAAATTTAAGCCACCTCCAGGAGTCCCGCACCGCCATGCCCGTCACGGTGATGATCGTCGACGACCACGAGATCGTCCGCCGCGGCCTGGCCAGCGTCTTCAAGGATTCCGGTGTCCGCATCGTCGCCGAGGCGACGACGGGGGCCGAGGCCATCCGTTTCGCCCGGCGGCACAAGCCCGACGTCGTGCTCCTCGACGTCCGCCTCGGGGAGGAGGACGGCCTCGACTCGATCCGCCGGCTGCGCACCGCGGCTCCCGCCACCCGCGTCGTCGCCTTCTCGGCCTTCGACAACCCCACCTACGTGGCCCGGGCCGTCTCCGCCGGCGCCCACGACTACATCCTCAAGTCGACCGCGCGGGCGGACCTCGTCAACGCGGTGACGAATGCCGCCTCCAACGCGGCTCCCACCCGAGGCGGCGAACTGCGGCGGATGGCGAGTTCGATGGCCAGCCGGGAAGTCTCCGCCGACTCCGACGTCCCCCTCACGCCCCGGGAGACACAGGTGCTGCGGCTGGTGGCCATGGGGCTCTCCAACCGAGAGATCGCCGACGCTCTGGAGATCAGCGTCGAGACCGTGAAGGAGCACGTGCAGAACATGCTCCGCAAGGTCGACCTCGCCGACCGGACCCAGGCGGCCGTCTGGGCGCTGCGCAACGGTCTGGCGTGATTCGCCGCCCGGCCGGAGCGGCCCGGGCCGCGGTGGCCGGCGCCGCAGCTGCGTGGTAAGATTCGGGTGTCCGTCCCCGCCGATCGACCTTTCGGTCCGCGATCCTGTGGCCCTCCGGCCGCAGGATCGGCGACGCGGGTAGCCCCCCGGGAAAATGGTTCCATGGGTTACTCGATACGAGTCCCCCGCTGGCCCGTGCGGCTCGCCGCCGCCGCCTGCTCGACCGCGGCCCTGGCCGACCCCGGGCCACCGCCGGCGGCCCTCGACTTCAACCGCGACATCCGGCCGATCCTGTCGGAAAACTGCTTCTATTGTCACGGGCAGGATCCGGCCAAGCGGGAGGCCGACCTGCGGCTCGACGACCGTGAGGCGGCCGTCGCCGCCCGGGCGATCGTGCCCGGCGATGCCGGCGCGAGCGGCCTCCTCGAGCGGATCCACTCCACCGACGAGGACGTGGTGATGCCGCCCCCGTCGTCGAATCGGCGGCTCTCCCCGGAGCAGAAGCAGCAGCTCGAGCGCTGGATCGCCGCCGGCGCCGGGTACGAGCCGCACTGGGCGTTCGTGGCCCCGCGGCGGCCCACGCCCCCGCCGGTGCGCCGGGCCGACTGGTGCCGCAACGACATCGATCGCTTCGTGCTCGCGAAGATCGAGGCCGCCGGTCTCGCTCCGGCACCGGAAGCCGACCGGGCGACGCTCATCCGCCGCCTGCACGCCGACCTCACCGGCCTGCCGCCGACGCCCGCCGAGATCGACGCCTTCATCGCCGACCCGGACCCGCAGGCGTACGAGAACCTCGTCGATCGCCTCCTCGCCTCGCCGCACTACGGCGAGCGGATGGCGCTGCCCTGGCTCGACGCGGCCCGCTACGCCGACTCCAACGGCTTCCAGCAGGATGGCGACACGTGGCAGTGGATGTGGCGCGACTGGGTCGTGAAGGCCCTCAACGACGACGTGCCGTTCGACCGCTTCTCGATCGAACAACTCGCCGGCGACCTCCTGCCCGACGCGACGCCCGAGCAGAAGGTGGCCACCGGCTTCAACCGCAACCACCTGCTCAACGGCGAAGGGGGCGCGATCCCCGAGGAGCAACGGTTCAACACCCTCTTCGACCGGGTCGATACGACGAGCACCACCTGGCTGGGCCTCACCATGGCCTGCGCCCAGTGCCACGACCACAAGTACGACCCGATGACGAAGGTCGACTACTACCGGCTGCTCGACGCCTTCAACAGCGTGCCCGAGACCGGCACGCCGACCACCTTTTCGAAGCGGATCCGCGTCGCCCCGCCGGTGATCGAGCTCCCCTCGCCCGAGCAGCAGGCCCGGCTCGCCGAATTGAAGGCGGCCGCCGATGCGCTCGAGGCCCAGGCCAGCCCGGTGATCGACGCCCTCTACCTGGCCTGGAAGAAGGGCGTCTTCGCCGACGGACAGGCGGCCGATGTGGCGGGACTGAGCCGCAATCTCACGCCGCTGCTCCGCAAGCCGGAGGCGGAACGCACGGCGGACGACAACGAGAAGATCGAGCGCATGCTGCGGGCGCACTTCGACGGCAACGTCCGCAAGGACGCGGTCAAGGATCTCCCGCTGGTGGTCCGCTACGAGGACGCGCGGCGGGCCCACGAGCAGTATTCGAAGGACGCCGTGCCGCGGGTGATGGTGATGAGCGACGCGCAGCCGCGGGACACGCGGGTCCTCGACCGCGGCGACTACCTCACGCCCGTGGGCGACACGATCGACTTCGCCCCGCCCGCCTTCCTCCCGCCGCTGCCCGACGGATGGCCGCGAAACAGGCTCGGCCTGGCACGATGGCTGTTCCTTCCCGAGCACCCGCTCACCGCCCGCGTGCAGGTCAACCGCATGTGGCAGTACTTCTTCGGCACCGGGATCTGCAAGACCGTGGAGGACATGGGCGTCCAGGGCGAATACCCCGTGCACATGGACCTGCTCGACTGGCTGGCCGTCGAGTTCCGCGAACGGGGCTGGAGCCAGAAGCGGATGCACCGCCTGATCGTCACCGCGGCGACCTACCGGCAATCGAGCCGCGTCACGCCCGAGCACGTGGCCAAGGATCCCGAAAACCGCCTCCACGCCCGGGCCAGCCGGTTCCGCATGCCGGCGCCGGTGCTCCGCGACGTCGCCCTGGCGGCGAGCGGACTCGTCGACCTCCGGGTCGGCGGCCAGCCGGTCTACCCATACCAGCCGGAAGCCATCTGGGAGGCGCTGGCGATCACGGACGAGCGGGACTTCACCTACCCGGCGTCGCACGGCCCGGACCTCTACCGCCGGAGCTTGTACACGTTCTGGCGGCGCACCGTCAGCCCCGCCAACATGTTCGACACGGCCAACCGGCAGACCTGCACGGTGCGTGCCAGCCAGACGAGCACGCCGCTCCACGCCCTGACGACGCTCAACGATCCGACCTGGATCGAGGCGTCGCGGGTCCTGGCGGAGCGGAGCATGAAGGCCGCCGGCGATCTCGACAGTCGGCTGACGCACGCCTTCCGCCGCGTCCTCGGCCGCAAACCGACCGGCTACGACCTCGACGCCCTGAAGCGGATGCACGGTCGCCAGCTCGCGATCTACGCCGCCGCCCCGGACGCCGCAAAGCAACTGCTCGCCGTCGGCGAGAGCGACCGCGACCAGACGCTCGATCCGGCAGGCCATGCCGCGATGACGAGCGTCTGCCTGGCGATCTTCAACCTCGACGAGGCACTGACGCGGGAATGAGTACGAGCATCACACGCCGCTACGAGGGAGCCCGTGGGGCGGAAGCCGGAGGAGCCTCCGGCCGCGGCGGCCGGCACGCGACGGAGGCTTTCGCCTCGCGGGCTGCCCTCCTTGAGACACGCATCCGGAGGACTCGATGACCGTCCCGCTGCACGACGCCCTCGCCCGTGTCACCCGCCGGCAGCTCTTCGGCTCGGCCGGCATGGGAATCGGCTCCATCGCCCTCGCGACGCTGCTCCAACGCGACGCCCCGGCCGCGACCGCGACGCCGTCGGCCGCGAAAGGGCTGCCGGGGCTGCCGCACCACACACCGCGGGCGAAGCGGGTGGTGATGCTCTGGCAGGGGGGCGGCCCGTCGCACATCGACCTCTTCGACCCGAAGCCGGCCCTGGCCACGCACGCCGGCGAGGACATTCCGGCCACCGTCCGCGGGATGACGCGGCTCTCGACGATGTCGAACTTCTACGCCAAGTGGCCCGCGGTGCCGGCGATCAAGCCGTTTCGCCGCTATGGTGCCGCCGGGATCGAGATGAGCGAACTGCTGCCGCGGACGGGCGGCCTGGCCGACGACCTGTGCCTCGTCCGCAGCCTGCATTCCGAGTCGGTGAACCATGCGCCGGGGGTGACGTTTTTCCTCACCGGCTCGCAGGTGCCAGGCCGGCCGAGCATGGGCGCCTGGGTGAGCTACGGTCTCGGCTGCGAGACCGACGACATGCCGGCCTTCGTGGTCATGACGTCCTCCGACCGGGAGAAGAGCTGCGGGCAGTTGTTCTTCGACTACTACTGGGGCAGCGGCTTCCTGCCGACGCGGCTGCAAGGCGTGAAGTTCCGCAACACGGGCGAACCGGTGCCCTACCTCGCGAATCCGGCCGGCGTCAGCCGCGAGGCGCGGCGAGCCTTGCTCGACGACCTGGCGGCGATGAACGCGGCACACCTGGCCGAGTACGGTGATCCGGAGATCGACACGCGGATCGCCCAGTACGAGATGGCCTACCGGATGCAGGCCAGCGTGCCGCAGCTCGTGGACTTTTCCGACGAGCCGGCGCACGTCCTCGAACGCTATGGCCCCGACGTGCGCACCAAGGGTTCGTTCGCCTACAACTGCCTCATCGCCCGGCGGCTGCTCGAGCGGGGCGTGCGGTTCGTGCAGCTGATGCACGCCGGCTGGGACCAGCATGCGAACCTGTTCACCCAGCTCGAGGTCCAGTGCCGCGACACCGACGCCCCCTCGGCCGCGCTCGTCCAGGATCTCAAGGACCGCGGCCTCCTCGACGACACGCTCGTGGTCTGGGGCGGCGAGTTCGGTCGCACGCCGTTCGGCCAGGGCGATCCCGCGGCGCCGAAGGGCCGCGACCATTTTGGCCGGGCCTTCGCCTGGTGGCTGGCCGGCGGCGGCGTGAAGGCGGGGCACGTGTACGGGGCGACGGACGACTTCGGGTGGAACATCACCGCCGATCCGGTCCACGTCCACGACATGCAGGCGACAATCATGCACCTGTTGGGGATTGACCACACGAAGCTCACCTTCCGCTTCCAAGGCCGCCAGTTCCGGCTCACGGACGTGCACGGGCACGTGGTGAAAGGCATCCTCGCCTGACGGCCGGGCCGGAAGCCCGGCACGCGACCAGAGGGCGGAGGCCCGCCAAGGAAACCTGGACACGAAGTCCAGGGTTTCCGTATGTCATCCCGTCCACGGGCACGTGGTCAAAGGCATCCTCGCCTGATAGCCGGGCTGGAAGCCCGGCACAAAATAGACGCTTGCGAGGGGCTGCCCGTGCCACCGGAGCCGGGCTGTGGGAGCCAGCGCAGGCATGGATGCCGAAGCGCAGCGGACACGCAGAGAGCGGCGGCCAGGAAGGCCGCCGCGAACGTCCGGCGGCGTGGCGTGGGCAGCCCCGAGCCCCACCACCAAGCGAGTGCCTCGTCTAGGACTCGAACCTAGAACCCTCTGATTAAGAGTCAGATGCTCTGACCAATTGAGCTAACGAGGCGAGACACTGTTTTCTACCCGCGGCCCGACGGCTCGGCAAGGGCCGGCCGCGGCCCGCGTTGAGGGATTTTCGCCCACCGGCTACATTCCCGCCATTCACGGTTTCCCCCGCGCGTCCGGAGGTTTTCTCGATGGGCAGGTTCGACGGCAAGAAGGGTCTCGTGCTCGGCGTCGCCAACGACCACTCGATCGCCTGGTACATCGCCAAGGAGATCCTCGACCAGGGGGGCCAGATCGGCTTCTCCCACCTGCCGGACCGGCCCGACGACGAGCGGCAGCGGAACCGCCGCCGCGTCTCCCAGCTCACCGACCCCGAGCCGAACGCGAAGTTCCTCGTGCCGATGGACGTGTCGAGCGACGAGCAGATCGCGGCGGTGATGGAGCGGGCGAAGCAGGAGTTCGGCACGATCGACTTCCTCGTCCATTCGATCGCCTACGCCCCGCTCGAAGACCTCAAGGGCGAGACCACCAACTGCAGCCGCGACGGCTTCCGAATCGCGATGGAAACGAGCGCCTACAGCCTGCTGGCCGTCGGCCGGATGGCCCGCGGCATCCTCGCCAAGGATTCCTCGATCCTCACGCTCACCTACTTCGGCGGCGAGAAGGTGGTGCCCGGCTACAACATCATGGGCGTCTGCAAGGCGACGCTCGACGCCTGCGTGAAGTACATGGCCTTCGACCTCGGGCCGGCCGGCATCCGGGTGAACGCCGTGAGCGCCGGGCCGCTGCG
>JBIIDT010000063.1:0-16761 GCA_044238145.1 Pirellulales bacterium | reverse complement strand
CACCCCACAGCCAGACGTGCGTCGCCGGCCGCTTGCCCGCGGCGATCCGCGCCGCGTTCACCGGATGACCGGCGAGCCAGCCGGCGCTCGCGATCATGATCTCCGTGAGCAGGCCGCTGCCGGTGCCACGCGGAAACGCGTCGACGACCGGCTTGTCCATGAGGTCGTGCGGCGGCGTGGCGGCGAGGTCGGGGCCGAGCGGGGCCGGCTCGCCGCCGCCGCGGTACAGGAGCAGGTTCCGATAACTGACGCCGGGGGCGAACCGCCAGGCGGCCGCCACCGCGGGAAAATCCCGCTCGAGGCCCCGCTGCGCCGCCTCGAGGAACGCGGTCGCCTCGGGCGTGGAGACGTGCCCGGCGGTGAAGTCCTCCATGATGCGGTCGCGCACGGTGACGAGGTTGCACCGCACGGCCCAGTCCCGCGGCCCCAGTTGGATCCCCTGGGCCGCCGCCTCGAGGGGTGCGCGGCCGGTGAAAAAGGCCAGCGGGTCGTAGCCCAGGAGGCTCATGCAGGCCACCTCGGAGCCGGGCGGCAGCGCGTCGGGCACGTGGTTCGTGAGCCCGACGCGGCCGCGGGCGGCGAGGGCGTCGAGCGCGGGCGTCCGCGCCGCCTGGAAGGGCGTGCGGCCCCCGAGGGAGGCCTGCGGGGCGTCGGCGGCGCCGTCGGGGATGATCACGACGTACTTCATCGCTGTCACTCGTCCAGCACCGACAGGCAGATGCTGCGGCCCGCCACCACGTCGGAGGCGTCGATGTGGGCCAGGGCCTTGGCCATCGCCGCGGCGCCGCAGGCGTGCGTCATCATCACGAGCGGGACGGCGGCGCCGGCGGGCTCGTGCTGGATCATCGACGCGATCGAGATCCGGTGCTCGCCGAGGATGCCGGTGATTCGCGAGAGCACGCCGGGCCGGTCGCTGGCGGCCACGCGGAGGAAGTGCCGCTCCTGCAGGTCGGCCCCACCGATCCGCGCCGCCGGTCCCTCGGCGTCGAGCACGCCCGTGGTGCGGAACGTGATCGCGGCCCGGCCCACGACGGTGTCGATAATGTCCGCCACCACGGCCGAGGCGGTGGGCATCTGGCCGGCGCCGAGGCCGTGGAAGAACATCCGCCCCACGGCGTCGCCGACGATGCTCACGGCGTTGTAGGCGCCGCGGGTCTCGGCCAGCGGCGTGCCCGCCTTGACGAGCGCGGGGGCCACACGGAGGGCCAGGCCGTCGCCCGACCGGCTCGCCCGGGCCACGAGCCGGACGCGATAGCCGAGTTCCGCCGCCTGCGCCATCAGCTCCCGGTCGACGCCCTCGATGCCGGTCCGCGGGATGTCGGCCCAGGGCACCCAGACGCCGAAGGCGAGGTGGGCGAGGATGGCGAGTTTCTGCGTGGCGTCGGTGCCGTCGACGTCCATCGCCGGGTCGGCTTCGGCGTAGCCCTTGGCCTGGGCGAGGGCGAGCGTCTCGGCGTAGCCGGCGCCGTCCTCCTCCATCTTCGAGAGGATGAAGTTGCTCGTGCCGTTCAGGATCCCGCGGATGCTCTCGATGCGATTGGCCGCCAGGCACTCGCCGATGGCCGCCACGATCGGGATCCCGCCGGCGACGGCCGCCTCGAAGGCGATCGAGCGGCCCTTGCGGCGGGCGAGCTCGAACAGCTCGGGGCCGTGCTCGGCGAGCAGGGCCTTGTTGGCGGTGACGACGTCCTTCCCGTTCTCGAGCAGCTCGATCATCATCGATCGCGCCGGCTCGAGGCCGCCCACGAGCAGGGCCGCCACCGAGATCGACGGGTCGCGGGAGACCGTGCGGATGTCGGTCGAGATCCGGTCGGCCGGGAGCCGTAGCCCTCGGTCGCGGCCCACCTCGCGGCACACGGCCCGCTCGACGACGATCGGCCGCCCGGCGTGGCGGGTGATGTGGTCGGCCGACTCGACGAGCAGGCGGACGACGCCCGAGCCGACGGTGCCGAGGCCGACGACGCCGACGCGGACAGGATCGTTCATGGGAGGGCTTCACGGAGGTGCGAGACGTTCTGCGATCCTACTTTGCTCCGCGGGAAGCGGAAAGGAAGGCGTCGCGCGCGGCCCCGCGAAGGTCGGGTCGTGACGGCTGGCGCGGCTGGCGCGGCCTGCCACCTGCCGCGGGGGCCGCGGATGGCGTACAACAGCACCTCGATCCTCCTGGAGCACATTGCCTGTGGACGCCCCCGCCCGCGACTTTCTCTCCCGCCTCCTCGAGACGCCGAGCCCGTCGGGCTACGAGCAGCCCATCCAGCGGGTCGTCCGCGAGTATCTCGGCCCGATCGCCGACTCGGTCTCGACCGACTCGCACGGCAACGTGATCGGGGCCAAGAACGCCGGCGCCGCGACGCGGATGCTGCTGGCCGGCCACTGCGACCAAATCGGCCTCATCGTGCAGTTCATCGACGGCGACGGATACGTCTCGGTGCAGCCGATCGGCGGCTGGGACCCGATCCAGCTCGTGGGCGCGCGGGTCACCGTCTGGACCGCCTCGGGACCGGTGCCGGGCGTGATGTCGCGGAAACCGATCCACCTGCTCACCGACGAGGAGCGGAAGCAGGTGCCGAAGATGAAGGACCTGTGGATCGACATCGGGGCCACCGACAAGGCCGACTGCGAGGCGGTGGTCCGCGTCGGCGACGCCGTGACGCTCGAGCTCCGGGCCCAGGAGCTGCGGAACGGACGGGTGTGCTCGGTGGCGATGGACGACAAGATCGGCCTGTGGGTGGTGATCGAGGCGTTCCGCCGGGCGGTGCAGGCCGGGCCCCTGCCCTGCGGACTGTTCGTCGCCTCGACCGTGCAGGAGGAGATCGGCCTGCGGGGTGCGCAGACGAGCTCGTACGGCGTCGACCCGCACGTGGCGATCGCCGTCGACGTGACCCACGCCACCGACTGCCCCACGATCGACAAGAAGAGCGAGGGGGACGTGGCCCTCGGCAAGGGGCCGGTCGTGTTTCGCGGGCCGAACATGAACCCCCACGTGGTCGACCGACTCCTGGCCGCCGCCCGGAGCGGTGACGTCCCCGTCCAACTGGCCGCGAGCGGCCGGGCGACCCCGACCGACGCCAACGTCCTCCAGACCACCCGCCGCGGCGTGGCAACGGGCCTGGTGAGCGTGCCCAACCGCTACATGCACTCGGCCGTCGAGACGGTGGCCCTGGCCGACGCCGACCGGGCCGCCGACCTGCTCGCGGCGTTCGTCCGCGGGCTGGAGGGGACCATCGACTGGGCCCCGTGAGCCGTCCTGCCAAAACGGCACGGCCGCCAGATGCCGGGCGGCCGCCCCCCGGCTCTTGGCCGCGGTTTTTCGCCCGAAAACGGGGGTGCCTGGCGGAGCGGCCCGTCCCGGCACGCGGCTTGCATCCTCCGGGGCCATCCGCCGGGCGGACTGCCAACCCAGTCCGACCCCTCGATCCAGGGCGGCCCACCACCGACGAACGAAGGAGTTTTCCGTGGCAAAGCAAATGGTGTTCGACGACGAGGCCCGCCAGCCGCTGCTCGCCGGCGTCTCCAAGCTCGCCCGGGCGGTGAAGAGCACCCTCGGCCCCCGTGGCCGCAATGCCGTGCTCGACAAGGGCTGGGGCTCGCCGAAGGTCACCAAGGACGGCGTCACGGTCGCCGAGGACATCGAGCTCGAGGATCCGTACGAGAACCTGGGCGCCCAGCTCGTCAAGGAGGCCGCCAGCAAGACCAACGACGTGGCCGGCGACGGCACCACCACCGCGACCGTGCTCGCCGAGGCGATCTTCCGCGAGGGGATCAAGATGATCGCGGCCGGCGCCGACCCGATGGCCCTCGCCCGCGGCATCCACAAGGCGGTCGAGGCCGTCTCCAAGGCGGTGCTCGCCATGGCCACGCCGATCGCCGAGAAGAACAAGCGGGAGCTGATGCAGATCGCCACGATCGCGGGCAACAACGACCCGACGATCGGCAACGTGCTCTCCGACGCCTTCCTCAAGGTCGGCAAGGACGGCGTGATCACCGTCGAGGAGGGCAAGCAGGCCGAGACGACCGTCGACGTGGTCGAGGGCATGCAGTTCGACCGCGGGTTCCTCTCGCCCCACTTCGTCACCGACGCCGACTCGCAGACCTGCGAGTTGGAGAACCCCTACATCCTCGTCTACGAGGAGAAGATCTCGAGCGCCAAGAACCTCGTGCCGCTGCTCGAGGCGATCAGCAAGTCGGGCAAGCCGCTGGTCCTGATCGCCGAGGACGTGGAGGGCGAGGCCCTGGCCACGCTCGTGGTCAACAAGCTTCGCGGCATCGTCCAGTCGGTGGCCGTGAAGGCCCCCGGCTACGGCGACCGGCGCAAGGCCATGCTCGGCGACATCGCCGCGCTCACCGGCGGCCAGGCCATCTTCAAGGACCTGGGCATCGCCCTCGACGCCGTGAAGCTCGCCGACCTGGGCCGGGCCAAGAAGGTGATCATCGAGGCCGAGAACACCACGATCGTCAGCGGGGCCGGCACGAAGGCCGCCATCGACGGCCGGGTAGCCCAGATCCGCGACGAGATCGCCAAGACGACCAGTGATTACGACCGCGAGAAGCTGCAGGAGCGGCTGGCGAAGCTCGCCGGCGGCGTGGCCCAAATCAACGTGGGGGCCGCCACCGAGACCGAGATGAAGGAGCGGAAGGCCCTCATCGACGACGCCAAGAGCGCCGTGCAGGCGGCCCTCGCCGAGGGCGTCGTCCCCGGCGGTGGCGTGGCCCTGCTGCGGAGCGAGAAGGCCCTCGACAAGCTCGACGTCGAGGGGGACGAGAAGCTCGGCGCCTCGATCGTGCGCAACTCCCTCCGCTACCCGCTCGAGGCGATCGCCGACAACGCCGGCCTCGACGGCTCGGTCGTCGTCAACCGCGTCCGCCACATGAAGGGCAAGAACGACGGCTTCGACGCCGACAAGGGCGAGTACTGCGACCTGGTGAGCGCCGGGGTCATCGACCCTGCCAAGGTCGTTCGTACGGCCCTGCAGAACGCGGCCAGCGTGGCGGCCCTCCTGCTCACGACCGACTCCCTGATCACCGAGATCCCGAAGGAGGAGGAGGAGGCCGGCGGCGACCACCACGACCACCACGGGATGGGCGGCGGCATGGGAGGCATGGGAGGCATGGGTGGCATGGGCGGCATGCCCGGCATGATGTGACCAGCCCGGCCCGCGTGAGACACGATTTCCCAAAGTTCATTCCCCCTTCTCCGGAGACCTGACCATGGCAGCCAAGAACCTGAAGATCCGTCCCCTCGACGACCGTGTCGTCGTCGAGCCCGTCGAGGCCGAGGAGCGGACCGCCGGCGGCATCGTGCTCCCCGACTCCGCCAAGGAGAAGCCGCAGCGCGGCCACGTCGTCGCCGTCGGCGTCGGTAAGTTGCTCGAGAACGGCTCGCGGGCACCGCTGTCGGTGTCCGTGGGTGACGAGGTGATCTATGGCAAGTACTCGGGCAGCGACATCGAGGTCGACGGCCACGAGGTGAAGATCCTCCGCGAGTCGGACATCCTGGCGAAAGTGCTCGCCTGATCCCACGTCTTCGTCACCGCCTTCCACCATTTCCAGGAGACCGTCCCCGTGCCCAAGCAACTGATGTTCGACGACAACGCCCGCGCGAAGCTGCTCAAGGGCGTGGAGAAGCTCGCCAGTGCCGTGGCCGTGACCATGGGCCCGACCGGCCGCAACGTCATCATCGACAAGTCGTACGGCGGCCCCACCGTCACCAAGGACGGCGTGACGGTCAGCAAGGAGGTGGACCTCGAGGACGCCTTCGAGAACATGGGTGCGAAGCTCGTCAACGAGGTGGCCTCCAAGACGTCGGACCTCGCCGGTGACGGCACGACGACGGCCACGGTGCTCGCCCGGGCCATCTTCCGCGAGGGCACCCGCAACGTCGCCGCCGGCTCGAATCCCACGGCGGTCCGCCGCGGCATCGAGAAGGGCGTGGCGGCGGCGGTCCAGCGGCTCATGGAGATGGCCCGCAAGGTCGAGCGGCCGCAGGAGATCGCCCAGGTCGGCGCCATCAGCGCCAACAACGACCGGGCGATCGGCGACCTGCTGGCCGAGGCCCTGCAGAAGGTGGGCAAGGATGGCGTGATCACCGTCGAGGAGGGGAAGACGACCGAGACGACCGTCCGCTTCGTCGACGGCATGCAGTTCGACAAGGGCTTCGTGTCGCCGTACTTCGTCAACAAGCCGGCGGAGATGGAGTGCCAGCTCGACGACGCCCTGATCCTGATTCACGAGAAGAAGATCTCGAACCTGCGGGAGCTGCTCCCGCTGCTCGAGAAGGTGGCCCAGTCGGGCAAGCCGCTGCTGATCATCGCCGAGGACGTCGATGGCGACGCCCTTACGGCCCTGGTCGTGAACAAGCTCCGCGGGGTGCTCAACATCTGCGCCTCGAAGGCGCCCGGTTTCGGGGACCGTCGCAAGGCCATGCTCGGCGACATCGCCACGCTCACCGGCGGCACGCTGATCAGCGAGGACCTCGGCCTCAAGCTCGAGAACCTCGACCTCTCGCACCTCGGAAAGGCCAAGAGCGTGACGGTCGACAAGAACGAGACCACGATCGTGCAGGGAGCCGGCAAGCAGTCCGACGTCCAGGCCCGCGTGCAACAGATCCGGACCCAGATCGAGGGCACGGAGAGCGAGTACGACCGCGAGAAGCTCCAGGAGCGGCTCGCCAAGCTCACCGGCGGCGTGGCGATCGTCTCCGTCGGGGCCGGCACCGAGGCCGAGATGAAGCAGAAGAAGGCCCGCGTCGAGGACGCCCTGCACGCCACCCGGGCGGCCGTCGAGGAGGGGATCGTCCCCGGCGGCGGCGTGGCCCTGCTCCGCTGCCGCGAGGCCGTGGAGAAAGCCCGCTCGCAGGCCAAGGGCGACGAGAAGATCGGCGTGGACATCATCCTCCACGCCCTCGAGGCCCCGATTCGCCAGATCGCCGAGAACGGTGGCATCGACGGCGGCGTGGTGGCCGACGAGGTGGCGGGCAAGGACGTCAACGTGGGCTACGACGCCAACAAGGGCGAGTACGTCGACATGCTCAAGGCGGGCATCATCGACCCGGTGAAGGTGGTTCGCGTGGCGCTGACGAACGCCGCCAGCATCTCGGGCCTGCTGCTCACCACGGAGGCCCTCGTCACGAACCTCGACAAGGATGACGCGAAGAAGCGAAAGGTCGAGGGCTCCATCCGGTAGCCGTTTGATGGCCGATCAGCGCGACTATTACGAGGTGCTCGGCGTGGAACGCCGGGCTTCCTCGGCGCAGATTACCGACGCCTATCGCAAGCTCGCGATCCGCTGGCATCCGGACAAGAACCCGGGTAACGACGAGGCGGCCGTCCGCTTCAAGGAGGCGGCCCGGGCCTTCGAGGTCCTCTCCGACGCCGACCTGCGGAGCCGCTACGACCGCTTCGGCCACGCGGGCGTGCAGGGAGGCGGCCGACACGAGTTCAACGACATCGGCGATATCTTCGACGCCTTCGGCGACCTGTTCGGCGGCGGAATCTTCGGCGAGGCGTTTGGTGGCCGGCGGCGGGGCAACCGGGCCCGCAAGGGCCGCGACGTGTTCTGCCAGGTGTCGCTGACGCTCCTCGAGGCCGCCCGCGGCGCGACGAAGACCGTGGAGTTCACGCGGCACGAGGCCTGCGGGACCTGCGAGGGCAGCGGCGCCAAGAAGGGGACGAAGCCGCAGCCCTGCGAGTACTGCGGCGGGCAGGGTCAGGTGATCCAGGCCGCGGGCGTGTTCCGGATGCAGACCACCTGCCCGTCCTGCCGCGGCAGCGGCACCGTGATCCGCGACAAGTGCCCGGCGTGTGGCGGCGACGGCGTCACCGAGGAGCGGGTCGAGCGGTCGGTGGTCATTCCCGCGGGCGTCGACAACGACGTGCGGATGCGTCTCGCCGGCGAGGGGGAGCCGGGGGGCAACGGTGGCCCGCCCGGCGACTGCTACTGCGTGCTCGAGGTCGAGGACCATCCCTTCCTCAAGCGGGACGGCCGCGACCTGCACTGCGAGGTGCCGATCACGTTCACCCAGGCAGCTCTCGGCGCCACCGTCGACGTGCCCACGCTGGATGGCCCCAAGCCGCTGCAGGTGGCCCGGGGCACGCAGGCGGGCGAGGTGGTCCGCGTCCGGGGCCTGGGCATGCCCGAGATGCGGGGCCGGGGCGTCGGCGACCTGAACGTCCATCTGCACGTCGAGGTGCCGAAGACGCTCTCCCCGCGGGCCGAGCAGCTGCTGCGGGATCTCGCAGCCGAGGAGCACGCCGCCGTGAGCCCGCGGCGGTCCTCGTTCTTCGCCCGCCTCGCCGAGTATTTTCAGGGCCAGGGATCGACCAGCCAACCCGAGGAGCAGCCATGACGAACGAGCCGCAGGACGAGCAGCCGGCCGAGGCGGGAGGCGGCGACGCCGACGCGCTGCGGTCCCAGCTGGCGGAGGCCAACGACCGCGCGCTCCGCGCCCAGGCCGAACTCGAGAACTATCGCAAGCGGTCGCGCCGCGAGTACGAGGAGGCCCAGCGGTATCGCGAGATCGACCTCTTGCGCGACCTGCTGCCCGTCCTCGACAACGTGCTGCGGGCGATCGAGGCGGCTGACAAGGCGGCCGACGTGGAGAGTCTGCGGTCCGGGTTCCGGATGACCGCCCAGCAGATCGAGAAGGTGCTCTCCGGCCACGGGTGCCTGACGATCGAGACCGACGGCACCCCGTTCGACCCGACCGTGCACGACGCGATCCTGCAGCAGGACGTCACCGGCGTGGCCCCGGGCACGATCGTGGGTACCGCCAGCCGCGGCTACCGGCTCCACGACCGCGTGGTCCGCCCGGCCCAGGTCATCGTGGCGAAGGGAGGGTGACGCGATGCCGACCTACGATTACGTGTGCGACGGCTGTGGGCACGCCTTCGAGCTGTTCCAGTCGATGACCGATGCCGTGAAGAAGACCTGCCCGAAGTGCGGCAAGAAGAAGCTCCGCCGGCTGATCGGCGCCGGCGGCGCGATCATGTTCAAGGGGTCGGGCTTCTACAAGACCGACTACCGCAGCGATTCCTACAAGAAGGGCGCCGAGGCCGACAAGAAGTCGTCGGGCGACGGCGGCGGTTCGAAGCCGGAGTCCAAGGGCAAGGGCGAGGGCTGACCATGCCGCGGTGCCCGGTGTGCAACGACGCCGTCGACCTCGCCAAGACGCCCACGGTGCCCTTCTGCAGCGACCGCTGCCGGATGGTCGACATGGGCCGCTGGCTCGGCGAATCCTACGGCGTTCCGTTCACCCGCCGACCCGACGACGAGGAGGAGGACCCGGCCGCGGCCGGCGGCGACGACGAGGGCTGAAGCCCGCGCTGCCGAATCGGCCCTCTGTCCCTATACTCTCGCCCGTCGTCGTCATTCCGTTCCCGGGAGGGAGGTCGCATGTCCGCTCCGCATGATCCGTCCGGCACCGTGGTTCACGAGGTCCGCTGGGGCGACGCGCTGCCCTGGTGGCTCCTGTTTCGTGCCGCCGGGGCCGCGTTCGCCCCCACCGTGATCCTCCTCGCCGCCGCGGGCGCGTTGGCCACGTGGGCCGGCTGGTCGATGGCCGATCGCCTCGGCCTCGCCGGCGTTGACCCGGCCGCCGACGTGATCGCCGCCGCCAAGGCCGACGAACTCGTGCTGCCGGGCACCACGGCTCAGCGGTCGGCTGCGGCCCCGTTGACCGCTGGTCTGCTGCAGCCCCTCGCGGACCGCCTGCCCCCGGTCGTCGCCGACCTGGTGCGGCTGGTCGCCATCCCCTTCCGGCCGACGGCCACGCTCCCCGAACTCGGCGGGGCGGCGGCGCGGATCGGCTGGTTCGTGCTCGTGTGGTCGATCTTCGGGACGGCGATCGCCCGTCACGTGGCCCTCAAACTGGTGGGCGAGGAAGCGCCGGGGCTGCTGGGGGCGACGTGGTTCGGCTCGCGCAAGTGGCTGCCGGCCTTCAACTCGGTGCTCTTCGTGCTCGTGGGCGTGCTCGCCCTGAGCGTGCCGGGGGCGATCCTCGGCCTGGCGATGCGGACGGCCTGGGGCGTGGCCTTCGCCGGCGCGGTCTGGCCGCTGGTCCTCGTCGGCGCCGTCGTGCTCGCGATCCTGGTGGTGGGCGTCGTCGCCGGCTGGCCGCTGATGGTCGCCTGCATCGGCGTGGAGCGGGGCGACAGCTTCCAGGCCATCTCGACCGCCTTCTCCTACCTCTACCAGCGGCCGCTGCACTACGGCTTCTACGCCCTCGTCGCCCTGCTCGTGGCGATTCCCAGCCTGGCCGTGGCCGGCCTGTTCGCCGACGCGACGGCGACGCTGGCGATGTGGGCGACGAGCTTGGGCATGGGGCACGACCGCACGGCGGACGTGCTCGCGGGGCTGCCCGGGGCGCCACCGGCGGCGGCCTGGGGCGCGGGGGCGATCGCGTTCTGGAACCGCGGCCTCGAGACGCTCCTCTCGTCGTTCGGCTGGGGCTACTTCTGGGCGATCGCGACGGCGGCCTACCTCCTCCTCAGGCAGGACGTCGACGGCACCGAGCTCGACGAGGTCGTGCTCGACGAGCCGGCGGCCGAAGCCGCCTGATCAGCCGGACACCCGCTCGAGCACCGCGGCGAAAGAGCCGAGGATCTCGCCGCGGCTGACCACCGCGTCGGCCCCGGCGGCCCGGGCCTCCGCGAGCAGCGCGGTCGCCACGTGCGGCCCGAAGGCGACGATTTTCGGCGCCGTGCCGTCCGGCCCCGCGACCCGTAGCCCCGCGATCGCCGCCGCCGGCCCCGGCAGCCCCTGGAGATCGAGGATCACGACGTCGAACCCGGCCGCCGCGGCGGTGGCCGCATGCCGCTGTTCCAGGCTGCCACCGGCGGCCCGGACGAGGCCGGCGAGCCGGCTGCCCACCATCAGGTCCGGCGACACGAGCAGGATGCGGCGACCGCTCATACCGCCTCCGGACCGCGCACGGCGCGATAGATCTGCACCGAGGAGTCGATCGGCAGCACGTAGATCCGCGCGGCCGGATCGCCGGCGACGGCCGCGGAGAGCGTCTGCACGGTGCGGTTGACGAAGTCGTCGTTGACGGCGATCTCGAGCATCACCTCCTGCCGCAGGTCGCCGGCCGGCGGCGGGCCGTAGCCGTGCGCGTCGCAGATCGTCAGTCGCGTAACGTGCACCGCGGCCAGCGCCTGCCGCAGGCTCTCGACGAGTGCCGGCTTCACGACCGCGAGGACCAGGCGCATGGAGGACTCGGTGGGAGGCGGGACCGGGGACCCGGCGAGAGCGTAGCATGAGGGGGAGCAACGACCAATCTTTCGTGCGCCGCCATGCCATCCGCATCCGACCATGACTCAGGGTCGCCCATCGCTGCCTGGCTCGGCTCCGCCGCATGGGCGACCGCGCCCCTGCGGACCGGCGGCTTCAGCGGTGCGTCCGTCCACGAGGTGCGGATCGACACGGACCGCTACGTGCTCAAGGCGTTCGCCGCGGGCACGGCCCCCGCGCGGGCCGGCTGGATCCACGGCCTCGCCCGGCACCTGCGGGCGGCCGGGATCGCCGAGGCGCCGGAGGTGATGGCCACGCCCGACGGACGGACCGCGGTCGCCGATCGTGGCGGCCGCCTCTGGGAACTGGTGCGGTTCGTGGCCGGCACGGCCACGGCGACCCCGACGGCAGGCCAGGCGGCCGCCGCCCTCGACGCGCTCGGCCGGCTGCACGCCGCCGCGGCCACGGTCGGGGGCGAGCCGGTGACCCGGGCGCCGTCCCCGGGACTCGGGCACCGCATCGAGCGGGCCCGTCGCCTGCGGGCCGACTCCTGGAGGTCGCGACAGGCCAGGCTCGGCCCGTGGTCGGGCGGCGGCGCTTTGGCGGCGGCCCTCCGCGAGCGGCTCGAAGCGGCCGTGTCCGTGTTCGCGTCGGCCGACGGCGACCGGGCGGTCGACCGTCTCACCGCCCTCGCCCCGCCGCCGCTGCCGCTGCAGCCCGTGCTCCGCGACGTCTGGGCCGAGCACGTGCTGTTCGCCGCGGACATGCCCACGCGCGTCGCCGGATTCATCGACTTCCACGCCGCCGGCGTGGACACGCCCGCGACCGACATCGCCCGGCTGCTGGGGACGTGGCGGCGGCACGGATCCGCAGGCGGCTTCCTGGAGGCCTGGGCGGCGGCCCTCGCGGCGTACGAGTCCCATCGACCGCTCGCACCATTCGAGCGCTGGGCCGTCCCGGTGCTTCACGCGGCCGGCGTCGTGTTCGGGCTCGACAATTGGTTTCGCTGGGTCCTGGAGGAGGGGCGGACGTTTTCCGACCCGACCGCGGCGCTGCTCCGGGCCGATCGCCTGCTCGCGGCGTTGCCCGTGGCCCTGCAGGAACTTGCGACGATTGGCACGGTCAGCGAAACCGGGGCGATTTGACCCGCGAAAATTGCAGTTTGTAGACTTTCTCTGTCGAAACTCCCGAGGGACCGGGGCGGCACGTCATTGAAGGAACGCATGGTCTGGAGCGGAACTTCCGCGTCGTGGCGGGCGATCATCGTGCTGGTGGCGGGCCTGTACATGGCGTCCGCCGCCGCCGAGGATATCGCCTCGCGATTCGGCCCCCCCGCCGCGGCCACCGCTGCCACCCCCACGCCGCCGTCGGGCGGACCGGCGACCCATCTCCCAGAGCGGACGCATGCCAGTGTCGAGGTGACGGCATCGGCGGCGACCGCCGGCGGCCGCCGCGTGGCGATTCGGATCGTTCCCGAGGAGGGCTGGCACGTCTACGCCCCCGCGTCCTCGGGCACCAGCGCCATCGGCCAGGGCAAGCCCACGATCATCGCCATCGCTCCGGCGACGACCGTGCGGGTGGCGGCCGTGGAGAAGGCCGCCGTCGCCCTGGCGACCGCCCCCGAACTGGCGAAGTCCGGCGCGGTCGAGGGAGCCGTGGCCCTCGACCTCGTCGTCGCGGATGCCGCGGCCGGCACGCTCGAGGCCCTGCTCGGATTCCAAACGTGCAGTGACGAGTCGTGCGACCCGCCCACGGGCCTGAAGATCACCGCCCAGCTCGGTGACGGGCCGGCGGCGGTGACGTTCGCCGAGGCCCGCTACGGCGAGGCGGCGGCCGCGCCCGCGGAGATCCGGGCGGCCGTTCAGGCCGCGGCCCAGCCGGCGACGGAAACTCCGGGATCCGGGTCTGCCGCCGCGTTGTCCATCCCCACGGCGCTGCTGTACGGCCTGCTGGGGGGCCTGATCCTCAACCTCATGCCGTGCGTGCTGCCGGTGCTGGGGCTGAAGTTGATGTCGTTCGCCCAGCAGTCGGGGCGGGCGCGCCAAGAGGTGTTCGCCATGAACCTCTGGTACTGCGCCGGCGTGTTCGCCGTCTTCTTCGCGCTGGCGACCGCCAGCGTGGCCGCCAACATCGGCCTCGCGAGCACGAACCTCGCCTGGGGCGAGCAGTTCACGTCGGCGACGTTCAACATCGCGATGCTCGGCATCGTGTTCACCTTCGCGCTGGCGTTTCTCGGCATCTGGGAACTCCCGATTCCCGGCTTCATCGGTGAGAAGGCCGGACACGTGCAGTCGCAGGAGGGGCCGGCGGGGGCGTTCCTCAAGGGGGTGCTGAGCACGGTGCTCGCCACGCCCTGCAGCGGCCCGTTCCTCGGCCCCGTGTTCGGCTTCACGCTCACGCAGCCGACGGCGGTGACCTACGCCGTCTTCGGGGCGATCGCCACGGGCATGGCCCTGCCCTACATCCTCGTCGGCCTGTTTCCCGGACTCGTCCGCTTCCTGCCCCGGCCCGGCCCCTGGATGGCGACGTTCAAGGAACTGCTGGGCTTCGTGATGCTCGGCACCGTGGCCTACCTGTTCACGTTCCTGCACCACGACTGGTTCGTGCCCACGTTCGTGCTGCTCGTCGGCATCTGGATGGCCTGCTGGTGGGTCGGCCGCGCCCAGGAGACGACCGGCGCGGTGGGCTTCGGCCGCTGGGTGCAGGCGGCCCTCATGGCCACGGCGATCGGCACGGCGGCCTTCCTCCTCCTCGGCCCCGTCAAGTCGCTGATCGAATGGGAGCAGCCCTTCAGCCGGGCCCGGCTGGCCGAGCTGCGGAAGGCCGGGGCGACGGTGATGGTCGACTTCTCCGCCGACTGGTGCCCGACCTGCAAGTTCAATCTCGCCACGGCCATCGAGACGAACCGCGTCCGGGCGGCGATCGAGAAGAACCGCGTCGTTCCCATGCTCGCGGATTGGACCGACGGGTCGCCCGAGATCAAGCAGATGCTCGAGAGCCTCGACAGCAAGTCGATCCCCGTGCTGGCGATCTTTCCCGCCGCGAAGCCCGGCGAGTCGCCCCCGCCGCCGATCGTGCTCCGCGACCTGATCACCGAGCCGCAGGTCCTCGACGCCCTCGAACGCGCCGGGCCCTCCTGCTGCCCGCCCCCGACGATCCGTGCAGCCCAGCTGCCGTAGGTCGGGGCTCGATCGTGCCAAAGGTCGGGGCTGCCCTGCCCCGTCGCCGGACGTTCGCTCCGCCCATCCTGGGCTCCGCTCACTCGGAGACGTCTGCGCTTCGGCATCCATGCCTCCGCTGGCCGTCTACGCCGGCTCTCAGGGCATGGGCAGCCCCTTCCCTGCCGTTCGGTAGTCGACAACATTGCGTCGAACGGGAAGGCGAGGGGGTCGGCAAACGCTCGAGGAGCCTATGGCCGCCGCGGCCATCAGCGACAATCTGAGAGACCGCGCAGCGGCGACTTTTGCCGCCCCCGAAGCCGGGTTGCGCTAGCCACGCTGACTCAGAGACGTCACCGCATCACGACGCGGTCGTTCTCGGCTGCAGCGGACCGCACCCGACCGATGACGGACGAGTCGTGGCCGAGGTCGGCGAGTTCGCGGCGGATGTCGTCGGCCACGTCCGGCGTCACCACCAACATCATGCCCACGCCCATGTTGAACACCCGCTCCATCTCGTCGGCCGCGATCCGCCCCAAGCCCTGCACCCAGGGGAAGACGGGGGGCACCGGCCAGGAGCCGCGGTCGATTTCGACCTGCGCGGTCGCCGGCACGATTCGGCCGAGGTTCTCGGCCAGCCCGCCGCCGGTGATGTGAGCGATGCCGTGCACGGCCCCGGCGGCGCCGTGCCGGGCGAGCACCGCCTTCACCGGCCGGGCGTAGAGCCGCGTGGGCGTGAGGAGGATCTCGCCGACGGTCCGGTCACCGAGGGCCGCGACCCGGTCGCCGCAGGCCAGGCCGCCCATGTCGAACACCGCCTTGCGGACGAGGCTGTAGCCGTTGGAGTGGAAGCCGCTCGAGGCGATGCCGATCGCCACGTCGCCCGGGCGGATGCCGGTGCCGTCGACGAGCCGACTCCGCTCCACGACGCCCACGCAGAAACCGGCGAGGTCGTATTCGCCGGGGTGGTACATGTCGGGCAGGATGGCCGTCTCACCGCCGACCAACGCGCACTGGCACTCCACGCAGGCGTCGGCGATCCCGCGGACGATCCGCTCGAGCAGGTCGGGGTCGTCCTGGGCCAGGGCCACGTAGTCGAGGAAGAACAGCGGCTCGGCACCGGTGCACAGGGCGTCGTTGACGCTCATCGCCACCAGGTCGATGCCCACGGTGTCGTGGATGCCGGCCTGCACCGCGACCTTGAGCTTCGTGCCCACGCCATCCGTGCAGGAGACGAGCAGCGGATCCTCGTAGCCGCGGGCGAAGAGGCCCTTGAGGTCGAGACGAAACAGGGCGGCGAAGCCCCCTTCGGCGCTCATCACCCGCGGGCAGTGTGTGCGCCGCATGTGGGCGGGCAGCCGGGCCATGCCCTCGCGGTACAGTTCGAGGTTCACGCCGGCGCTGGAGTAGGTGGCACCCGACACGGTTGAGTGGATCTCGCTGGAGGGCACGCGGACCGGGAATCACCGGCGGCGGGACGGTATCATCCCACTCCTATGCCACCCCGCAAGCCCCGGCCGAAGCCCTCGCCCGCCCCCGCGGCCCGGACGCTGCCGGCGCTCCAGTTCAGCCATCCGCTGCCCTACGGCGCCGTCCTCCACGACGGGGGCGTGCAGTTCGTCGTCTACAGCCGCTCCGCGACCGGGATGCGGGTGCTGCTCTACGACCGGCCCGACGCCGACGAGCCGGCCGAGGTGGTGCCGTTCGACCCGAACGCCGACCGCTGGGGCGACATCTGGAGCATCTTCGTGCCCGGCCTCCGGCCAGGTCAGCTGTACCACCTCCAGGCCGACGGGCCCTTCGACCCCGAGCGGGGCCAGCGGTTCGACGGCCGGGCCCGGCTCGTCGATCCCTACGCCCGGGCGCTGGCGGGCGACTTCAGCCTCGACGGCGACGGCCGCCTGCTGCCGCCGAAGTGCGTGGTCATCGACGACGCGTTCGACTGGCAGGGCGACCGGCATCTCCGCCGCGAGCTTGCCGACACGGTGATCTACGAGCTGCACGTCCGCGGCTTCACGGCCAGCCCCACCAGCGGCGTCGAGCACCCCGGCACCTACCGGGGCGTGATCGAGAAGATCCCCTACCTCAAGAGCCTCGGCGTCACGGCCGTGGAGCTGATGCCGGTGCACGAGTTCGCCGAGCGGATCCCGTCGCCGGCCGGCACGCCCCGGACGAACTACTGGGGCTACGACCCGCTGGCCTTCTTCGCCCCCCACGCCGGCTATGCCGCCGCCACCGAGCCCGGCGGCCAGGTCCGCGAGTTCAAGGAGATGGTGCGGGCGCTGCATGCCGCCGGCATCGAGGTGATCCTCGACGTGGTCTTCAACCACACGGCCGAGGGCAACGAGCTGGGGCCGACGCTGTCGTTCAAGGGTCT
>JBIIDT010000001.1:0-168527 GCA_044238145.1 Pirellulales bacterium | reverse complement strand
AGGCCTCGAGCAGCGGGGCCGGCGTCACGTCGAGCGCGCGGCAGGCGGCGAGGAGCGTGGCCGCCTGCGCCGACTCGACGCGGCTCGCCCAGCGGCCCGGCAGGCTTCTCCAGATCGCGCGGGGTGTAGGCAGGCGAAACACGTGCACGTCCTCGACAGGGTCGGTCAGCTGAGGTCGTTGATCAGCCGGATCAGCGGCATGAACAGCGCGATGATGTAGAACGCCACGATCACGGCGACGGCCACGTATGCCACGGTCCCAAACAGGTTGCCGGCCGCGGCCGTGCCGCCGACGGCCCGCAGCGCGTGGCACTCGGCCACGGCATCGAGGAGGCCGCCGGCCACCAGTGGGTCGTAGGCGAGCGCCGCGACCGCGGCGTGCGTCAGCGGCCGCCGCGGCCGGGCCGGACTCACCAGCGAGACCTGCACCGCCCGCGCGGCGAGTTCGAGCGACTCGTCCTGCGGCACACCCGCCTCCACGAGCCGGGCGAGATGCCGCGTGAATGCGGCCGCCACGTGCGATCCGCGCCGCACCCACCAGCGCGTCAGCGCCCAGCCCGCGGCGACGAGCAGAACCGTGAGCACGAGCGGCTTCCAGATCGTCTGCATGAATCGGGCGCTCGCCATCGCCCACTGGGTGATCAAGGGCAGCTCCATGCCGAAGTCTTCAAAGGACTTATCGAACAGCGGCACGGCCAGGAACGACATGCCGAAGAGGACGGCCAACGGCAGGCTGACCATGCCGAGCGCGGCGAGCAACATGACCCAGGCCGGCTCCGGGCTGCCGCGCGGCGCGCCGGCCGCCGCGACGATCCGGCCCCAGAGCCGCGGGTCGCCCGCCGGGGTCGAGAACAGCGGCATCCAGCAGGCGGGATCGCGGGCCGCCGCCGCCGTGCCCAAAGCCACGTCGCCGCGGGCGAGCGCGTCGGCCATCGCCAGCCACGGCCGGCCCGCGCGCGGGCCGAGTTCCGCCGCGACGGCGCGGATCACGGTTGCGGCGGAAGCGTGACGGGCAAGCGCCTCGGTGACGTGCCGGCGGACGAGCGAGTCGGGCATCATGGCGTGCCGCTCCCGGGGCCGACGGGGGGCCGCGTGGCGATCGTGTTCATGAACTCGGCGAGCGGGCCGAACATCGCGACGCCGTAGAGCAGCACGAGAAACCCGGCGGTGAGGATGCCGCAGATCGGCAACAGCCACCGCCGCCGGCGGCGACACCGTTCGTCGAGCAGCCAGTAGAAATCGGCGGTCGCCCGCAGGGCCTCGGCCCGCTCGAGCGGATCGGGAAGCGACCCGGCAAGCGCGGCGAGCGGCGGCGGGCCGGAGCCGGCCGCGCGACGGGTTGCCACGGCCCCACAGACCTCACCCACGAGCCGCTCCTCGTCCGCCGACGAAAGGCCGGCCGCCGTGGCCGCGGCCCGCACCTCGCAGGCAAGCGCCTCGTGTCGCCCCGACTGCCGCGGCCGGTTGCGCGTGCGGCACCACCACACGGCGGCGGCCGCCAGCGCGACGCAGCCGCCGGCTGCCGGCCAGCCGATCGACCGCAGAAACCGCCCGGTGGGGATCGTCCGGTCGGCAGCCGCCGGCCCGGTGGGCGACACGATCAAGCCCTCGTGCGGAAAACCCGAACGGCCGAGCCACCAGATGCCGAGGGCCGCGAGCAGGCACACGAGCGCGGGATAGGCGAACGCGGCCCGGGTCTGCCAGCGATCCTGGCGGTCGGCCTCCACGACCCGCTGGACGGCGTCTTCCCAGCCGATCCGTACGGCGGAATCCATGGCCCGAGCGTCCCGGAGGAGGTCCGTGACGGCTCCGACACCGTCACCCACGAAGAAGGACGGGGCCAGGCGGAAGTATTTTTCAAAAAATTGCTCCGCCTCGCGATGAGGCCCGGATGCCACCTCGTTTGGCTGGATCACGCTGCCCATCGACCCATGAAGCCCCCGGCGCGAGCCGGGGGATCGGGCGGCCCGAGACAGCGGCTCCGGCGGCGGGCAACGGTGTTTCGCGGCCACGGCCCGACCTCACCGTCGCGCCGTGGCCTGCCGCCCTCATCCGGTTCAGCCCGTCGTGTATTCCTTGAGGAAGCCTTTGAACTGCACCAGGTGCTCCTCCTCGTCGGCCAGGAGGCGGATGCACATGTCCTGCGTCACGTAGTCCTCCCCCTCGACCGCCTTGATGACCTTCTTGTACTGGGCGCAGGCCGCCTCCTCGGCGGCGATCACGCTCTTGATCACGCCGACGACGTCGGTGGTGTCGGTGACCGGCTGAATCTGCTTGCCGAGCATCGCCCCGAGCGCCTTGGAACCGGGGATCTGGCCGCCGATCTGCTTGATGCGGTTGGCCAACTGCTGGGCGTGGGCGATCTCGCCGGGCACGTCGGCCCCGAGCGACTTCTTGATCTCCTCGGCCCGCACGCCGTCGAGGTTGACGCTGTTGGCGAGGTAGTTGAGCACGGTCTCGAGCTCCATCGCGTAGCTCTCGAGGAGAAGGTCGATCGTCTGCTTCGTGGTGGCGGCCATGGCGGTCATTGCTCCTGGGGGGGTGAAGACGAAGAATCGGATAGGCGTTCGATCTTGGCGGCGAGCGCCGTGGCGGCGGCGCGCACGTCGGGCACCGGATCCTTGCGGAGGGCCGCGACCTGGCCGACGATCGCCGCGGGGGGCGGCCCGCGAATGCCGTCCACGAGCAGGCCCACGGCCTTGAGCCCGTTGATCGCCACGAGCGCCCGCTTGTACCGCTGCGACTGGGCCGCATCGTCACCCGCCGCCGCCTCCACGTCGGGCAACGCGATCATCTCGGCGAGCACGTCCCAGGCGGCCGGATCGTGCCGCCGCGCCAGGGCCACCGCGGCGTTGAACCGCACGTTGTCGTCGACGTCGCCGAGCAGCGCCTGGAGCCGGGCCGGGGCCCCGCTGCCCCCCACGACCCCGAGCGCGTAGGCGGCCCGCGACCGCAGCGCCACATCCTGGCTGTCGGCGGCCGCGAGGATCACCTGCGACACCGCCGCGGGGTCGGCGAACTCCCGGCCGGTGGCGCCAAGGTTGTCGGCCAGCACCGCGAGGGCCTCCACGGCGGCCTGGGCCGTGCGTGGGTCGGACACGTCGGCCGCCCGGGCGACGAGCGGCTCGGCGGCCTCGGGGACGGCGAACTCGCCGAGCGCGCGGCACAGGTAGCCGCACAGCGTCTGCGATTGCTCGCCGGCGTAGCCCGCCGCCTTCGGCCGCCCGGAGGCCACCTCGTCGGCGAGGATGCTGCCGAGCTCCTTGGCGAGACCGACGTCCGCCTTCAGGGCCTGGCCTCGCGGGCCGCGGTCGCGAAGGTCGTTGGCGAAGTTCAACGCGGCCTGCCAACGCCCCTCGTTGTTGCGGCGGAGCGTCTTGACGTAGCCCTCGGGATCGTTGCCGAGCTGGGCGAGCCAGTGGAAGGACAGCCACACGAAGACGATGATGGCGACGATGACCGCCGGCACCAGGAACAGCTGCACGAGGAAGGCCGCGCTCGGCGGCTCGACCGGCGGCAGCGCGTCGTCGGGTGCGAGGGTGCGGCGCGGGGTGTCGGCCATGCGGGGGCGGTATCCTGGGGCGCGGGCATGCGTCCGGTCACCCGGTCGCGTCCGCAAAGTCTAGGGGCATCTTCCCGTGCGTCCAAGCAGCACCGCTTCCGAACCGCATGGCGACGATCCGGCCGTCGCGACTCCGCCGCGGGCCGCCTGGCTGAAGGCGGCCCCGGGCGGCGTCGCCGAGCAGCTCGCGCTCGACGAGGCGCTGCTGGAGGAGGCCCACGAGGGGCTCCGCACGGGCGTCGTCGTCCGCACCTGGATGGCCGCCACGCCGACCGTCGTGCTCGGTTCCTCGAGCCGCACGGCCGAGGAGATCGACCTCGACGCCTGCGCGGCCCACGGGGTGCAGGTCATCCGCCGTCCGAGCGGCGGGCTCTCGGTCGTGCTCGGGCCGGGCTGCCTGATGTGGTCGGTCGTCGTCCACCATCCCGCCGGAGCCCCGGCGGTCGACGCGATCCACGCCGCGATGCTCGACCCGCTCGCCACGGCGCTGCGGGCGGCGGGCCGCGACGTCGTGCGGCGCGGATCGAGCGACCTCGCGGTCGTCGCGGCGGGCGTCGAGCGGAAGATCTCGGGCAACGCCCTGCGGGTGCGGCGGCACGGCGTGCTCTACCATGGCACGCTGCTCGACGCCTTCGATCTCGACCTCGTCGGCCGCGTCCTCCGGCACCCGCCCCGCGAGCCGGGCTACCGCGACGGCCGGCCTCACGCCGCCTTCCTCGCGAACCTCGGCCTCGGCCCGGACCGGCTCGCGGCCGCTGTCCGGAACGCCTTCGGGGCCACGCGGGTGGAGACCGCCTGGCCGCAGGATCGGGTGGCCCGGCTCGTCCGCGACCGCTACGCCGATGCGGACTGGACCGGGCGGCTGCCCTGATTCGCGTGCCGGGGCGATGCGGGCAGTCTGGGGCGACCCGGCGGATCGTGCGGGATGGGCGACTGGCAGACGCCCCGATCATCGCCCGACGCCGGACGGGCCGATCCTTCTCCATGGTGGCGGGCCCGACCGCGGCCCGGGATGGCGTCGGCTCTGGCGAAATCAGCCTTTCGCCGCCGGCCGCTCCCGAGTAAGGTCCTCGGCCCGATCGACAGGAAGTCGCTCGATAGACCGCAACAGGAGGTTGCCCTTCATGCGTTTGCACATGAACGCCGCGGACGTGCGTGGCCTGGTCTCCCGCCATTTCCTGAACCTCGGGGCCGCGGCCGACGACGTGGCCGACGTCCAGGAGAACATCCGCATCGATCGCGGCCGCTGCGTGGCCCGGTGCTACCGCGTGGCCGAGATGTTCGCGATGTGGCTCATCGACGTCGGCGTGCTGCAGTTCTACGACGCCGAAGGCGAGATGCTCCACACGGTGAACCTGTTCACTGAGCTGCAGCCGCAGCGGGCCGCAGCCTGACCGGGAAGCGGTCGTCGGGAATCGTTCGTGGGTTGTCCGGGGGGACGGTCCGCGCCGGGGGCGGCACGGATCGCGTGCGGGGATGTCCATGCAGAAGCCGTCTCGCGGGCCCGACGGGCCCGAACTGTCGATCGTCGTGGCCACGCCGGCCGACGTGGATGCCCTCGAGGAGACGCTGGTCAGCGTGCTCGAGAACCGGCCCGCCGGCGCCGAGGTCGTGGCGGCCCTGGGCTGCGACTACGCCGACCCGTGGAACATCCGCGATGAGGTGCGGTTCATCGACGCCCCGCGCGGCGCCGGGCTGGCAGCCTGCATCAATGCCGGCGTCGCCGCGGCGACCGGCCGCGTGATCCACGTGCTGGCCGCCGGCTGGCGAGCCACCGACGGCTGGACCGAGCGGCCGCTCGCCCACTTCGCCCGCGGCGGCGTGGCGGCGGTCGTGCCACTGGCCGTGGCCGACGCCGATCGGAACCGCGTCGTCTCCGCGGGCATCCGCACGACCCGCGGCGGTCGGCGGCTCGAGAACGGCCGCGGCCTGTCGCTGGCCGCCGCCTCCCGCTTCCGCCGGCCCGCGGGACCGACGCTCCAGGCGGGCTTCTGGTCGGCCGACCTGCTCGCGGCGCTGGGTGGGTTCCCGACCGCCTGCGGCGATGCGCTCGCCGATGCCGACCTGGCGGCCGCGGTCGCCTGCACCGGCGAGACGGTCGTCCTCGAGCCGGGCTCGGTGGTCGTGGCGGGCGTCGCCCGCGGTCGCAACGACGCGTTCACCGCGGGCCTGGCTGCTGAGAAACTCTTCTGGCGGTCGCTCGCCGCCGGCGCCGTCGCACCGGCCCTGGTAGCCCACCTCTGGGAGATCGCGCGGCACGCCGTGACCACGGCCCCCCTCGGCACGGTGCCGATGCTCCTCGGGCGGGCCTGCGGGCTCCTGCAGATCGGTGGCCACGTGGCCCGGGCGCGGCAGTTGGCGGCACTCCGCGAGCGGGCCGCCGACGCGGCCGCCACGACGCTGCGGATCGACGAGGGCCACGAGCATCCGGCCCGGCCCAAGAGCCGCACCGCGCCGGCGCCGCTCCGGCGGTCGGCCTGAGCGACACGGGGGAAACCGCCCGCGAACCCGGCCGGAGCGGGCACGCTATTGCCCGCCCCGCCCCACTGGTAAACTTCCGCGGGTCCGGTATCCGCTCCCGTAGCTCAATTGGATAGAGCGTCAGCCTCCGGAGCTGAAGGTTACAGGTTCGATCCCTGTCGGGAGTATTTGGTTTCGCGGGTGCGCCGATGCCGCCGCGAACGGTTGGGGCGCGGGAACTTCTTCGCCCGGACGCTCCAGAGTGTCCGCGAGAACCCTTCGGCTGCCGCCCCCGCGGTGGGCCGCGCCGCTGCAGTTTGCCGCCGGGTTCCTCTGGGCAGCGTTCCCACGCCTAGGATTCCTCGGTGTCGGTCACCCGGCCGGGGCGACGGAGCCCGCCACGCTCGATCCCCGGCCGCCCAAGCCCGGGCGGGCGCAGGAGAGCCGCGAGGTGCGGCCATGGTTGTAAACGTCACGCCACCCGCCGGCGGCGACACCGGGGTCCGCAGTTGGCGGAAATGGTTTCCGGGCCTCGACGACGAACACCGCACGCTCCGCGAAGTGCTCGCCACCCTGCCCGCAGCCCCGCCCGAGGCGATTCCCTGGATCGTCCGGCTGTTCGAGAATCCGCGCGGCTGGCTGCGGCTCCACGGCGCCGTCGACCTCGTGCACCACGACCGGATCCACGTGCTCCTCGGCCGCGGCCTGCTCGACCAGGACGAGGCCTTCGTGATCGGATTCACGATGGGGAGCACGCGGGCCGTGTCGCGGCTCGAGGAGTGGTTCTTCAAGTACGTCGTCGCGCACGTCTATCCGCACCCCTACCGGATCCCGCCCCGGATCCTCGCGGCCTACGACCTCGGCCTCGAGGCGGGCCGCACGATGGGCGTCCGCGACATCCACCGCGCCGTGCGGGACGACATGCTCGACCGGCCACTCGGCGACGTGCGCCGCGAACTGGGCATCGACACGCGGCGACTGCGTGAGTTCTACGCCCGGGAGCGGGCCGCCCTGCCCGACACGCCTGCCAGCCGGCGACTCCCCGGCCTTCACGCGAGCGCCCCGGCGGCCAATAGCATCGTCGCGGCGTGGATGTCGACGATCGCGTCGAGGTCCGCGCAGTAGCCGCCGCCGCAGACGATCGCCAGCGGCACCCCGGCGGCCCGCGCCGCACCGAGCACGAGCCGGTCCCGCGCCGCGAGCCCCGGCTTGGAGAGGGCGAGCCGCCCGAGCCGGTCGCCGACATAGGGATCGGCGCCGGCGATGTAGAGCACGAGGTCGGGAGCGGAACGGGCGAACGACTCGGCGACCGCCCCCTCGAGCGCCCGCAGATACTCGTCGTCGCCGGTGCCGTCGGCGAGCGGCACGTCGAGCGACCCGGGGTGCTTCCGCAGCGGGAAGTTCCGCTCCCCGTGGATCGACATCGTGAACACGCTCTCGTCGGCGGCGAAGATCTCGGCCGTGCCGTTGCCCTGGTGCACGTCGCAGTCGAGGATCAGGACGCGGCACACCGCCCCGCGGGCCTGCATCTCGCGGGCCGCCACCGCCGTGTCGTTGAACACGCAGTAGCCCTCGCCGAAGGCGATGCCCGCGTGGTGCGTGCCGCCGGCGAGGCTGGCCGCGACGCCGTCGACGAGCGCCGCCGCGGCCGCGTCGACCGCCGCCCCGGTGCTCCGCAGCGACCGCTCCACGAGCTGCCGACTCCACGGAAAGCCGATGCGCCGGATCTCCGCCGGCGCCAGCGTCCCGGCGAGCACACGGCCCACGTAGGCTCGGTCGTGCACCCGCAGGATCTCGTCGTCCGTGGCCGCGTGCGGCTCCACGAACTCGAAGGCCGCGCCGGCCGCCGCGTGGGCCTCGAGCCGGCGCCGCAGGAGGGCGTACTTCGCCGCCGGGAAGCGGTGCCCGGCGGGCAGCGGGAGCGGATAGCGGTCGGAGGGGAAGAGGCGCATGGGACGGCCGGAGCGAACGGCCGCCATTCAGCACCGCCGGCGTCGGCAAGCCAGCAATACGGCAGCGGCGGCGATCAGCGACGCGAGGGCGGAAGGCTCGGGCACGATCGCCATGATCTGCGGCCGGTAGAACGAAAGGTCCGCGGCGTACGTGAGGTTGCCAAACACGGGAGTCGCGCCCGGGTCGGGCTGCCCGGAGTAGCCGGCCACCGTGAGAATCAGCCCGGCGAGTTCCCAGGTCGAACCGTTCTTGTGGAACACGGCACCGCCGGAGTCACCGTAGGCCGCCTGCGCCTCGGTCGAGTTCCCGACGAAGTCGCTGAAGTTGGTCGTCAGCGTCTTGATCTCGCCGTAGCCGTCGTCGATCCACTGGCCCGTCGAGGCCACGTTGTTCGTGCCCCATCGCATGGAGCGGGCTTCCAGGGTCTTGTACCCGGCGGCGTTGCCGCCCGACGTGACTTCGGTCCATGCCCAGGGAGTGGTGCCCGTGTTTACGCTCCACTGTGTGAAGTCGCCACGATCCCTTCCGGAACCGATCATCGTCACCGCCGCCGCGGAACCCGTCGCCGTCTGCGCGATCGTGACGCCGCCGATCCCGACCGGCGTCGTCGCAAGGCAAAACATGTAAAGATCGGTGAGCGCATTCCTGCCCGGCTCCCCTCCATTTGTCAGTTGCGTCCCGGAACCCGCCAGCATGGCGTAGGTACCACCGTTAAGCACGATGCTCCCACCCCCGACGTGTGCGGCCGTGAGCACCCAGCCGTCGCCCAGGTAGACGCCGGTGCCGATTCCGAGCACGCCGACATTCGCCCAGCCTGGGTCGTCCGCCGGGGCGCTTGTATTGCCGGAACCGGTCACGGTGTCGATCACCACCGCAGATGCCAGGCGGGGCAGACCGAAAGAGGCCCCAACAATGACCGTCCAGACCACGGCATGGCCGAAGCGTCGGCCAAAAAATGACGTCACGGAACGCACTGGCGTACCTGCCGTAATCGTGGACTGTATGCCTGCCCCGGACAACTGAATATAGGCGTCCCTGCGGGGGGCCGCAACGACCCGGCGGCGTGCCGCGGTCACGCCGTCCGGCGGGCCGTGACGAACCACGAGCGGGCGCCGCCGGGGCTGAACTCCGCCCCCGGAATCCCCGGCACCACCGTGAACGCGGCCGGCTCGATCGACTCGACGTCCCAGCCTTCGCCGAACGCGGCGTGGATCTCCGCGGTCGACACCCGCCGCGGGCCGTGCGTGCCCGGCTCGGCATCGGCCATGCAGAGGACGAACAGCCGCGCCCCCGGCTCCAAGAGCCGCGCGAGGGCCGCCACGTAGGCCCTCCGTCCCGCGTCGTCGAACGTGTGGAAGAGCCCGCAGTCGACTGCGGCGTCGAACCGCTCCGGGATCGAGCCCACCGCCAGGGCGTCCATCTGGAGGAAGTTCACCGCCACGCCTTCCGCGGCGGCCTTGGCCCGGGCCTGGGCCAGCGGCGCGGCGAGGAAGTCCACGCCCGTCACGGTCCGTCCCTGCCCGGCGAGCCAGATCGCCAAGTCGCCCGTGCCGCAGCCCAGGTCGATGACGCGGCCGCGGATCCGGTCGGCCGCCGCCACGAACGCCGGCTGCGGCCCGCCGATGTCCCACGGCGGCCGGTCGGCGTAGTACGCGGCGAACCGTTCCGCGGGCGACAGGGCCGACTCGTGGCTCATGGGATTCCTCCGCCCCGCGCTAGCGCCGCTTCTTCGCCTTGGCGGCGGGCCGGCGGCCCACGCGGCCGTCGACGAGCACCTCCACCTTCCCCGTCTCCACGCGGTACAGCCAGCCGTGGATCCGCGGCAGCGTTCCCTTGGCGTGCATGTTGCGGATCAGGGCCAGGTTCTTGAGGTGCTTGATCTGCAGCTTGACGTTCTCCTCGGTGAGCACGGCCAGCTTCTCCTCCCGCGAGAGCTTCCGCTCCTTCGCGATCCGGTCGGCGGCCTCCTTGGCCCCGGTGGCGATGCACAGCCAGTCGGCGATGTAGTTCTCGTGCACGCCGTCCTCGATCGCGGCGATGCCGCCGCAGCGGGTGTGGCCGCAGACGATGATGTCCTCGATCTTCAGGTGCACGACGCCGTACTCGAGGATCGCCGAGATGTTGACGTCGTTGAAGGCCACGATGTTGGCCACGTTGCGGTGGACGAACATCGTGCCCGGCTTCGAGCCCGTCATTTGGTGCTCGCTGACCCGCGAGTCGGAACAGCCGATCCACAGCACCTTCGGCCGCTGGCGGGCCGCGATCGCCCGGTAGTAGTCCTCGTTGGGGCGGAACTCGCCGGCGACGAACTGGGCATTGCCTTCGAGGAGCTGGTCGATCACGGGGATGGCCTCCGGGGGACGTGGATCTCGGCGGGCAGGCTAGCACGCGCGCCGGATGGGCGTCACGCGGACAGGATTTTGCCCTTGCGTCCCCGACGTCGGCCGGGGAAATTCCGGCTTTTCAGGACCGTCGGCGGTCGCCGCGACCGCGCCCCGAGCCGCGCATGGACCTTCCCTTCATCGACGCCCTGCGGGCCGACTGGCAGGCGACCTTCACCGGGTGCGTCGTGCTCGCGACGCTCACCCTGCTGCTGTTCGTGCAGCGGGCCCCCGACATGGTGATGATCGGGGCCGTGGTGCTGCTCTTGGCCGCGGGTGTGATCGCGCCCGACGAGGCCCTCAAGGGGATGAGCAACGAGGGCATGATCACCGTCGCCGCCCTGTTCGTGTTGGCCGCGGCGGTGGAGCGGACCGGGGCCCTGGCGGCCCTCGTCGACCGGGCCCTCGGCCGCCCCCGGTCGCTGGCCGCCGCCCAGGTCCGCACGATGGTCGGCCCCAGCCTGCTCTCCGCCTTCATGAACAACACGCCCGTCGTGGCCCTGATGGTGCCGGCGATCCGCGACTGGGCCAAGAAGCACAAATTTCCGGTCTCGAAGCTGCTCATGCCGATGAACGACGCCGTCGTCCTCGGCGGCCTGTGCACGCTCATCGGCACGAGCACCAACGTCGTCGTCAGCGGCCTGGTGGAGGACAAGCGCGGCACGCCGCTGGAGATGTTCGACATCACCCCGCTGGGCGTCGTGCTCCTAGGCGTCGGCTTCGTCTACCTGCTCGTGGCCAGCCGCTGGCTGCTCAAGGACCGCCGGCCGCCGATGAGCAAGAGCGACGACCCGCGGCAGTACTCGCTGGAGATGCTCGTCGAGCCCGGCAGCCCGCTCGTGGGCCGCTCGATCGAGGAGGCGGGCCTGCGGCACCTCGACAACCTGTTCCTCATGGAGATCGACCGGGGCGGCCACGTGCTCGCGGCGGTCGCGCCGACGGAGCGGCTGGAGGCGGGCGACCGGCTCGTGTTCGTGGGCGTGATCGACTCGGTCGTCGAACTGCAGAAGATCCGCGGCCTGCGGCCCGCCACCGACCAGGTGTTCAAGCTCGTCGACCCACGGAGCGAGCGGCGGCTGGTGGAGGCGGTGGTGTCGAACGCCTGCCCGCTCGTGGGCCGCACGATCCGCGAGGGCCGCTTCCGCTCCACCTACGGCGCCGTGGTGATCGCCGTGGCCCGCGACGGCGAGCGGATGCAGATGAAGATCGGCGACATCGCGCTCGCCCCGGGCGACACGCTGCTGCTCGAGGCGGGCCCGACCTTCCTCGACCGGCAGCGGTCGAGCCGCCACTTCTACCTCGTCAGCGAGGTGGCCGACGCGGCCGCCCCGCGGCACGACCGGGCCTGGATCGCCTGCACGATCCTGGCCGCGATGGTGCTCGCCGCCGCACTCGACCTGGTGCCCATGGTGGCCGCGGCCCTGCTGGCCGCCTGTGGCGTCGTCGCCACGCGGTGCATTTCCTCGACCGAGGCCCGGCGGAGCATCGAGTGGGAGTCGCTGCTCCTGATCGCGGCCAGCTTCGGGCTCGCCCGCGCGATGGAGAAGACGGGCCTCGCCGCGGCCGTGGCCCAGTCGACGATCGTCTCCGCCGGCGACGAGCCATACCTCGTGCTGGCGGCGATCTACCTGGTCACGATGCTGTTCACGGAGCTGATGAGCAACAACGCCGCGGCGGTGCTCACGTTCCCGATCGCCTGGCAGACGGCGGCCGACCTGGGGGTCAACCCGATGCCGTTCGTGATGGCCGTGACGGTGGCCGCCAGCTGCGGCTTCGCCACGCCGATGGGCTACCAGACGAACCTCATGATCTACGGCCCCGGCGGCTACAAGTTTCGCGACTACGTGCGCTTCGGAGGCCCGCTCAATCTCCTCGTGATGGCGCTGACGGTACTGCTGGCGCCGCTGATCTGGCCCTTTTGACGACGCGGTTTTGCATCGGGGCGGCCGCGGCGTACCCTGTGTGAACGGGCGTTCTCCTGCCCGCCCGGACGCCGGCGGCTCATGAGCGACATCCTCTTCCACTACTACGCCGTGAATCCCACGTCGTGGTTCTACCTGGCGTCGCTGCTCTCGATCGCCCTGTTCTTCAAGTTCAACCGCGTGCTCAGCGTGCGGAACCTCGACCTGCTGGGGCTGATCCTGCTCGCGCCCGGGCTGCTCGCCGTCGAGCACGGCCTGCGTCGGGGCAACGTCGGCTCCCAGGAGATCGGCTTCATCTGGCTGTTCGCGGTGACGGGACTGTTCCTGGCGCGGATGCTCTTCGATTCGATGATGGTCCGCCGGCCGCTCCTCGAGCCCAACCTGACAACCGGGGGCCTGGTGTTCCTCGGCAGTGCGCTACTCGTCTTCCTGCTGGCCAACGTCATTACCCGGCGGCCGCAGGCCGACGACGTGGCGGTGGCGGCCGCCGCGGAGAAGCTCCAGGCCGGCGCGGGCACGGTCGACGCCGACCAGCTCTCCCGCCAGGGTCCCGGCTACCCGCTGCTGTTCCTCCTCCCGCAGATCTCCACGCAGCGGCTGTTCACGCCCGACCCCGACGGCACGCAGGAGCCCGACGGCTCCGCCCGCCGGCTGGTCCACGAGACCACCGCCCGGGTGATGGCGATCGCCGCGCAACTGGCGATCGTGGCGGGCATGATCTTCATCGGCTGGCGGCACTTCGAGAGCGTGCGGCTGGGCATCGCCGCGGCCGTGCTCTACCTGCTCCTGCCGTACACGGCCACCATGACCGGCCGCGTCGACCACGCCCTGCCAGGCGCGCTCATCATCTGGGCGGTGGCCGCCTACCGCCGGCCGTTCACCGCCGGCACCCTCATCGGCCTCGCGATCGGCACCATCTACTACCCCGTCTTCCTCCTCCCGCTGTGGTGCAGCTTCTACTGGGAGCGGGGCGCCCGGCGGTTCGCCCTCGGCGTGGCCGCGGCCCTGGCGGCGCTCGTGCTCGGCCTGTGGTTCACGTCGCCCGACGCGGGCGTGTTCGTCGGCCAACTGCGGCAGATGTTCGGCTGGATCATGCCCAACAAGGTGTCGCTGGAGGGCTTCTGGGCCCTGCCCGGCCACGACGCCGTCTTCCGGCTGCCGGTGCTGGCCGCCTTCGTGGCCCTGATCACCACGCTGGCGATCTGGCCGGCCCCGAAGAACCTCGGCACGCTGATGAGCTGCACGGCGGCGGTCCTGCTGGCCAGCCAGTTCTGGAAGGCCCACAACGGCGGCCTGTTCATGGCCTGGTACCTGCCGGTGCTGCTGCTCGTGGTGTTTCGCCCCAACCTCGAGAACCGCGTGGCGATGCTCGTGCTGGATGCCGACTGGTTCCCGAAGCGCCGCCGCCTCGACCCCGCCGCCGATCAGGCGGCGTGATTTCTAGCCCCCACGGCGCGGGTCGTAGCCGGGCGGGGGCGACTGCGTGCTGGCGAGCCAGGCCCGCCAGGCGGCGGCATCCCACTCGAAGTTCTTGCCCGTCAGCGCGACGAGCGCCTCGAGCACACGGTCATTCTTGGCGACGACCGTCGTCTTCTTCGGCCCGCCCCCCATCGAGAGCCCGCCGCCGGCGGGCGTGAAGGCGGCTGTCATCGATCCCTCGCCGGTGCCGTCCCCCTGCACGACCACGTGCTTGGTCTGCAACGCGTCGATGAGCGGGCCGACCGCGGAGGGCACGCCGAGCCGGCCGAGGGCCTCGGCCGCGCGGTTGACGCGGGCGTTGTCGGGGCCGTGCAGCGCCGCCACCAGCGGCGGCACGGCGGCGTGCGGACCAATGACGACGAGCCGCTCGACCGCCGCGACCCGCGTCTCGTCGTCGGCGTGGTCCAGCGCCGCGACGACGAGCGCCGCCACCGCCTCGGGCGAGCGGATCCGCGCCAGCGCCTCGACGTACCAGCCGCGGACCCGCCGCTCCGGCTCCCGGGCGAGGGCCGCGACCACGGCCGGCACCGCCGTGGGGTCGGAGATGCCGCGGATCTCCGCGGCGGCCCGGTCGGCGGTGGCCGGCTCCGCGACCTGCCGCCGCAACCGTTCCAGCCGACCCGTCCATTCCTTGCGGGCGCGGTCTTCCTTGCCGGCACGTTCGAGGAGCTCGATCTCCTGCACCGTTCGCCAGGCGCCGCGGTGCCGCACGAAGCCGCGCTCGGCCATCTGCTCCTGGTGCGACCGCGGCGCGGCGGCCGGCTCCGCGGCGACGGCGGCGGCGGCGAGGCACGCGATCACGACAGGCAGGGCTCGAACCGGCACGACCGCCTCCTTCCCGGGGTTCCCGACCATTATCTATCGTCCAGCCGGGCGGCGTCGCCTTGAGGACGGCGGGGGGATTTCAGAGGGGCTTCATGGCGTCGTTGATCAGCCCCACGTAAAAGGAGGCGAAGCGGAACACCACCAGGGCGATCAGCCCCGCCACGGCGGCCCAGGCCAGGAAGCCGACCGCCCCCACGGCCGCCGTGAACCCCGCCCGGGCCTCCTCCTCGAGCCGCCCCGAGAGCCGCTCGAGCGTCTCGGCGGTGGTGCCGGTGAGCTCCCCGACGCCCACGGCCTCGAGCACCATGCGGGGCAGCCGCCCGTCGGCGGCGACCGCTTCCTCGAGCGTGGCCCCGTCGCGCAGCCGCGTCTCGATCCGCACGGGGTCGAGACGCAGGCCCGGCGCAGCGGAAGAGGCGAGAGCCACGAGCCGGCCCGCGTCGAGGCCCGCGTGGCTCGCCAGGCTCGCCGCCCGACACCAGGCCGCCGCCTCGGCGGCCCGCACCGCCGGCCCGAGGATCGGGACCCGCGCGCCGATCGCGCGGACGAGCCCGTGGTCGCTCCAACTGCGGGACGCGACGGGCACGAGGATCGCGGCCAGCACGGCCGCCGCGACCACGCCGCCGACGAAGCGGATCGCCCCCGCCCGGCCGGAGAGGCCGAGGCCGAGGATGTCGACCGGCCGGCCGTCGAGGTCGGTGATCGAGCCGTTGACGAGGATCAGCACGACGACCGCCGCCAGCGCCGCGACGAGTCGCACGGCCGGCCCGACGAGCGCGGCCCGCAGGTCCCGCCGGCCGCGGATGCCCCGCTCGAGCGCGGCCGCCAGGTCGCGGATCGCCTCGGCGTCGCGGCCTCCGGCGTCGCCCACCGCGACGAGCGCCGTCACCAGCGGCGGGAACGCCCCGCCCGCCCGACCCATCGCCTGCGCCAGCGGCTCGCCGCCGGCGAGGCCGGCGGCCACCGCGTCGACCGCCGGCCGCCAGCGCCGCGGCACGCGGGCCGCCTCGGAGGCCCATGCCCGGCGCAGGTCGATGCCCGCCGACAGCGCGGTCCCGAGCCGGCCGAGCAGGTCGGCCAGCACCCGATCCGGCATCCGCCCGCCTCCGAACATCGGCCGCTCCATGCGTTCGCGGTTGCGCCGCGGACTCGACCCCTCGACACTAACACACCCCCGCCCCATCTGGTACAACGCCCGCGTCGAGTCGCCGCGCCCTCCCCCACCGCCCCATGAAAGCCCACTGGCAGTCCGTCGCAATCGTCGGCGTGGGTCTGATCGGGGGCTCCATCGGCAAGGCGCTCAAGGCCCGCCGGCTCGCGACGCGGGTCGTCGGGGTGGGCCGCTCGGACGCCGGCCTCGACGAGGCCCGCCGATCCGGCGCGGTGACGGAGGCCACCACCGATCTCCCGTCCGCCGTGGCCGCCGCCGACCTCGTCGTCGTCGCGACGGGCGTGGCGGCGATTCCGGACCTCCTCGACGAGATCGACGCCGCCGTCGAGCCGGGCACGCTGATCGTCGACGCCGGCAGCGCGAAGGCCCGCATCGTCGCCGCCTGGGAACGCCGGCGCCGCTCCCGCCGCGGCCGCTTCGTGGGCGGCCATCCGCTGGCCGGCAGCCACCGCCGCGGCCCCGCCGCCGCCGACGCCGGCCTGTTCGCCGGCCGCGTGGCGATCGTCACGCCGGCCACCCGCACGCCCCCCGGCGACGTCACGGACGCCGGCAGTTTCTGGGCGGCCCTCGGGGCGACGGTGTTCGTCATGTCGCCGAAGGAGCACGATCGGATCCTCGCCGTCACCAGCCACGCGCCCCACATGATCGCCGCCGCCGTGGCCGCCGCGACGCCGCCGGCGGTCCGCCGCTTCACGGCCGGGGGCTGGCGCGACACGACGCGGATCGCGGCCGGCGACCCCGAACTGTGGGCCGACATCATCCTCGACAACCCGGGCAACGTGGCCGATGCCCTGCGGCGGATCGCCGGCGAGACGGCCAAGATGCTCGCGGCCATCGAGGCCGGCGACCGGCGCCGACTCGCCGCCATCCTCCGCCGCGCCCAGGAGGCACGCGATGCTGTGGGAAGTTGACGTCCATGCCCGCGACGCCGCGGGCGATCACGCGGCCCGGGCCGTCGTCGCCGGCGCCACCGAACTCGGCGTGGCCGGCTGCACGCGGGCCCGCACGGCCGCCGGCTGGCTGATCGAGGGCGACCTGTCGCGGGCCGACGTGGAACGGCTGGCCGCGGCGGTGCTCGTCGACCCGGTGATCGAGTCGTTCACGGCCGCCGAGGCCGGCGCCGCCGCGCTCGTCGCCGGGCCGGACGACCTGCCGACGGTCGTGCACGTGCTGCCGCGGCCGGGCGTCACCGATCCCTCGGCCCAGACCGCCCGCGAGGCCTTCGGCCTCTTGGGCCTGAAGCCGGCGGCGGTCCGCAGCGTGCGGAAGTACTGGCTGCCACGACTGCCCGAGGCCGAGGCGGCGCGGCTGGCCTGGAAGCTGCTCGCCAGCGAGGCGATCCACGACGTGGTCATCGGGCCGCTCCCGCTGCGGACCCTCGCCGGCGGCAAGCCGTGGCAGTTCCGCGAGGAGACGGTCGTCCTCGAAGGGCTCGACGACGCGGCCCTCGCGGCCCTGAGCCGCGACAAGTGCCTGGCCCTCACCGTCCGGGAGCTGCACGCGGTTCGCGACCACTACCGATCGCTCGGTCGCCCGCCCCGCGAGATCGAGCTCGAGACGATCGCCCAGACCTGGAGCGAGCACTGTTGCCACAAGACGCTCGGCAGCGCCGTCGACCACGTCGGCCCGGCGGGCCCGGCCGCCTACGACAACCTCCTCAAGGAGACGGTGTTCGCGGCCACCCGCACGATCCGCGCCGCCCTGGGCGCCGCCGACTGGTGCGTGAGCGTGTTCAAGGACAACTCAGGCGTGGTGCGGTTCGACGGCGACCACGACGTGTGCGTGAAGGTGGAGACCCACAACCATCCCTCCGCCATCGAGCCCTACGGCGGCGCCGCCACGGGGCTCGGCGGCGTGATTCGCGACGTGCTCGGCACGGGCCTGGGCGCCAAGCCGATCGCGAACCTCGACGTGTTCTGCGTGGCCCCGCCCGACACGCCGGCCACCGGCCTCCCGCCGGGCGTGATCCATCCCCGGCGGCTGCTCGCCGGCGTGGTGGCCGGCGTCCGCGACTACGGCAACCGCATGGGCATCCCCACGATCGCCGGCGCGGTGGCCTACGACCCCGGCTACCTCGGCAATCCGCTCGTGTTCTGCGGCACCGTCGGCATCATGCCCCGCGGCAACGCCGAGGCCGCCGTCCAGGCCGGCGACCTGGTCGTCGTGGCCGGCGGCCGCACGGGTCGCGACGGCATCCACGGCGCGACCTTCTCGAGCATCGAGCTGTCGAGCGCCAGCGAGAGCCAGTCCGGGGGGGCGGTGCAGATCGGCCACGCGATCAACGAGAAGATGCTCACCGACTTCGTGCTCGAGGCCTCCCGCCGCCGGCTGTTCAACGCGATCACCGACTGCGGCGCCGGCGGCCTCTCCAGCGCGGTGGGCGAGATGGGGGCCACGCTCGGCGCCGAGGTGCAGTTGGACGCGGTGCCGCTGAAGTACGACGGCCTGTCGGCCACCGAGGTGTGGATCTCGGAGGCGCAGGAGCGGATGGTGCTGGCCGTGCCGCGCGAGCGTTGGGCCGAGCTGGCCGCGGCGGCGGCGGCCGAGGGGGTCGAGGCCACGGCGATCGGCACGTTCACCGGCTCGGGCCGGCTCGTGCTCCGCTGGCACGAGCAGGTGGCGGGCGAACTCGACTGCCACTTCCTCCACGAGGGCCGGCCGCGGCAGCGGCTGAAGTCGTCGTTCACGCGGGCCGCCGACCCGCCGGCCGACTGGCGGCCCGACGCCGCGGCCCGCGGTGCGGTGGCCGCCGCGCTCGTCGAGCTGCTCGGGCTGCCCGATGTCGCGAGCAAGGAGTGGATCATCCGCCAGTACGACCACGAGGTGCAGGGCTGCTCGGTGGTCAAGCCGCTGCTCGGCCCCGGCGCGGGGCCGGCCGACGGCACGGTCGTCCGCGGCGTGCTCGGCCGTGACCGTGGCATCGTGCTCGGCGTCGGCCTCCGCCACCGGCTGGGCGCGGCCGATCCCTACCAGATGGCCGCCGGCGGCATCGTGGAGGCGATCGCCAACGTCGTGGCCGCGGGCGCCGATCCCGACCGCATCGCCCTGCTCGACAACTTCTGCTGGGGCGACACGCGGCGGGAGGAGTCGCTGGGCACGCTCGTCGAGGCCTGCCGCGGCTGCCACGACATGGCGGTCGCCTTCGCGGCGCCGTTCGTCAGCGGCAAGGACAGCCTGAACAACGTCTTCGCCTGGACCGACGCGGCCGGCACGGCCCGCGAGATCTCGATTCCCCCCACGCTCCTGGCCACGGCGCTCGGGCAGGTGGACGACGTCCGCCGGAGCCTCACGCCCGACCTCAAGGCCGCCGGCAACCGCCTGGCGGTCGTGGGCCGCTCGCGGGCCGACGTGCGCGGCAGCCAGCTCGAGCTCACCGGCCGCGTGCGGGGCGGGCGGCTGCCCTCGGTCGACACCGCCGCCTGCCGCGCCGCCTGCCGGGCCGTCGCCGCCGCCCACCGCGCCGGCCTGCTCGCCTCGTGCCACGACTGCTCAGACGGCGGCCTGGCCGTGGCGGTCGCCGAGATGGCGATCGCCGGCCGCACGGGCGCCCGCCTCGACCTGGCCGCGGTCCCCTGCGAGCCCGACGCCGCCGGCCACGACCTGGCGATCGCGTTCGGCGAGACGCCCGGCCGGTTCGTCTGCGAGGTGCGGCCCGGGCAGGCGGCCGAGTTCGCCGCCGCGCTCGGCGACGTGCCCTGGGCCTGGATCGGCGCGGTGACCGCCGAGCCGACGCTGGAGATCGTCGGCACGACGGGGAACGCCGATCGCGTGCCCATCGACCGCCTGGCCCGCGCCTGGCGGCGGGAGGAGGCCTGACATGCTCGCCCCCCGCGCCCTCGTGCTCCGCGCCCCCGGCACCAACTGCGACCACGAGACCGCCCACGCCTTCGAGCGGGCCGGCGGCCTCGCGCGGCGGATGCACGTCAGAGCCCTGGCCGAGCGGCCGGCGGCCGCCGACGACTTCCAGATCCTCTGCATCCCCGGCGGCTTCTCCTACGGCGACGACATCGCCAGCGGTCGGATCTTCGCCCTCGAGATCCGCACGCGGCTGGCCGACGCGCTCCTGCGGTTCCGCGATCGCGGCGGCCTCGTGCTCGGCATCTGCAACGGCTTCCAGGTGCTCCTCCAGACGGGCCTGCTGCTGGTCGATCCCGCGAGCGGGGCGCCGCAGGCGTCGCTGGCCCACAACCGCTCTGGTCGATTCGTCGACCGCTGGGTCCACCTGCGGGCGATTCCCGGCAACTGCGTGTTCCTCCAGGGGGTCGGTGCGATCGAACTGCCCGTCGCCCACGGCGAGGGGCGGTTCGTGACGCGATCCGCCGCCGACTTCGCGGCCCTCGACGCGGCCGGGCAGCTGGTGCTTCGCTACGCCGCCGGCCCGGATGGCGTGTCCACGAACCCCAACGGCGCCGAGGGCGACGTGGCCGGCGCCTGCGACCCGAGCGGCCGCGTCCTCGGCCTGATGCCCCACCCGGAACGGTTCGTCGACACCACGCAGCACCCGGCCTGGGCCGGACGCCTCGACCCCGCCGGCCCCGGCGCCGGCCTGGCGCTGTTCGCCAACGCCGTCAAAGCCATGTCGTAGGCCCGTCCCGATCCGGGTTGACGCGGCCCGGCGGGATCCGTTGAATCTCCGCCCCCACCCGGATCCCGGACCCGCGTCGGCCCCACCATGCGCCCCTCGAGAGCGTGGCTCTGTGCCTGCCTGCTCGCCTGTGCGGCGGGCTGCCGCTCGCTCACCCTCCTGCCGGGCGGCGCCGACGCGCCGACCGACCCGACGGCCGATGGCGACGCCGCGCGGCCGGCCGCCCGCACGATCCCGGTCGAGGTCGTGTTCGTGCGCCACGAGGAGCACGATGCCGACCTCGGGGTCGAGCTGTGGAAAGAAGTCGACGAGCAGGTGCTCGACGACGCCCTGCGTCGCCGGCTGGCCACCAACGGCCTGCGGGCCGGGATCGTGACCGGCGGCCTGCCGCCGCACCTCGCCGCGCGGATCCTGCCCGATCGCATCGACCAGGCGTCGACCGGCGACCTGCTCGCGACCGACGCACCGCTGGCAAAACGACTGCTGCGACTCCTGCCGGGCCGACGCAGCGAGATCCTCGTGGCCGCGGGCATCCGCGAGCTCGTGCTCCTGGAGGAGCGCGAGGGGCAGGTGCAGGGCGGCACGTTCCACGACGCCTCCGGGCTCCTCGAACTGAAGCTGCGGCCGGCGGCCGACGGCCGCGTGCGGGTGGAACTCGTCCCCGAGATCCGGCACGGCCCGCTCGAGCGGTCGTGGGTCGGCGAGGAGGGGATGTTCCGCATGGAGGCCGGCCAACGGCGACACCGCCGCGACGATCTCGCGTTCGGCCTCGACCTGCGGGAGGGCGACCTGCTCGTCCTCGGCTGCGCCGGCGCGAAGGCGGCGACGCTCGGCGACGCCCTGCTCCGCGACCAGGGCGGCGACCGTTCCACCAGGCGGCTGCTGGTGGTCAGGCCGCTGGGCCGGGCGGTCGACCCGCTGTTCGCTGCCGAGGCCGTCGCGGACGACACCGAGGACGTGCTCGAGGTCCGCTGAGCGGAGACCGCGGCGGCCACTCCCGTCCGGCAACGCCGGCAACCTGGCGAAGGCGTGCCGGCGGCCGGATGGCTGCGGGCACGGGAAGCTGCGGTGCCACGGCAAAGTGTGACCGGTACCGCAACGGGTGCGGGGACCGCGGGCCGATCATGCCGATGCTTCCCGGCGGATCCGCATGGCCAGCGGGCGGATCGCGGTCCGGGATGGAAGCATGCACGCATCCACGAAGAGTGATTCGCAGCCCACCCGCCGCCGCCCGCGGCGACTGACCGTCTTCGCAGCGGCCTTCGTCGCCGGTGCCGCGGCGGCCATCGGCGTCAATCAGGTGCTCGACGTCCACCTCGCCCAGAAGCGGCCGCAGGTGGAGAGCGAGCCGATCTTCGTGGCGTTGCGGTCGCTGGCCCAGGGGTCGCCGGTCACGGTCTGGGACGTGGCCCTCCGCGACTGGCCGAAGGCGATGCTGCCCACGACCGCGATGCGGGCCGAGGATTCGTTCGAGGGCTGTCTGCTCCGCCACCCGCTGCGCGAGGGTCAGCCGCTCCTCAAGGTGCAACTCGTTCTCGACGACCGGCAGGCCCGCGACGAGATGCCTGATGTCCCCGCGTTCGCGACCCCCGCTCCGGCGGCGGCCCCAGCCCGGGTGGCCGAGCCCGATCTTTGGACACCCGCACCGGCGGGGCCGTCGGTCTCGACGACGACCACGGTCGAGCCGCCGCCAGCCGTGCCGGTGGCGGTCGTCGCGCCGCAGCCGACTACGTCCACCGACGTGCCGCCACCCGCGACGGACACCGCCGCCGTCGCATCGACGCCGGCGGCGACGAGCGATGCGGAGCCCGCGCCGACGACCGCCGTCGAGCCGGTGCCGGTCGCCGTGGTCGGCGAGCCGACCTTGGCCGAGCCGCAGCCGGGCGAGCCGACCCTCGCGGACACGCCGCCGCCGAGCGACGTTGCCGTCGAGTCAGTGATCGCCGCGCGGTCCGTGACGACGCCCGCCGAGCCAGAGATCACCCCGGCGGAGCCGATCGCCCCGCCGGCCGTGGCCGCCGTCGAGCCTGCGCCGGAACCCGAGGCTGCCGCGCCGCGGAAGCCCCGCGACGGCGTGGTCCGCTACCTCGTGGTGCCGGAGCGAGTCGCGCTTCAGGCCGACGCGGGATTCGCGGAGCCGGCCCCGACACCGGCCGTGGCGCAGCCGCCCGCCCCGCTCGCGCAGACCGACGTCCGCAGTCTGCCCCCCGTGCGTCAGGCGGCCCCCACGACCCGCAACCGCTCGGCGCAATCGGGCCAGCAACGGCCCACGCAGCAGGCCTTACAGCCGCAGTCGCGCACCCAGCCGCGGCCGCAGTCGACCCAGCCCTCGCGGCAGCCGCCGCGCCGCCAGGCCGCACCGCCCACGACGCGGCCGCCGACGGCTGCGACCCCGCGCGGCCTGGGGAGCGTGTTCCCAAACATCGCCGCCGGCATCGACGCGATGACGGGCAAGAAGCCCCGGCAGGACGACGGCAGGTTCGACGAGGCCGTCGCGACCGACGACCCGCCCGCCCAGACGCGGTGAACCGCAGCCGGGCGAAGCCCTAGGGCCCGGCGACGACCTTGTAGCCGCCCCCGGTGCCCTCGGCCAGGCGGGCCAGCCGCGGCGACCGCCCGCCGTCCCCGCCGAACTGTACGACCATGATCCGCGCGGCACCCGCCGCGCGGGCGAGCCAGCCGAGCTCGTCCTCCGCGAGGTCGTCGTCGACCGTGCCGTCGGTGAGCACGAAGACCACGTCCGGGGCGAGCTTCAAGGCCGCCGCTATCGCCTCGTAGTGCCGTGTGCCGCCGGCGGCCGCGATGCCCTCCACGAACCGCCGCGCCTCCGCGCGGTTCTCGTCGCTGGCGAAGATCGGCCGGCCCCGGCCCGCCGCCGGCGCGAACACGGCGGGCCGCTCGTTGTAGAAGACGATGTGGAACTGCTGGCCGTCGCCGAGATCCGCGAGGCTCGCCAGCAGCTCCTCCTTCGCCGCGGCGAGTGGCCGCCCGTCGGGCTCGCCCATGCTCGCCGAGCGATCGAAGACGTAGACGAACCGGTTGCCCTGCGCCTCGAGGCCGAAGATGCCCGTCCGCGCACCCGGCGAACGCGGCGGCGCGGCCCAGACCCCCGCCATGGTCACGATCAGGCCGAGGGCCCCGAGCGCCGTGGCCGCCTCGCGGAGCCGGCGCCTCATGGCTCCACCACGATCTTGCCCGCGACCGCCCCCGACCGCGCGATCGTGCTCGCCTCCTGGAGGGCGTGCCCCTCGGCGGTCGCCGTCAGCGGCAGCACGCGATCGATCGGCACCCGGAGCCGGCCCACGGCCAGCCAGCGGTTGATGTCGGCCGCCGCGGCGGCCTGCCGCGCCGGGGAGTCCTTGAACATCGCGAAGCCGTGCAGGCTCAAGCCCTTCACGTAGAACGGTCCGACGGGAAACTCCGGTCGGGCATCGCGGCCGGCCATGACCACGATCCGGCCCTCGTCGGCCAGCATGGCCACCGCCCGGTCGAAGGCCGGCTCCCGCTGCGTCTCCCAGTAGACCTGCACGCCTTGGGGCGCCGCCGCCCGCACGGCGTCGACGAGATCGGTCCGCCGGTAGTCGAACACCGCCTCGGCCCCGAGCCGCATCACCGCCTCCCGCTTGGCCGCGGTGCCGGCGGTCGCCAGGACGCGGCCCCCGAGGGCCCGCGCGATCTGCACCACAGCCGAGCCCACGCCGCCCGAGCCGCCGTTGACGAAGATCGTCTCGCCCGGTGCGAGGGCGGCACGGCCGACGAGCCCGAGGTGGGCGGTGATCGCCACGAGCGCGGCCGCGGCGGCGTCGCGGTCGGAGACGCCGGCGGGTGTGGGATACAGCCACCGCTCGTCGACGGCCGCCAGTTCGGCGAACGTGCCCTGCCGGCCAAGCAGCCCCTGGTTCGATCCCCAGACCCGCATCCCCGGCCGCAGCGACGCGACGTCCGTGCCGACGGCCACGACCTCGCCGGCGAGATCGCAGCCCACCACGAACGGTCGCGGCAGCGGCATCGCGACGGCGCCGGAACGGACGTACGTGTCGATCGGGTTGATGGCGCAGGCCCGGACCCGGATCAGCGCCTCGCGCGGCCCAGGCACCGGGTCCGGCAGGTCGCCGACCCGGATCACCTCCGGCGGCCCGGTCTCCGTGATGAAGGCGGCCTTCATGGTCGGGGCCTCCGCCCGCGGGCCAACACCGCCCCGCCCCCGAGGGCGACCGCCGCGGCGGTCGCGGCCACGGCGAGGAGGACCGTGCCCACGGCTTGGCCGACGCGGGCCACCTGCGTCGCCCGCTCCTCGGCGGGCGAGGCGGGCCGGCCGACGCCGGATCGGGACAACGCCTGCCACGCCTTGTAGACGTCGGCGGCGGGTGCCATCGCCACGGCATGGCGGATCGTGTCGGGTTCGAACACCGCTCGCGGACCGGTGCGGAGATAGAGGGCGGACGCGAGCGCGATGGCGGCCACGCAGCCGCCACCGAGGAGGCAGGCATGCGCCGCGGTCCACGGCCGGCGGGTCGGCGGCGCGGCGACGGCCACCGGCAGACGCGTGAGCTCGCCGAGTCGCGGCACCGTGAGCGTGGCACCGCACCGCGGGCAGGCGGCACGACCGCCCGCCTGGCCGGGACCGACCTCGGCACGGGCCCCGCAGCCGCAGGAAAGCAGGTAGGTCGTCATCGCGGCTGGTTTTTCACGGTGGGTTCGCGCAGCGGCGCCGGGCGACGTCGCCCCGGGCGGCGAGCGGCCCGCAGAAATTCTCCCGCCGGATTCTTTTACCATTCGCCGCCCGAAATCGGCTGAAAAACTGATTTTTGGGCAAAAAAAAGTTGGCCTCCAGCGGGCGACGGCGACATAATCTTGAGCCTTTCGGAAACGCTCGCCATGCCGGCTGTCACTCGCTATTCTTTGCCCGGCTTTCCCAGCTTTCCGATTCTCACGCGAGCGGGACTGCGTCGGCCCCTTGACAGGTGCTGCCCGCAGGCCCCCGATTCCCGGGAGAAACCGGTCTCGAGCCCGGCGTGCGGGCCGCAGCCCGAGGTCTGGACTTGCCCGCCCCTTGAATCACACTGTCGGCAACCCGAATGATGCAACGACGCGTCGGGTGCCCGCGGACCGACACGACGTCGCCCCTTGATCCGTTCCCGGAAGGATTCACCAAAGGAGCCCTGCCTTGTACGACTCGCTGATCGACGAACTCGAGGACGACGTTGTCTCCAATCCCCAGGAGGTCGAGGAGCTGACCGAGAAGGTCGTCGACGCCGAGGAGGCCGATGCCGAACTGCTCGTCGAGGATGGCGAGACGGCGGTCGTGCCGGAGGGCGAGATCGAGGCCGAGACCGAGCCTGAGGTTGAGGCCTCCGCCGAGGCGGAGGACGTCCTCGTCGAGCAGGTCGAGAACTGGTCCGACGATCCGGTGCGGATGTACCTGACGCAGATGGGAGAGATTCCCCTCCTCACCCGCGCCCAGGAGATCCACCTGGCCCGTCAGATCGAGACCACCCGGGCCCGGTTCCGCGCCAAGCTCCTCGAGTGCGAGTACGTCTGCCAGCAGGCCTTCCGCGTGCTGGCTCGGGTGCACCGCGGCGAGCTGCCCTTCGACCGCACCGTGCAGGTCTCGGTGACCGACCGTCTGGAGAAGGAGCAGATCCTCGGCCGGCTGCCCCACAACCTGAAGACGCTCGAGGTCCTGCTTCGGCAGAACAAGGCCGACTATCGGATCGCGCTCTCGAAGAAGCGGCGGATGGCCGAGCGGCGCGAGGCCTGGGCCCGCCTCGGCCGGCGGCGGCGGCGGTGCGTGCGGCTCGTCGAGGAACTCGGCCTGCGGACGCAGCGGATCGAGACCATGATCCCGCAGCTGGAGCGGTTCCTCGGCCGCATCCGCGAGCTGAAGGTGAAGATCGAGGCCCACAAGCGTTCCAAGCAGCCACCCTCGAGCCGGCAGAAGCTCGTGGACGAGTACCGCACGATCCTCAAGGCCTGCCAGGAGACGCCGCGCAGCCTCCAGCGGCGGGTCGAGGAGATCCGCGGCATCTTCGCCAAGTACCAGAAGGCGAAGCGCGGGCTGTCCGAGGGCAACCTCAGGCTCGTGGTGTCGATCGCGAAGAAGTACCGCAACCGCGGCCTCTCCTTCCTGGACCTGATCCAGGAGGGCAACGCCGGCCTGATGCGGGCGGTGGATAAGTTCGAGTACCGCCGCGGCTTCAAGTTCTGCACCTACGCCACCTGGTGGATCCGGCAGGCCATCACCCGCGCGGTGGCCGACCAGAGCCGCACGATCCGCATCCCCGTGCACATGGTGGAGACCATGAGCCGGGTGCGGAACGTGGCCCGCCAACTGCTCCAGGAGTACGGCCGCGAGCCGACGATCGAGGAGATCGCCGCCCGGGCCGGCACGCCGATCGACGAGACCCGGCGGGTGACGGCGATGAGCCGCTACCCGATCAGCCTCGACCGGCCGGTGGGCAACAGCGAGGACAGCCACTTCGGCGACCTGCTCCCCGACTCCGGCGCCGAGAACCCGGCGGTCGGTGCCGCGCAGGAGATGCTCCGCAATCGGATCGCGAAGGTGCTGAAAAGCCTCTCCTATCGCGAGCGTGAGATCATCAAGCTCCGCTACGGTCTCGGCGACGGCTACAGCTACACGCTCGAGGAGGTGGGACACATCTTCAAGGTGACCCGCGAGCGGATCCGGCAGATCGAGGCCAAGGCCGTCCGCAAGTTGCAGGCTCCCGCCCGCAGCGAGGAACTCTCCGGCTTCCTTGACTGACTTCACGCCTGCGGGGCCATCCCTGGCCCCCGCAGGCTTGGGCCGTCGCGGCGAACGCCAAGGGTTCGCCGGACGGCCGGGCGGTCGCCCTCCAGGCGACCGTGGCCGCAGCGGGGCTGCGGCACGCGGCGTCTCGCCGCTGCGGCTCGCCGATCCGCGTGGGGCGCGAGGCACGCTGCGCCGCCTCCGGCGGCTGCGTGCGGCATGACGAACGCTGCGAAATGCTTTGGCGTTCCAGGAGGGGTTGCCCGTGTCCGCGAGCCGGCGTTGCTGGCAAGCGCAGCCAGGATGGCGAAGCGCAGACAGCATCGAGTGAGCGAAGGGCAGGATGCCCGCAGCGAACGTCCGGGCGAGAGGATACGGGCAACCCCGACCCACCCCAGGACTGACAGCCTCGACCGCCGATCAGTCGTCCGTCGTCACGGCCGTGAAGAACTCGTCGGCCCGGGCCGGGGACGGGAACTCGAGCTTCGGCACCTGGCCGATTGCCCGCCGTAACTCCCGCTCCCAGCAGCCGCGGATCTCGACCAGGTCCGGATCGTCCGCGGCCAGCCGCCGGTAGCGACGGACGGCGAACTCGTCGGTGCCGTACACCAAGAGGTCGATCGGCGGGCCCACCGCCACGTTCGACCGCATCGTCGAATCGAGCGAGATGAGGGCGAGCTTCACCGCCTGGTCGAGCGTCGTCTCGCCGTACCGCACGCCGCGGTCGAGGATCGGCCGGCCGTACTTCGTCTCGCCGATCTGCAGGAAGGGTGACGCCCGGGTGGCCCGCAGCGGATTGCCCTGGGCGTAGATCATGTAGAGCTGCGGCGGCTCGCCACGGATCTGCCCCCCCACGATCAGGTTCACGGCGAAGCCGACGTTGTCCCGCTCCAGGTACTCCCGGTCGAGGGTGGCCACCTCGCGGACGTGCCCCCCGACACAGCGGGCGGCCTCGTACATCGTGGCCACGGCGGCCAGGCCGGCGCCGGTCTGGAACTCGTGCTGCAGCCGGGTCATCACCGACTGCGTCACCGACAGGCTCCCGCTGGAGAGGATCGTGAACATCCGCTCGCCCGGCACCGCGAAATTGTGCATCTTGCGGCACACGCAGACCTGGTCGATCCCCGAGTTCGTCCGCGAGTCGGACGCGAGCACGAGTCCCTCGTGGGTGCGGATGCCGACACAATAGGTCATCGCTGGTCTCCGGTTTGGCGCGGGAATTGCCTGTCAGTCATCCTGCGGAACACGGCAGCGTAGCCTACCCGCAAAACCCAACCAGGACACGTGAGCGTTTCGACCGCTGCCTGCCCGGCAGGCAGCCGATGCCATGTTTGCGCGCACGTGCGATCATCGATGACACCCACCGACAGCCTCGTCGAGCCGCGACCGGCGGCGGGCGATCCGTTCTCCGACTACGCGCTCGGGGCCGCCTACGACGAGATGATCGCGCCGGGCGGTGAGCCGCGGGATCACTACCGCCCGCTCCACGACCGGCTCCGCGGCCTCGATCCCGAGGATCTGCGGCGGCGGAAGGCGATGACCGATCTCTCGATGCGACAGGACGGCGTCGGGTTCACCGTGTACCGGGCCGAGGAGGGAATCGAACGCGTGTGGCCGATGGACCCGGTGCCGCGGATCATCCCGGCGGCCGAGTGGCGGCAGATCGAGGCCGGGCTCGTGCAGCGGGTCACGGCCCTGAACCTCTTCCTGTGGGACGTGTACCACGACCAGCGGATTCTCCGCGACGGCGTCGTGCCGCCGTGGCTGGTGCTCCAGGGGGGCTTCTTCCGCCGCGAGTTCGTCGGCGTCGACGTGCCCCGGCGGATCTACGTCCACATCTGCGGCACCGACCTGATCCGCGACGCCGACGGCCGCTACCTCGTGCTCGAGGACAACGCCCGCACGCCCAGCGGCGTGAGCTACATGCTCCAGAACCGCAAGGTCCTGAAGCGGGTGTTTCCCGCGCTGTTCAACGACTACGACGTCCTCCCCAACGACGACTATCCCGCCGCCCTGCTCGACGTGCTCCAGTACATCGCCCCGGCGTCCTCCAGCCAGCCGACGGCCGTGCTCTTGAGCCCGGGCATCTACAACTCGGCCTATTTCGAGCACAGCTTCCTCGCCCAGCGGATGGGCATCGAGCTGGTCGAGGGGCGGGACCTGTTCATCGACAACAATCGGGTGTTCATGCGCACCACCCGCGGGCCGCAGCAGGTCGACGTCATCTACCGGAGGATCGACGACGACTTCCTCGATCCCCTCACCTTCCGCAGCGACAGCGCCCTCGGCGTGCCGGGGCTCGTGAACGCCTACCGGGCCGGCACGGTGGCCCTCGCCAACAGCATCGGCACGGGCATCGCCGACGACAAGGGCATCTACCCGTTCGTGCCGGCGATGATCCACTACTACCTGGCACAGGATCCGATCCTCGAGAACGTCGAGACCTTCCGTCCCGAGGTCGCCGCGGAACGCGACCACGTGCTCGCCAACCTCGACAAGCTCGTCGTCAAACGGGTCAACGAGTCGGGCGGCTACGGCATGCTCATCGGCCCGGCCTCGACCCAAGCCCAGCGCGACGAGTTCCGGGAACTCATCAAGGCCGACCCCCGGGACTTCATCGCCCAGCCGACGATCCAACTCTCCACGCACCCGACGCTCGTGGACGGCCGGCTCGAGGGCCGCCACGTCGACCTCCGGCCGTTCATCCTCTGCGGCGAGAAGACCGTGGTCACCCCCGGCGGCCTGACCCGCGTGGCCCTTCCCCGGGGGAGCCTCGTCGTCAACAGCTCCCAGGGGGGCGGCAGCAAGGACACGTGGGTGCTGGCCGACGAGCGAAGTTCGTGAGGCGGAGATGCTGAGCCGAGTCGCCGACGCGCTGTTCTGGATGAGCCGCTACCTGGAGCGGGCCGACCACGTTGCGCGGGCGGTGAACGTCACCTTCCAGCTCGACCTCGACCTCCACGGCGTGCTCGCCAACCCGATCGAACTCGAATGGAACGCCCTGGTGGCCCTCCTCCGGCAGCCGGCCCCGCCGATCCGCGACGGCGAGCACCCGGTGGCGGCGGTGCAGCGCTGGCTGCTCGTCGACGCCACCAACCCGGGCAGCGTGATGGGCTGCATGAACCGGGCCCGCAACAACGCCCGCAGCGTCCGCGGCTCGATCAGCCCGCAGATGTGGCGGGAGCTCAACAAGCTCCACTGGCGGCTCACCGACGCCGCCCTGCAGGCCCGCGTGGCCGACTCGCCGCACGACTTCTGCGACGAGGTGCAGACGGGCGTGCTGCTGTTCACCGGCGCCAGCGAGGCGACGCTCGTCCACGACGAGGGCTGGCACTTCCTCCAGCTCGGCCGCTACCTGGAGCGGGCCGACAAGACGCTGCGGATCCTCGACGCCAAGTTCGGCCTCCTCGAGCGGTCGGGCACGGTGGACCTGCCGATCAGCAACCTCCAGTGGGGCGCCGTGCTCAAGAACTGCGCCGCCTACGAGGCCTACCAGCGGCTGTACATCAGCCGCGTCGAACCGGAGCGGGTGGTCGAGTTCCTGCTCTCGAACGCCGACTTCCCGCATTCCGTCCGCTTCTGCCTGGAGCGGGCCATGCATTCGCTGGCGGCGATCAGCGGCCGTCCGGCCGACCGCTGCGACGACGACGTGTCCCGGGTCGTCGGCCGGCTGCACGGCGACATGGCCTACCTCGACGCCGCGACCCTCGAGGGGGAGCGGCTGCACGCCTTCCTCGGCGACGCCCAGGCCCGCTGCGCCCGGATCGCCCAGCTCCTCCAGCAGCAGTATTCGCTCCGCTGACCCGACCCCCCCGCCCCGCGGCCCCGAGGGCCGAACCGATGATCCTCGAGATCCAGCACGAAACGACGATCGCCTATGCCAACCCCGTGCGGGAGTGGCTCTGCGAGCTGCGGATGGAGCCGGCCAGCGACCGCGGGCAGCGGTGCCACTCGTTCCGCGTCTCCACCGGCCTGTCCCATCCCATCGCCACCTACCGCGACGGCTTCGGCAACGTGGTGCACCACTTCAACGTCCTCGCGCCGCCGCCACGGGTGCGGATCCTGGCGGCGAGCGTCGTGGAGACCGAGGACGTGGCGGTCGGCCCGGTCGCCAGCCAGGTGACGTTCCCGGAGTCGGGGCCGCTCGCCTGGGAGCTGCCGCTGCAGACGCTCGACTACCTCGCCCTCCGCGGACCGGTCCGCCGCACCCCGCTGCTCGAGCCGGTGCGGGCCGCCGTGGCCCCGCGGCCGCGGACCCGGGTCGGGATGTGGGTCTGCCAGGTCGCCGAGCACATCCGCAGCCAGTTCGAGTACGCCCGCGACGTGACCGACGCGTCGTCGCCGGTCGACCACATCCTCACCCACGGCAAGGGCGTGTGCCAGGACTTCACGCACCTCATGATCGCCCTCCTGCGGTCGTGGGGCGTCCCGGCCCGGTACGTGAGCGGCTACATCCACCGGCCGAACCGCGAGTCGCAGAGCCACGCCTGGTGCGAGGTCTGGCTTCCCGACGTCGGCTGGTCCGGCTTCGATCCGACCAACGGCTGTCCCATCGGCGGCGAGTTCGTGAAGACCGCCGTCGGCCGCGACTTCAGCGACGTGCCGCCCAACAAGGGCATCTACCTCGGCTCCGGCGACGAGCGGATCGAGGTCCGCGTGGCCACCCGCACGCTCGACCGGCTCCCCTCGCTCGGCTGGCACGAGGACCTGGCGCCGCTCGATGCCCCGGTGCGTGCCGTGGTACACGCGGTCAACTACCAGGCCGAGGGCGACGGCGAGCAGCAGCAGTGATCGCGCGGGCGGCACCCGCTCAGCGGGCCGCCGGGATCTTGCCGGCCCGCTCCAGCCAGGCGATGACCTCCGCCGCCAGGGCATTCGGCGTCTGCGCCGCCGAGTCGACGACGATCTCGGCGGCCAGCGGCTCTTCGTAGGGGTCGTCGATCCCCGTGAACCCCTTGATCTCGCCCGCCCGGGCCTTCTTGTAGAGGCCCTTCGGGTCGCGACCCTCGCAGACCTCCAGCGGCGCCTTGACGTGGATCTCCACGAAGTCGCCGGGCTGCAGCATCGCCCGCACGGCGTCGCGGTCGCGGCGGTAGGGGCTGATGAAGGCCGTCAGGGCGATGATGCCCGCCTGGGCGAAGAGGTCGGCGACCGCGCCGATGCGGCGGATGTTCTCGGCGCGGTCGGCGGCGCCGAAGCCGAGGCCGAACCGGGCGGCGGCCTCTTCACCGAAGCGATCCTTCAGCAAGGCGGGCGCCGCGTTGAGGCCGAGCCGCACGTTGTCGCCGTCGAGCACGAAGCTCCGCAGCCCGCGGGCGTGGAGCAACCGATCGACCGCGTTGGCGAGCGTGCTCTTGCCGCAGCCGGAGAGGCCCGTGAACCAGAGCACGCAGCCCTTGTGGCCCGCGACCCGCTCCCGGTCGGCCCGGCTCACCGCGTGCGCGTGCCAACGGACGTCCACGACCTCGTGCGGGCCAGGCTGCGCGGTCATCGATCGGCATCTCCGGGGAACGACGATCCGCCCACCATAGCCGCCACCCTACCAGGCATCCAGCCGGACTTCGCAGTCGAACCGCTCGATCGCGCCGCCGCTGGCGTCGCGCTGCACCGCGAGCCGCACCGTCTCGCCGGGCCCGTGCCGCGCCACGCGGGCGGTGAGCGCCTCGAAGCTCGCCACCGGCTCCCCGTCGACCGCCACGACCACGTCCCCCTGCCGCAGGCCCGCCTTGTCGGCGGCGGAGCCGGGCTGCACGCCGGAGAGTTCGCACGGCCCGACCTGCACGATCGAGCTCACGCCCAGCTTGCCCCCCCGGCGGACGTCGACGACCACGTCGGGCAACCGGGCGACGAGCGCCGCCACCGCCGCATCCGGCGTTGCCGTCCCGAACAGGTCGATGCGGCGCACGCCCGGCACGCGGCCGAGGACGCCGACCGCCGTCTCGTCGAGCGGCACGCCGTGCACGCTCACGCAGGTCACGCCACGCAGCCGCGGCAGGAGCCGCCAGTCCTCCGGCCCGCCCCGCCACGCCGCGTTGAACTCGACCTCGGTGCCCTGCTCGCCGGCGGCCACCGCCCGCTCGCGAAACACCGCCCCCGAATCCTCCAGACGCTCCCGGGCCGCCGCCGCCAGCCCCTGGTGGTGGAAGTCGAGAGCCGACTCGGCCAGTCGGGCGACGGCCGTGCCGCCAATCGCCACCGCCTCCAGCCGCCGCTCGACGTCGCCGGCCAGGGCCTCGTCGTCGGCCGCGAGCATGCCGCGCAGGATCTCGACGCCGCGGCTGGCCACTTCGAAGTCGTCCCCGGCGATCGCCGCCGTGAGCGGCCCGATCGCCGCCCGGCCGGCGTCGGCGAGGCTGCGGGCGGCCGACTCGCGTTGGGCGTACTGCGGCGAGCCGAGCTGCGTCACCCAGGCCGCGACATCCGCGGCCGTCGGCGGCGGCTTGGGCGGGGCGTCGGCGGCCGCCGCCGGCACGGCCAGCAGGGCGCCGAGGAGCAGGCCGCCGATGCCCGCGGCCGCGACGCTGCCTGGTTCCCGCACGCGCATCGAGCTCGACCTCCGAGCGCCTAGCCTAATGCCGCCCGCCGGCCGCTTCCACGGCCGCATACCCGCGGCGCGGCCGGGGCTTCCAGCGGCGAATCCCGGGCCGCTGGCGCGGGGTACACTTCGAGGGTCGCGTCTCCCGGGCCTCGCCCCCCTTCCCGGCCACATGTCCCCGCCCATGCTCCCGATCCTCGACGCCATCCCGACCGCGGGGGCGGGCCCGCTGCCGTTGGGCCTCGACCGCTCCCGGTGCGGCCGCGGGCCGCTGCCCACGTCGCGGGAGGAGATGCGGGCCCGGGGCTGGGACGCCGTCGACGTCGTGCTCGTCAGCGGCGACGCCTACGTCGACCATCCGAGTTTCGCCAACGGCCTCATCGCCCGGCTCCTGGAGGCGGCCGGCTTCCGCGTGGCCGTGCTCGCCCAGCCCGACTGGTCGAGCTGCGAGCCGTGGCGGCAGTTCGGCCGGCCGCGGCTGTTCTTCGGGATCTCGGCCGGCAACATGGACTCGATGATCAACCACTACACGGCGAACAAGAAGGTCCGCAACGACGACGCCTATTCGCCCGACGGCGCGATCGGCCGCCGCCCCGACCGGGCGACGCTCGCCTACTGCCAGCGCTCGCGCGAGGCCTTCCCGGGCGTGCCGGTGGTGGCCGGCGGCGTCGAGGCGAGCCTCCGCCGGCTGGCCCACTACGACTACTGGAGCGACACGGTCCGCCGCTCGATCCTCATGGACTCGAAGGCCGACCTCGTCGTCTTCGGGATGGGCGAGCGGACGGTGCTCGAGGTCGCCCGCGGGCTCGACGCGGGTCGAACCGTGAAGGATCTCCGCGGCCTGCGCGGCGTCGCCCACCGGCTCGGTGCCAGCGAGCCACCGCCGGCCGGCCCCGACACGCTCGAGTTGCCCGCCTTCGAGCAGGTCGTCGCCGACAAGCTCGCCTTCTGCGAGATGACGCGGATCTCGCACCTCGAGACCAACCCGCACAACGCCCGGCGGCTCGTGCAGCGGCACGGCCGCGAGGCCGTGGTCGTGAATCCCCCCGCCCTGCCCCTCGCCGAGCCGGAGATGGACGCCGTGTACGGGCTGCCGTTCACGCGGCGGCCGCACCCGGCCTACGGCACCGCGCGGATTCCCGCGTTCGAGGTCGTGGAGACGAGCGTGCAGATCATGCGCGGCTGCTTCGGCGGCTGCACGTTCTGCTCGATCACGGCCCACGAGGGACGGATCATCCAGAGCCGCTCGCAGGAGTCGGTGATCACGGAGATCGAGCTGCTCGCCGCCCAGCCGGGCTTCAAGGGCACGGTCTCCGACATCGGCGGGCCGACGGCCAACATGTACCAGATGCGGTGCACGCGGCCGGAGGTCGAGGCGAAGTGCCGCCGGCTGTCCTGCGTGCACCCCACCGTCTGCAAGCTGCTCGGCACCGACCACGGGCCGCTCAAGAGCCTGATGCGGGAGGCGCGGAGCGTGGCGGGGGTGAAGCGGGTGCTCGTGGCCAGTGGCGTGCGGATGGATCTCGCCCGCCGCGATCCGGAATACCTCCAGGAGCTCGCCGCCCACCACGTGGGCGGCCACCTCAAGGTGGCGCCGGAACACACCGATCCCGAGGTCCTGCGGCTGATGAAGAAGCCCTCGGCCGACGACTACGTGGAGTTCGACAAGGCCTTCCAGGCGGCCAGCCGCCGCGTCGGCAAGAAGCAGTACACCGTCCCGTACTTCATCGCCAGCCATCCGGGCAGCGGGATCGAGGAGATGATCGACCTGGCCGTGTTCCTCAAGCGGAACGGCTACAAGCCCGACCAGGTGCAGGACTTCATCCCCAGCCCCTTCGACATCGCCGCCTGCATGTACCACACCGGGCTCGACCCGATGACCCGCGAGCCAGTGACGATCACCAAGGGCCTGAAGGACCGGCGGATGCAGCGGGCGCTGCTGCAGTTCTTCAAGCCGGAGAATTATTTCGAGGTCCGGCGGGCGCTCGAGCAGGCCGGCCGGCACGATCTGATCGGCACGGGCTGCGACTGCCTGATCCCGGAACGGCCGCCCAAGGAGGCACTCGACCGCAAGCGCCGCGAGGCCACGCGGGCCTTCACGGAATCGACCTCGGGCGACCACTTGAGAGGCGGCCCCGCCACGGGCCGCGAGGGGAGAGGCGGCCCCGCCACGGGCCGCGAGGGGAGAGGCGGCCCCGCCACGGGGGCGGCAGGCTCCGGCGGACCGGCCTCCCGCAAGCAACGTCGCCCCCGCAAGACGGTCGGTTATCGGCCGAACCGACCCGGCCAGTCCCGGCCACGCCGACCGGCCGAATGAACCCCCGCGGGCGAACCCTCGTACAGTGCTCACCGGCCGGTCCGCCGGAGCTCCCCCGCCGAGGCATTCGCATGCGCACGCTTCGCCACCTGCTCCTCCCCGCCATCGCCCTCGCCACCGCGATCGCCGCCACGCCGAGCGCCGCGGTGTCGCCGCAGAACCCGTACCGCAGCTTCAACCTCTCGGGGATCAATTACGGCTCGATGCAGTGGGAGCGGGCCCAGCGGGAGGGCCGCCGCGTGTGGCCCTACTACAACACCCCGTCCCGCACGACCACCCGCAACTCCGGCGTGTGGGTCGGCGGCGTGGCCGGCGGCGGCTCGGGCGCCGGCGCGATCATCCAGGCCGGCGGCTCCAACCCCGCGCCCCGGTCGAGCCCCCGAGTCTTCCGCCGCTGGCGCCGCTGATCGGCGCATGACCCGCGGCTACCGCAGCGGGTCGTCTTGCAAGCGGAGGCGCATGACCCGCTGCTACCGCAGCGGGTCGTCCTGGTAGATCCGGTACTTCTTCGTCACGATCGCCCCGCCGCGCTCGAGCGTCCGCTTCGAGAGATGGTTGCTCTCCAGGACCCAGGAGAACTCGGCCTCCTCCATGCCCCAGTCGAGCACCGGCTGCACGAGGGCCGCGGTGAGCACCAGGCCCACGCCCCAGGCCTGGTACTCCGGCACGACGTTCGTGCTGATCGCTCGCATCCGCTTGATGCCCTTCTTGTTCCACAGCAGCCTGGCGAAACCGAAGGGGAACAGGCGGCCGTTGATGGCCTTGATCCGGGGGTTGTAGTCGAGCAGGCAGAACACGCTCCCGATCGGCTTGCCGTCGACCTCGGCCACGAGCGCGAGCTCGGGCACGATCAGGTGCTTGAGGCTGGCGGCCATGTGCTTGACCTCCGCCGCCGACAGGGGCACGAAGCCCCAGGTGCCGCCGAGGCTCGAGTTGTAGACGTCGAGGAACATCCGCACCTCGTCGTCGAAGCGGCTGCGATCGAGCGGGCGGACCTTGACCCCGAACCGCTCCTTGACGCCCTCCACCATCGTGCCGAGCTTGGAGTCGAGCGACGCCAGCATCGACGTCTTGCCCCAGAAGGCGTACAGGTCCTCGATCTTGCGGAAGCCGTTCTCCTCCACGAGGCGGGCGTAGTACGGCCGGTTGTGCGTCATCATGAAGAAGGGCGCCGTGTCGAAGCCCTCGATGAGCAGGCCGCACTCATAGTTCAGCGACGGGTTCGTCGGCCCGCGGACGCAGGTCATCCCCTGGCCGCGGAGCCAGTCCCGGGCGGCGCCGAACAGGGCCCGGGCCGATTCGGAGTCGTCGTCGCACTCGAAGAAGCCGAAGAAGCCTCGCTGCTCGCCGTACCGCTCGATGTGCCCGGCGTTGACGATCGCCGTGATCCGGCCCACGTCGCGGCCGCCCCGCGTGGCCAGGAAGGAGCGGCACTTCGACCGCTCGTAGAAGGGGTGCGGCCGGAAGTTGAGCAACTCCTCCTGGGACATGATCAGCGGCGGCATCCAGCAGGGGTCGTCCGCGTAGATCCGCCAGGGGAGGCGGATGAACCGCTTCTGCTCGGCCCGCGTCTCGACCGGCCGTACCGAGAGTCCCGACACGCCAGCCTCCGATCATTTGCCCAGGTTGCCGTCCCAGCCGGGACCGGCCACGCTGCCGCCGGCCCCGCGAACCACCGGTTTGTCGGCGAAAAAACCGGCCTTTCACCGCATCTTGGGCCGCAGGCCGGATGTTCGTCAACGCCGGCGCCACCGCCTCACCGTCAAAGTCGCCCGGGGGGGTTCTCCGATCTAGGATTGCAGCCGGGTGCGTGGTGAAGGATCGATCGACCCGGGTGTGCCTCCCAGGGTTCCGGACGTTCCGACCATGCTCGCCCCCCGCCAGTTCGCCATCACCGACGACTTCCTCGTCACCGGGGCCACGGGCCTCGTCGGCAACAACGTCGTCCGCCAGCTCGTCGGCCGCGGGCAGAGCGTCCGGGTGCTCGTCCGGGGGCGGGGCGAGACGGTGGACCGCGCCTTCGCCGGCCTGCCGGTCGACCGGCGGCACGGTGGCCTCGACGACGCCGCCAGCCTGGAGGCGGCCGCCGACGGCGCCGCGGTCGTGATCCACTCCGCGGCCATGGTGCACTGCGGCTGGCGGCACCTCGACGAGATGCGCGAGGTGAACGTCGAGGGCACGCGGCGGGTCGCCCGGGCCGCCCGCCTGGCCGGCGCCCGGCTGATTCACGTCTCGAGCGTCGACGCCATCGGCCTGCGGCCCGACGGCGGGCCGGCCGACGAGGAAACGCCGCCGGGCGGCATGCCCGAGTGCCCCTACGTGATCACCAAGCGGGAGGCCGAGGCCGCGGTGCTCGAAGAGGTCGAGCGGGGACTCGACGCCGTGATCGTGAATCCCGTCTACATGGTCGGGCCCTGGGACTGGAAGCCGTCGAGCGGCCGGATGCTCCTCGAGATCGGCGCCGGCAAGGGCCTGTTCGCGCCTCCCGGCGGCAACGACTTCGTCGACGTCCGCGACGTCGCCGCGGGCATCCTGGCCGCGACCGAGCGGGGCCGCACCGGCCGCCGCTACATCCTCGGCGGCCACGCGCTGTCCTACCTCGACGCCTGGCGGGTGTTCGCCCGCGTCACGGGCCGGATGCAGCCGTTGGGGCTCGCCCCCACGGCCGCCGTGCGGATCGCCGGGTGGGTGGGTGACACCGTGAGCCTGTTCACCAGCCGCGAGCGGCCCGTGAACTCTGCAGCAACGGCGATGTCGATGCTGCCACACAACTTCTCCTCCCGCCGGGCCGAGGCCGAGCTCGGATACACGTTCCGCCCCTTCGAGGCCACCGTCCAGGACGCCTGGGAATGGTTCATCGACCGCGGCTACGCCCGGGCCGTGCGGCCCCGCACCGCCCTGGCGCGGTGAGACCATGCCCCACATCCTCGTCGTCGAGGACGAGCAGCACCTCGCCTACGGGATCAAGTTCAACCTCGAGGCGGAAGGCTACGCGGTGACCGCCGTCGGCGACGGCCAGGCGGCCCTCGCCCTGGTCGATGCGGCCAGCCCGCCGGTCGACCTGGTCGTGCTCGACATCATGCTTCCCGGCATGAGCGGCTACGACGTGTGCGCGGCGATCCGCGAACGACGGGGCGACCTGCCGGTCGTGATGCTCACGGCCCGGACGCTCGTGGAGGACCGGATCCGCGGCTTCGACGCCGGCACCGACGTCTACCTGCAGAAGCCGTTCGAGCTCGACGAGTTGCTGTCGGTCGTCCGCAACCTGCTCGGCCGCCGGCCCCGGACCGAGAAGCCGCCGGCCGGGGAGCCCGGCCGCGGGTCGGCGGTCCGCTTCGGCGCGGTGGAGGTCCACTTCGACACCTGGGAGGCGACCTGCCGGGGCCGGCCGGTGAAGCTCACGAACCTGGAGATGAAGCTCCTTCGCTACCTGGTCGAGCACGAGGGGCTCGTCGTCTCGCGGGAGGAGCTGCTCAAGAACGTGTGGGGCATGAGCCGCGCCCCGGCGACGCGGACGGTCGACACGTTCATGCTCAACCTGCGGAAGTACTTCGAGGCGGATCCGTCGAAGCCGGTCCACTTCCTCTCGGTCCGCGGCACCGGCTACCGGTTTGTCCGCGACGCGGCGCCGGGCCCCGCGTCACCGCGCCAGTAAGGCCGCGGCGGCCCGTCCCGGGTCGGGCTGCACGAGCAGCGACTCGCCCACGAGCATCGCGCCGATCCCGGCCGCCTCGAGCCGCGCGACGTCGGCCCGTGTCTTGATCCCGCTTTCAGCCACGAGCACGACGTCGTCGGGCACCTGCTCGCGGAGCCGCAGCACGTGATCGAGGTCGGTGGTCATGGTCTTGAGATCGCGGTTGTTGACGCCGACGAGCGTGGCCCCGAGGTCGAGCACGCGCGGCAGGTTCTCCGCGTCGTGCAGTTCCACCAGCGGCGTCATGCCGAGGTCGAGGATGTCGCGGTACAGGCTCCGCAGGTGGCAGTCGTCGAGGCACTCGGCGATGAGGAGCACGGCGTCGGCGCCGTGGGCCCGGGCCTCGAGCACCTGGTAGCGATCGACGACGAACTCCTTCCGCAGCACCGGCAGCGGCACGGCGATCCGCGCGCTTTCGAGATCGACGAGGCTGCCGCGGAACCCCGGGCCATCGGTGAGGATCGAGAGACACGCCGCGCCGGCGGCCGCGTAGGCCCGCACGACCTCCTCCACCGTGGCCCCCGGCCGGATCTCGCCCGCCGACGGGCTCTTGCGCTTGAACTCCGCGATCAGCCGGATCGCCCCGGGCGCCGCCGCGGCGGCGAAGAAGTCGCGCGGCGGGGGTGCCACGGCCAGCCGTCCCTCGAGCGCGGCGGTGGGCACCCGCTCCCGGCAGGCCTCCACCTCCCTCCGCTTCCGCGCCACGATGTCGTCGAGAATGCTCACGTCCGGCTCCGCATCAGCAACTCCAAGCAAACTATAAGCACTTTCGGACGCTGACGAGTTGGCTCGAGGATCGCAGTTCAATTCGTCCATCGGCTCTCTGCCAAGCGGCGAGCCGGGGATCGGCGGAGGGTGAGGCGAGTATGCGTATCCTCGCATCCCGAAGCCGAGGCCTCTGCCGTCCCCGGCGTCGTGGACCGCGAGACCGTGCGGCCGCCGGTTCCTGCGGAACGGGCAACACCCTAATGCCGAAAGTGCCGGCGCGCGGTGAACACCATGGGGATCCCGGCCGCGTCGGCTGCCGCGATCACCTCGGCGTCACGCTTCGAGCCCCCCGGCTGCACCACCGCGGCGATCCCGGCCTTCGCGATCAGGTCGATCGAGTCGGGGAACGGGAAGAACGCGTCGGAGGCGAGCACGCCCCCGCGGGCCTTCGCCCCCGCCTTTTCTAGCGCGATCCGCACCGAATCGACGCGGCTCGTCTGGCCGATGCCGGCGCCGGCGAGGCTCGTGCCCTGGCAGACGGCGATCGCGTTGCTCGTCAGCCGGCGGACGATCGTGAAGGCGAAGTCGAGGGCCTGCGTGAGTTCGGCCGCGGGGGCCGCCTTCGTCACCACTCGCCAGGCGGCCGGATCGTCGCAGGTGTCGTCGGGCCGCTGGGCGAGCAGGCCGCCGGCGATGCTGCGAAACTCGAGCCCCGCCGTCGCCTCCCACGGGTCGCCGGCCGGCACCTCGACTAGTCGCACGCTCGCCTTCCAGGTCGGCTTCGTCGTCAGGAGTTCGACGGCCTCCCGCGCGAAGGCCGGGGCCGCGATCACCTCCACGAACAGCCCCGGCGCGAGGAGCAGCTCGGCGCAGGCCCGGTCGAACGTGCGGTTGACCGCGACGATCGAGCCGAAGGCGCTCGTGGGGTCGGCCGCCATCGCGGTGGCCAATGCCGCGGCGACGGTGTCGGCGGAGGCGGCACCGCAGGGATTGGTGTGCTTGATGACGACGGCGGCGGGATCCTGGAGCAAGCCCGCGAGTCGCGTCGCGGCGTCGAGATCGAGCAGGTTGTTGTAGGAGAGTTCCTTGCCGCAGAGCTGCTTCGCGCCGGCGAGCCCGACGTGGGTGCCGATGGGGGCGAAGAGGGCGGCCGACTGGTGCGGATTCTCGCCGTAGCGCAGCGGCAGCCGCCGCTCGAGGTCGAGCGTCACCCGGGACGGGAGCGGCGGGTCGTCCGTCGCGGCCGCCTCGTCCGCCGCCGCGGCGTCGGCCACCAGCCCGGCGTGGCGGGCCATCCAGCGGGCGATCACGGCGTCGTAGTTGGCGGTGTGCTCGAAGGCCCGGGCCGCGAGCAGCCGGCGGTCGGCGAGCGTCGTGCCGCCGCGGGCGATGGCCGCGAGGAAATCGTCGTACTGCTCCGGGCTCGTGACCACCGCCGTGAAGGCGTGGTTCTTGGCCGCCGCGCGGACGAGGCTCGGGCCGCCGATGTCGATCAGTTCGATGGCGTCGGCCGGCCGGCAGTCGGGCTTGGCGATCACCCGCTCGAAGGCGTAGAGGTTGACGATCACGGCGTCGAAGCGGTCGATGCCGTGGGCGGCGAGCACCTCCAGGTCGTCGGAGCGGTCGCCCCGCGCGAGGATCCCGGCGAAGACGTGCGGGTGCAGCGTCTTCACGCGGCCGTCGAGCACCTCCGGGAAGCCCGTCACGGCGGAGATGTCCTCGACCTCGAGCCCCTGGCTGGCGAGCGCCGCCTGCGTGCCGCCGGTGCTGACCACGTGGACGCCGGCCGCCTTGAGGCCGGCCGCGAGCCGGTCGATGCCCGACTTGTCGAACAGGCTCACGAGCACGCGGCGGATGGGAACGACGTCGATGGCGGGCAGGTCGGCGGTGCGGGCGGCGTGGGCATGCATGGCGAAGGATTCCTCGGGCACGGAAAGCCCCAAAGTAGGCGACCGCCGCCGTCTGTCCACGGCGCCCCGCGGCGCGGCCGCACGGCCCTTCAGGCGGTGGCGGGCAGGTCGACCTCGAACACCGAGCCCGGTGGCGGCATCCGGCCCTGCACCGTCACCTTCCCGCGCATCTGCCGCACCAGGGACCGCACGAGGAACAGGCCCAAGCCGGTGCCCGGCGTCGACCGCTCCAGTTCGCTGCCCAGCCGGAAGAACCGCCGGAACACGTCGTGGCGGCGGGCGACGGGAATCCCGGGGCCGTTGTCGGCGACCCGCACGGCCAGCCTTCCCGGGGCCGCTGCCGCCACCGTCACCTCCACGCGCGGCGCGGGCAGCGAATACTTCACGGCGTTGTCGATCAGGTTGCGAAACACGATCTCGAGATCGGCGTCGCGGGCCACGGCCCGCAGGCCCGGCGGATCGCACGCCAGCGTGACCGTCTCCGGGGGCAGGCCGTAGCGTTCCGCCACGGCGGTGCAGACGCCCCGCAGCACCGGCTCGACCGCCGTGGCGTCGGCGGCCCGTGGCCGCCGCTGCAGCGTCTTGGCCGCGTCGAGCAGATGGTCGATGAGGCCGTCGAGCCGCTCCACGTCCTGGAGCATGATGCGGTGGAAGTCGGCCTGCTGCTCCGGCGGCAGCGGCCGGCGGCCGAGCGTCTGCAGCGAGAGCTTGAGCGAGGCCAGCGGGCTCTTCAGTTCGTGCGTCACGCTGTCGATGAAGTTGCTCTGCCGCTGCGAGAGGGCGATCGCCTTGATCGTCAGCGCCAGGTAGACGATCACGCCCGCGAGCACGACCACGAGCAGGGCCACGCCGACGCCGAGCACGGCCCAATAGAAGGCGGCGCTCTCGTTCCGCTCCATGGAGCCGAGGGCCGCCGCGATGCTGACGAGGACCCAGCCCACGCCGAGCGTGATGATCGAGCCGATGAGCACCACGCCCAGGAGGATCGGCCAGCCGAACGAGCGACGCGGTTCCATCGAGGCGAGGGTTCCTGGGCGACCGGGACCGATCCGGCTCCATCGTAAACGGCAGCGGGCTACAATCGCAGGTCGCCGAGCGACGTGGCCCGTCGCCTGACCCTCGGAAACCCTCGGCCGTGCACGGAACTGCCGTCATTCGCCTCGTCGCGGCGAGCGTGGTCCTGCTGGCATCTTCCGGCTGTTACCGAGGGTACGTGATCGACAAGACGAACAACCGCGTCACGTACCAGACCTGGGATGAGGGCAACGGCACGCGACGCTTCCCGGTGATCGGGGCCGATGCGGCCACGTTCGAGGCCTTCGAGATTCCGGGCGTGGGCGGGGATTTCGGCCGTGACGCCCGCAAGGTGTTCGAGGGGCCGAAGAAGATCGAATGGGCCGATCCCAAGTCGTTCCGGTTCTTCGGATCGGACTTCCGCGACGATCGGGCGGTGTTTCGCGACGACCGGGCGATATTCATGCGGTACGGCGTGAGCAGGAACATCGTCCGGGTTGAAGCCGCCGATCCCGACACGTTCACCCGGATCAAGCCCGGCGTGTGGCGGGACCGGGAGCGGGTGTTTTACGGGCTGCAGGGCTTCGTGCCGCGGGACATCGCGTCGTTTCGGCTCCTCGATCGCGACGGCTGGGCGCGGGACGACGAGGCGTTTTATTGGTACGGCCGCGAGCTACCGGGAGTCGATGCGGACTCGTTCTCGATCTGCGCCGCAGACGACACATTCGCCCGCGACGCGAGGGGGGTGTATTGGAAGGGCTGGCCGGTGCCGGGGTGTGATCCGGTCGCGTTTCAGCCGGTCCGGCCTCCGGGCCCGTCCCGAGTCTGGCAGGACGGCGGCCGCCTCTGGGACCACGGCGGCCGTACGGATCGCGAGGAGTGGATCTTCCGCGTGGTCGATGAACGGAGTGGAGACGATCACCGTGGCCCGCCCCGGATGGCCTTCCGCAGGCGTCCCCTTCCGGCGGCCAACCCATGAGTGAACCGGTAACGACGAAGCGGACCGTGGTCCGGCTCCGCACTGGGGCGACCGAAATTGTCTTTCTCCACGAGCACGATCGGTGGCGACACGTCGTGGCCTTGGCGGACGGTTCACGGCTCGAGTCCGTCGAGGGACCCGCGGACCCGGCCGCCGACCCGCGCTGGCCTGCGTCGCCGGTGCTCACGGAAGTCTCTCTCGTCAGTGCCGCCGGGCGGCCCGCGATCCTCGGGCTCGGGCTCGCCGGGCGGTCCCACTTCTCCGTCAGCGTCGCGGCCCACCCCGACCGTCCCGACACGCTCCTCTTCGAGGTCGCCTGCCGGATCCAGGAGCCGCCGGGCTGGCTCGGCTCGACCTACCGGGCGGCTGATGGCGGCTCCATGCAGGCCACGCCGCAGGCCGCCGACGGCGACCTGCCGCGGACGGTGCAGTGGGCGTATACCGTGGGACCGGCTGGCCTGGCGCCGGTGCCGGCGGCTGCCGGGCCGCGGCGGCCCTGACCGCATCTTGCGACGGCCCCGACGATCGATCACATTCGGGGGGTCTGGATCGCCGCCCGGAGCGGTCCTTCGTCCCGACCGGAAACCCGCCATGTTCGACGTCATCGAGCGGCTCAAGGCCGAGTGGACCGACAAGTACGTGGTGGTCGATTCGCCGGCCCCGGAACTGGCCCGGTTCGCCAAGGCGACGGGCTTCGTGAAGACGGTCAACATGAACGGCCGCTGCCTGGTCGAGTTCGACCAGTTCAACAACGTCGGCTGGTACGACATCGACCCGACGGCGCTGAAGATCGTGCCCAAGCCGCTGCCCAAGCCGGCGGAGCCGAAGGAGAAGGCCGCCAAGCCGGCCGGGCCGACGGAGAAGGCGGCCAAGCCGGCCGCCGCCAAGCCGGCCGCCGCGGCCGGCGCGAAGAAGCCGTCCACCGCCGACATCCTCGCCGCCGCACGGGCCAAGGCGGGCGCGGCGCCGGCCGCGAAGCCGGCCGCCGCCGGAAAACCCTCGACGGCGGAGATCCTCGCCCGGGCCCGGGCCGCGAAGGCGGAGCCCGCCGCCGCCGAACCGGAGGCACAAGCCGCGGAGGAGCCGGTGGCGCCCGCTCCAAAGAAGGCGACCAAGGCCGCCTCGGGCAGTCTCCCCACGACAACCGCCGACAAGATCGCCTGGTGCCGGCAGCACGACGCCAAGGGTTGATCGGCCTCGCGCAGCCCGTCCCCGACCGTTCACCCCGATCCGGAGCCACGCCCGTGCCTGCCCTCATCCGCCTCCTGGCCTGCCTCCTCCTGCTCGGTGCCGCCGGCTGCAACCGCCTGGCCAAGCATCCGCTCGCGATCGAGGCCACCGAGGAGGTGCAGGCCAACGCCCGCGTCGCGGAGGTGCTCGGCACCCCGGTGACCTGCGGCCCGACGGTTCGCGGCACGGCCAACGAGGTGGACGGCATCGCCGCCATCCAGTTCGACGCCAAGGGGCCGAAGGGCGCCGGCATCGTCGTGGTCGAGGGCAAGAAGACCCGCGACCAGTGGGGAATCACGCACCTGGAACTGCGGCCGGCCGGGGCGGAGAAGCTCTCGCTGCTCGCCGACCTCGAGGCCCGCACCGGCACCGACACGCCCAAGTTCGACCCCGCCGCCAAGCCAGCCGGCACGCCCACCGCCCCGCCGCCCGGCGACGTCGAGATCGCCCTGCCCCCCGGCGTGCCGGGCCAGTAGCGGTCAGTCGGCCCGGATCGCGTACAGCGCGTCGTACGACCGCACGTAGAGCGTGCCGTCGACCGCCACCAGCGAGGCCGTGATCGCCTCGCCGCCGAAGTCGATCGCGTCGAGCTGCTCGAACGTTCGACCCGGCCGCACGACGGTCACCCAGCCGTCGTTCGACCCGTAGTACAGCCGGCCGTCGGCAAGGAGCGGGCTCGAACGGTGCTGGCCGGTGTGCGTCCGCTCGAAGTAGACGTCCTTGCCGGTCTCCAGGTCGACGCACTGCAGTTTGCCGTCCTTGTGGAGCATGTAGACCAGGCCGTCGGCGACCAGCGGGATGCTTACGTCGGGCGTGACGGGATTGATCCACTTCACGACCGACCGCTTGCCGGTGCAGTCGCCTGCCAGGTCGTCGCCCACGCGGAGGGCGACGGTCGGCCCCCCCTTGCAGGTCGGCACGATGATCGTGCCCGGGGCGACGCATGGCGACGCCACAAGCCGGAACGTCTGGTCGTGCGGCTTGGGGTTGGTGGCGGACGGACCGTTGAGCCCGCCGAACCGCCAGAGTTCGCGGCCGTCGGCGAGGGCGTGGCCCGTGACGCAGTCGGCCCCGTGGACGACGAGGAACTCGCGGCCGTCGTGCCGGTAGAGAAACGGCGACGCGTAGGAGTGCTTGCACTCGAACTGGGCGTCCGTGACCCGGTCCACCGTCCACACGGTGGCGCCGGAGCGCTTGTCGAGGCGGATCACCTTGCCGGTGCGGGTGTCGTCGCCGAGCTTCATCGGCCCGTGGATCAGCTGCAGGTACAGGGCGTCGCCGTCGAGGACGGGCGTGCTCGTCATGCCGAACTGGATGTCGATCTTCCCGAACCGCTCGTTGGCATCGAGCTTCCAGACCTCGCGGCCGTCGACCGTGTAGCAGGCGAGGATGCCGGTGCCGAAGAACACCCACACGTGCTCGCCGTCGGTGCACGGCGACGGGGAGGCCGAGTTGCCCTCGCCGGCACGGGCGTCGGCGTTGCCCCCGCACACCCGCCGCTTCCAGAGGATCGCGCCGTCGCGGGCGTTCACGCCCAGGAGCACGAGGTCGTCCCCCTCGTTGCTCGTGAGGAACACGCGGTCGCCCCACACGCAGGGCGTCGCCCCCGCGCGGCCCGGCAGCGGCGTCCGCCAGGCGACGTGCTTCGTCTTCGACCAGCCCGCGGGCAGCCCCCGGACGGCGGCGACGCCGTCGTGCCGCGGGCCGCGCCACTGCGGCCAGTGCTCGGCCCGGGCGGCCGCGAAGGACCAGGCCGCGACCGCGCCGGCGACGAGCGTGATGCAAATCAATCGATGCATGGCGAGACTCCTCTGGATGCGGTCCGAGGGACGGTGGAGAACCTACGGCATCTCCCGCAGGGCGGCGATCTCGGTCTCGCGGCCCACGACGAGGAGCACCTGGTCCTCGAGGAGCCGCGTCTTGCCGTCGGGGAACATCTCGAACTTGCCCTTCATGACGTCCTTGAGCCCCATCACGTGGACGCCGATCCGGCTCCGCAGGTTGGCCTCGGCGAGCGTCTTGCCGGAGAGCGACGAGGGCATCGCCACCTCCGCCACGCTGTACTCGGGGTCGATCGGCAGGTAGTCGAGGACGTTCGGCCAGGTCATGCGGTCGGCGAGCTCGCGGGCCACTTCCTCCTCGGGAAACACCACCCGATCGACGCCCAGGTGCGAGAGGATCTTGCCGTGTTCATGGGTCACTCCCTTCACGATCACGTTCCGCGCCCCCAGTTCCTTGACGTGCAGCGTGGCGAGGAGCGACTGCGAGATGTTCTCGCCGAGCGAGATGAAGACGGCGGTCGCGTCCTTGATCGGCAGGTTCTCCAGCACCTCCCGGTCGGTGGCGTCGCCGATCACCGCCTCGTGGATCGCGTTCTTCACCGCCTCGAGCCGCTCGCGGCGGCCGTCCACGCCCGTGACGCGACAGCCGTTGGCGGCGAGCTTCGTGGCCAGGGCCGTGCCGAACGAGCCCATCCCGAGCATGATGAACCTCTTGCCAGTCTGTGCCATGGGGTTCAGCCGATGAGCGGCTCCTCCTCGGGGAATCGGGGCTGGTAGGAACGGCGCTCGCGAGCCAGGGCGACGGCCGCGGTGATCGGACCCAGCCGGCCCAGGAGCATCAGCCCCACGAGCACGAGCTTGCCGGGATCGGTGAGCGACGGCGTGATGCCGGTGGACAGGCCGACGGTGCCGAGGGCCGAGATGCACTCGAAGAGGGCCTCGAGGAACCACCGGGGCCGGGCGGCGACCGAGCCGCTCGACTCCACGACCAGCATCGCCACCAGCGCCGCGATCGCCACGGCCGCGAACAGGAGGGCCGTCGCCGTGGCCCGCTCGACGGCCGCCTCCGGGATCGTCCGGCGAAAGAAGTTGACGTGCTTCCAGCCACGGAAGTTGGACCAGGCGCTGGCCACGAGCGTCATGAAGGTGCTGACCTTGAAACCGCCGCCCGTGGAGCACGGCCCCGCCCCGATCGCCATGAGGATGATCGCCAGGAACAGGGTGGCGCTCGACAGGGCCGCGTAGTCGACCGTGTTGAAGCCGGCGGTGCGGCAGGTGGTGGAGTGGAACAGGCCCATCAGCAGCTTCGTGACCAGCGGCTCGCCGGCGATCGCCTCCTCCCATTCCAGGGCCCAGAACGAGGCGGCGCCGAAGGCGAGCAGGGCCGCGGTGCCGATGAGCATCATCTTCGTCTGTAAGTGGAGCCGCTCCCAAAACTCCTCGCGCCGCCGGAGACGGGAGACGACGTCGAAGATCACCGGGAATCCCAACCCGCCCACGATGATCAGGCCGCAGATCACGAGGTTGATCGACACCCGCCCCGCGTCGGGCACGAGGTTCTGATCGTGAAGGGCGAAGCCGGCGTTGCAGAAGGCCGAAACCGCGTGAAACAGCGACTTCCAGGCCACCTCGGCGGCCGGGGCGGAGCCCCAGTCGGCCCACAGCAACAGCCCGAAGCCGCAGGCCTCGGCCACGAGCACGGTGAGGAGCACGGCGGCCGTGACCCAGCGGAGGTCCCGGCCCGACTTGATGCCCAGCGTCTCGGCCACCACGGCCCGCTGCCTGAGCGTCGCCTGCCCCCCCATGTGGAACGAAAGCAGCGTCGTGATCGTCATGATCCCCAGGCCCCCCAGCTGGATCAGGCCCAGGATCACGGCCTGCCCGAGGAACGAGAAGTCGTGGCGGGTCGAGCGGACGCTCAGGCCAGTCACGCAGCAGGCACTTGTGGCGGTGAACACGCCGTCCACGAGCGACACCGGCGGCCGGTCCGGCTGCCGGGCGAAGGGGAGCGTGAGGACGAGGCCGCCGACGAGGATCGCGACCACGTACGCGACGAACGAGACACGGGCCGGATAACTGACCAGCGAGCCGGTGAACTGGGCCATCGACCACGGCGGCGGGTGGAAGCCCGCGGCCGGACCAGATCCGCGGCCGCGGGGCGAGGCGGCTTCGGCCGCAGCGAATACCCGGGACGCGAGGGACAATGGTAATTCGCGCCGGTCGTGACGGACAGACGGGCCGCTTTCGAGCCCTGTTTTTACAGGGAAAAATCCCCGCCTGCAATTTGTTTGACTCGCGTTATCGCCGCTCCATAATGTCGACGTCTGCAACGCAGAACGCGTCCGTCGCGGCCTCCCCGGCCGTCTCGTCAGCGGGCCGCCCACCACGTCCCCCCACTCGTAGTCTGAAGGAGTTGGTTCGTCCCAATGGCACGGATTCGCAACGTTTTCGAGATCATCGAACTGTACGGCCACGACGAGAACTTCGAGCCGCATCACACGGAGGACTTCGCCCCCACGTCCGCCCCGGCCGGCTCGAAGCAGAAGATCGACATCCTCGCCGAGCGGATCCAGCGGGGCATGCCGCTGTGGCATCCCGAGGATTCCACCGACTCGACCACCGGCGTGCTCGTCGGCGCCTCGGAAGACTGACGGCCCGCAGGCCTCGTCGCCGCCTCACCGCCCTCCGCGGCCGCCCCGGCCCCGGAGGGCGGTTTCGATTTCCCGCCGGGCGGTGTCGGCCTTGAGTTTCTGCCGCTTGTCGTGCGCCTTGCGGCCCCGGCCGATCCCCAGCAGGACCTTCACCCGGCCGTCCTTGAAGTACATCTTCAGGGGCACGAGCGTGAGCCCCTTCTCGAACGCATGGCCGGCGAACTTCGCGATCTCGCGGCGATGGAGCAGCAGTTTCCGCGGCCGCTTGGGCTTGTGGTTGAGCTGGTTGGCCTTCTCGTACTCGGGGATGTCGCAGCCCAGCAGCCAGACCTCGCCCCCCTCGACGCGGCCATAGGCCTCGTCGAGCGACATCCGCCCCACCCGCAGGCTCTTCACCTCGCTGCCCACCAGCGCGATACCGCACTCGAGCGTGTCGAGGATCTCGTAGTCGTGCCGGGCCTTGCGGTTCTCCGCCACCACCCGTTCGGCCGGCTTGTCGTCCGTGCGGGCTGCGGGTTTTTTGCCGGCTGGCCGGGTGGGCTTCGGGGCGGTCACGGCGAGGTCTCTTCGATTGAGCGGGGCCAACGCATCAGGGTACACTTTACGCGGTTCGCCGAACGCCCGTCGCGCCAGCCGTCCTTCCGGCCCGCCTCGCCCGCCCCCTTCCCCTCGAGAGATCCCGCCATGCCCGGCCCGTTCCCCGCCCCAGCCGTGGCGATCGCCGCTGTCCTCGTCGGGCTCTCGTGGCCGGCCGCCTGCCTCGCCACCGTCGTCGCCGAGGGCTCGCCCGGCGTCGTCGCGGGAACCCAGCGGCCCGAGGGCGAAGGTCCGATGGTGCAGATCGACGGGGCCTGGATGGTGCCCTACGACGAGACGATTCCCGGCACGGAGGTCACGTTTCGGATGATCCCGGTGCCGGGCGGCACGTTCCGCATGGGAAGCCCCGCCGACGAGGCTGATCGGGCGGAAGACGAGGGGCCGGCCCTGGAGATCAAGGTCGAGCCCTTCTGGATCGGCTGCTGCGAGGTCACGTGGGCGGAGTACCGCACGTACATGACCGCCTGCGATCTCTTCAAGTCGCTCGAGGCCGCGAACATGCGGCCGGTGACGCCCGCCAACGAAGCCGATGCGGTCACGGCCCCCTCCAACCTCTACGACCCGAGCACCACCTTCACCAACGGCGAGGAGCCCGAGCTGCCGGCCGTGACGATGACCCAGTACGCGGCCCGCCAGTACACGAAGTGGGTCAGCAAGCTCACGAACCGCTTCTACCGGCTGCCCACCGAGAGCGAGTGGGAGTACGCCTGCCGGGCGGGCACGCAGACGCCGTGGAGCAGCGGCGCCGACGCCGCGAGCCTCGAGGACGTCGCGTGGTTCGCCGACAACGCCGATGACACGACCCATCCGGTCGGCGGGAAGCGGCCCAACGCCTGGGGCCTGCACGACATGCACGGCAACGTCGCTGAGTGGGTGCTCGATCAGCTGGTGGAGGGAGGCTACGCCAAGCAGGCCGCGCTGCCGCAGCCGGTCGCCGCCGCCGCCGCCGCCGTCTGGCCCACGAAGCTCTCGCCGCGGATCGTCCGGGGCGGCGCCTACTACGACGACGCCGACCGGCTGCGGAGCGCCGCCCGCCGCGGCTCCGAGGACGTGGCATGGAAGGAGATCGATCCCAACCTGCCCAAGAGCCCGTGGTGGTACACGGAGGAGCCGGCCCTCGGCGTGGGGATGCGGGTGGTCAGGCCGTCCGCCACGCCCCCTCTCGACCAGCAGGCCCGCTGGTGGAACGCCGACATCGAGAGCATCGCGGCCGACGCGGCCGATCGGCTCCAGCAGGGCCGCGGCGCGCGGGGCATCGTCGATCCGGCCCTGCCGGCCGAGGCCAAGCAGGCCGGCATCGGGGAGTGACGCGATGCCATCCAAGCGACCTCAAGCCCTCTGCCTCGCCCTGTCGATCGTCGCGGCCGCCGCGTGGCCCGCTGTGGCCGCCGACTGGCCCGACTGGCGCGGGCCCACGCAGGACCGGCACTATGCCGGCCCACCGCTCGCCGCCGCCTTCGATCCCGAGGCGGGCACCAACGTGCTCTGGAAGAACACCGAGGCGGGGGGCATCTCGACGCCCGTGATCATGGGCGGCCGGCTGTACACGCTCGTGCGGCACAAGCCCGGCACGAAGGAGGAGGCGGAGAAGGTCCTCTGCCTCGATGCCACGACGGGCGAGAAGCTCTGGGAGAACGTGTTCAACGTCTATCTCTCCGACGTGCCGGCCGAGCGGGTCGGCTGGTCGGCCGTCGTCGCCGATCCGGAGAGCGGCACCGTCTTCGCCCACGGCGTGTGCGGCGTGTTCACGGCCATCGACGCCACGACCGGGAAGACGAAGTGGCAGCGGTCGCTGCACGAGGAGTTCGGCTTCCTCTCCACCTACGGCGGCCGGACGAACATCCCGGTGGTGTTCGAGGATCTCGTGATCGCCAGCGCCGTGGTCACCGGCTGGGGCGACACCGCCCGGCCCGCCCATCGGTTCCTGGGCCTCGACAAGGCGACGGGCGTCGTCCGCTGGATGAACGGCACGAAGGAACTTCCCGAGGACACGACCTACAGCACGCCGTCGCTGGCCGCGCTCGGCGGCCAGGCGGCCCTCGTCTTCGGTTCGAGCGACGGCAGCGTGTGGAACTTCCAGCCGCGGACCGGCAAGGCCGCCTGGAACTTCAAGCTCTCCCGCCGCGGGCTCAACGTGGCGCCGCTCGTGGACGGCGAGACGGTCACCATCTCCCAGGCCGAGGAAAACCTCGACAACACCTCGATGGGCTCGGTGACGGCCTTCAAGGGCGTGGGCACGGGCGACATCACGGCCACCAGTGCGATCTGGCAGAAGAAGGGCGTGATGGACGGCCGGTCGATGCCGGTCATGCTCGGCGACCGGGTGTACTTCGTGGACGACGGCGCCAAGGTCTACGCCTTCGACAAGGCGACCGGCACGGCCGTCGGCAAGCCGGTGAAACTCCTGGGGACGATCGTCCGCGGCAGCCCGCTGGTGGCGGATGGCAAGCTCTTCGTCTGCTCGACGAGCGGCTGGCACGTGCTCGAGCCGACGAAGGACGGCCTGAAGTTCGTCAACCGGATGCGGCTCGACGAGGAGGATGAGGTCACGGCCTCGCCGATCGCCTGGCAGGGCCGCGTCTACCTGACGACGGGCGAGCGGCTCTACTGCCTTGGCGAGAAGGCCTCCGCGGAAGCCGTCTCGAAGGAGCAGCCGCGGGCCACGGCCGCCCAGCAGGTGTCCGCGACGACGCAGGGGCCCGCCGGCGAGCCGGCCTGGGTGCAGGTCGTGCCGGCCGAGGCGCAGATCGCCGCGGGCGCGACGCTGCCCCTGAAGGTGCGGCTGTTCGACGCCGCGGGCCGGTTCGTCAAGGAGTCGCCCGCGGAGTTCGCCGCGACCGCCGGCACCGTCGCCGCCGACGGCACCTACACCGCCCCGGCCGCCACGCACGCCGCCGCGATCGTCACGGCGAAGGTCGGCGGCCTCGAAGGCAAGGCCCGGATCCGCTCGATGCCCCCCCTGCCCTGGCGGTTCGACTTCGAGGACATTCCGCTCGCGGCCGACCCCAAGACCGGCGTCGTGAAGGGCGAGCCGCCGCTCCCCTGGATCGGGATGCGCTACCGGCACGTCGTTCGCGAGGTCGACGGCTCGAAGTGCCTCGTGAAGGTGACGACGATCCCCAAAGGTACGCGGAGCCAGGGCTGGATCGGGCCGATCGACCTCCATGACTATTGCGTCCAGGCCGACTTCCGCGCCCAGGAGACGGGCGTCGAGAAGCCGGGCTCGCCGGCGTCCGACACGCCGAAGTCGGCCGCCACCGACGCCGACGCCTTCTCCAAGGCCTTCGGCACGGCGGCGGCGCTCGAGAAGGCCCGCATGCCCGACATGGGGCTGATCGCGCAGCGTTACACGCTCGATCTCATGGGCGCCGCCCAGCAGCTGCAGCTGCGGTCCTGGCCCCCACAGGTGGCGACGCATTTTTCCAAGACGATTCCCTTCGCCTGGGAGGCGGGCCGCTGGTACACGATGAAGTTCGAGGCCCGCACGAAGGACGGCGACGCCCACCTCTGCGGCAAGGTCTGGCCGCGGGGCACGCCCGAGCCCGCCGCCTGGACGATCGAGGCCGTCCACGAATCCGGCAACCTACAGGGCAGCCCGGGCTTCTTCGGCAACTCGAAGGACTCCGAGATTTCGATCGACAACGTCACCGTGGAGGCCGTGAAATGAACCGTCTCGCCGTCGCCGTCGTGCTGCTCGCGATCGCCGCCCTGCCGGCCGCGGCCGCCGAGTGGAACCAGTGGGGCGGCTCGCCCGTCCGCAACAACACGCCCGACGCGAAGAACCTGCCCACGGAGTGGGCCCCGGGGGAGTTCGACCCCGACACGGGCGACTGGAAGCCGGCGACGAGCAAGAACGTGGCCTGGGTGGCGGCGCTCGGCAGCCAGTCCTACGGCAACCCGGTCGTGGCCGGCGGCAAGGCCTACGTCGGCACCAACAACGGCAAGGGCTGGCTGAAGCGGTATCCCCCCGCGATCGACCTCGGCTGCCTGCTGGCCTTCTCCGCCCAGGACGGTTCGTTCCTCTGGCAGGACTCGAGCGAGAAGCTGCCCACCGGCCGCGTCCACGACTGGCCGCTGCAGGGGATCTGCTGCGCGCCGCTCGTCGAAGGCGACCGCCTCTGGTACGTGACCAGCCGCGGCGAGGTGAAGTGCCTCGACACCGAGGGCTTCCGCGACGGCGAGAACGACGGTCCGTTCACCGCCGAAAAGGCCCAGGACAAGGACGAGGCCGACGTCGTCTGGGTGCTCGACATGATGAAGCAGCTCGGCGTCTCGCAGCACAACATGTGCTCCTGCAGCGTGACGAGTGCCGGCGACTTCCTGTTCGTGAACACGAGCAACGGCGTCGACGAGGGGCACATCAACCTCCCGAACTTCGAGGCCCCGAGCTTCCTGTGCGTCGACAAGCGCGACGGCAAGGTGCTGTGGGCTGACAACTCGCCGGGCGCCAACGTCCTCCACGGCCAGTGGTCGAGCCCGTCCTACGCGGAGCTCGGCGGCGTGCCGCAGGTGCTGTTCGGCGGCGGCGACGGCTGGATGTACTCCTTCGACGCCCGTGGCGAAAACGGGCCATCCTCCTCCGGCCCGGGCCAGGCGAAGCTGCTCTGGAAGTTCGACTGCAACCCGAAGGAGTCGAAGTACACGCTCGGCGGCCGGGCCGACCGCAACCACATCATCGGCACGCCGGTCGTGCACGACGGCCTGGTCTACATCGCCGTGGGCGAGGATCCGGAGCACGGCGAGGGGGTGGGCCACCTGTGGTGCATCGACCCCACGAAGCGCGGCGACGTGTCGAGCGAGTTGGCCGTGAGCCTGAAAGACCCCGACAAGCCGCTCCCCCACCGCCGCAACCAGGCGGTGATCAAGGAGGAGGGTGAGGTGGCCCGGCCGAACCCCAACTCGGCCGCCGTCTGGCACTACCCCGGCTTCGACGCCGATGGCAACGGCAAGCTCGCCTTCGAGGAGACGATGCACCGCACCTGCGGCACGGTCGCCATCAAGGACGGGCTGCTCTACGTGGCCGACTTCAGCGGCCTGTTCCACTGCCTCGACGTGAAGACCGGCAAGCCGCACTGGACGCACGACATGCTCGCCGCCAGCTGGGGCTCGCCGCTGGTCGCCGACGGCAAGGTGTACATCGGTGACGAGGACGGCGACATCTGCATCTTCGCGCTCGGCAAGGAGATGGAGTTGCTCGGCGAGATCAACATGGGCAACAGCGTCTACTCGACGCCGATCGCCGTGGGCGACACGCTCTACATCGCCAACAAGAGCCACCTGTTCGCGATCCGCGAGGGGGCCAAGCCGGCGGCTGAATGATGGCTCCCGCGATCACTCCACACGCGATTCGCCGATCACTCGGACAGGGGTCGCTCGTGCCCTCGAGCCGGCCTTGCTGGCCAGCGGAGCCAGGGATGGCGAAGCGCAGCCAGCATGGAGTGAGCGAAGGCCAGGATGGCCGTAGCGAACGTCCGGGCGAGAGGGCATGGGCGACCCCTGTCCTGCAACGTCCTTGGTTGCGCCTTGTGACCATCATCGTTACGGCCCTGAACATCCAACGGGCCGCCGCCGCTGAGCCGCCCGCGGTGCCCGCCGCCCTGCTCCTCGACGCCAAGCGGGTCGTGGCCCTCGGCGACTCGATCACCTACGACGGCCGCTGGCTCGCCGACCTCGTCGCCTGGATGGAGCGGCAGGGCACGACCGCCGAGGTGATCGACATGGGCCTCGCGAGCGAGACGGTTTCCGGCCTCTCGGAGGCGGGACACGCGAACGGGACGTTTCCCCGGCCCGACCTCGCCGAGCGGCTCGACCGCGTGCTGCGGCTCACCCGGCCCGACGTCGTGCTCGCCTGCTACGGCATGAACTGCGGCATCTACCAGCCGCTCGACGAGGAGCGGTTCGCGAAGTTCAAGGCGGGTATCGAGCGGCTGCACGACGCGGTCGGGAAGGCCGGCGGGAAGATCGTCCACCTCACGCCCCCCGTCTACGGCGGTCCGCCCGGCAAGCCTGGGCCGGCGGGCGCCGTCGACTACGACGCCGTGCTCGCGGCCTATGCCGAGTGGCTCGTCTCGAAACGGGCCGACGGCTGGCTCGTGATCGACGTCCACGGGCCGATGAAGGCGGCGCTCGCGGCCAAGCGGGCGGCCGACCCGGCCTTCACGTTCGCCCCCGACGCCGTGCATCCCAACGATGCCGGCCACTGGGCGATCTGCCGGGCGGTGCTCGCGGGCCTCGGTGCCGGCGGGCCGATCGCCACCGCCGACGCGCCCGACGCGCTCGCCCAGTTCCTGCCCGAGGTGACGACGCGGCTGAAACTCCTTCGCGACGCCTACCTCGCCGCCGCGGGCCACCTGCGGCCGGGCGTGCCGACCGGCCTGGCCGTGGCCGAGGCCGAGGCGAAGGCCGCGCGGATCACCGAGTCGATCCGCTCCCGGCGGCTGCAGCTCGCGGGCCGGTATCAGGGCTCGCCCGAATGGAAAAACCCGATCGAGTGGCCGCGGCCGCGGGTCGTCGATCCCGGCCCGGCGCCCGCGGGCCCCGCGCCGGTGCCCGCCGACGCGATCGTGCTCCTCGGCAAGGATCTCGCTGCGTGGAACGGAGCCGATGCCTGGAAGGTCGAGAACGGCGTGGCCACCGTCGGCAAGGGCCAGATCACGACGAAGCAGGGCTTTGGCGACTGCCACCTGCACGTCGAGTTCCGTCTGCCCGCCCCGGCGACCGGCAAGGGCCAGGGCCGGGGCAACTCCGGCGTGTTTCTCATGGGCACGTACGAGATCCAGGTGCTCGACTCGTTCGAGGACGGCACCGACGGCCCGCTCACCTACCACGACGGCCAGTGCGGCGCTCTCTACAAGCAGCAGCCGCCGGCCGTGAACGCCTGCCGCCGCCCCGGTGAGTGGCAGACCTACGACATCCTCTTCACGCGGCCGCGGTTCGCCGCCGACGGCACGCTCGAGAAGCCGGGCCGGGTGAGCGTGATGCACAACGGCGTGGCCATCCACTCCGACACGGTGATCAAGGGCCCGACGGCCTACAACATGCCGCCGAGCTATGCCCAGCACGCCGAGTCCCTCCCGATCGCGCTGCAGGACCACGGCAACCCCGTGCAGTTCCGCAACATCTGGGTTCGCCCCTTCGAGGCCGTCCAGCCGCGGCCGACGCTGGACTAGGACCCCTCGCTCCGGACGGGCACTTCGGCACCCGGCCCTCCGGATTTGATCGCCGCCCAGACCACTAGCGGCGCCCAGCCCCACCGACCAGTTTTCCGAGTTCTTGAACGATGGTGCGCTGGACGTCCCCGGTCTGCAAGACGACGAGTTTTTTGGTGGGCTCGTAGATTCGCAGCGTCCCAGGCCCTCCCACCGAGTCCCACGTGTCTACGGAGATGTTTTCGCGGATCCGGTCCTCGATGGCTTGCGGTGGAAATCGGCCCAGGATGCCGGAAATGTCGTACGTCGTCAGCAGGAGCGGCCCGTGATCCAGGTCTTTGAAAATTGCCACCGGTTCGGGCGGCTCCGCAACGACGGGTGGATTTGCGTTCCGCGGCGGCGGGGCCGGCCTCCTGGCAGCCGGCTTCCCGGCGGCTATGGGCCGTTGGTCCGCCCCCAACGCTGCCAGCAATCGTTCAACATGACCGATGATGTCCGTGCTGTTCGTGACGTCGATGCGACCATTCGGAAAAGCCTTGATGACCCCTTCCCCCCCGGCGTCAGCCCATGACGCCGAGGCCACGCACATCGGAATGAGATCGGCCAGTGCCTGGACGTCTTGCGGTCCCCGGATGATCGGCCGGACGTCGAACGTCCGGGTCACCGGTTCGGCGCCATTCGCACCGGGACCACCGCCGCTCAGCACCATCAGACAGAACGCTGCCAGACCGGAATCACGGGTTCTGATCATCGGGGAATCCTCGGGATGTCCGGACGATGGGGGGCAGTTTAGCTGTGCGTGCCGACAGAGTGCACGCTCGCTTGCCTCGGTGTTTGCGCGGCCGTGACACACCGGGGCTGTCCGCCCACCGATACTTACTCCCGTGCGGCCCGCGCCGGGGAGTTCCCGGCGGCCGTTTTCCCTTGGGAGTCCCCGCCATGTCGCCCGCCACCGCCATCTTTCGGGCTCGGTGGTGCCTGCTCCTCACCGCGTGTGCCCTGCTCGCGCCCGCCACGCGGGCCGACGACGGCAATCCCCGCATCGACTACCGCCGCTTCGCCGCCGGCGTGGCGGATGTCGAGGCGTTGCGGGCAAGCCGCCGCCTGGGCGAGGATGAGTTCCTGGCGCTCGCGGCCCAGCCCGACACCGTGGTCCTCGACGCCCGCAGCCGACAGAAGTACGACCTGCTCCACGTCCGCGGCGCCCGCCATCTGAGCTTCCCCGACATCACGGCGGATGAGCTGGCGAAAGTCATTCCCACGAAGGACACCCGCGTGCTGATCTACTGCAACAACAACTTCGAGAATGAGCAGCGGGCCTTCGCCACCAAGACCGCCGGGGCCGCCCTGAACGTCCACACGTTCAACGTCCTCCACGCCTACGGCTACACGAACGTCCACGAACTCAAGCCGCTGCTCGACGTGCGAACGACGAAGATCCCCTTCGCCGGCACCGCCGCCGACGCCGCCGGGAGGCTCGCCCGCCGATGACCGCCCCGGCCCGCCGCGTGCTCGTCGTCGAGGACGACGCCGCGATCCGTCGCGGGGTCGTCGCGGCGCTCGCGTTCGCCGGCTACGACGTGCTCGAGGCCGGCGACGGAACGCGGGGGCTCGCGCTCGCGGAGACCGCCGAGATCGACCTCGTGCTCCTCGACGTCGTGCTCCCCGGCACCGACGGCCTCGAGATCCTGCGTCGCGTCCGCGCGACGCGGCCCACGCGGCCCGTGATCCTGCTCACGGCCCGGGCGGCGGAGGATGAACGCGTCGGTGGTCTCTCCGCAGGGGCCGACGACTACGTGGTCAAGCCGTTCAGCGTCAAGGAACTACTCGCCCGGATCGACGCGGTGCTGCGGCGGTCGCCGGAGCGGCCCCGGCCCGTGGAGCGGATCGAGTGCGACGGCATGGTGATCGACCTCGCCCGCCGCGAGGTGCGGCACGCCGACGGCGAACGCTTCGATCTCTCCGAGAAGGAGGCGGAACTGGCCGCCTACCTGGCCGCCAACGCGGGCCGGGCGATCAGCCGCGAGGAGCTGCTCCGCTACGTCTGGCGGCTCGACCCGCGGGGCGTGACCACGCGGACGATCGACATGCACGTCATGCGGCTGCGGGAGAAGCTCCGCGACGACACCGCCGCACCGCAACGGGTGCTCACCGTCCGTGGTCAGGGCTACGCCTGGGCGGTCACGGAGCCCGGTCGATGAAGCCGCTCCACGCCTGGATCGCCTTCGCCGCCTGCCTCGCGGTCGCCGCCATGGGCCTGGCGGCGCTCACGCACCGCGCCCTCGAGGCCGATCGGGCCGAGGCCACCGTCCGGCACGAGGCGGCGATCGAGGAGAACGTACGGCTGGCCCTGTGGCGGATCGACTCGACGCTCATCGCACTCGTGGCGCGAGAGACGGCGAACGTCCGCGGCACGCAGATCGTGCCCCCGGTCGTGGAGACGTTCGTCGTCGACGCCACGGGCCGCCGTCGTACGATCGCCGGCGCGGCCGATCGCGACGCGGTGCGGCTCGACGCCGCGGCACTGCTCGCGGGGCTGCCCCAGCCGCAGACCGCAGGTGAGCCACCACCCGGGCTCGATGCGCAGCAGGTCGCGGACCTGCCGGCCCAGCAGGCGCGGAACTTCTCCGAGCTGCAGGCCAGGCGACAGACCCTGCAGCAAAACCTTGCCCAGCAGCAGGCCGCGGCACCCGAGATCACCGCCGCGACACCGCTCGCCGCGCTCACGGCGGTGTGGACTGGCGACGCGCTCGTCCTCGCCCGCCGCGTGCCGCCGCAGGCCGACGGCGCCACAGTCGAGGGCTGCATCATCGACTGGCCGCGGCTGCGGGCTGACCTGCTCGCCGCGATCGCCGATCTCCTGCCGCACGCCAGCCTCGAGCCGGCGCAGGATGCCGCGGCGGCCTCCGACCAGCGGCTCCTGGCGGCGATCCCCGCCCGGCTCGTCCCGGGCGCGGTGCCGGCGACCGCCGCGGTCGGCTGGTCGCCGCTGCGGGGCACGCTGGCCGCGGCCTGGGTGGCGATGGCCCTGGCTGCCACGGCGGTCGCGGCCCTGCTCGCGAGTGTGCTCGCGTTGAGCGAGCGCCGGGCTGCGTTCGTGTCGAGCGTGACGCACGAACTCCGCACGCCGCTGACCACGTTCCGGCTCTACTCGGGCCTCTTGGAGGAGGGCATGGTGCCGGCAGCGGAGGTGCCGACCTACCACGCGACGCTCCGCCGCGAGGCCGACCGGCTCACGCACCTGGTCGAGAACGTCCTGGCCTACGCGCGGCTCGAGCGCGGCCGCCACGCCGCCCGGCTCGCACCGGTGTCGGTGGGTGACCTGCTCGACCGCGTGACGCCCCGGCCCGCCGAGCGGGCGCTGCAGGCCGGGTTCGAGTGGCGGCTGCACGCCGACGACGCCGCCCGCCGCCTCACGGTGACGACCGACCCGGCGGCGGTGGAGCAGGTGCTTTTCAACCTCGTGGACAACGCCTGCAAATATGCCCGCAGCACGGGGCCGGCCGCGATCGAGGTCGCCGCAGCCCCCCGCGGCCGGAGCGCCGCGATCGCGGTGCGGGACTACGGCCCGGGCGTCGCCCCCCGCGAGGCCGCCCGGCTCTTCGAGCCGTTCCGCAAGAGCGCCCGCGACGCAGCCGAGGGTGCGGCCGGCGTCGGCCTCGGCCTCGCCCTGTCGCGACGGCTCGCGCGGCAGATGGGGGGCGATCTCGCGTATGAGCCGCCGGCCGAGGGTGGTGGGCGGTTCGTGCTCACGCTGCCGCTCGTACTGACCGCGGACGTTGCGCGGCCGTGACACGAACGACGGCCGGCAGACGCTATCGTGACCACGGTCGATCGATCCATGCACTTTCACCGGAGGTTTTCCATGTCATCTTCACTGCGACTGACGGTCGTGCTGTGTGCGGCGCTCGTGCCCTCGTTCGTCCACGGCCAGGTGCCCCGGGGCCTCGTCTGCCCGCCCCCGGAACCCATGATCTCCGTGTCCGGCGCGGCCGAGATCCGCGTCGTCCCCGACGAGGTGGTGCTACGGTTCTCCATCGAAGATCGTGACCAGAAGCTCGCCGATGCGGTCAAGGCCTGCGACACCAGCACCGCGGCGGTGCTCGCCTTCGTGAAGGCGGCCGGCATCGCCGACAAGGACGTGCAGAGCGACTTCATCACGATCGAACCGGTGTTCGATCGGCGGGACGGCGACGAGTCGATGGCGCCGCGGTTCTTCCGCGCCGGCCGCGGGTTCGCCGTGCGGCTGCGCGACGTGGCCAAGTTCGACGCCCTCCTGGAGGGGATCCTCACGTCCGGGGCCGATCGCGTGGAAGACGTCGAGTTCCGCACGACCGCCCTCCGCAAGCATCGTGATCTGGCCCGCCAGCAGGCCGTCCGCGCCGCCCGGGAGAAGGCCGTGGCCCTGGCGGGCGAGCTCGGCGCCAAGGTGGGGAAGCCCGTCTCCATCCACGAGACGTCCGGCGGGGGCGTGCGCAACGGATCGAGCGGTCGTGGCGACCGCTGGGCCACGGCGCAGAACATCGTGCAGGACGCGGGCCGCGGCGACGCGACGCCCGAGACGGATCCCGATCAGAAGCTGGCCGCGGGCATGATCGGCGTCACGTCCCGCGTCGACGTGACATTCGCCCTGGAGTGAACCGCGGGCGGCTGCACAACGAGGACCCGAACGATCGCGATCCGGTGCCTCCGCGGAACGCGATCGACGAACACCCCCTCGGACGGCCTAGGTGCAAGGCGCGCGCAGCGTTGCCCGCGCCGGATTCGTCCCTGCTCGTGCCGGATTCGTCCCAGCTGTGATTTTCGACGACGTATCGCGCGGCGAATCGGCTATAAGGCACCGAGCTATTCGTCCGGAGCAGCCGCTCAACCGCCGTAGGTCGCGGCCTCGCCATCCGTCGTTGCAGCTTTGCTCAGCAGAGAGGAATGCCGCTCATGAAGAGATGCCTGTCTGCATGCCCCGGGTTCACCCGGCTGGCGTGCTGCGCCGTCCTTGCGGCTTTCGTCTGGCTCCCGCCCGCGATCACCCACGCGATTACGATCGACTGGGTGACGGTGGGCGACCCGGGAAACGCCGCCGACACCGATCCGTCCGGATTCGGCGACGTGGCCGAGGCGTTCCAGATCATGAAGTACGAGTTCACGAACCAGCAGTACGTCGATTTTCTCAACTCGGTGGCGACGGTCAGCGACCCCTACAACTATTACGCGCCCACGGCCCAGGGGGGTGACATCAGGTGCGGAGTCATCCGCAGCGGTGTTGCGGGGAGCTACGTCTACTCCGTCAAGCCGAACATGGGCGACAAGCCGGTCAACGGGGTGTCCTGGTTCGACGCGGCACGCGTGTGCAACTGGCTGCAGAATGGCGCGACGGGCACGTCAAGCACCGAGACGGGCGCCTACACGCTCAATGGTGCGACCACCGGCAACGCCCCGGCATTGAACCCCGGGGCCCTCTACTCCATCCCCACGGAAGACCAGTGGTTCAAGGCGGCGTACTACAAGGGCGGGGGCACGAACGCCGGCTACTGGAACTACGCACCGCAGAACGACAACATTCCGGGATTGGTGTCGTCGGGCACGAGCGGCATCGGGTCCGCCGGCTCCACGGGCAACTTCGCGAACTTTGGTGCCGCCGCGAGCTGGAACGGCCAAACCGGCAACGTCACGACCGTGGGCACCAACGGTGGTCCGAGTGCCTATGGCGCCTTCGACATGACCGGCAACCTGTGGGAGTGGACCTCCGGCACGGCAGGAAGCGGGTCAGTTCTTTGGGCTCGTGGTGCCGCCTGGGACAGCACGCAGAACCCCAACCCCATGTCGGCGTCATTTTCCCGGACGAATATAGCAACGACGACCCAAGTGAATTACGTGGGCTTTCGACTCGTCAGCGTGCCCGAGCCTTCCGCGTTCGCGCTGCTCGCATGTGGCGCGGCCGCAGGATGGGTGATCCGCCGGCGGCGGGCCGGGTGATCGACGGAGTTCCTCGCGGACCAGCCAACTCCGCGTCGTCAGTCCGCCAGGGTCGCGCGAAGCGCCACGAACTCGGCGGCCGGCTCGTCGTCCACCCGGTCCATCCGGCCCGCCCGGCGGTACCAGTAGCGGGCGTTGCCGAGGTCGCCCTCGATCTTGTGGAGCACGGCGTGGATCCAGGCCGCCGTCGGGTCGGCCTCGTCCCGCTGCACGATCGCGTGGGCCTCGTCCCAGGATCCGGCCGCGGCCAGGTCGATCGCCCGCAGGAGGTCGTCCGCCTTCATGCCATCCCCGGACCGCCCGCGGTCACTCGGCCACGACGACCTGCGTGGCGGCGGGGGCCTCCACGCGCGCCGCTGGCGTCGGCTCCTGGATGGAGACGATCGGATCCTTCTTCCGCCAGCCCAGGGCCACCCAGCCGTCCTTGCGGGCCACGAGCTGCTCCATCGGCAGCGGGCCGGCCCGCTCCAGCTCCCCGGGCAGCTTCAGCGGCTCGACGTCGACCACCTCCTTGAACACCTTGTTGAACCGCTTCTGGAGGATGCGGCGGATCGAGGTCTCCTGCACGGTCAGCTTCTCGGCGCCGCCGGGCACGAACCCCGGAGGATAGATCTGCACGTCGCCGTCGCGGACGAGGCGGACGCCCCCCGCCGCGGGCTCGACCCGGTAGGCCGCCCAGATGTCCATGCCGGGAAACTCCCGCTCGCCCGACGTGAACTGGCTGCCGCGGACCGTGACCTTCACCCGGTCGTCCCCGGCATCGAGCTCGACCGGCTTCCGCTTGGCGAACGTGATCGACCAGTCCTGCTGCTCGCCGTCGTTGGCGAGGGCCTCCGGCATCGTGCCGTTGTTCTTCTTGATCTGCTCCTCGACGAACTCCTGGGTGATCGTCCGGCCGCCGAGCGTGATCTCGGCCGCGTTGTTGACGAGCGTCTCGTGCACCCGGGCCGCGAGCACCGCGTCGGTGTCGACGGCCGGCGGCGCCGTGAAGGCGCCGATCTGGTCGGCGAGGGCCTTGCGGGCCGTGACGGAGAGCCGAGAGTCGCTGGTGCTCATCCGCAAGAGCTCGGGATACCAGCCCCGCTCGATGAGCGGCCGGCGGAACTTGGCCTGGTAGTCACTGGAGGCCTGGGCGATGGCGGAGGCGGTCTGCTCCTCGAACTGCCGCCGCACACGGTCGCGGGCCTTGGCCGACGAGATCGCCTCGGCCTGCGGCCGCATCTGGGCCACCTTCTTGCTGGCCATGCGACGGATCAGCCCCTGGGCGAACCGGCTGGAGACGCCGATGCCGGCGGTCCGCGTGTCGGTGTCGGCGTGCACCTCGGCGGGCAGCGCGGCGACCCGCTGGTCGTCGATCAGGATCCGCTTGCGGGCGTCGACCGTGGTCGTGCCCAGCGTGCGGACCGTGACAGGGCCCTTGGACCCGCGGGTGTCGGAATGGTTGGTGGCGTCGAGTTTCAGATCGACCACGGCCCGCTGCAGATTGGGCACGAAGTCGAGCAGCACCAGACCCGTCGTGTGGCCGCTGCCCCGGACCCGCGTGCCGAGCACGACGTCGTTGATCGGCGCGGCCTCGTCGATCGCGCGGTTGACCGCGGAGCCGAGCAGGTTCTCGTCGACGTCGAGGAACAGGTTCGGCCGATCGAGGGCGGCGCGGACGCGGGCGACGGTCGCCGGCGCCTGTCCCGACTCCTCGAGCCGGGCGAGGAGCGGGCCCACCGGGTCGAGCGGCTCAGGCGTGCCCGCCGCCGCACCGGCCGCGACCGCGGCCGCGAGCTTCTCCAGTCGCTGGCCGTAGGTGGCGGCGGCGTTCGGGTCGCGGGCGGCCGTGGCGGCCTCGGCGTAGGCGGTGACGGCCCGGCGGACCGCGGCGAACGGCGGCATCTCCAGGCCGTTCTCCTCGGCGTCGAGCAGCTGCTGGAGCCGACGGAGGACGGCGGGGTCGGCGGCCGTGCCCGACGCGGCCTGGGCGGTGAGGGCGGGCCAGTCGAGGTACTCCCGCCAGTCGGCGCCGCTGGCACTGCGGGCGAGGAGCCGGTCGAGGGGGCCAAGCGCCTCCCGGAGCCGGGCGGCGGCCGTATTCAGCCGCCCCTCCGTCACGGGCCGGAACGTCTCGGCCTCGCCGAGCGGCCGGGAGGCGAGGTCGGCCAGATCGACGGCCACCGCCCCGGTGGAAAGGACCGTGGCCAGGAGGGCGCCGGAGAACAGCGTGGCGGAAGCGAAGCGGAATGAAGCCATGGTTGGTCTGCCTGTGCGGATGAAAAACCGGTCCCCGGGGCCGCGAGCGAGTCGAGAGTGTAGTCCGCGGGTCCGATCCGCCTCCACGGCAGTCTCCCGGGGTGTTCGAGCGGACCTCGGCCACGATTTCCGGCCGCGCGACGATTTTTTCCGCCGCCGGACCGTAAGCGAAGCCAGGCGTTCAACTTACGCCAGAACTCCCAGGCCGCAAGTCGAGCAAACCCGACGGCATCCGCAAGGCCTGCGCATCCTCCGCCCCTTGTCGAGGGCTGCCGTGGGCCGTTCAATCGCCGCTCCGCGCCGTCCCCCGGGCGACGCGGCAGATCGCGCCCCTCCAGGAAGGAAGCCCTCCGCATGCACGCGTTCCCCACATCCCTCGACACGCTCGTTCGCTGCGCCGCCGTGGCCGCCGCCTGCTGGGCCGCCGGCGCGACCGCCGCCACGCCCATCCCCCTGCGGCCCATGCCGGAAGCCGCCGTGCAGCGGATCGACGACTACGCCGCCGCCCTCGAGGCGGCTCGCGACGGGCAGGCCATGCTCCTCGTCTCCGTCGAGCCGCGGTCGGGTGATGCCGACGATCTGGCGGGCCGGACGCTCGAGCGGCCCGACGTCCAGCGGCGGTTCGCCGGGAGCGGCACGCCCTGGGTGTTCTGCCGGATCGGCCTGGACGGCGGCGGTGCGGCCCTGGCGGCCGACCCCGGCCTCGCGGAGATGCGCGGCGGAGCCGGCGTGTTCGTCGTCGACCACGCCCACCCCGAGTACGCCGGCCGGATCGTCTCGATCCTGCCCCGGGCGGCGGGCAAGTACTACCGCTTCGCACCGGATCACGTCGCCGAACTCGCCGCGCTGCCGACCGGCTCGCTCACGCAGCGGTCGCTCATCCTCGCCGTGCGGATCCACCCGGAGGGGCCCCAAAGCACCGCCGGCACCTGCGACCCGGGACTGGGCGCCGCGGCGGCCGCCCACTCGGCCCACCAGGCGCGGATCCGCCGCCAGGGGCACCACGGCTGGGAGACGCGGTCGCAGCAGCTCGGCGGCTCCGCGGCCGAGGTGTGCGCGGAGAGCTGGCCCGACCAGGACCTGCTCGACTCGTGCGTCGACTGCGTCGCCAGCTGGCGGCAGTCGTCGGGCCACTGGAACGCGGTCCGCAGCCCGCAGGCGGCCTACGGCTACGACATCCGCCGCGGCTCGAACGGCATCTGGTACGCCACCGGCATCTTCCGCCGCTGACGCGGACTCACACGTCGATGGCCGCGGCGGCCGGGAGCACGAAGATCTTGCCGTCGCCGATCCGGCCCGTGCGGGCGGCCGACACGATCCGCTCCACGACCTCGTCGACGCGGGCGTCGTCGACCCACAGCCGGATCTCCACCTTCGGGAGGAAGGCGAGCGAATACTCGCTGTCGCCGTACTGGTCGAGGTAGCTCTTCTGCCGGCCGTAGCCCTTCACCTCGCCCACGGTGCAGGCTTCGAGCGGCGCGAGCTTCAGGGCCTCGAGCACCCGCTCCGCCAGGAACGGCTTGACGACGGCGATCACTTCCTTCATGCGCGCCCGCCGGCCGGAGTCAGCTGAAAAAGTTCTCGCCGTACAGGTTCATCGGGGGGCAGGTCGTGACGGTGATGTCCCCCTCGACCCGCGTCTGGCAGGCCAGCCGCATCGTCTGCTCGTTGCCGATGGCGGCCAGCGAGACGGCGAGCCGGGCCGACTCGAGGATTCCCTTGGGGCTGGTGTTCTCCATCCCCTTGGTGACCAGCACCCGGCAGCTGCCGCAGCTGCCGAACCCGTGGCAGTTGGCGAACTTGTGGATCCCCGGATAGAGCTGGACGCCGGCCCGCAGGGCCTCCTTCCGCAAGTTGGCTCCGTTGGGGACCTGGATTTCCTTCTTTTCGTTGGCGAACGTGATCGTGGGCATCGGTTTCTCTCGACGGCGGGGGGCGGATCGTCCGATACTGTAATCGGCGCGGCGGCACCCTTCCAGCGGAGCGGACGGCGGGCGATGGCGGAACTGACGAAATACCAGCGGACGATCGTCAAGAACTACTACGAGAACCTCGACACCGCCCTGCTCCAGCGGCTCGGCGAGCAGGTCACCGACCTGTATCTCGCCGAGGGCAAGAAGCGGGAGAAGCTGTGGACGAGCGTGACCGGATCGCTCGCCAAGCTCGGCGTCCCGCCGGCGCGGATCGAGCACGTGCGGAAGAGCGACGACGCCCGCAAACTTGCCCAGCTCCTGCAGGAACTGCTGGCGAAGGATTGACCCCGCGGCGGCCGTGCCCCATGCTGTGACGCCCCGTCACCGCAGGCCCGCCGATGTCCGCCCCCAGCCCGCCCCAGACCAGCGATCGCGCCGCCCGGCTCGATTCGCTCCGCTGGCGGAAGTTCCCGGTGCTCGACGACGGGTTCGTGGCCCTCGTCGACTGCATGGGCGACGACGGCTCGGTCGTGCAGGCGGCCCGGGTCAGCTACGGCGAGGGCACGCGCAAGGTCAGCGACGACCGCCAGCTGATCCGCTACCTGATGCGGCACGCGCACACCACGCCCTTCGAGATGGCGGAGCTGAAGTTCGTCGTCCGCGTGCCGATGGACTGCTGGCGGCAGTGGATCCGGCATCGCACGGCGAGCGTCAACGAGTATTCCACCCGCTACTCGCTCGCCATCGACTCGATGCAGGCCACGGGCGATGCCGAGTGGCGGACCCAGGCGGCCAGCAACCGCCAGGGCTCCGGCGGCCTCGTGCCCGCCGCCGCGGGCCAGCGGCTCACGCAGGCTGAGCACGACCTGCAGACGGCCGCCCGCAAGGTGTACGAGGAGCGGCTCGAGGCGGGGATCGCCCGCGAGCAGGCCCGCAAGGACCTGCCGCTCTCCACCTACACCGAGGCCTACTGGAAGATCGACCTCCACAACCTCCTCCACTTCCTCGCCCTGCGGATGGACGCGCACGCCCAACTCGAGATCCGCCGCTACGCCGAGACGATCGGCCAGGAAATCGTGGCCCCGCTGTTCCCGCTCGTCTGGGAGGCGTTCCTCGACTATCGGGTCGAGGCCCTGCGGCTGACGCGGCTCGACCGCGAGGTGATCGGCCGGCTGGCGGCCTCGGCGGCGGGCGTGCCCGCCACGCACGAGGCCTTCCTCGCGGCGCAGGACCCGTCGTGGCGGGGCCTGGAGCGGTGCCGCGAGCGGGACGAATGCCTCGAGAAGCTCGTCGGCCTCGGCCTCGTGCGGCCGGCCGCCACCTGACCCTTCCGGAGATCCACCGTGCCCACCGCCGCCGACGAGGTCCTCGACCTCACCCGCAAGTTGCTCGCCACGATCGCCGCCGGCGACTGGCCCGCCTACCGCGAACTCGTGGCACCCGACATCACCTGCTTCGAGCCCGAGGCCCGGGGGCACCTGGTCGAGGGCCTCCCCTTCCACGAGTTCTACTTCAAGCTGGGCGGCGGCCCGGCCAAGACGGCCCCGACGACCACGATCGCCGCGCCCATGGTCAAGATGCTCGCCGACGACGTGGCGCTCGTGGCCTACGTGCGGCTGGTGCAAAAGCTCGACGCCTCCGGCAGCCCGGTCACCACGACCTGCGAGGAGACGCGGATCTGGAAGCGGTTCGCCGCCGGCTGGAAGCACGTGCACTTCCACCGCAGCCTGCCGTCTTGAGCGCACAACGGACCCTCCTGGCTCCGTTTTGCTCGGCGAGCCGCCGCTCGCTCTCGAAGGCGTCGCATCCGGCGACGCAGTCAATGAGAGCGCATCTGGTTGTGCTGGAGCGGCGAGTTGGCAGCTGGGTGAGGTAGGCGAGGGGGTCGGCGAACGCTCGACGAGCGTGGGGCCGCCGCGGCCCCAGCGAGGAGACTTTTGCCGCCCCCGAGCCGGTGCTACACAGACGTCTCCTGCGCTTGTATCCCATCCCATTGCCAAGGAGATCGATCATGGCTCCGCTGTCGCTGATCCCCAAAGCCGCCCTGCTCCTGCTGGCCGTCTTCGGCGTCGGCCTGGCCATCGCCCGCACCACGCCCCCTGCCGGCGCCGCCGAGAAGGCGGACGGCCCGCGGCGGCTGCGGCACGTCGTGCTCTTCAAGTTCAAGGACACCTCGACGCCCGAGGACGTGGCCCGGATCGTGGCCGGCTTCCGCGGTCTGCCGGCGAAGATCAAGGAGATCGCCGGCTTCGAGTGGGGCACCGACGTCTCGCCCGAGGGCAAGGCGCAGGGCTTCACCCACTGCTTCCTCGTGACCTTCGCCACCGCGGCCGACCGCGACGCCTATCTGCCGCACCCGGCGCACAAGGAGTTCGTGGCCCTCATCGGCCCGCACGTCGACAAGGTATGCGTCGTGGACTACTGGACGCAGGACTGACCCGCGGTCCCCCGGCTCGCGCCGGGGGCTTCATGGAGCGGTGGACGAGGACCGCCGCTCCAGCGGGTCGCGGCGGAGGATCTCGACCGTCTCGCCCGGCTCGTGCACGCGGCCGTCGGCCGGCAGCGCGACGAGGCCCGCGGCGCCGGCGAGGCCGAGCAGGTCCGACGAGCCCGTCCAGGGCTGCGGCGTGGCCACGAGGCCCCGCTGCCCGTGGGCGAGGCGGCTGGGCAGGTAGACGGGTCGGTCGGCCGCGGCCTTCGCCGCCGCGCCGAGCACGGCCTGCTCCCGCGGCAGGTGCCACCGATCGCGCGACGCGCCCGCGAGGATCATGATCGCGGGCCGCACGAAGAGCTCGAAGCACACGAGGCTGCTCGCCGGATTGCCCGGCAGGCCGAAGACCAGCGTGGCCGGTGCGCCGTCTGGTCGCGTGAGCACGCCGAACCAGACCGGCTTGCCCGGCTTGAGACGCACCTTGTGAAACACCTGCTCGACGCCGCAGCGGGCGAAGATCGCGGGCACGAGATCGAGGTCGCCGGCCGACACGCCGCCGGAGAGCACGAGCACGTCGGCGGCGAGGCCCTGCATGACGAGCGCCCGGATCGCCTCCGGCTTGTCGGCCGCCAGCCCGAGCGTGATCGGCTCGGCACCCAACAGCGACACCGCGGCGGCGATCATCGGGCCGTTGGAGTTGCGCGTCTGGCCGAAGGCGGGCACGGCGTCGCAGGGGACGAGTTCACTTCCCGTCGAGGCGATCGCCACGCGGACCCGCGGGGCGGCGACCACGTGCGTGGCACCGGCCTCCGCGGCCAGGCCCACCTCGGCGGCGCCGAGCACCGTTTCGGCGGGAAGCACCTCGCGGCCCCGGGCGAACGCCGCCGCCTGCCGCGCCACGTGCTGGCCCGGCCGAAACTTCGGCTCCACGAGCCGCACGCGGCCGCCGGCGTGGACGCCGGCCGTGCCGTCCACGGCTCGCTCCACCGGCACGACCGCGTCGGCCCCGGCCGGGATCGGGGCGCCGGTCATGATCCGGGCGCAGCCGCCAGGGCGGATCTCGATCGCCGTGACGTCGCCGGCGGCCAGGTCCACGGCCACGTCGAGTTCCACGATCTCGCCCGGGCGGCCGAAGTCGCTCGACCGCACCGCGAAGCCGTCCATCATGGCCCGGTCCCACGGCGGCGAGTCGCAGTCGGCGACGACGCCGGCGGCGAGGCGGCGCCCCACGGCTTCGAGCAGCCGTTGCCGCCGCGGCGGCAGCGGCGCCGCCGAGCGTTCCACGAGCGCGACCGCGGCGGCGAGGTCGATCATGCGGCGCCGGGGGCGAGGGCCAGGAACGCCCGCAGCAGGTCGTAGCCCGCCGGCGTGAGGAAGCTCTCGGGATGGAACTGCACGCCGTAGACGGGCAGCGTCTTGTGGCGGATGGCCATGATCTCGCGGGACCCGTCGGGGGCGGTGGACCAGGCGTCGACCTCGAACTCCCGCGGCAGCGTCGGCGGGTCGATCACGAGGCTGTGATAGCGGGTCGCCTCGACGGGGCTTGGCAAGCCCGCGAACAGCCCCTTGCCGGCGTGCTCGATGCGGTCCACCTTCCCGTGCATCAGCCGCTTCGCCCTGACGATCGTGCCGCCGAACACCTGGCCGATCGACTGGTGCCCGAGGCACACGCCGAGGATCGGCATCCGCCCGGCGAAGCGGCGGACCACGTCGCAGGAGATGCCCGCGTCGTCCGGCGTGCAGGGGCCGGGCGAGATCACCAGGTGGCTCGGGGCCTTCGCCGCGATCTCGTCGCCGGTGATCCGGTCGTTGCGGTGCACCTCGACGGGCACGTCGGGCGCGACCTCGCCGAACCGCTGCACGAGGTTCCAGGTGAAGGAATCGTAGTTGTCGATGAGGAGAATCATGCCGATGCGCGAACCAAGGAGGCCGGAATCGGCGAACGCTCGACGAGCGTCAGGCCGCCGCGGCCTTGGCGAGGAGACTTTTGCCGTTCCGGCCGACCGCCGCTACTCCAAAAGCGTGCTCGGGTGCCCCTCGCGATCCACCAGCGGCATGACGTGGGGCTTGTAGATGGTGGTGTAGGCCGCGGCGAGCCGGTGGGCGTCGAGGGCCGCCTGGTCGGCCCAGTGCTCGACGAGCGTGAACCGCCGTGGCTCGGCCGTGGAGTGGTAGACGTCGAACCGCAGGCAGCCCGGCTCGGTGCGGCTCGAACGCATCGCGGCGGCGAGATGCTCGCGGATCCGCGGCACGTCGGCCGCGTCCTTGGCGGTGAGGAGCACGTTCAGGCAGATCATCACGGTGTTCTCCGCGGGGCACGAAGCCTTTACTCTACCAGCACGATTCCCCGGGCGGAGCCGATCGCCGTGCGGCGGGCGAGAATCCGCAGGTAGGGCGGAAGGAACTCGGCCCGGTGGGCGAAGGACCCCGGCGTCGCCCCGGGCTGCCGGTGATCGGGCTCGCCGACATCCTCGATCGTGAACCCGGCCGCGCACAGGCCCCCGAGCAGGGCGGAGAGCGAATGGACGAACTCCCGCGTGCCGGCCTCGCGCAGCCGCGACGGGGGCTCGGGGGGCAGCGGCTCCCGGCGGCCGACGGGGTGCACCAGTTCGTAATGGCCGCCGGGGCCGGGCGTGAGGCCGGCCTGCAGGCTGGCAGGGGCCTTGTGCTGGCTGACGTAGATGCCGCCCGGCCGAACCACGCGAGCCACCGCGCGAAACACCTGGGCCACGTCGGGCAGGTAGCAGGTGCTCACCGGATGAATGACGACGTCGAAGCTTCCCGCGGCGAACATCGAAAGGTCGTCCATCGAGCCCTGCAGGATCTCGAGGTCGATCTTCCGCTCGCGGGCCACCGCCCGGTCGAGTTCGAGCATCGCCGGCGACAGGTCGACCACGGTCACGCGGGCCCCGGCCGCCGCGTACAGCGGACCGTGCTTCCCGCCCCCGGCGGCCAGGCAGAGCACCTCGAGGCCGTCGAGCCGCTCCGGCAGCCACGGCCGTCCCGCGGAGCCGCCGCCGAGCCAGCCACGGGGATCGCTGAACGCATCGTCGAGGGCCGGCGTCGCCAGCGCCGCGCCGGCCGCCGCCAGCCGGTCCCAGGCCCGCGCGTTGTGCTCGAGGGCCGCCTCCCGCGCGGCATCGGGCCCGGTCATGGGGTCCGCACCCGCCGCCGCACCGCGATCCAGCCGAACAGCGCACCGCCGCCGGCCAGCAGGGCGATCGTCGCCGGCTCCGGCACGGCCGTCACGGTGAGGTCGTCCATGGCGAAGTAGGCGGGCGTGTTGAGGCCGAATGCCCCCTGGTCGGACCCGTCGAACGTGAACGTGATCGTGTCCACCGTGCCGAGCGCAGTGAGATCGAACCATGTCCAGGTCGCGAGGACGCCCGGGGGTGATGTGCCGCGCAACTCGGCAAGGGAGAACGTCGCCGAGCCCGTCGTCGTCGTCCCGAGTTTGCCGGTGGCCGTCACCGCGAACCAGCCCGTTCCGGTCGCGAGCGGCGTGCTGAATCCATTGGGATCGGTCAGAGTCATCACGCCATACGTGTACGTGGTGTTGGCGATCTGGAAGCCAGAGACCGTGGTCGGCACCGGAAGCGTTATCGCGGCACCGTCGTCGTAGGCGACGGCATAGGTGGCGGATCCCCCGTAGCCACCGCCCGGCTTGGAGGCGTACTGGTTCGTGAAGCTCGAGTCGGTCGTGTTGACGACGTTCGAATAGGCGAAGCCGTACCAGTACTCGTAGTTGAAGCCGCCGTAGGAGTCGATGCCGAACATGTTCGCGAACGACACGCCGGCCGACGACCAGGGCGTGTTTACCGATTGACCCGGTGACAGCGTACCCGGGTCGCCGTTGAAATAGCCCGCGGCCGGAACCGTCAGGTCATTGAAATTGAGCACCACATCCGCCCGGGCCGGGATGTGCGCGACGCAGTTCGCGAGAACGAGGAAGCGGAAGACGAAACGCATGGACGATTTTCCATTGATCGCTACGAAGGAGTGGCTACGCGGGTCCGGTGGCAAGCCGGACGGCGACAACGTGACCGCAGGAGCGGCACCGCCGCGCCGAGGCTGGGACCGGGTGCGGGAAGCGGCACCTTCGGGCCCGCGAAGGGGCGGTGCGGTCATCGCTGGTCTCCCGTCGTACCCGCCTCGCCACCTGAGCGGGTGCAGGCTGCGGCGAGAACTCGCGTGTCGGTGGAATCGGCGACGAGCCGCACCGCGCCGTCGCCGAACAGGGCGTGCGCTCCGCCCGGGTGGCGGCTACGGAGTTCGTCCTCCCAGGTCGGCCAGTTCACGGCGTAGGCCTGATCGAAGAGGTTGCGGCCGTTGATCCACTGGCCGTCGGGCCAGGCTCCGGAGGCGCACTCGCCGACGAACGCCGTCTTCGCCAGCCCGTCGCCGATCTGCCGTTCGGCAAAGCCGCGGTCGTGCACGAGGACCCCCTTCTCCGGATTGTTCGGCGACATGATCCGCTCGCCGGCGATGCCGCCGTAGTCACAGCCGCCCATGCCCCCCACCACGGCTGCACGCCCCGCCGACGGGCAGCGATACACGGCCAGCGGCACCGCCGCGGCGGCGGCATTGGCCGGATGGTCGAAGGGCCGCGACAGGTCGAGACGGTCCGCCAGCGGCTGCTCCTCGAGCCACGGCAGGATGAACCCGCTCCAGGCGAGGCACCGGGCCGTTCCCGACTTGCCTGCGACCCGCCACTCGAGGCAGCCGACGGGAAACCGCCGCCGGGCGAGCAGGTGGCCATGCAACGCGCAGCCCACGTTACGGAGGTTGTTCATGCACACGGTCCTGCGACCGAGCTCCCTCGCCGACTGGACCGCGGGCAGGAGCAGGGCCATGACCGCCGCCAGCACGGCGACCACGACGAGCATCTCGACGAGCGTCATCCCGCCGCGGTTCGACCGTGAGGGCGTTTCCATGCGCTGGCCGGCCCACGGGCGCACGCCTTCCCGACCAGCCGCGCGTGCGCACGCACGACCCTCGGGCACGACGAACGCTCGCGGTAGCGGGTCCTTGACGGTCAAAAACCGGCCGCTGCCGCGGCCGTGCCCGCCATCCCGCCCTCGCGGTTCGGCAGACTCCTGACTCGTGGTAGGTCTTCTGACTCCCAGGCTCGGCCGGCTGCATGCCTTCTCACGGCCATCCCCATGGGACGGGCCGCAATGGCTCGAAACAGCCGGCCTCGACGCCTGGTCACAGCGGCGGGGCCGTCCCGGATTCGCACCGGTGTTCCCTGTTCGCCGGATGAAAAACAGCGTTTTCGCCCGGCCACCAGAGTCAGTGGCAGAGTCTACCGGTCGCGGTGAGCCTGTCAATCATCGGGCCCGCGTCCGCGGAGCCCGCAAGGTCCGCCACGACGGGCGTCCGCCGTGGTAAACCCTGCGGCTCGTGACGCCGCGGCGCGTGAATCCGTACCGGTCGTACGCGGCCGCGCCGCACAGCTTGCCGAAGCGGAGTCGACGGCAGGCTCGACGCAACGCGCAGCCGCGCAGCGTCGCTCGAAAAATACGCGAGGCTCGCTCAAGCCGCTTTCGCGGTGTCGCCGATAGCCCCCATGTCCCCCGGGGCATCACTGTGCCCGTCGGGCAACCAGGGGGCGGCAGTAACCTGAGATCCTTCGAGTCACGGAATGGCTCGACAGGCCTGCCGCAGAGAGTTCGTGGATCACAACCTCGGGGTGACAGCGTCGCAAGCGGGACGAGCACGCCGGTGATTCACAAGCAAAGGAGATGTGGCTCGATGAAGCGTATGATGTTTCTCGGTGCGCTGATTCTCGGCGTCACCGTTTGTACCCAGTCCTTCGGTTTCGAGCTCCTTGACCGGATGCTCGGCCACAAGGGCTGTGCCTCGTGCTGTGAGCCCGGCTGCGACGCCGGCAACGGCTGCTGTGAGCCCGGCTGCGGTGCCGGCAATGGTTGTGCGGAGCCCGCTTGCGACGCCGGCAACGGCTGCTGCGAGCCGGCCTGCGGTGCGGCCTCGTGCTGCGGTGGGTGCCGGAAGAAGCATGACCTTTTCGGCGGGCTGAAGGGCCTGTTCGAGAAGTGCAAGCGGAAGCACCATGGCTGCTGCGACAGCTGCTGTGAGCCCGCCTGCGGCGCTGGCAACGGCTGTGCGGAGCCCGCCTGCGGTGCTGGCAACGGCTGTGCGGAGCCCGCTTGCGACGCCGGCAACGGCTGCTGCGAGCCGGCCTGCGGTGCGGCCTCGTGCTGCGGTGGGTGCCGGAAGAAGTGCACGCCGATCCGTGACCTTCTCCGGGCGATCCACGCCGCGAAGAAGGCCTGCCATGCCCGCAAGAGCTGCTGCGACAGCTGCTGCGGCGAGGCTGACTGCTCGGCCGGCAACGGTTGCTGCGAGCCGGCCTGCGGTGCCGAGCCGGCGTGCGGTGCCGGCAACGGCTGCGTCGAGTCGGCTGCTGCCCCGACCCCCGATGCCTCTGCGTCGACGACGCAGGGCCGGATGGTCGCGGTGAGCCGCACGGTCGCCGCCAAGTGATTCGAGGGTAGATAGGTCGAACGGAGATCTGTTGCCCGACTTCGGCCAGTGAGCTCCGCCCGGGGGGAAACCCCCGGGCGGAGTTTTTTGCTATCTATGCTTTACGGCTGCACGGCCATCCATGGCCCGCGCAGCCTTGGCCCGGCGTGGTCGCAGCCAAGGTGCGACCAGCCGGGCGATGGCTCGCCCTCCAGGCGAGCCTCGCCGAAAGCCGCCGCAGGCCCGCAGGGATGCGCCGGCGCGAAACACAGCCCCGTGCAGCCTTGGCCCGGCGTGGTCGCAGCCAAGGTGCGACCAGCCGGGCGATGGCTCGCCCTCCAGGCGAGCCTCGCCGAAAGCCGCCGCAGGGCAAGAAAAGCCGATTCTTTGCGGGCCGCAAGCCAAACGCCTATTCTCGGGAGAGGTGGCGATCCGGACTCTTTTCCGGCTCGCCCGCCGAGGCCCGAGGAGTCCCGCCCGATGAACGCGGATCAACGCCGCGGCAACCGCTTCTCGCTGGATCTTCCCTGCGGCATCCGAACGGCCGGATCGACCGCGGCGTTTCATGAGGCCGTGATCAGTGACATCTCGCGACAGGGTTGCTCCGTGTGCACCGCATCCCCGGCCGAAGGCATCGGCCAGCAGGTCGAGATCTCCTGCCCGATCGCGGACACGTCCGACTCCGCATGCATCGTGGGTGATGTCATCCGTCGCGAACGGACCCCCGCGGGCTGGCGGCTGGGCATCGAGTTTCAACGCATCGATCCCGCGATGAAATGGGACATGATCGACGCCGCCTACCGCCGATGGCAGGCCGAACACCCGCGGGACGCGGCGCACGAATGAAACCGGCCCCGATCCCTGCCGATGAGCCGACGCGGCAGCGGGCCCTGGACGACCTCGCCCTGATCGACAGCCCGGACGAACCGGCCTTCGACGACCTGGCGCACCTGGCGGCCATCATCTGCGGCACGCCCATCGCCCTCATTTCCCTGGTCGACCGGAATCGCCAGTGGTTCAAGAGCCGCGTCGGCCTCGCGGCCAGCGAGACGCCCCGCGACATCTCGTTCTGCGGCCACGCCATCGTGGAGGACCGCCTGTTCGAGGTGCCGGACGCGGCGGCCGACCCGCGATTCGCCGACAATCCGCTCGTGCTCGGGGAACCCCGCGTCCGGTTCTATGCGGCGGTTCCACTGGCCCCCGACGGTCGCCACAACGTCGGCACGCTGTGCGTGGTGGACCACGTTCCGCGGCGGTTGACGAACGAACAACGGGAGGCGCTGTCGGCCCTCGGCAGGCAGGCCGTCCGACTGATGGACATGCGGAACGCGTCCCGCCGGGAAGTGGGGCTGCGTCGCGATCTCTTCGCCCAGAGCGACTTGAGCCGCTCGATGATCGAGCACGCCGGCGAGGCGATCATCTCCGCCGATCTGACGGGCATCATTCGCAGCTTCAATCCTGCCGCGGAACGGCTCCTGGGCTACACCGCCGCCGACCTGGTCAACCGCACGACGCCGGAGATCTTCCACGATCCCGTCGAGGTCGCCCAGCGGGCGGCCGAACTCTCCGCCCAGTGCGGCGAGACCGTCGCGGGATTCCAGACGTTCGTGCACCCGCTCCGCCACCAGGACGCCCATGCCGCCGAGTGGACCTACGTGCGGAAGGACGGAACGCGGATTCCGGTCATGCTCACCGTATCGACCCTCAAGGACGATGGCGGGCGGCCCGTGGGCTATCTCGGCATGGCGCGCGATCTCACCGACCGCCACCGGCAGGCGGAACAGGAACGCTCCGTCGCCTGCATCATGGACATCATCCGCACGAGCCAGGGCGACTTCATCGCCGGGACGCCGCCGGCGGTGTTGTTCGAACACCTGCTCAACCGGATCCTCGACTTCACCACCAGTGAATACGGCTTCATCGGTGAAGTGTTGCACGACGAACGAGGGCACCCCTATCTCAAGACGCACGCCCTCACCAACATCGCCTGGAACGACGAAACGCGGGAGTTGTACGAGTCGAGTCGCGCCTCGGGATTCACGTTTCGCAACCTGCACACGCTCTTCGGGGCCGCCATGACCAGCGGCGAGCCGGTGATCGCGAACGAGCCGGGCACCGACCCCAGGCGCGGCGGGCTTCCCAAAGGTCATCCGGAGATGCGCTGCTTCGTCGGCATCCCGCTCGCCTACGGCTCGGAGATGGTGGGCCTCCTCGGTTTGGCCAACCGGCCGGACGGCTACGACTCGGAACTGATCAACTCGATGGCCCCGCTCACCTCTTCCTGCGGCTCCCTGATCAAGGCCCTGCGGCTGGAGACCGAGCGGGCCGCGGCGAATCGCACGGTCGCGGAGCAGGAGCATCGGCTCCGGCTCATCCTCGAGACCGCGGCGGACTGCTTCATCGAGGTCGATCCCGACGGCCGGATCGCGGAATGGAACCGCCATGCCGAGGTCGACTTCCGGGTCGCGCGAGAGCATGCGGTCGGCCGGGCGGTGGACGAGGTCGTGCAATTACGCGACGCCGCCGGCGCGTCGACCGGGCTGCGGGCTTTCGCCCCGGCGGGCGGCGGTCAGCCCGAGCGATCCCGCGAAGTGACCGTGATGCGGGCGGACGGCACGACGTTTCCCGCGGATCTCGTCGTCTGGCCCGTGCCCACGGCCGCAGGCGTCGGCCACTGCGCATTCCTGCGGGACATCGGTGAGCGCCGGCAGCTCGAGGAGCAGCAACGGCTCCGGTTCCAGTCGGAGACGCTCCTCAAGGAAGTGCACCATCGCGTCAAGAACAACATGCAGGTCATCTCCAGCCTGTTGAGCATCCAATCCGCGAAACTGGAGGGCGAGCAGCAACGGGGCGTGTTTCTCGAGTGCCGTGAACGGATCCGGGCGATGTCCCTGATCCACGACCGGCTCTACTCGACCGGCACGTACGAGCAGATCGACTTCGCCGAGTATCTCCGGGAAATGCTCGCGTTGATCGTCTCGTCGAACCGGCCCGACGGCACGGAGGTGGCCGTGACGCTGGAGGTGGTACCCCTGCAGATGTCCGTCGATCGGGCCGTGCCGCTGTCGCTGATCGCCTCGGAACTCGTGCTCAACTCGCTCAAGCACGGCTTCCGAGGCCGGTCGCACGGCACCCTCGTCGTGCGGCTCGAGCGCCGGGGAGGCGACTGCCTCCTCTTCGTCGGCGACGACGGCCCGGGCATCGGCCGAGGCGTCACGAATCGCGGCGGCGTCGGCATGCAGTTGGTGGAGACGCTGACCCGACAGATTCGCGGCCGGCACGAGGTGCGGCCCGATCCACCGGGTGCGGGCGTCATGATCCACTGGAGGGAACCATGACTTCGCGGGTGCTGATCGTCGAGGACGAGGCGATCACCGCGCTCGATCTGGCCACCGAGCTTCGCGGGCTCGGCTACGACGTCTGCGGCATCGTCGACACGGTCGAGGATGCCGTCACGGCCGCCGCCCAGGAGCGGCCGCAGGTCGTGTTGATGGACGTGCGACTGGCCGCCGGTGGCGACGGCATCGAGGCGGCGCGGCAGGTCGGCCTCCGACAGGACGCATCGATCATCTTTCTCACGGCCCACTCGGACGAGGCCACACTCGCCAGGGCCCTCGAGGTGTCGCCGGCCGGCTATCTGATCAAGCCGTTCCGGGGGCGGGAGCTGAAGGTGGCGATCGACGTGGCCCTGGCCAAACAAGCCAGCGAAGCGGCCGTGCGGAACCTGGCCATGCTCGACCCGCTCACGGGACTGCCCAATCGCCGCCGCATGGACCACGTGCTGAGAGCGGAATGGGCGGGGTGCGTCCGGGACGGAACCCCGGTCTGCCTGCTCGCGATCGACGTCGATTGCTTCAAGGCGTTCAACGACACCTACGGCCATCCTGCCGGTGACCGCTGCCTGCAGGCGGTCGCCGGCGCCCTGCGCGGCTGCGGACGGCCGGGCGACACCGTGTGCCGGTGGGGCGGCGAGGAGTTCCTGGCCGTCCTCCCGGGCGCCGACCTCACGACCGCGACGCGGATCGCAGAGGCGATGGTGCAGGCGGTGCGCGATCTGGGCATCTCGCACCGTTCCTCGGGCGTCGCGTCGGTGGTGACCGTCTCCGTCGGCGTGGCCGATCTGCCGCCGCGGGGGACGCCCCCGGTCGCCGTCATCGTAGCGCGGGCCGATGCCGCCCTGTACGCCGCCAAGCGCGCCGGGCGGAACCGGTACGCGGCGATGGACGGCGGCCCAGAACCGCTCGTCGAGTTGCTGGCCCCTGGGTTTCATTCCGCCCGGGCAGTGCCGCTTTTCGACCACGAACGCATGTCCGGGTTTCTCGAGTTCGCATCCCGCGTGCCGGTGGCCTTCGGACCGGATGCGGACGGCCGACTCGCGGCCTTCGTGAAGCTGGCGGCACTGCTCATGTGCCGCGAATCAGTCGGGCTGGCCGCAACCACGGCCCCTGCCGAGGCCGGCGATGAATCGGCCCGCCTGCACGAGAGCGGGCACCTCGATCACCTGCAACGCGTGGCTCATTTCTCGCGGCTCATCGCCCGCCGGCTCGCCGGCTCGCACGGCCTCACGGACGACTTCGTGGAACAGGTGTTCCTGTTCGCGCCCCTCCACGACGTGGGCAAGGCAGGAATTTCTGCCGACATCCTCCTCAAGCCAGGTCGTCTTTCGCCGCACGAGCGGACCGTGATGGCCAGCCACGTGACTATCGGCATGCAGATCGTCGAGACGCTGATCGCCCGCTTCGAACTCGGCGACCTCGCCGGCATCGACGTCCTGCGGAACATCGTCGCCGGGCACCACGAGAAGCTCGATGGCAGCGGCTATCCGCTGGGGCTCGGCGGCGACGCGATCCCCCTCGAATCCCGGATCGTGGCCGTGGCGGACATCTTCGACGCCCTCACCAGTCACCGTGCCTACAAGGAGGCCTGGCCCGCAGCATCGGCCTTCGCGGCCCTCGAGGCGTTGGCCGCCGACGGCAAACTCGACCCGGCGTGCGTGACGGCGCTGTGCACCTGCCAGGACGAGTGCCGCGAAATCATGGACCGCTTTCACATGGGCCGCGGCGGCGACTACGACTGACTCGCGCGAGCAGCCACCAGCTCGTCAACCCGAGCGGTCCAGCATCTCGGCCGCCGTGCCCTGGCGGGCCACGCGGCCGGCGACCAGTTCGACGACCCACGTCGCCGCCCGCCTCGCGAACCCGTGGTCGTGCGTCACCACCACCATCGTCTGCCCGCCCTGGGCGAGATCGACGATCACGTCGAGCACCTCGGTCGTCATCGTCGGGTCGAGGGCGCTGGTCGGCTCGTCGAAGAGCATCACCCGCGGCCGCATCGCCAGGGCCCGGGCGATCGCCACCCGTTGCTGCTGGCCGCCCGAGAGCGTGGGCGGCCGGGCCGCCGCGAACGCCGCCAGGCCGACGCGGTCGAGCAGCGCCAGCGCCCGCTCCCGCGCGGCCTCGGCCGGTTCCCGCAGCACCACCCGCGGCCCGAGGGTCACGTTGTCGAGCACCGAGAGATGCGGGAAGAGGTTGAACTGCTGGAACACCATCCCCACGTCGCGCCGCAGTCCATCGAGGGCGGCCCCGCCGAGCGGGCCGCTGGCGAGCCGGTGCCCCGCGATCGTCACCGCCCCGCCCTCGAAGGTCTCCAGGCCGTTGAGGCAGCGCAGGAGTGTGCTCTTGCCGCCTCCCGACGGGCCGACGAGCACGGTCACGCCCCGCTCGGCGCCGCGGAAGGTCACGGCGTCGAGGACGGGCTTTCCCGCGCGGTGCTTCGTGAGCGATTCGATCTCGATCATGTCGCCCGTCCTCACGGTGCCGCCGTCCCCGGCCGCTCGAGCCGCGCCTCGAACCAGCGCGAGAGCAGCGACAGCGGCCAGCTCATGCACAGGTAGAGGATCGCCGTGACCATCGCGAGCTCCACGATCCGGCCCGTGGAGAGCGCGAGCACGCTGTACCGCTTGGTGAGCTCGATCACGGTGATCGCCGAGCAGACGCTCGTGTCCTTGAAGAGGGCGATGAAGTCGCTGGTCACCGGCGGCATCACGATCCGCACCGCCTGCGGCACGAGCACGTGCCTGAGGGCCTGCCACTTGGAGAGCCCCAGGGCGAGGGCGGCCTCGAACTGGCCCAACGGCACGGCCTTCAAGCCCGCCCGGTAGATCTCCGACTCGTAGGCCGAGTAGTTGAGCGCGAGCCCGACGATCGCGGCCGCGATCGCCGGCAGGGCGAGGCCGACCTTCGGCAGGAGAAAGAAAATCGCGTACAGCTGGAGCATGAGCGGCGTGCCGCGGAGCACCTCGACGTACCCGGCGAGGAGGGGCCGCAGCCAGGCCGGCCCGTGGAGCCGGCCGATCGCCACCGCCAGGCCGATCGCGATCGCCAGCGGGAACGACGCGCACGACAACAGGATCGTCATCCCGGCCGACGACAGCAGCAGCGGCAGCGTCTGCCGGACGAGTTCCCCGAGCGACCGGCGGCGGGCCTCCGGGATCTCGGCCGCGTCGCGGAGCATGAGCATCTGTTGGCGGCCCGCGAGATCCCAGCGATCGTAGACCGCCTTCAGCCGGCCGTCGGCGATCAGCCGGCCGATCGCCTCGTCGATGGCCGCGGCGAGGCGGGGCGTGCGGCGGGAGGTGAGCACGGTGTACAGGCCGCCGGCGAAGGGCCGGTCGACGGTCCGCAGCCCGGCGAAGCGGTCCGCATAGAAGGTGAAGATGCAGTCGTCGAGCACGGCCGCGTCGAGGACGCCGCCTTGCACCTGCTCGAGCGAGTCGATCGTGCCGTCGTAGCCGATGACCTCGAGCTGCGCCGCACCGCGGGCGGCGCGGGCCCGCATCTCGATCTCGGCGGCCGAGCCGGTGAGCACGCCCACCCGCCAGGAACCGTCCGGCCCCGGCTCGGCGAGGTCGGCGAGCGCGGCGGGCGGAGCCCCGCGGCGGCCCACCATCTGCAGGGCGTAGGCGAAGTACGGCCGCGAACAGCCGTAGTCGCGCCGCCGCTCGGGGAGCAGTTCGATGCCGTTGATCACGCAGTCGGCCGACTGGTCGAGGAGCAGCGGCAGACGGTCCCACTGTCCCTGCTGGAAGCGGGCCTTGACGCCCAGTTCCGCGGCGAGGAGATCCGCGAACTCGACCTCGAAGCCCGTCAGCCGCCGCGGGTCGGCCGGGTCCGGAAAGACGTGCGGCCCGCCCCCCTCCTGATCGGCGGCCCAGACGAGTTCCCCGCGGCGGCGAACCTCGTCGAGTTCCGCCGCCGCCACGGTCGATGCCAGCGCGAGCGCGAGCCCGCACCACGCCGGAGCGACCCTCATGGCCCGCCTCCGCGGAGCCGGCCCAAGGCGGCGGACTCGTCGAGCGTCGCGGCGACGCGGTCGGCTTCCCGGCCCAGCCGCTCTCCGTCGTCGAGGAAGGCCCGCGTGCGGCTCGCGGCGTCGGCGAAGTCGGCGAGCAGGGGATCGACGAGTTTCGCCGCCGGCAGGCGGCCGACGAGCGCGGTGATGTCGCGGTCGAGACCCGACCGCACCAACGCGAAGGCGACCCAGCGGAGGAACAGGCCCCACAGGATGAGCCACACGACGGCCTCCTGGAGGAAGCCGCCGCCGTCCATCGGCCGGCCGAGCCACAGGTGGTCGTGGAAGAACTTCCAGCCCGCCCGGCCGATCACGGCCACGAACAGCCCCGTGAACAGGACCTCGAAGGTCCAGTGGAGCACCGGGCCGCCCGACCGACCGCGTCGCTCGGCGACGAGCTGATCGATGCCGGCGGCGAGCCAGTGGCCGGTGCGCTCGAGCAGCGCCCCGGCCGTGGCCGGCACCCGCGCCGCGTCGAGGCGGGCCCGGCCGACGAGCGGCTCGGCGACCCGCGCACGGGCGGCGAGGCCCGCGAGAATGCTGCGCGACTGCTCGACCTCGGCCTCCGAGAGCCCCAGCTCGGCGACGGCCTGCCAGCCGCCGCTGCCGGCCGCGGCTGCGGGCGACTGACCGGCGAGGAGCCGGCCGATCACGCCTCCTCCGGGCCGCACCCGCGTCCAGAACGAACCCAGCGCCGCCAGCACGTGCAGGAAGGTCGCGAACGGCCCGCCGTGCCAGCGGTCGACGACCTCGTCGGTGACGAGCCGCTGCCAGGCCGCGCGGCTCGCGCGGAGCTTGCCGCCGACGGCCCGGGCAAGAATGCCCTCGAGCCGCGCCCGCTCCGCGTCGACGCCCGCGGCGAACTGGGCGACGGGCTCCCGCAGCGGCGCCAGCCGGCCGCGGGCCTGCCGCGTGAACCAGCCGGCGAGGTCGAGCGCGCCGGTCCGCCGCACCCGCCGGGCCGCCCGGCCCACGAGCTCCTCCTCGATCGCAGCGGCGAGCTCACGGAAGCCGGGCTCGGGCTCGAGACCCGCGGTCGCCCGCCGCACCGCCTCCACCCCGTCGAGCCGGAAGATCCGTGGCACGTCGAAGCCCTGCGACTCGAGCTCCCGCCTCCAGTCCGCGCGGATGTCGGGGTCCCGAGCGGCGTGCGACTGCACGAACAGCAGCGGCCGGCCCGGCGCGAAGGCCTGCACCTCGCGGGCCACGATCCAGGAGCGGTACTTCTGCGCGGTGGCCACGAGCAGGAGCACGTCGCAGGCGGGCAGCACCGCCTCGAGCAGCTCGCGGTTGTGGTTGGAGTCGCTCGGCCGCGGCGGTGCCCCCTCCCGCCCGGCCGCGGCGCCGGGCTGCGTGTCGGGATCGGGACAGTCGACCAGCACGATGTTGGCCACGGCCGCGGCGTCGCTCCGCACCACGCGGCCGCCCATCGCGTCGAGCGGCAGCCAGGAGAGGTCGACGTCCCGCGCGGCCACGATCACGGGCGCCGTCGTCGTCGGTCGGGCCACGTCGCCCGCCGCGGTCACGTCGGCCCCGGCCAGCGCGTTGACGAGCGTGCTCTTGCCGGTCCCCGTGCCGCCCACGACGCCCACGACGAGCATCCGCGACAACTCCCGCCGCGCCCGCTCGAGCCGCGGCTCCACCCCCTCCCACTCGCTGCGCACGCCGGCCGCGGGCGGCCAGTCTGGCAGCGAGCCGCTCCAGCGGGTGAGCGCCCCCACGAGCTGGTCGAAGCCCGCGTAGTCGGGCTCGCTGCCGGTCGGTTCCGTGCGGTCGCTCGTCATGGTCTTCCCATCCCCCGTGCCGTCTCGACCAGCAGCCGCCGCGCCGCCACCACCTCGGGCCGCGCGGCCGCGGAGGCCAGCCGCTCGATCTCCTCGAGCCGGTCGCCGAGCACGACGTCGTGCAGCGTCTCCGCGAGGATCCGGCCCCGCTCGGCCGACCAGCCGGCGAACAGCGTCTCGATGAGCGGCTTGAGCCCCGCGGCGGTGAGGCCGAGGGCCCCCTCGCCGGCGAGCGTGGCCGCGGTGCCGACGACGACGTCGCCCACGTGGTGCACCAGCGTGGTCAGTCCGCCGGCCGTGGCCGCGGCCGCGGGCACGACGGCGGCGCCCGCCAGACCGAGGCCGACGGTGATCGCGGGCCGGGCGACGGCGCCGACGTTGAGGCCGGCGAGGATCCAGCCGACGAGCTGCGGGTTCTCGAGGGAGAAGCGGTCGAGCTCGCCGCGGACGAACGTGCGGTACGCCTCCGAGACCAGCGGCAGCGCCGCGTGCCGCCGCTCGAGGTCGGCGTACCACGCGGCGCGGTCGGCGGAGGCGAGCCGGGGGCCGAGCATCGCGGCCAGCCGCTCGTCGCGATGGCAGGCGTCGTCGAGCCGCTCCACGAAGTCGGCGAGGGCCTGCTTGAGCGCGGCCAGCTCGACGGCGGAGAAATCTTCGCGGCGCTCGGCGTCGCTGCGGACGAGGCCCATCCTCCTGGCCGCCCACCCCACGCCCTTGCCGGCGACGCGGTACACGCGGCTCACGGCCAGGTCGAACCCCGACCGCCGCGGCTCGAGCCAGTTCCAGATCTCGTTCCACACGATCTCGCGGGGCGCGGTCGGCAGCTCCACGCGGACGCGGCCCTCGCGCTCGAGCAGCTGCCGGGCCTCCCGCCACTTCCCCGCGGCGGATTCGAAGTCGTCGAGCCAGCCGCCGAGGCCGTCCCGCGGGTCGAGCACCACGCCGAGCGCCCCGGCCATGGCGGCGAACTTGATGCGGTCGAAGTCGCAGCCGGCGAGCCGCTCGGCCGGCGACGCGGAGCCGCCGTCGGACGTCAGCTCGGGCAGCGGATGAAACGCGATCCGCCCGGCCTCCGCCGCGGCGAAGTCGTGGGGCGCCGCGTAGACGGCGACCGGGGCCACGCCCGTCTCGGCCGTGAACGTGGCCAGCCAGCCGGCGAGCCGCTCCCGCTGCTGCGGCCAGGCCACCATGTTGAAGACCACGAGCACCGTCTTCCGCGCCCGGGCGGCCGCGGCGAAGAAGTCGCGGACGGCCGCGTCGTTGTATTTCTGCTGGGTGAGCACCGCCACGAGCACGTCGGCGGCGTCGCGGACGAGCTCGGCCCGCCGCCAGTTCTCCCGCAGCGTGCCGTCGATGTCGGGCGTGTCGAGGAGCACGAGCCGGGCCGGCTGGCCGCCGTGCGGATCCTCGCGCCACACGAGGCGGTTCTCGTCCCCCTCCGCGAGCGCGTCGTCCTCGCCCGTCCATGGCACCGGCACGAAGCCGGGGAAGAGTTCCGCCAGGTCGATGCGGCCCGCCACGCCACGGGGCAGACTGGCCACCGGGTGCCGCGTTCGTGCCGCCTCGGGCAGCGAGCGGCTGATCTCGGCGCCGACGAGCGTGTTGGCGATCAGGCTCTTGCCGGTGTTGGTGCCGCCGCAGACCGCCGCCACCAGCAGCGGCTCGCGGGAGACCTGGGGACGCAGCTTGCCGAACAGGGCGCCATGCCAGGCCGTCCCGGCGGGATCGGCCGCGCCGAGCGCCCCGGCCGTGGGCCCGAGGGCATCGACGAGCCGGCAGAGTTCGGCCACGCCCGCGGACCAGGCCGAGAACCCACCCGGCGCCATGGTGGCCGACCCGTCGTGTTCCACGCCTGCGCTCCTGCCTTCACGGCGGCCGATTGCCGGGCGCCCATGAGACTTCTACACTCTTCCTGTACGGCCACCGTGGCCCCGACCAGTGTGTCTTCCGCGGGAATCCCCCGCAAATCCCCATCCCGGCACGTCCATGCTCGCACGTCGTCCCGTGTTCCCCGGCGTGATCGAGATGAACACCCAGGCCGGCTGGCGAATCGGCTGCAACGTCTATCTCGTGCACGACGATCGCGCCTGGGGGCTAATCGACATCGGCTACGAAGAGACGGTGGACGAGATCATCGAGATGATCCGGCAGATGGATTTTCCCCTGTCGCAGTGCCAAGCGCTCGTCGCCACCCACGCCGACGTGGACCACATCCAGGGGCTCGCCAAGGCCAAGGCGATTCTCAAGGCGCCGGTGCTCGCCCACCCCAAGGCGGTCGAGTCGCTGGAGTCGGGAGATCGCATCAAGACCTTCGCCGAGATCACCGCCCAGAACGTCCGCATGGAGATGCCGCCGGTGAAGGTCGACCGCGTCGTCGGCGACGGCGACGTGATCGAGATCGGCACGCGGGCGCTCGAGGTCTGGCACACGCCGGGGCACACCGACAGCCAGCTCGCCTTCCGGATGGGCGACCTGCTGCTCTCCGGCGACAACATCTACCGCGACGGGTCGGTCGGCGCGATCGACGCCCACCACGGCAGCGACATCCCCGCCTTCATCCGCTCGCTGGAGCGGATCGCCGCCAGCGACGTGAAGTGGTTGCTCCCCAGCCACGGCCCGATCTTCGCCAAGGACGACGCCCTGCTCGCCAAGACGATCGACCGCCTCCGGGGTTACCTGGACCTCGCCGACTTCGGCACCTGCGCCCCCCGCTGGCCCCTCATCGAGGAGTGGGACCGGGAACTCGCCGAGGGCCGGCTCCCGGCGTGAAACCCTGCGGGTTTTTCCGTAAAGCCCGGTCGTAGGGCCTGCCGATAGTTCTCCCGGATCGGGTTTTCTTCGGGGGGACACACCATGCGATCGCGCCTGTTCGCCGCCGCCATCCTGGCCGGCCTGCTCACGGCCGCCGGCACCACGGCCGCCGCCCAGCCGCCCGCGTTCGCGGGCACCCAGGCCTACGGCCGCCAGTGGGGCCAGTCGTACAACGCCACCGACTGGAACCGGCTCTACCACTATCCGTACGTCTGGTATCCGCAGAACTTCTACGCCGACGGCTACATGCAGTCGGCCAACGATCTCTACTATCGCTATCCGCAGGAGATGCGGGTGCCGGTCTACAACCGGGCGTGGCAGAACTACTACCCGAAGTCGCGCCGCTATCACCAGGGGCACCACTTCCACCTCGACGTGTTCTGAATTCAGGCGAAACACGGGCATCCTGCCCGTTTTCGCCTTGGCATTCGGAGCCGCAGCCGAGGTGCGGCTCGAATGCCGGGCGGTCGCACCTCCGGGCGACCGTTGCCGCCGCTCGCGCGGCGGCGTGTGGCGCGGCGGCATGCGGCGCGGCCTACGGCCGCTGCGTGCGCCGCCACCGGCCGCTGGCGCATGGACGGCTTCAGCGCGGCCGCCGGCACCGCAGCCCACGCCACGAGGATCCGCCCGTTCAGGCCGTCCGCTTCCGAAACCGCCGCCGGGCCGCCGCCAGGAGGCACAGGCCCCCGCTCGCGAGGAGCAGCGTTGTCTGCGGTTCCGGAACGGCGAACACGGCGATCGACCCGTTGCTGCCCGTGCCTTCGAAGCCCGCGACCAGCAAGTCCAACCCGGTGGAATTGCCGGCCGCACCGGCGGCGATGAACTGCAGCGACTCCGGCGAGATGAAGGCGCCGCCGCTGTCGAGGCTGCTGGTCACCGGGTTGAAGTAGCCAACGATCGACACGTTGGCGAAATCGGTGACGTCGAATTGAAAGATGCCATTCTGCCGCTCGGTCCCGACGAACACGTAGTCGCGGCCGGCGATCGAACCGAACGCGAGCGCCTCGGGCTCCGGCCCCTTGTCGTCGGAACGCTTGTCGAACTCGCTCGTGAGGCCGCTGTTGATATTGAACGCCGTCTGATCGTTGGCCACCACCCACTGCTCGATCATGCTCCCGCTGTCGAAGGCGAGCGTGCCCGACGACGCATTCCAGATCGAAAAACTCCGCGTGCCGAGCGCCGTCGGCTGGTCGATGTCGCCGTCGGCGTCGGTGTCACCCTGATCCTTGAGGATGTTCAGTCGACCGAGGGCGGCGTCGGCCTTGAAGTTGCCGCCGTACAGACCGTCGAGCGTCGTCTTCACGGTGGCGTCGATCGTCGGCCTTCCGCTGACGCCCTCCTGGTTGATCCGCATGGTGTCGCCGTCATCCGGACGGGCATCCCCTTCATTGGCGGTGACGAGGTACGTCGTGCCACCGCGCGAGAACCTCACCATCGTGTCGGGCATCGGCAGGCCCCGGACGGTGTCGTTGACCTGGGCCAAACCCACCGTGCTCGATACTTCCCGATCGGAGGCATCGATCAGCTTCGTGATCGAACCCAACTGGTGGATCGCCTCGTACTTGCCGGTCGTGAAGTCGAAAACGGCGATCGCATTGTTCTCCTGGAGCGTCAGGTAGGCCTTGTCGTTCGTGGCGGCGATGTACTCGGGCTCGATGTCCACGGCATTGGGGTTCTTGGTCGCGGCCGTGTCGAGCCGGGCGTTGCGGACGCCGGCGAGCGTGACGCCGGACGCCAGATTGGCGGCGGTGAAGTCGAACGTGGCGACGTTCGCCGACGTGAGCGCTGCGACGTCGCCTGCGCCCGCCACGCTCGTGAGATCGACGACGCTCATCGACCCGGCACGGTTCACGGCCTCCGGCGTGGCCGTCGTGGAGCCATACTCGCCCTCGTTGGCGACGAGCAGCTTGGTCCCATCGGGCGTGATCGACACCGAGTCGGGGTGGTAGCCGACGTCGAGCGTCTTGAGGACCGCTCCCGTGGTTGAATCGAAGAAGGCCACGCGGCCGAAGTCGGACGAGCCGGTAGCCACCGGAATGACCGATGCGATCCCGAAACCTCGGCTGTCGACGACCACGCTCGAGATGGAGGCGATGTTCGCCGCGCCGCCGAACACGGAGGAAAGGTCGAACGAGCCGCTGACGGTCAGCGACCCGGAACTGGTGAGCGAGTAGGCCTGGATGCCATGGAATCCGACGGCCGTTCCGGAGTTCGTCGCCAGCAGCCTGCCATTGGAGAACGAGATGATTTCACCGCCATACGGCAGTGACACGCCGTTCCAGAACGAAAGCTGGCCCATGGCCGACGGCACCTGCACCGCGGACATCACGAGGACAGCGACCAAGGCCGGCAACTGGCGGCGGATCATGGCGGGCACTCCTGCAGATCTCTGGGTGGGAGTTCCGGCACTGCGTCCGGAGAACTGGAGCGAGGAACATACGGACCGAAGATGAGCGCGCGATGCGAATCGCGTGAGATTTTTTTGACGATTTCATGAGCGATTCACCCGCGTTGGCTATCCTGACGGCATGGCCGGATCCCCGCCCACGCCGCACGCCCCGTTCACCGACGACCGCGCGGCCGCACGGTGGTGGCTCGACAACGTGTACGCCGGCGACGACGCCGTGCAGCTCACGCCGCGGGCCGTCGTCACCGGGATGCTGATCGGCGGCCTGATGTCGGTCTCGAACCTGTACGTCGGCCTCAAGACCGGGTGGGGCCTGGGCGTGACGATCACCGCCTGCATCATCGCGTACGCGGTCTTCAAGTTTCTCGAGCAGGTCGTGCCGGCCTACCGCACGCGGCCCTTCTCCACGCTCGAGAACTACACCATGTCGAGCGCCGCCAGCGCCGCCGGCTACATGTCGAGCGCCGGTCTCGTGTCGGCGATCCCCGCGCTCTTCATGACCACCGGCCGGCTGCTCGAGTGGTGGGAGATCGGCCTCTGGCTCGCCGCCCTCTCGATGCTCGGCGTCTTCATGGCGATCCCGCTCAAGCGGCAGCTGATTAACATCGACCAGCTCCCCTTCCCCTCCGGCATCGCCACCGCCGAGACGCTTGCCAGCATGCACGGCGCGGGTGGCGAGGCAGTCGTCAAGGCCCGCGCGCTCTTTGGGTCGGCCGTGCTCGGGGCCGTGGTCGCCATCTGGCGGGATCTGGTCGGTGGCATCAAGGCGATCGCCGGCTGGGCGATCCCCGCCGAGATCCCGTTCGGGCCCGGCGGCATCGCCCGCGAGCTGCTCGCCCAGTTCACGATCGGCATCGAGGGCTCGCTGATCATGGTGGCCGCCGGCGCGATCATGGGGCTGCGCGTCGCCGCCTCGATGCTCGTGGGATCGATCATTTTTTACGGTGTCATCGGGCCGATCCTCGTGGAGCGGGGGATCGCCCAGCCGGGCTACCGCGGCATCGTGTCCTGGGTGCTCTGGCCCTCGACCGCGATGATGGTTGCCTCGGGCCTGCTCGCCTTCGGGCTCAAGTGGCGGACGGTGCTGCGGGCCTTCGGCGGCCTCGGCCGACTCGTCGGCGGTGCCGCGGCCGCCAACCACGACGATCCGCTCGCCCGCGTCGAGGTGCCGTCGAGCTGGTTCGTGGCGGGCACGCTCACGGCGGGCACCGCCTGCGTGATCCTCGGCCACTGGCTATTCGACATCACCTGGTGGATGGGCATCCTCGCCGTGCTCGTCACGTTCTTCCTCTCCATCGTGGCGGCCCGCGCCACCGGGGAAACCGACATCACGCCGATCGGCGCCATGGGCAAGATCACGCAGCTCATGTACGGCGTGGTGGCCCCGCAGAACATCACCACGAACCTGATGACCGCCTCGATCACCTCCGGCGCCGCCTCGCACGCCGCCGACCTGCTCACCGACCTCAAGAGCGGCTACCTCCTCGGCGGCAATCCCCGCAAGCAGACGATCTCGCAACTCTTCGGCGTGATCGCCGGCACGCTCGTGTCGGTGCCGGCGTATCTGTTCGTCGTGCAGCGGGATCCGGAGCGGCTCGGCACCGCGGAGCTGCCGGCGCCGTCGGCGAAGGTCTGGGCGGGCGTGGCGGAGTTGCTCGCCAAGGGCATCGACGCCCTGCCGGACGGGGCGGTCGAGGCGATCGCGGTCGGTGCGGCGCTCGGCATCGTGCTCACGCTGCTCGAGGAGTTCGGGCCGAAGCGGTGGCGGCCCTGGCTCCCCTCGACCACGGGCCTGGGCATCGCCGGCGTGATTCCCGCCTTCAATTCGTTCGCGATGTTCGCCGGGGCCCTCGCCGCCTGGGCGTTCGCCAAGGCCCGCCCGAAACTCGCCGACACCTACACGGTTCCCGTGTCGAGCGGCCTGATCGCCGGCGAGAGCCTGATGGGCGTGGCGATCATCCTCGTCCTCGAGGTGCTGAAGGCCTGGGGCTTGCAGTGACCGCCACCCGCGTCAGGCCTGCATCGCCTTGACGAGGTTCGCGTCGATCGCCGCCAGGAAGTCCTGCGTGGTGAGGTGCGGCTGGCTCGGGCCGATGAGGATCGCCAGATCCTTCGTCATCTTCCCGGCCTCGACCGTCTCGATGCACACCTTCTCCAGCGTGTCGGCGAACCGGGTCACCTCGGGCGTGCCGTCGAGTTTGCCGCGGTGGGCGAGCCCGCGGGTCCAGGCGAAAATCGAGGCGATCGGATTGGTGCTCGTCGGCTTGCCCTGCTGGTGCTGGCGGTAGTGCCGCGTCACCGTGCCGTGGGCCGCTTCGGCCTCGACGGTCTTGCCGTCCGGCGTCATCAGCACGCTCGTCATCAACCCCAGGGAACCGAAGCCCTGGGCCACGATGTCGCTCTGCACGTCGCCGTCGTAGTTCTTGCAGGCCCAGACGTAGCCCCCCTCCCACTTGAGCGCACTGGCCACCATGTCGTCGATCAGCCGGTGCTCGTAGGTCAGGCCCTTCGCGGTGAACTCTGCCTTGAACTCGGCGTCGAAGATCTCCTGGAAGATGTCCTTGAAGCGGCCGTCGTACTTCTTGAGGATCGTGTTCTTCGTGGACAGATACACGGGGTAACTCCGCGCCAGCCCGTAGCGGAAGCTGGCCCGGGCGAAGTCGCGGATCGAGTCGTCGAGGTTGTACATGGCCATCGCGACGCCGGGGCCGGGGAAGTCGAAGACCTGGAACTCCATCGGCTGCGAGCCGTCGGCCGGTGTGAAGGTCAGTGTGAGCGTGCCCGGGCCCGGGATCTTCGTGTCGGTGGCCCGGTACTGGTCGCCGAAGGCGTGACGGCCGACGACGATCGGCTTCGTCCAGCCGGGCACGAGCCGGGGGATGTTCCTGATGATGATCGGCTCGCGGAAGATCACGCCGCCCAAGATGTTGCGAATCGTGCCGTTGGGGCTCTTCCACATGCTCTTGAGTCCGAACTCCTGCACGCGGGCCTCGTCAGGGGTGATCGTGGCGCACTTCACGCCCACGCCGCATGCCTTGATCGCGTTGGCCGCGTCGACGGTCACCTGGTCGGCCGTGGCGTCGCGGTTCTGGATCGAGAGGTCGTAATAGCGGATCTCGAGGTCGAGGTAGGGCAGGATCAGCTTGTCCTTGATGAACTGCCAGATGATCCGCGTCATCTCGTCGCCGTCGAGGTCGACGACCGGGCCCTTGACCTTGATCCTGCCTGCCATGCTGCACGCTCCTGCGGGGGTGAACTCGGGTGGCGATGTTGTACCAGTCAGCCGGCCGTGACGGCCGCCGCCAGGGCGGCCGCGGCCGCGTCGACCTGGGCCAGTTCGATCCACTCGTCGGCGGTGTGGGCCTGGGCGATCGAGCCGGGGCCGAAGACCACGCTCGGCACGCCCGCCTCGGCGAACACGCTGGCATTGGTGCCGTAGCGGGCGGCGGTGCGGCGGGCGGCCGCCCCCCCGGCGCGGGCCGCCGCGGCGAGGGCGTCGATCCACGGGGCGGCGGTCGGGTCGGCAGCCGCGTCGGGGAGCCCGGCGCTCTCGAGGAAGGGCGGGTCGTGCTCCACGTCCGCCGCGCCGCAGGCGGCGGCGACGCGGGCAATCACCTCGTCGCGGGCCGCTACCGGCGACTCACCGGGCACGACGCGGCGCTCCACCTCGAGCACGGTGAGATCGGGCACCAGGTTCACGCCCGCACCGCCGCGGATCGTGCCCAGGTTGAGCGTGGGGGCGCCGCAGGGATGGTCGGCGTGCCGGTGCAGCAGTTCCGCGGCGAGTTGCTCGAGCGCCAGGATCGCGCGGCCGGCCGGATAGATCGCATTCACGCCCTGCTCCGGGAACGCGCTGTGGCAGGCCCGGCCGCGGACGCGGATCCGCCAGCGGACCGCCCCCTTGTGCTGCATCACCAGGTCGAGGCCGGTCGGTTCGGCCACGATCGCCGCGACCGGCCGCGCCGCCAGCAGGGCCTGGGCCGGCCCGTCGACGGCCGTGGCGGCCGCGGTGCCCCACAGCCGGGCCAAGGCCCGGGCGCCGGTGAACCCGAACTCCTCGTTGATGGTCGCCGCGAAGACGACGGTCGCGCGGCGCGGCAGGGCGGAGGCCCGCAACCGGTCAAGGGCCACGAGCATCGCCGCCATGCCCCCTTTGACGTCGCAGGACCCGCGGCCGTAGAGCCGGCCTTCGCGGACCAACGGCGTGAACGGCTCGACCGTCATCCCTTCGGCCGGCACGGTGTCCTGATGCGCATCCCACAGCAGCACCGGCGCGCCGGGAACCGTCCCTTCCAGCCGGGCCACGACGTTGTCGCGGCCTGGCGCCACCGCCTGGCGGGCCCAGGGGATGTCGGCCGCCGTGAACCGCTGCACGAGGTAGTCGGTGATGCGGCCCTCGAGGTACTCCGGCCCCGAGACGTCGCGGCCCATCGGGTTGACACTGGGGCGGCGGACCAGGTCGGCGAGCGTGGCGGCGGTGTCGGACATGCGAACACCCTACCAAACGGCCGCGGGCCTTTCCCGGGGCGCTGAACGACGCCCGGGCCGTGGTACGATGGAGCGTCTCAACGTACCGCGATCTCTTCCGCCGTTCGAGGTTCCGATGCCCGCTTCGCCCCGCCCGATCGCCGTCGTTCCGGCCCTCGTCGCCGGACTGTGCCTCGCCGCCGCCGCGACCGCCGAACAGCCGGCGCGGGACGAGGCGGGAGTGCGGGCCGCCTCGCGCCGCTACCGCGAGGCGCTCGACCGCGGTGACGGCCAGGCCCTCGCCGCGCTCTGGACCGCCGACGGCGACATCGTGGACGAGCAGGGGAACGTGCTCGAGGGCCGCAAGACGGTGGCCGCCACGAGCAAACCGGCCGCCGACGCCGTCCAGCCCTCGTTCCGCATCAACGACACGAGTCTCCGGTTCCTGACCGCCGACGTGGCCCTCGAGGACGGGACGGTGGAGGTCGTGGTGCCTGGCCTCACGCGGCCGCTGCAGGGCCGGTTCGCAGCGACCTGGGTGCGGGAGCCGGACGGCTGGAAGCTCGCCGCGCTGCGGGAGGATCGCCTCGACGCCGAGGCGGCCACGGAGAGACTCGAAGACCTCGACTGGATGGTCGGTGACTGGGTCGTCGTCGACGACCGCGCGGGCAAGGCCGGCGCCGCAGCGGCCGAGCCGCAGAAGCCGACCATCGAGATGAAGGTCCAATGGAATGCCAACCGCACGTTCCTGCTCCGCGACGTGAAGATCGCCGCCCCGGGGTCGGCCGACGACTCGGCCGCGCTGCACGTCACGCAGCGGATCGGCTGGGACCCGCTGTCCCGCCAGATCCGCTCCTGGGTCTTCAGTTCCGACGGCGGCCACGGCGAGGCGGTCTGGAGCCGCGACGGCGATTCGTGGGTCGCCCGCACGACGGGCGTGCTGCCCGACGGCACGCGGACGGCCTCGCTCAACGTCTACACCTTCGACGGCAGGGACCGCTGCTCGTGGCGGTCGCTGCCCACCCACGTCGGCGGCGAACACGCACCGCCGCTCAACCTGCAGATGATCCGCAAGGGAGGAAAACCGTGAACCCGCGCTTCTCCACCGCCCGCCTGCCGCTGGCCGCGGGCCTCGCCCTGGCCTGGCTCTGCCCGTGGGCTTCCGCCGCGGAGCCGCCGGCCCGCCCGGCGCCGGCGCCGGCGGCGGATGCCGCCGACCCGGGCGACATCGCCCGCAAGGCGGAGATCATGAACAGCGAGCGATGGCGGCGGGCGATCTTCGAGCTCGGCGAGTGGCTCTCGTCCCAGGAGATCTACACGCCCGAGGAGGTGCGGCAGATCAAGTCCAACTTCAACCGCCGCGTCGCCGGGATGTCGTCCTACGATCTCGACTACCTGCTCGACGACCTCGACGCCAAGTTCAAGATCCTCGACACGCCGGAGGCCAAGGAGGCCCGCAACTGGGTCGGCCAGTACCTCTCGGTGATGTCGGACCAGAAGCGGGCCGAGGTGCTCAAGGACGTTCCCGACGTAGTCACGATGAACTCGGGCCAGCTGCAGCAGGAGATCCAACGGATCGAGCAGCGGCGGGCCACGCTGCAGCGTCAACAGCAGGCCTTCGACCAGGGCCGCCGACAGCTCGTCGACCAGGCGGCCGCGGCCCGGCAGGCGACGGCCGCCGCCTCCAACGCCGCCGCGGCGCGGATGCAGTCGGGCGGCGTGTCGATGTCGCCCTATCGCAGCAGCAGCCAGGGCGGCGGCCAGCCCCCGTTCGCCGACGCCAAGGGCTCGGGCATGAGCGTGGGCGTGGGGCCGTTCGGGGCCTATGTGAACTTCAACGTGGGCAACTTTTGAGCCGCACTGCGGGGCGCCATCCACGGCCCCCGCGGGAACGGGCCGCCCTCGTGCGGGGTTGGGGGGCTGGGGAGAGACGGGGCAAACATGGCGGGTGAGGCGGGCTGGCGGCGGGCTGGGCCCGCCTGCTATTTCCCCGGCCAGGACCAGCGCGTCTCCGCCCCGCCATGCTTCGAATCTACGACTCCACCGCCGCCGATGCCGCCAGGATCCCGGTGCGTCCGGGTGGCGAGCGGCCGCGGTTTTCGGTGGTGCTGCCCACGTTCGATCCCGACGCGAAACTGCGCGAGGCGGTGCGATCGGTCCTGGCGCAAGCGCTGCCGCCGGAGGACATGCAGATCGCCATCGTCGACGACGGCTCCAGGCCCGGCGTGGCCCGCGAACTCGTGCGCTCGGTCGATCCGGAGGGCCGCGTCGAACTGTTCGAGTTTCCCGACCGGCTCGGACTGGCGGGCAACTGGAACCGGGCCATCACCCTGGCCCGCGGCGACCTCGTGCACCTGCTGCACCAGGACGACTACGTGCTGCCCGGCTTCTACGCCGCGATCGACCGCGGCTTCCATGCCGCTCCGCAGGCGGGCATGGCCTTCTGCAGGAGCCGGATCGTCGATGGCGACGGCCGGCCGATCAAGTCGTCGTCCCGCCTCCGCTGGATGCCCGGCCTGATGGCGAACTGGCTGCCGCGGATCGCCGAGCGGCAGCGGATCCAGACGCCCGCCGCCGTCGTCCGTCGCACGGTCTACGAGACGCTCGGCGGCTACCGTGGCGACCTGCTGCAGACGCTCGATTGGGAGATGTGGGTGCGGGTCGCGGCCAACCACCCGGTGTGGTACGAGCCGCAGCCGCTGGCCGTCTACCGCCGTCATCCGCACAACGAGTCCGCCCGGCTCGCAGCCAGCGGCGCGGTCTGGCCCGACGTGCTGCGGGCGATCGAGCTCATAGCCCGGACGCTGCCTGCGGGCCTGCGGACCCGGACGACCCAGGCGAGCGCCCGCTGGCATGCCGCCTCGGCCTGCCGGGCCGCGGAGCGGCTGCTCGCCCGTGGCGACGTGGAGCAGGCGGCCGGAGCCCTGGAACACGTGCCCGCGCTGCTGCGGCTCAGCGGGACCGCCGCCCCGGCCGGCACCGTGCTCCGGCGGCTGGCGACCCTGCGGTCGCGGATCGTCCGGGCGGGCCGCCGCGCGGCCTGACGCGAGGGACTTGCGGGCGCCACACGATGATCGCACCTTCGCCGCGTCCGTCGCCCGCCCGGGCGATCGTCTTCGCCCACTACGATCCCAGCGGCGCGTTCGATCCGCTCGTCGTCGCGGCCCTGCGCAGCTACCGGCCGCACGCCGACCGGCTGGTGCTGGTGTCGGCGAGCGTCCCGCGGCCGCCGGCCGCGGTGGCCGGCCTCGTCGATGCGTTCGTGGCCCGCCCCAACGTGGGTTACGACTTCGGCAGCTGGCGGGACGGGCTCGCGACGCTGCGGCCGGGCGACTACGACGAGATCCTGTGCGTCAACGACAGCGTCTACGGCCCGCTCTTCGACCTCGGCCCCGCGCTCGAACATCCGCGAACCGCCGCCGCCGACCTGTGGGGCATGGTGCTCTCCGAGCAGGGCACCCGATTCCGCCCCGGCCGCTGCCCGCACGTGCAGTCGTGGTTCTTCGGCATGCGCCGCCGCCTGCTGGAGGCGCCGCTGTTCGATCGGTTCTGGAGCAGCGTCGTGCCCCTGCCCTCCAAGGAAGAGGTCGTCGACCGCTACGAGCTCGGCCTGTCCGCGGCCTGCCGCCGGGCGGGCCTGAACGTCGCCGCGATCTACGACGCCCGCGAGGCCGCGCCCGTGTCGCTCGCCGAACTGTGGCCGCACGTGCGGCTCGCCGACCCGCGGCGTGCGTGGCGGCTGGTGCGCAAGGGGCGGCGAAACCCGCACAACCCCAGCGAACTGCTGTGGCGGCGGCTGCTCGAGGCCGGAATCCCGTTCGTGAAGGCGAGCGTGTTCCGCACGAACCATTACGGCCTCGATCTGGGCCGCGTGACGGCGGAACTCGCCCGGCGGCACCCCGACATCGTGCCGCTGATTCGCGCCCACCTCGCCCGCTGCGGGTGAGGGGCGGAACCATCGCCGGGCGGCCCGAAAACGGCCCGGCTCGCCGCCGCCGGGCGGGACTTGTATAACTGTGCGGGTCGTGACGATGGGCCGGAGGCCGCGAGGCCCCCGGTTTTTTTGGGTCCGACTTCGTGACGAATTTCACGAAGTCCGTTCCCACGGCCGTTTTTCGCAGTTTCAGCCCGCCGCAGGCGCCATGGAAGCCATCCTCCCCGTCCTCCTGTTCGTGGTGATCGCGGCCGCGGTCTCGGTGGGCCTCGTGGTGGCCGCCCAGCTCATCGGCCCGCGGCGCAGCGGGGCGGTCAAGGAAATGCCGTACGAGAGCGGCATGGACCCCGTCCACGACACCCGGCGGCGGTTCGACGTCCGCTTCCACCTCGTGGCCATCACCTTCCTCGTGTTCGACGTGGAACTGCTGTTCCTCTACCCATGGGCGGTGGCGAGCCGCTCGGCGGCGGGCGTCGATGCCGCGGTCACGGGCGGCCTCGTCTCGTCGCGGGGCCTGGTGTTCGCCGGGGCGATGCTGTTCATCGCGCTCGTGATCGTGGGGTTCGCGTACGATTGGCGAAAGGGGGTGTTCCGATGGCGGTGAGCGACCTGCAGCTGCCCGAGAACGTGTTCGTCAGTCGCCTCGATTCCCTGGCCAACTGGTGCCGCAAGAACAGCCTCTGGCCGATGCCGTTCGCCACGGCCTGCTGCGGCATCGAGCTGATGGCCACGGGCGCGAGCAAGCACGATCTGGCCCGTTTCGGGGCCGAGGTCTTCCGCTTCAGCCCCCGGCAGTGCGACCTGATGATCGTGGCCGGCCGCGTGGTCATGAAGATGCTGCCGGTGCTGCAGCGGATCTGGCAGCAGATGCACGAGCCCAAGTGGTGCATCTCGATGGGCGCCTGCGCCAGCACCGGCGGCGTGTTCGACACCTACGCCGTCGTGCAGGGCATCGACCGCTTCATCCCGGTCGACATGTACGTGCCTGGCTGTCCGCCGCGGCCGGAGCAATTGATCCAGGCGATCATCGATCTTCAGGACAAGATCCAGCGCGAGGGCACGATCACCGGCCGCGAGTTCGACACGGCGGGCCGCCAGCTCCGCAAGCGGGCCCTCGTCGACATCGCCGCGCCGCTGACGATCGACGCCGCCCGCAATCCCGTGCTGCAGCGGGAACTCGCCGCCGCGGCCGAGCCGTCCGTTCCCCGCCCCTGACAGTCCCGCCTCGCCCATGCCCTTCACGCCGCCCCCCGTCGACGATGTCCTCGCCGCCCTCACCGAGCGGTTCGGCGCCATGGAGTCGTCGACGTTCCGCGGCCAGACGCGACTCGTCGTGCCGGCCGAGGAGTCTTACGACGTGCTGCGGTTCCTCGCCGACAGGGGCTTCGACCTGCTCGTCGACGTGACCTGCGTCGACTATCTCGAGTACCCGGGCGCCCGGCAGCGGTACGGCCTGGTCTACCTGCTGGCGAGCACGGCAACCAACCAGCGGCTCACCGTCCGCGTGTTCGTCGACGATCCCCAGCCGACCGTCCGCAGCGTGGTGTCGATCTGGGCCGGCGCGAATTGGCTGGAGCGCGAGGTCTGGGACCTGTTCGGCATCCGATTCACCGGTCATCCCGACCTGCGCCGCCTGGTCATGCCCGAGGAGTTCGCCGCCCATCCCCTGCGCAAGGACTACCCCCTGCAGGGCCGCGGCGAACGCCACAACTTCCCCGTCATCACGCGGGACCACAGTTAATCGATGTCCATCGCACCCCCCGAAATCGATCCGACACGCAGCGGGCCCGAAGCGGGCGCGCGGTCCGAGGATTACCTGTGGACGCTGAACTTCGGCCCCCAGCACCCGGCCACCCACACGACGCTGCGGCTCGTGCTGAAGCTGGAGGGCGAGCGGGTGGTCGACGCCATGCCGGAGATGGGCTACCTGCATTCCGGCTTCGAGAAGATCGGCGAGCACCTGACGTTCAACCAGTACGTCACGGTGACGGACCGGATGAACTACATCTCGCCGATGGCCAACAACGTGGCCTGGCACCACGCCGTGGAGACGCTGCTCGGGCTGGAACTGACGCCGCGGTGCACGTACATCCGCACGATCATCGCCGAGCTCGCCCGGATCAGCGACCACCTGCTGTGCAACGGCGCCGTGGGCCTCGACACCGGCGCCTTCACGTTCTTCCTCTACGGCTTCTACCAGCGCGAGGTGATCTACGACATCTTCGAGACGCTGTGCGGCGCCCGGTTCACGAACTCCTACACCCGCGTAGGAGGCGTGTCGCAGGACTTCACCCCGCTGGTGATCGAGAAGATCCGGGCGTTCCTCCGCACGTTCCCCAAGACGCTCGACGACATGGAGCGGCTCCTGACGCGGAACCGGATCTTCGTCGATCGCACCAAGGGGGTGGGCGTGCTCACGAAGGAGGAGGCGATCGGCGGCGGCGCCACCGGCCCCGTGGCCCGGGCCAGCGGCGTGACGCGGGACCTCCGTAAGGACGAGCCCTACCTGGCCTACGCCGATCTCGACTTCAAGGTCTGCTGCGCGAGCGCCGGCGACTGCTACGCCCGCTACCTCGTGCGGATGCAGGAGATGCGGGAGAGCCTGAAGCTCGTGCACCAGGCGCTGGAGAACCTGCCGGCTGGCCCGGTGGACGTGGGCATCGACCAGCGGGTGGCCCGGCCGACGAAGCAGCAGGTGTACTCGACGATCGAGGGCACGATCTCGCATTTCGAACTCTCGATGGCCAACCGCGGCTTCGAGGTGCCGTGCGCGGAGTCGTACGCGGCGATCGAGGCGCCCAACGGCGAGCTCGGCTTCTACGTGGTGGGCGACGGCAACGAAACGGCCTATCGGGCCCGCTGTCGGCCGCCGTCGGTGCTCCACTTCGCCCTCTTCCCGCAGCTGATCCGCGGCCACACGCTCTCTGACGTGGTGGCGGTGCTCGGGAGCCTGAACGTCATCGCCGCGGAGCTCGACCGATGATGAACGACGTCTTCACGCGGCGCAAGAAGGGGTCGCCGTTTCTTTCATGATCGCCCCGCGAAAAATCCTCACCGACGAGATGGTGGCGCAGATCGAGGCTCTCGTGCCCCGGTACCCGAACCGCCGCGCCCTCACGCTCCCGGCCTTGCACATCGTCAACGCCGAGCTGCGGCACGTGCCGCTCGAGGCCGTGGTCGAGATCGCCGCCGTGCTCGGCCTGGCGCCCGCCGAGGTGCAGGACACGCTCACCTTCTACCAGTTCTTCCATCAGGACAAGCCGCACGGCAAGGTGCGGGCCTTCGTCTGCCGATCGGTGTCGTGCGCGCTGCGGGGCGGCGACCATCTGCTCGAGCATCTCTGCCACACCAATGGCATCACCCCGTACGGCACGACGCCCGACGGCGAACTGACGATCGAGCCGGCCGAGTGCCTGGGCGCGTGCGACTTCGCCCCCTGCATCCTCGCCAACGACGACCTGCTCAAGAACATGACCCCCGAGTCCGCGGCGGCGGAACTCAAGAAGCCGCGGGCGAGGGCGACATGACCATGCAGCCATTCAAGCCCGTCCTCCTCGAGGCCGTCGGCGTGCCCGACGGCCACACGATCGCGAGCTACAAGAGTCGAGGCGGGTACGCGCCGCTCGAAGCCACGCTCGCGGGCAGGCAGCCCGCCGACGTGATCGAGATGGTGAAGGCGTCCGGGCTCCGCGGCCGTGGCGGCGCGGGCTTTCCCACTGGCCTCAAGTGGACGTTCCTGCCCAAGGACCATCCCGGGCCGATCTACCTGTGCATCAACGCCGACGAGAGCGAGCCGGGAACGTTCAACAATCGGATCCTCATGGAGGACGACCCGCACCAGGTGATCGAGGGGATCATCCTCTCGTCGTTCGCAACGCGGGCCTCCACCGCCTACCTCTACCTGCGGTACGAGTATCCGCGGAGCTGGCACCGGCTCCAGGCGGCGATCGACGAGGCCTACGCGTCGGGCTACCTCGGCAAGAACATCCGCGGCACGAGCTTCTCGCTCGACGTCTACCTGCACCGGGGCGCGGCCGCCTACATCTGCGGTGAGGAGACCGGCCTCATCGAGAGCCTCGAGGGCAAGCGGGCCTGGCCGCGGATCAAGCCGCCGTTCCCGGCGATCGAGGGGCTGTTCCGCAAGCCGACGGTCGTCAACAACATCGAGACGATGGCCTGCGTGGCGCAGATCGCCCGCCGCGGCGTCGACTGGTTCAAGTCGATCGGCGTGCCAGCCGATCCAAACAACCCCCGCGATCCCGGCTCCTACGGGCCCAAGCTCTACTGCCTGTCCGGGCACGTGGAGAAGCCGGGCTGCTACGAGGCGCCCCTGGGGATCACGGCCCGCGAACTGATCGACGGCTTCGGCGGCGGCGTGTGGAAGGGGCGCAAGGCGAAGGCGGTGATCCCAGGCGGCATCTCCATGGGCCTGATGACCGCGAGCGAACTCGACACGCCGCTCGACTTCGCCGGCCCCGGCAAGGTGGGCTGTCTGGGCCTCGGCACGGCGGCCGTCGTCGTCATCGACGACCAGACGAGCATCGTCGACTTCCTGCACAACTCGGCCCGGTTCTTCGCCCACGAGTCGTGCGGCCAGTGCACGCCCTGCCGCGAAGGCACGAGCTGGAGCCTGCGGATCCTCGAGCGGATCAAGGCGGGCCAGGGCAGGCTCAAGGACCTCGACATCCTCCTCGAACTCGGCAACACCATGGGCATGATGCCCGGCAGCACGATCTGCGGCCTGGCCGACGGTGCCGCCTGGCCGATGAAGAACGCGATCAAGAAGTTCCGCGGCGAGTTCGAGGATTACATCAAGCGGACCAACCCCTCGGGCTGGATGGTCACCGACCCCGTCCCCGCCCTGCAGATCGTCGGAGCCCACTGATGCCGGTCGTCATCGTCGACGGACAAGAGATCGAGATCGGGGCCGACGAGCGGCTCAACTGCATCGAGGCCGCCCGCCGCGCGGGCAAGGAGATCCCGCACTACTGCTGGCACCCGGGCCTGTCGGTGGTGGCCAGCTGCCGCATGTGCTTGATCGAGACGGGCCAGCGGGACACGGCCACTGGCAAGGTGACGATGGTGCCCAAGCTCGTGCCGGGCTGCCAGACGCCGGTCAAGGACGGCACCGTGATCGTCACCGAGAGCCAGCTCGTGAAGGACAGTCGGGCCCGCGTCGAGGAGGCGCTGCTCATCGACCACCCGATCGACTGCCCGATCTGCGACAAGGCCGGCGAGTGCCTGCTCCAGGACTACCACTTCCAGCACGGCCAGCCGGAGCGCCGGGCCGACCTCCACCCGTTCACCAGCCGCAAGCGGGACGTGGGGCCGACGGTCACCCTGTTCGTCGACCGCTGCATCATGTGCACCCGGTGCGTGCGGTTCACCCGTGAGGTGGCCGGCACCGCCGAGCTGATGGTCACCTCCCGGGGCGCGAAGGAGGAGATCGACGTCTTTCCGGGGCATCCGCTCGACAACAAGCTCTCCGGCAACGTCGTCGACCTCTGCCCCGTGGGCGCGCTCGGCGACAAGGACTTCCTCTACCAGCAGCGGGTCTGGTTCCTGAAGCGAGAGGCCAACGTCTGCGGCGGCTGCGCGGCCGGTTGCTCGATCCACACCGAGCACAACCAGGACACGGTCTACCGGCTCAAGCCCCGCGAGAACCCGCACGTCAACACCTGGTGGATGTGCGACGATGGCCGCTACGGCTGGCACCATCTCCACGACCAGACGCGGATCCTCGAAGCCACCCGGCGGGCGACAGGCCGCGGCCACGGCCAAGTGCCCGCGACGGAGACGGTCGAATGGGCCGACGTCGTCTTCCGGCTCCGCGAGGATCTCAAGGCCGCGGGTCGGCTGGCGGTCGCCGTCTCGCCGCAGCTCACGCTCGAGGAGGCGTGGATGCTGTGCGCGGTGGCCCGCTCGATCGACCCGGAGGCGTTCCTCGCCACGGGCTTCGTGCCCACCGTCGGAGCGGACGAGACCTTCCCCGGCGGCTTCACGATCCGCGCGGAGAAGTGCCCGAACCGCAGGGGCGTCGCGGAGGTGCTCGGCCTGTTCGGTGCGGCCGGCCATTCCTGGGACGACCTCGTCGCCCACGTCGCCGCCGGCAAGGCCGACGCGGCCTGGATCACGGCCGGGCATCCCGGGCCGTGGATCGACACGGCCGCGGCGCAGACGTTCGCCGGCCTCGGGCAACTCGTCGTCCAGGACCTCTTCGACTCGCCACTCATGCAGTTGGCCACCTGGCGGCTGCCCGCCGCCGGCTTCGCCGAGCGAGCTGGCACGTGGGTCAACGTCGCCCACCGCGCCCAGAGCTTCCGCCAGGCGATCCGGCCGCCGGCGGGCGTCTGGCCCGAGGGCCGGCTGTTCTGGAACATGCTCGGCCGCCGCGGCCTCTACGACCCCACCGCAGTCCGACGGCAGATCGCCGAGTCGTCGGCCGCGTTCGCGGCCCTGACCGGTGACGTGCCGGCCACCGGCGTCGACCTCCGCATCCACCAGCTCGCCTCGACATGAACTTTCTCCCCTCCCCCACCACGATCGCCGCGCTCGTGAAGATCGGCCTGCTCGTCGGCGGCCTGATGACGGCGGCGGCGTATCTCGTGCTCGTGGAGCGGTGGATGGCCGCCTGGGTGCAGGACCGCAAGGGCCCCAACCGCGTCGGCATCCCGCTCACGAAGGTGCGGCTGTTCGGCCTCGGCCAGCCGCTGGCCGACGGCCTGAAGATCATCCTCAAGGAGGACTTCACGCCGCGGCACGTCGACAAGGTGCTGTACGCGGCGGCGCCGCTGGTGATCCTGGCCGCGTCACTGGCGATCTTCGCCGCCATCCCCTTCGGCAGCGTGCTGCCGCCCCTGGGCATCCCGGGCCTGCCCGACCCGGTGCCGTTCCTGGTCGCGCCCGGCCTCGACGTCGGCGTGCTGTGGGTGTTCGCGCTTTCGAGCATCGCGGTCTACGGCGTGCTGCTCGGCGGCTGGGCGAGCAACAACAAGTACGGCTTCCTCGGCGGCCTGCGGAGTAGCGCCCAGCTCGTGGCCTACGAGATCCCGCTCGGCCTCGGCCTGCTCGGCGTGGTGCTCGCGGCCGGCTCGCTCAAGCTCGACGCCATCATGAACGCCCAGGCGGAAACGGGCATCTGGTACGCCTTCGCCCAGCCGCTGGGATTCGTCGTCTTCCTGGTGGCGAGCTTCGCCGAGGCGGCCCGGCTCCCCTTCGACCTGCCCGAGGCCGAGCAGGAGCTCGTGGGCGGCTACCACACCGAATATTCGGGCATCAAGCTGCTCCTGTTTCTCGTAGCCGAGTTCCTCCACATGGTCACGGCCGCGTTCCTGATCGTGATCATGTTCCTCGGCGGCTGGCACCTGTGGGGCCTGACCGGGGCGGGCCAGGAGATCACCTGGGTGCAGTGCCTGATCCGCTTCGGCGTGCTGTCGGCCAAGATCCTCGCCGTCATCCTGTTCTTCATGCTCGTCCGCTGGAGCTGGCCGCGGTTCCGCTTCGACCAGCTCATGAACCTCGCCTGGAAGGTGATGCTGCCGCTGGGCCTGGCCAACCTGGTCACGGTGGCGACCGTCGAGGAGTTCAGGCCGCAGCTCGCCGCCGCGCTCGGGTCCGGAGCCGCGACGGCCGTCGCGGTCGCCGCACCGTGGGCCGTGTTCTTTCTCGGCTGGATGGCCGCCGGCCTGCTCACGCCATCCGGGACCGACAACGCGCCGATCCGCACCCGCGGCCCGCTCGACGTCGAGCACGAACTGGTGGAGGTGTGACATGAAGCCGACCGACCCGTCGATCACCTGGCTCGAGGAAAAGCCGCTGGGGCTGGCCGAGCGGCTCTACCTGCCGCTGTTCGTCAGCGGCCTGACCACCACCGCCCGGCACCTCGTGAGCCCGAAGGTCACCGTCAGCTTCCCGGAGCAGCGCCCCGCGGTGGGCAACCCGCTCATCTACCGCGGCGTGCACCGGCTCAACCGTGACGGCGACGGTCGCGTGAAGTGCGTGGCCTGCTTCCTCTGCGCCACCGCCTGTCCGGCCCATTGCATCGACATCGTCGCGGCCGAGAGTCCGTGGCCCGACCGCGAGAAATATCCCGAGAGCTTCCAGATCGACGAACTGCGGTGCATCTTCTGCGGGATGTGCGAGGAGGCCTGCCCCGTCGACGCCATCGAACTCACGAGCCTTCTCGATCTCACCGGGAAGAGCCGCGAGGAGATGATCTTCGACAAGGAGAAGCTGCTCAGCGTCTACGACATGACGAAGGACGCCGAGCCGATGAAGTCGGCGGACCTGGGGGGCACGCTGTGATCGTCGCGTCCCTCGCCCTGCCGGCGCCCGGCACGATCCTCGCTGCATCCGTCGCCGCGGCGGCGGCGAGCCTGTGGCTGCTCCTGCCGCGCGGCGCGGAGCGGCGGCTCGCCCGCTGGGGCGGTGCGGCCCTCGGAGCCGCGGCGCTGGCGGGCCTCGTGCTCACCGGCCGCCGCCTGGGCGGGCTGGGCGAGGAGGCCGTGTTCCTCGTGGTCTCGCTCGTCGCGGTGATCTCGGGGGCCGCGACGGTCGTGTCGCGTTCGCCCGTCTACGCCGCGATCTGGTTCGCGTTGGCGCTGGCCGGCGTGGCCGGCGTGCTGCTCGTGCTCGGAGCCCAGTTCCTCGGCGTGGCCACGATCGTGGTCTACGCGGGGGCGATCCTCGTGATGTTCCTGTTCGTGCTCATGCTCGCGCAGCCCAGCGGCATGGCCCCGTACGACCGCGTTTCGAACGAGCCGCTCCTGGCGGCCGTGGCGGGGGCGGTGCTGCTTGGCCTGCTGTCCCTCGTCGTCGGCCGGCTCTCGGCCGAGACCTCGGCCTGCTGCCGGCTGCCATCGCGGTCGGCGGCGATCGCGGCCCGCGCTCCGGGCGACGGCACGAACGACGCGGGATCCGCGCCGCCGGCCGCTGCCACCGCGGCCGACCCGCTGGCGGCCGACCACGTCGCCCGCCTCGGCGGCGAGCTCTTCGGGCGGCACCTGTTGGCCGTGGAGGTCGCCGGCGTGCTGCTGCTGGTGGCGCTCGTCGGCTCGATCGCGATTGTCTCGCGGCATGGCGATCCCTCGGGCGAACTGGCCTCCACGGGAGGGTCGCGCCGATGAACCAGCTCGCCCTCCTGCAGAACGCCCTCGTCGTGGGTGCCGTCCTCTTCGCCCTCGGACTCGTGGGCATGCTGGCCCGCCGCAACCTGATCGTGATGTTCCTCTCGGCCGAGCTGATGCTCCAGGGTGTGTCGGTGAGCCTCGTGGCCTGGAGCCGGTTCCACGGCGACTGGGGCGGACAGGTGCTCGTGATCTTCGTGCTCACGGTGGCCGCCTGCGAGGCGGCCGTGGCGCTCGTGCTCGTTCTCCAGGCGTTCGCCCGCACCGGCCGGCTCGACGCCGCCGCCTGGCAGACCCTGCGCGAGGACAACCTCGCCCGGGCCGTCGATCACGAGCTGCCCGCCGGCGAGGCCGCCCCGCACCCCTTCCCCCGCCTCACCCCAGCCGGCGTGCGGCCGCCCACCGACGAGGACGAACTCCTCCAACGCGAGCACGTCTGACCGGATCCTGCCGCCCCACACGCCATGCCCGACCTGTCACCTGAAACCCTGCTCGTCCTCGTGCCGCTCATGCCGCTCGCGGCCGCCGTGCTCACGGTGGCCTTCGGCCGCGCGCTGGGGTCCCGGGCCCATCTGCCGGCGCTCGCCGGCATTGCCGCCGCCGCGGCGGTGGCCGTGGCCCTCCTCGTGGGCCTCGCCCGCGAGGTCGGCGCCGGCGCCGAGGCCCATCCGCCGGTGGGCCGGCCCGTCGAGCTGATCCGCACGCTCTGGCAGTGGGCCGACGTGGCCGGTGGCGGGCCGACCACCGCCGCCGCGGCCGCCGGCGCAGCCGATGCGGCCGGCGGGCTCTCGATCCCGATCGCCCTGCGGCTCGACCCGCTCACCGCCACGATGCTCGTGATCATCACCTGCGTCGGCCTCCTCGTGGCCCTGTACTCGGTGGGCTACATGCACGGCGACCCGGGCTATCCCCGGTTCTTCGCCCTGATCGCGATGTTCGTGTTCTCGATGTCGATGCTCGTGGCGGCCAGCAACTTTCTCCTCGTCTACGTCTTCTGGGAGGCGGTGGGCGCCTGCTCCTACCTGCTGATCGGCTTTTGGTTCACGAAGCCCGAGGCCGCGCGGGCCGCCAAGAAGGCGTTTCTCGTCAACCGCGTCGGCGACTTCGGCCTCGCCGTCGCCACGTTTCTGTTGTGGATGACCTACGGCACGCTCGACTTTCACGACACGCTCGTCGACGGCACGATCCTGCCGGGCATCCTCGGCCAGACGCGGCTCGCCGATGCGGCCGGCTACGTCGGCGGTGCGGTGGGCACGGCGATCTGCCTGCTTTTGCTCCTCGCCGCCTGCGGCAAGAGCGCGCAGTTGCCGCTGCACGTCTGGCTCCCGGACGCCATGGAAGGCCCGACCCCGGCCAGCGCCCTGATCCACGCCGCCACGATGGTGACCGCAGGCATCTATCTCATCGCCCGCACCGCGCCCCTGTTCGTCGCCTGCCCCGGCGCGCTGACGGCGGTGTCGATCGTCGGCGCCACCACGGCCCTCGTCGCCGCCCTCATCGGCACGGTGCAGAACGACCTGAAGCGGGTGCTCGCCTATTCCACGATCAGCCAGCTCGGCTACATGTTCGCGAGCCTCGGCACCGGCACGCTGCTCGGCTTCACGGCCGCGATCTTCCACCTCCTGACCCATGCCTGCTTCAAGGCCCTGCTGTTCCTCGGGGCGGGCTCGGTGATGCATTCGATGGGGGGCGTGATCGACATGCGTCGGTTCGGCGGCCTGCGCCGGATCATGCCGATCACGGCGGCGACGTTCCTCGTGGGGTCGCTGGCCCTGGCGGGCGTGGCCCCCTTCGCCGGCTTCTTCAGCAAGGACGAGATCCTCGCCGCCCTGCACGGCCGCGGCTGGCCGGCCGCGCACGGCGAGCACCACGACACCTCGAGCGGCGGCAGCCACGCCGGCGGCCCGCCGCCGATGCATCCTGCCAGCGTGACACCCGATGCCGCCGAACTCGCCGCCGCCCGGAGCGACGCCGGCTGGGTCGCGGGCCTCGACGCCCTCGATGCCCCGGCCACCTGGCGGCTGCTGTTCTGGATGTCGCTGGTCACGGCCGGCCTGACGGCGTTCTACACCTTCCGCGCGGTGTTCATGACCTTCACCGGACCGACGCGGGTGCCGGAGGAGGCGGGGCACCATGCCCACGAGTCGCCGCCGGTGATGACGCTGCCGCTGGTGATCCTCGCCGTCGCCTCGGCCGTGACCGGCTGGTGGCTGTTCCGCACCCACGCGCTGGCTGACTTCCTCGCCTCGACCCCGTCGCTCACCTATCCGCCCATCGCCGACACGGCAGCCCCCCACGCCTTCCACTGGGACCTGGCCATCCAGGGCACGCTGGCGGCCGCCGCCGGCATCGCCGTGGCCGCGCTCGGCCACCTCGGCCGCCGGAGCGACGGGCCACAGCTGGAGCGGTTCCTCGGTCCGCTGGAGACGCTGTTCGCGAACCGCTTCTTCCTCGACCAAATCTACTCCGCCCTCATCGTCCGGCCGCTCGAGCTCGTGGCCACGATCGCGGCGGCCTTCGACCGCCACGTGGTCGACGGGCTCGTCGACGGCGTCGCCCGGATCCCCGGAGCGGCCGGCGCCGCGGCCCGACGGCTGCAGTCGGGCCTCCTCCAGCGGTACGCCCTCGCGGGCGTCGTGGGCACGCTCGTGATCGTGCTCGCCCTGGCCTGGGGACTCCGCTGACCCCGCACCACCCCGCACCACCATGAACGGCCTCACACCCTCGTCGCACCTGCTGCTCGTCCTCGCCTGCCCGCTGCTTGGCGCGGCCCTGGCCTGGCTGCTCGGCTCGCGCGGCCTGGCCGCCGTGCGACAAAGCGCCGCCGTGACCGCCGTCGTCACGCTCCTGCTCGCCGGCTGGCTCGTGCTGCGCTACCTGGCCAGCCCCGAGGCGGCGGCCGGCCTCCCCTACGCCGCGATCGACCTGCCCTGGCTCACCGGCGGCGCCTTCGATGTCCGGCTGTCGCTGGGGCTCGACGGGCTGTCGCTGTGGATGTTCGGCCTGGCCGCCCTGCTCACGCTCACGGCCGTGCTCGTCAGCTGGGACGCCGTCCGCGAGCGGCCCGTCGGTTTCTACGTGCTGCTGCTGGTGCTCGAGGCGGCGATGCTCGGCGTGTTCGCCGCCCGCGACCTGATCCTGTTCTACGTGTTCTTCGAGTTCACGCTCGTGCCGCTGTTCTTCCTGATCGGGATCTGGGGGCACGAGGAGCGACGGCGGGCGGCCGTGAAGTTCTTCATCTACACGCTCGCCGGCAGCGTGCTCACGTTCCTCGGCCTGCTGGCGATCGTGCTCTGGAACGCGTCGCACACCGGCGCCGTGACATTCGACATCGCCGCCCTCACCGCCGGTCTCGAGCGGCACCCGCTGCCGATGGACGCGGCCGGCGGCCGGCTGCAGTTGCTCGTGTTCCTGGCCCTGCTCGCCGGGTTCGCCGTCAAGGTGCCGATCGTGCCGCTGCACACCTGGCTGCCGCTGGCCCACGTCGAGGCCCCGACCGGTGGCTCGGTCGACCTGGCCGGGGTGCTGCTCAAGATCGGCATCTACGGGTTCCTGCGGTTCTCGATGCCGATGCTGCCCGAAGCGACGGCGGCCGCCGCCCCCTGGCTGTTCGGCCTCGGCGTGGCGGGGATCGTCTACGGGGCGCTCGTGGCGCTGGTGCAGACCGACCTCAAGCGGCTCGTCGCCTACTCGTCGGTGAGCCACATGGGCTACGTCGTGATGGGCCTGTTCGCCCTCACGCCCCTGGCCGTCGAGGGGGCCAACCTGCAACTGGTGAACCACGGCCTCTCGTCGGCCGGCCTGTTCGCGCTCGTCGGCATGATCTACGAGCGGTTCCACACCCGGAACATCGCCAGCCTCGGCGGGATCGCGAGCCGGGCCCCGTGGCTGACCGTGTTCTTCATGCTGTTCACGTTCTCGAGCATCGGCCTGCCCGGCCTCAACGGGTTCGTGGGCGAGTTCATGATCCTCGCCGGCTCCTTCCAGCGGGCCTGGGCGGGCGTGGCACCGGCGTGGCAGTCGGCCTACCTGGCGATGTCGCTGCTGGCCGTGGCGGGCGTCGTGCTCGGCGCCTGGTACATGCTGCAGGCCGTGGAGCGGGCGTTCTTCGGCCCCTCCCGCGAGCCGCCACGGGCCGGTCATGCCCACGGCGCGGCGGACGAGCACGGCCACGGTCATGGTCACGGTCACGGCCATGCCCACGCGGCCCCGGCCGACCGCTGCGACCTCGCGTGGCACGAACTGGCCGCCGTCGCGCCGCTCGCCGTGTTCGTGCTGTGGATCGGCCTCGTGCCCGCCACGTTCCTCCAGCCGGCCGCGGCCGCGGTCCGCCGGGCCACGCAGGCCTCCGCCGCCGCATTCGCCGCCGACATGCAGGCCGCCGCCCCACCCGCCCCCCAGGTTGCCCAGGCCCCATGACGATGCTGCCCACCTCGCTCGACACGTTCCGGCTCGTGGCGCCCGAGATCACGCTCGTCGCGGCGGCGCTCGTGGCCTTCCTCGGCGGCGCGTTCCTCGGCCTGCGTTCCGGGTGGCTCGTGGCGCTTGGCGGCATCGCGGCGGCCATGGCGGTCGCCGGCGGCCAGCCCGCCGGTGGGGCGGCGATCGCCTCCGGTGGCGTCGCGATCGACGGCTTCTCGACGTTCGTCCGCTGGCTCGTGCTCGGCCTCGGGGCGCTTCTGGCCCTCGTGCAGGCCGGCGACCTGTTCACCGCGGCGGTGAGCCGCGGCCCCGGCCTGCGCCGCGGCGGCACCTGCGAGGAGGCCGGCACGTTCCTGCTCTTGCTCGCCGGCCTGTCGCTGGTGGGCGTGGCGGGTGACCTCGTGCTGCTCTTCGCCGGCCTCGAGCTCGTCTCCATCCCGACCTACGTCCTCCTGGCACTCAAGCGGACCGACGCCCGCGGCCAGGAGGCGAGCCTCAAGTACTTCTTCCTCTCGCTCGTCGCCTCGGCCTTCTTCCTCTATGCCCTCGTCTGCCTGTATGGCCTCGGCGGCTCGACCGACCTGGCGGCGATCGGTGCCCGGCTCCGCTCGACCGACGCGGACATCTCGGGATTGGCCCGGGCCCTGCTCCCGGTCGCCGTCGGCATGGCGGTCGTGGGGGCGTCATTCCGGCTCGCGGCCGTGCCGCTGCACTTCTACGCGCCCGACGTCTACGAGGGGACGAGCCCGGGCAACGCGGCCGTGCTCTCCACGCTTCCCAAGCTCGCCGGCCTCGTGGTCCTGGCCCGCGTGATCGGACTGGCGATCGCCCCCGACGCCGCCGCGGCTGTGACCGGCCCGGCCGCCCGCGCCCACCTCGACCTCCTCTGGCAGCTCACCGCCGTGCTCGCCGCGGTGACGATGACGCTCGGCAACGTGATGGCGCTGTTGCAGTCGAACCTGCGCCGGCTCCTCGCCTGCTCGTCGATCGCCCACGCGGGCTACCTGCTCGTGGGCGTGGCCGTCGCGGCGGCGGCCGCGGCCACCCAGGCCGGACGGCCGCTTGGCGATGCCGCCGGGATCGACAGCGGCTGGGTGTTCGCCCTCGGTGGCATGACGGCCTCGGTCTTCTACCTCGCCGCCTACGCCGTGGCCACGATCGGCCTGTTCGGCGCGGTCGCCTACCTCGGGCATCGCTGGCCCGAGTGGACCAGCAGCAGCGGCCCGCGACCGCCCCGCGAGGAGATCACCACGGTCGCCGACCTCGACGGCCTCGCCTCCACCAACCCCGTGGCCGCGTTCGCGATCGCGTTATTTTTGCTGAGCCTCGCCGGCATCCCGCCGCTGCCCGGGTTCTGGGGCAAGCTGGGGCTGGCCGTCTCCGCGTTGCAGGTCGACTGGAACGACCCCGTCGTCCTCGGCAGCCGCCGGGCGTGGTTCGTGGGGCTCGGCATCGCGCTGGCCGTCAACGCCGCGATCGCGGCTGGCTATTACCTGCGGATCATCTCGGCCATGTACTTCCGGAGCACGAAGCGGGGCGTGCAGGCCGACGGCGGCCTCGCCGCCGGCATCGCCATGCTCGCCTGCACGGCGGCCCTGCTGTTCTTCACCGTCCGCCCCCAGGGCCTGTTCCGCGCCGCCGCGCGAGCCGGCGACGCCCTCACCGGCACGCTGCCGGCGGCGATGGCCGCGGACATCGCCCCGCCCCCCGCGACCGCCGCCCGATGAGCACGCCTCCCGACCGCGCCTCCGTGACCGCCGTGCTCGCGGACATCGCCGACCCGGAATCGGGCCGGCCGCTGACCGAGATGGGCCAGGTGCTCGAGGTCGACGCCGCGGCCGACTCGCTCGCCGTCGCCGTCGGGCTCACGACCCACTCGGCCATCCTCTGGCCCGCCACTCGGGGCCGCATCGAGGAGCTCCTTCGGGCCCGCTTCCCGGCCGTGCGCGACGTCCGGATCACGATCCGGCCCCACGACCGCCCGCCGGTGAAGCTCGGTCAGATCGGCCTCGAGGCGAAGAGCGTGATCGCCGTCGGCTCCGGCAAGGGGGGCGTGGGCAAGAGCACGATCGCCGCCAGCATCGCCATCGGCCTGGCCCGGGCCGGCAGCCAGGTGGGCCTGCTCGACGCCGACGTCTACGGGCCGAGCGTTCCCCACCTGCTCGGCCTCTCCGGCCGGCCGCAAGTCGATAACGGCAAGATCGTGCCCATGCGGCTCGAGGTCGGCGCGGGCTCGATGCCGGTGATGTCGATGGGCTTCCTCGTGCCGGCCGGCGAGGCGGTCGTGTGGCGCGGGCCCATGCTGCACGGCGCCATCACGCAGATGCTCCGCGACACGCTCTGGGGTGCGCTCGACTATCTCGTCATCGACATGCCCCCGGGCACGGGCGACATCGCGCTGACGCTCTCTCAGGTCCTGCCGCTGACCGGCGCCGTCGTGGTCTGCACACCGCAGGACGTGGCCCTGCTCGACGCCACGAAGGCGATCGCGATGTTCCGGAAGGTCAACATCCCCGTCCTCGGCATGGTGGAGAACATGGCGTTCTTCGTCTGCCCCGACACCGGCAAGCGCTGGGACATCTTCGGCTCCGGCGGCGCCAAGCGGACGGCCCATGAACTCGAGATCCCGTTCCTCGGCGAGGTGCCGCTTCAGATCCCGATCCGCGAGCACGGCGACGCCGGCCGCACGGCCGCCAACTACGACGATCCCGCCGCCCGCCCCTACCTGCAGGCGATCTGCGAGCGGCTCGTGGGCAACCTCGCCGCGACGAGCGCCGCCCGCCCCCCGCTGCCCTCGCTGCCCGTGCTGTAAAGGCTCGGGGCGACGATCGCCTGTCGTGCAGCGCCAGCTCTCCCCGCGCCTTCCTCGAACGAATCAAACTCGTTGACGGAGGCTTCGGGCTCCGCGTGCCCTGAGAGCCGGCGTAGCTGGCCAGCGAAGGCATGGATGCCGCAGCGCAGCCAGCTCCGAGTGAGCGAAGCCCAGGATGGGCGCAGCGAACGTCCGGCGACGGGGCACCGGAGCCCGGAGCCGGTTTGGGCGAGTAGGCCGCAGCACCACGGACGTCAGTACATCCACACGCGAAATGCATCCTGCTCGACGACCGGCTGCCGCGTAAGCCGCGTCCGTCCGGCCAGCGATCGCACCTCCGCGGCTCGTGAACCGAGCACGGCCCACTCCGTGAGCGACGGCTGCGGTCGAGCGGTCGCCACCGGGAGCCCCCAGGCATCGCAGACCCGTCGCCAGAACGTGTCGAGGAGCGGCCGGCGCACGTGCAGCGCGTCGAACCCGTACCAGTCGGCTGGCTGTTCGATGAACGTGGCACCGGTGTCGGTGGCGATCGCGCGCAGCTCGTCGTCGAGCCACCTGGCAGCCTCCTTGAGCTCGCCGATCGAGAGCAGGCAGCCAGGCACGTAGAGCGTGCGCAGGAGGCGATACCGCACACGCCCCACGCCGGCGATGCCCGCCAGCGGCAGGCCCGTGATCACGATGCGGCCGCCCCGGTCACGGAGCCGCTCCACAGCGTCGCGGACCGCCGTAGCCACGGCCGAGACACCGAGGCCGTAGAGCAGCTCGTTGCCCACGTCCGTCACGAGGGCCGCCGGGGCCGCCACGCCCTCCCGTTCGAGCGCTCGCCACAGGCCGCTGGCGAGGATCGACGGCAGCCGCCGCCAGGCGACGCGCGTGTTGACGCCGTAGCCGCGGCCGTGGCCCGCCGCCACGAACAGGTCGCCCGGCCCCGCGGCGCGGGCTCGCAGCGTCGCGGTCAGGCGGGCGAGGCCCCGCGACACGTTGCTCGCCCCGAGGACGACGAACCGCTCGGCCATGGTCGCGCCGGGGGTCAGTTCCAGCGCCGCCACGGCGGCGAACCCGCCGAGAGCGACTGGAAGCACGAGGCCGCGAGCATCGCGAACATGATCCCGAGGTACGGCTCGTTGCTCGTGTAGCCCCACCAGGCCACGGCGCCGCCGACCACCACGCCGATCATGCCCGCGATCCGATGGGCGTCCGGCACGTCGAGGGCGAGCAGCCCTTCCCGCACCATCTGCCCGCCGTCGAGCGGCGGCACCGGCAGCAGGTTCATGAGCGGCCACAGGACGTTCACGAAGAGCAGAAAATCGCAGAGGGCGTACACGAGGGGCGAGGCGAACTCCCGGCCGGCATAGAGTCCCAACCGCCGGCCGAGGCTCTCGAGCGGAAACGGCACCACCATCCCGGCCGCCTTGAGGCCCATCACGACGGCCGCCGCGAGCAGCAACTGCGCCGCCGGCCCGGCCGCCGAGACGAGAAACCGCTGGAGCGGCCGGAGGTGCGTCCGCCGCCCCCAGGCCTCCGGGATCGCCAGTCCGCCGAAGTGGTAGAGGACGACGTGCGAGCGCTGCCCGAAAGAGCGGTAGGCCAGCGCATGGCCGAACTCGTGGACGAGGATCGACACGAACACGACACCGATCCAGATCGCCAGCATCTGCAGAAGCGTCCGCTGGTCGCCGCCGGAGAACGCCTGGCACACGTTCCAGCCGAGCAGCGCCGCCGCCAGCCAGAACCAGACGGAGACGCGGACGGGGATGCCGAGCAGTTCGAACCGCCAATCGGCGCCGGAATCCTGCGGTTCGGCGAGCAGCATGCGTGGGATCCCGGCCTCGTTCGTCGCGTCCGGACCCATCATCCGGCCCTGGCCGCCGCCCGGCAAGCGGCCGCCGTCCGCTACGCCGCCTGACGCCGCGCGGCGGCCACGCCGCCGGCCGGCCGGGCGATGGCGAGCACCGCCGCGGCGGCACGGGCGGCCGAACCACCATGGGCGACGCGGATGGCCACGGCGTCGATCCGCGCGACGGCCCGCCGCCGGGCGTCCGGATCCACGAGCCACTCGACGAGGTGCTCCGCGGCCCGGTCGGCCGGATCCTGCACGGTGAGGTACTCGGGATACACCGCCTCCGGATCGGCCGGCGGCACCGTCGCAGGCGGCAGGACCACGGGCTGTACGGGACCGACGGGCACGCGGCAGGCCAGCAGGTTCACCAGCGTGATGAACCGTGCGCGGCGGAACCAGCTCTGCACGACATAGGCCAGGCCGCTGATCCGGTAGACGATCACGGTCGGCACCCGCGCGGCGAGCAGTTCGAGCGACACCGAGCCCGAGCAGGCGATCGCCGCGGTGGCCTCCCCGATCAGGTGCCGCGTCCGCCCCGCGTGAACCTCGATGCCCAGACCCCGGGCCACCGGGTCGGCGGCGAGCGTGGCCTCGATCCGGCGAGCATGCCGCTCGTGCAGCGCCCCGACGGCCAGCCGGCAGCCGGCGACCCGCCCGCGGATCGCCGCCGCCGCCCGGACGAGAGAGCCAAGCACGCTCTCGATCTCCTGGCTGCGCGATCCCGGCAGGAGCAGCACGAGTGGCTGCGCGGCCGTGCCGTCGGCACGGGCCGCAGCCACGTCGAGCTCGTCGAAGAACGGGTGGCCGACGAGCGTGCTCGGCAAACCCTGCGCCGTGAACCACTCGTGCTCGAAGGGGAGTGCGGAGAGCACGTGATCGACGAGCCGTCGCATCTTCCCGACCCGCCACTGCGCCCAGGCCCAGATCTGTGGCGGGCAGTAGAAGAGGACCGGGATGCCGTGCCGCTTCGCCCGCCAGGCGAGCCACCAGTGGAAGCCCGGGAAATCGACGAGCACGCAGACGTCGGGCCGCTGGTCGAGGAAGCTCCGTTCGGCCCGCCGAGCCAGGTCGACGAAGCGGTGGATGTTGAGAATCACCCGCAGGAACCACATCACGGCCAGCCGCGTCATGTCGGCCACGAGCGTGCAGCCGGCGGCCGCCATCTGCGGCCCCCCGAGCCCCACGCACTCCACGTCGGGCCGCGCCGCCCGCAGCGCCTGCACGAGCAGCGCCGCATGGTGGTCGCCCGAAGGCTCGCCGGCCGAGAGGAAGACGCGCATGAAAAACTCCACGGAGCCCGTCGGCCCCCTGCGGAGTATTTCACGTTCGCGCCCCCTGCCCTAGGCCATTTTCACGACGCGATTCGCACCCTTTCTCCCCTCCGCACGACGCACCGGGAGGGGCTGCCCATGCCCTGAGAGCCGGCGTAGCTGGCCAGCGAAGGCATGGATGCCGAAGCGCAGCCAGCTCCGAGAGAGCGAAGGCCTGGAGGGCCGCAGCGAACGTCCGGCGACGGGGCATGGGCAGCCCCGACCCTCGCAGCCCCGCCGCTCGGGTCACTTCGCCGGGGCGAAGCCCTTCTCGATCTTCCCGAACACCATGGTCACCTGCTCGTCGGCCGCGGCCTTCTCGACCTTGCCCTTGCAGTTGGGGCAGCAGAAGCCGACCTCAGCGTCGCCGATCATGATCTTCGTGCCGTCCTTCACCGGCCCACCGCTGAAGGGGCAGCCCTTCTGCACGAGCTGGCCGGTCGAGACCATCTGCTGGTGCGCCTTGGCGGCGAACTTGGCGGAGTCCTTCTCGAAAGCGCCGGCGCAGTTCCCGCAGCAGAAGTACACCTTGCCACCAGCGAAGTCGGCGCTCTTGTCGGGATTGCAGCCCTTGCCCGACACGGGGCACTTGGCGTCCTTCGGCTCCTTGACCGCCGCCGAGACGACGATGGCCGAGCAGGCGACGGCAATGGACAGAAGCGACACGACGGTGGCGATGCGGCTCTTCATGGCGAACCTCTCCTGGCAGATGGATGCTGGCGCTGGAAACCCGGGGAAACCCTTCCCGCTGGGCGTGAGCATAGGGGCCGCCGCGGGCCGGGGCAACTCTTTTTTCACGGCCGCCGGGGCTCCGGCAGCCCGATTCCAACCGCCGCGCCGACGGCGATCACGGCCGCCCCGAGCACGAACACCGGCCGGAAGCCGACGAGGTCGATGGCCAGTCCGATCAGCGGCGAAAGCACGAATGGCGCGGCCAGGGCCGCCCCCACGATGCTCACGTACCGCGGGTGCTCGGCCGCGTCCGGCGCCAGCTCCAGCGCGTAGTTGGTGAAGATCTTGAGCGAGATCGGGTTGAGTCCCAGCGTCGCGTAGACGATCCAGAACCAGCCCACGGCCACCGCATGCGGCAGGAGCGACAGCCCGGTGACGACCAGCGGCGTGAACGCGGAGAGTGCCACGAGCCAGACGAGCACGAGCCGGGTGCCACGCCGGTCGGCGAACGGTCCGGCGAACAGGCTCACCACGCCCGTCGCCGCGTTCTGCACGACGACCCAGGTGAGCAGGCTCTCGCGACCGCTGCCGAGACGGTCCCGGGCGAAGGCCTGGTAGTGGGGGAAGAGCATGAGCACAGCCGAGAAACAGGCGGCCACGAGGCACAGCCGCACGAGCGCCGGGTCATGGCGGAGCGTCCGCCGCCATCCGGCAACGCCCGACCGTAAGGCCGCGACCGCCCATCCCGTCCGGCCCGAGGCCGCCGGTGCCGACCGGGCCGCGACCGGGTCGGCGGGCTCGTCGAGCAGCGCGGGCACGACGGCAGCGGCCGCGAAGAAGACCGCCGTGATCCCGAAGATCTTCGGAAACCCGTCGGCCTCCGCCAGCCACGGTCCGAGCAGGGCGAAGGCTGCGACGATCGCCAGCAGGCTGCCGATCACCACGCTCACGACCATCGCCCGACCGCGGTGCCCGGCCGCCACGAGCTTCCCCTGGAGCGCCGCCGCCGCGAGCTGCGTCAGGCCGTTGGCCGCCGAGAAGACCGCGTACAGCACGAGGAACACGACGGCGAGCACGTCCGGCCGGCTCCCCTGCACCGTCGCCCAGGCCGCAGCCAGCGCGGCGAAGCAGGCCGCCATCGCGAGCGTGGTGCCGACGAGCGACCACTTCTTCAGCGGCCGCCGGGCGAGGGCCGCCGAGAAGAGGAGCGGCGTCAGGCTCTGCCCGCCGCGGTTGAGCACCGGCAGCAGGCCCCGCAGCAGGCCCGAGTCGACGACGGCGTCGAGCACGGCCGGCATGATGATCGTCTCGGTCTTGAAGATCCAGCCGACGCGGACGATCACCTGGTACAGCTCGAGGCAGGCGGTGTTGCGCCGCTCGCGGTTGGGTGCCGTCCCTGGGCCTGCGCCGTCGTTGCAACCGTCGTCCATGAGCGTCAGAATGTCGGCCTCGGCGCGATCGAATCCCGTTTCCGGCAGCATGAGGACTTTGCCCGATGGCGTCCATCCGCATTCTGGTCTGCTGCGCCGCCACCTGCCTCGCTGCCACCGCCTGCGCCGCCGAGCACCTCGTCTGGTTCGGCACCTACACGGGCCCGAAGACCGGCTCCGAGGGGATCTACGTCGCGCGGTTCGACGACGCGACCGGCGCCGTCTCCGCGCCGGAACTCGCCGCCCGGGCGCAGAGCCCCTCGTTCCTCGCCCTCCATCCCTCGCTGCCGGTCCTGTATGCGGTGGCCGACGTCGTGAACGACGACGGCTCGCGGGTCGGGTCCGTGCAGGCCTTCGCCATCGACCGGGCAACGGGGCGGCTCACCCCCCGGAACCACCGGCCCTCCGGCGGGGCCGGCCCGTGCCACGTCTCGGTCGACGCGGATGGCCGCGTGGCCCTCGCCGCCAACTACGGTGGCGGTAGCGCCATCTGCCTCGGCCTCGCGGCCGACGGCGACCTCGAGACGGTGGTCGAGGGCGCGCCGGGCGGCTTCCTGCAGCACGCGTACGACCGGAAACCGGACGAGGGCTTCGACGCCCGGCGCCAGGACAAGCCTCATGGCCATTCGATCGACCCCACCCCTGACGGCCGATTCGCGATCGTCTGCGATCTCGGGCTCGACAAGGTGTTCGTCCACGCCCTCGATCGGGAGCGGGCGACGCTCGCGCCGCACGGCTTCGCGGCCACGAAGGCCGGGGCCGGCCCGCGGCACTTCGCCCTGCATCCCGGCGGCCGGTTCGGCTACTGCGTCAACGAACTCGACCTCACGGTCACCGCGTTCGCCTTCGACCCGGAGGCCGGCACGCTCTCGGAACTCCAGACGCTCCCCACGCTGCCCGCCGCCGTGACCGAACGCCGCGGCTTCTCCACCGCCGAGATCGCCGTCCATCCGACCGGCAAGTTCCTCTACGCGTCCAACCGCGGCCACGATTCGATCGCCGCCTACGCAGTGGACGCCGCCACCGGCAGGCTCACGTTCCTCGGCGTCGAGCCGGCCCGCGTGAAGACACCCCGCCACTTCGCGATCGCGCCGGGCGGCCGGTTCCTGCTCACGGCCGGCCAGGATTCCGGGACCGTGGCGGTCTTGGCCCTCGACGCCAAGACCGGCCAGCTGTCATTCACCGACCGGACGCTCGCCGTGCCGGGCTGCGTCTGCATCTGCTTCCAGCCCCGCGGCGGATGACGGCCGTCAGTTCAACTCCATCTTCACGAGCAGCTCGTCGAGGGCCTTCCGCGCCTCCTGCTCCTGCTGGATGAGTGCCGCGATCTCCTTGCGGAGGGCCTCCACGCGGTCCTCCTGCTCGGCGAACTTCTTCACGTACTTGGCATACAGTTCGTTCGTGCGGTCGAGCTGGGCCATGTTCTGGCGGATCCGGTTCTGCTCCTGCTCCACCACCTGGATCTCCCGCTCCCGTTCCTGCTTCTTCCGCACGATCTCCTCGATCGCCCGCTTCTTCGCGATCACCTGCTCGAGCGCCTCCTTCACCGCCGGGCTCGTCGCCTTCGCGCGGATGTAGAACAGGATCGTGCCGTCGTCGATGTTCGTCAGGGCGACGTGCTGCACGCCCTGCTGCTCCTCCGCCACCTCGAGCTTCGCGGGCTTCCCCGGCTCGGCCGTGACGGCGAAGCGGTAGCGGTCGCGGCTCGTCTCGGCCGCCTCCTTCGGGGCCACGAGGTTCCAGCCCCCCTCCCGCGGATGCTCGACGAGCAGCTTCACGGGCTTGGAGCCCGAGTTTTTGATCTCGAAGACCTTCGTGCGGGCGTACTTCCGCGTGGCGATGAGCGTGCCCTTGGCGATCCTCACGCTCACGATCTCCTCGGGCTTCTGCTCGATGCGGGGATTGACCTCGACGTCGAGGTCCACGGCGTAGCTCACCAGCCGCTCGCTGCCGGGGGCCATGTCCTCGACCCGGGCGTCACCGGCGTAGGCACCCGCCTCGAAGACGGTGACTGGCCCCTGCATGAGGTCGAGCTTGGTGGTGTTCACAAGCCGCAGGCCGGAGAGCGGGTGCTTGGCGAGCACGCGGTCGTCGTAGATCGCGACTTTCTCCACCTCCACCCTCTCGCCCACGATCGGCAGCATCGCCGACCGCTGCCGCTCGATCGTCACCGGCTTGGCGATCTCGTAGCGGAACAGTTCGCCCAGGTTCGAGCCCGCCGCCATGCTCTGGATGCTGGCGGCGCCTTCGAGCATCCGTTTGGCCTTGGCCTGCTGCGCCGACTCTCTCTCCCTTTGCATCTCGGGGGCGGGAGCCGCGGCGGCCCTGGCGGCTTGCTGCCCGCCGAACCTGTCATCACCTTTCTTATCCGCCACCATGCCGTCGCGGGACCGGTCCTGTGCCGCCCGCCGAAACTCCGCCGCGTCATTCGCCAGATCCTGCCCGTAGAGCTGCGGCATGAGCGAGGCGTAGAGCTCCGGCATGACCTGCGGCCGGGGCACGTAGAGCGGCTGGTAGAGGTCCATGCGGAACGAGATCGGCCGGCCGCTGACGAGCGTCATCGTCACGTCCTTCCAGTCCTGGTCGGTCGTGTTCTCCACGATCGCCCAGCCCTGCAAAAGCGCCTGTGCCTTCGCCTCCTTGCCCGCCTCCACCGCGTCGTCGAGGACGAGCCGGTAGCTCGTCTTCCAGAGCGGCGACTCCTGCACGTAGCCCACCCGCACGTCCCGCGGGCCCTGCCCCGCAAACTGCAGCGTCACCGCCTTCTTGTCGTTGTCGTGCCCCAGGGCGAGCACCGCGAGGGCCTTTTCCAGTTCGCCCTGCAGCCGGGGATCGACGAGCTTGATCCGCGTGATCGTGTCGAGGGCGATCGTCTTCAGTCCCTCGGCCGTGAGCAGCGTGACGAACTCCTTCTCCACCGTCTTGTTCTCGCCGGCCGGCACCATCCGCTTCTCCACGCCCACGATCGTGCCGGCCGCCGGCGCGGCGGCGTCGACCTCGATCTTCTCGCCCCGCAGCCGCGCGAGGATCTGGCCCATCGAGGGATTGTCGGTGAGGTTCACGGCGAACGTGCCGAGGGTCTTGGTGATCGGATCGCGGGAGGCGTAGCTCACGGTCGAGACCGTGCCGCCACCCAAGTCCTCGAGGACCATGCTCTTGAGCAGATCGTTGACGTCGTCGGCCGCGAACTTCATCTCCACCGTGGCGTCATCGGTGACCTTGCCGGCGTGCTGGAAGAACCCGACGCCCGAGGTGAAGAGGACAACCTTCTTGAGCGGCAGCGCATCGGCCGCCGCCTGCGGCTCGGCGGCGGTGGCACTAGCGAAGGCGGTCAGTGACAGGCCGAGGCACAGGGCCAGGTTGAGGACGTGGGCAGGCGACATGACGGGAGCTCCGGGGCAACGCGCAGCGAGCGATGCAATCTAGGATGCGCTCGGGACGGGAAAGGTTCCCTCCCTGTCGAAACGGCATCATTTCCGGGCCAAGAGCAGCTCCAGGTAGCTCCGCCGCTCGGCCGGGCCGCAGCCGAGCCGCCGGGCGAGCGATTCCAGCCGTGCGCGAGCCAGCGGCACCCCGTCCACGGGGGCCTGGAGCTCGAGTTCCAGGTAGCCACCGAGGCCCGCGACCGTGTCGAGGGCCGCTTCCACCTCCGCCCCCTCCCAGGCGACGATCGCCACCCGCCGCCGCTTGGCCACCTCGCGGACCTGCCGGAACCCCAGCGCCTCGAGCAGGCCGGTCCACCCGTCGATCGCGGCCGGCCCGCCGTCGGGGGCGGCCGCGGCCAGCGCGAGTTCGATCTCCCGGCGGGTCTTCGTCGTCGCGTCGATCCGCGGTCCCTTCCAGGTGATCGCCACGTCGCTCCCCGTCCGCCGCAGCCGCAGGGCCTCGTCGGTCGCGGCGAAGTCGCGGCACGGATGGGCGAAGTAGCGGTCGACCTGCTCGACTACCTCCCGGAAGTGGGCCCCTAGGGCGACCAGTTCCCGCTCCAGGTGCGCCGAGTCGGACACCTGGAACTTCAACTCGACTTCGTACACTGGATGGCTCCGACGGCCCCCTGGGGCCGCGTCGCTGCGGACTCGTGAATCCGTGGCACGGTGATCCTCGTCGCCCACGTGACCGACATGATATCGAAACCCGGCCCGACTCCGGCCCGACTCTCCGCGGTGCTCGCCCTCCTCCTGCAGGTCGGCTGCGGCAGCCCGCCGGCACATCCCGCGGTCGGCCGGGGCCTCGGCCCGCTCCCGATCGCGGCGGTCGCCGACCCGGACGCCACCCCGCCTGCGCTCGCCGGCAAGGTGACGCTGCTCAACTTCTGGGGCACCTGGTGCCCGCCCTGCCGCCGCGAACTGCCGGGGCTCGTCCGGCTCGCCGAGCGGCTCGCGGACGAGCCGAGGTTCCAACTGGTCGCCGTCTCCTGCAATCCGGGCCCGGACGACTTCGACGAGGTGGCAGCCGAGACGAGGCAGTTCCTCTCGGCACAGGGGCTCGCCCTCCGGGCCTGGGCGTTCGCGGATCCCCTCGGCCGCGAGATGGTCTTCTCCACGATCGGTCTCGACGCCTTTCCGACGACGGTGCTCGTGGGCCCCGACGCCACCGTCCGCCGGGTGTGGGTCGGCTACCGGCCCCACGACGAGGCCGAGATCGCCGCGGCGATCGTGGCGCTGCTCAAGGAGCAGCCAGCCGCTCGATGAACGCCCGCGCCGCGTCCGCCGGGTCGGCCGCGGCGGTCACGGCCGAGGCCACGGCGACCCGCCGGATGCCGAGACGGCAGAGGTCGTCGAGTCGCTCGAGCGTCACGCCGCCGATCGCGTAGGCGGGGAGGGCGATCTCGGCCGCCACCGTCCGCAGGAACTCGGGCGGCGCGAACCGGCCGAACGACTTCGTGGCAGACGGGAAGCAGGGGCCGATGCCGAGGCAGTCGGCGCCGGCGTCGGCCGCGGCCCGGGCCTCGGCGACGTCGTGGGCCGTCGCGCCCACGAGCGCCGCCGGCCCGAGCACACGGCGGGCCAGCGTTACCGGCAGGTCGTCGGCTCCCACGTGGGCGCCGGCCGCGCCGACCGCCGCCGCCACGTCGACCCGGTCATTGACGATCACGAACACGGGGTCCTCGGCCGGCCGCCGCCGGGCGATCGCCACGGCACGCCGCGCCCTGTCGACGACGGCCGGCGTGCCCAGCCGCTTGTCGCGGATCTGCAGCATCCGCACGCCCGCCTCGACGAGCGACGCGACGAGCCGCTCGAACGCCGCGGCATCCTCGCGGCCGTCGACGAGCACGCACAGGTTCACTCCCACGAGCCGCTCGCGGGCCCGCGTGGCGGTGCCTGCCAGCCGCTCGAGGTCGTAGAGCCGGTAACGGAGCCGCTCGAAGGCCGCGGCCTCCGCGGGAGCCACCACCGCCACGCACTCGGCGAGGCTGCGCAGCGCCTGGGCGGCGCGGGCCGCGTTGGCGGCGACGAGGTCGGCCGCCGACGTCCGACCCAGGGCCGCGTCGGACTCCAATCCCGCCCCCACGTCGCCGGCCACGTCGCGAGCCGCGACCCGCTGGGCCAGCGGCGCGACGGAGAGCGCCGCTGCCAGATCGTGCCGCAGATCCTTGGCGAGCCGCGTCAGGCCGACGTCGTCAAGCACGAAGCGGACCGCGTCCTCGATCACCCGCAGCGCCTCGGCGGCCCGGTTGGCCGAGGCGTCGATCGCCCGCCAGATGCCCGCCCGGTCGGCCGGGCCGATCCCGCTCGCTGTTTGGCTGTCTTCCATGTCTTCGCCATTTTTAGCATGCCCCGTGCCCGGCCGCTCGGCCCCGGCGTCAGCCTTGGCCGGTGGCGGCCCGCCCCCTACACTCCCCGCCCCCGTCGCCCTCCGGATGTCCGATGGCCGTCTTCCGCTACCTCACGCTCGTCTGGCCGGGCCTGCCATGGCTCTGGCTGCGCGGCAGCCGCAGCGGGCTGGTGCTGGCACTGGCGTTCGCGCTCGCCATCGACGTCGGCCTGCTGACGACGTTCATCTGGCCGGAACTCGTGGGCCTGGGGTTCACGATCGCGCTCTGGACCGCGATCTCCGCCATCTGGCTCGTCTCCACCGCGTCGGCCGCTTCCGCGCTGCCGCGGCCGGTGCCGCGGGCCAGGACCGAGGCCGCCGACGCCCTGTTCGCGCGGGCCCGCGACGCCTACCTGGCCCGCGACTGGGTGGCCGCCCAGACGCACCTGCACGAACTCCTGGCCATGGCGCCGACCGACGGCGAGGCACAGCTGCTCTGGGCCACGCTCCTGCGCCGCGTGGGCCGCCACGCGGAGTCCCGGGAGGCCCTCGCCCAACTGTCCCGCAGCGACTCGGGCCGCCGCTGGCACGCGGCGATCGCCCGGGAACTCGCCCTCCTCGACGCCGGTGCCGCCGAGGCTGCCGGCGACGACGGCCCCACCCTGCTCCCCCTCGGCCACGAATCCCCCGGCCCGGCCCGCTCCGGCCGCCGTGGCGCCGCCGCCTGAACCAGCTTTTCGCCGTTCGCAGCCGGCTGCCACAGACATTCTGGCGACCCGCTCCTAGAATCTCCCGGTCGATTTGGCGTACGGTTTGCACATTCGAAGAGCGGGTGGTTTCCGGGCTGCCGAAATGGCACGCCGACCATCCATGGCCGCCCCGGGTTTCGGGGCCTTTCCGACGAGGGACTGGCGACGATGTACGAGCGTTTCACGGACCGGGCCCGGAAGGTGATGCAGCTGGCCAACCAGGAGGCCCAGCGGTTCAACCACGAGTACATCGGGACCGAGCACGTGCTCCTCGGCCTCATCAAGGAAGGCAGCGGCGTCGCGGCCAATGTGCTCAAGAACCTCGACATCGACCTGCGGAAGATCCGCATGGAGGTCGAGCGGCTCGTCCAGAGCGGCCCCGACATGGTGACGATGGGCAAGCTCCCGCAGACGCCGCGGGCCAAGAAGGTCATCGAGTACTCCATGGAGGAGGCCCGGAACCTCAACCACAACTACGTCGGCACCGAGCACATCCTCCTCGGCCTGCTCCGCGAGCAGGAGGGCGTGGCCGCGCAGGTGCTCATGAACCTCGGCCTCAAGCTCGAGGACGTCCGCGAGGAGGTCTTGAACCTCCTCGGCCACGGCATGGAGGAGGGGGGCGAGCGGGCCGGGATGGGCGGCCGGCAGCCGGCCGGCGCCGGCGGCGGCGGCGGCGAGAGCAGCCCCAAGGGGGGCAAGAGCAAGACGCCCGCCCTCGACAGCTTCGGCCGCGACCTCACGGAGTTGGCGCGGCAGGGCAAGCTCGACCCGGTGATCGGGCGGGAGAAGGAGATCGAGCGAGCGATCCAGATCCTCTGCCGCCGCACCAAGAACAACCCCGTGCTCCTCGGCGAGGCGGGCGTGGGCAAGACGGCGATCGTGGAGGGCTTCGCCCAGCGGGTCGTCGACGGCAACGTGCCCGAACTGCTCGCCGACCGTCGCATCGTCGTGCTCGACCTGGCGATGATGGTCGCCGGCACGAAGTACCGCGGCCAGTTCGAGGAGCGGATCAAGGCGGTGATGAACGAGGTCCGCCGCGCCAAGAACACGATCCTGTTCATCGACGAATTGCACACGCTCGTCGGCGCCGGCGGCGCGGAGGGGGCGATCGACGCCTCCAACGTGCTCAAGCCGGCCCTGGCCCGCGGCGAGATCCAGTGCATCGGCGCCACCACGCTCGACGAATACCGCAAGTACATCGAGAAGGACTCGGCCCTCGACCGGCGGTTCCAGATCATCATGGTGGAGCCCGCCACCAAGGAGGAGGCCGTGGAGATCCTCAAGGGGCTCCGCGACCGCTACGAGAGCCACCACCGCGTGAGCATCTCCGACGCCGCCCTCGAGGCGGCCGTCGAGCTCTCCAGCCGCTACATCACCGGCCGCTGCCTGCCCGACAAGGCGATCGACGTCATCGACGAGGCGGGGGCCCGCGTCCGCTTGAAGGCGATGACGAAGCCGCCGGACCTGAAGGAGATCGACGAGGAGGTCGAGCGGCTTAACAAGGAGAAGGAAGAGGCGGTCGCCAACCAGGACTTCGAGAAGGCGGCCGCGCTCCGCGACCAGGCCGACAAGCTCAAGAAGAAGAAGCAGACCATGACCCGCGACTGGCGGGAGAAGAGCCGCGAAGCCGACGGCGTGGTCGACGACGAGGTCGTGGCCGAGGTTGTCTCCAAGATGACCGGCATCCCGCTGACCCGGATGTCCACCGAGGACCAGCAGCGGCTGATGGGGATGGAGAACGAGCTCCACAGGAAGGTCATCGGCCAGGATGCCGCCGTGAAGAGCGTGGCCAAGGCCGTCCGCCGCAGTCGCTCCGGGCTCAAGGACCCGAAGCGCCCGATCGGATCGTTCGTGTTCGCGGGTCCGACGGGCGTGGGCAAGACGCTGCTCGCCAAGGCGCTCGCACAGTTCATGTTCGGCGACGCCGACGCGCTTATCCAGATCGACATGAGCGAGTACATGGAGAAGCACAACGTCAGCCGGCTCATTGGAGCTCCGCCGGGCTACGTCGGCTTCGAGGAAGGGGGCCAGCTGACGGAAAAAATCAGAAGGCGTCCTTACGCCGTGGTATTGCTGGACGAGATCGAGAAGGCCCACCCCGACGTGTTCAACATGCTGCTCCAGGTGATGGAGGAGGGGCGGCTCACCGACTCGTTCGGGCGGAACGTCGACTTCCGCAACACGATCCTCATCATGACGACCAACGCCGGGGCCGAAGCGATCAAGAACGAGTCGGCCTTCGGCTTCCAGAAGCCCGACGGCGACGCCTCGTACGACAGCATGAAGGGCCGCGTCAACGAGCGGATCGAGAAGGTCTTCCGGCCGGAGTTCCTCAACCGCCTCGACGACGTGATCGTGTTCCACCACCTCACGGTCGACGACCTCAAGAAGGTGATCGACATCGAACTTGCCAAGGTTCGCGAGCGGCTCAGCGAGCGCGGCCTGAAGCTCGAGCTCACCGACGAGGCCAAGCAGTTCCTCATCAAGAAGGGCTCCGACACCGACTTCGGCGCCCGGCCGCTGCGTCGGGCCCTCGAGAACTACATCGAGGACCCGGTCAGCGAGGAGCTGCTCAAGGGCGAGTTCGCCGGCAAGGACACGATCCAGGTCGACTGCATCGAAGTCGCGGGCAAGAAGCAGCTCGCGTTCAAGGGGCTCGTCACGGTCGAGCCGGTCGCCACCGCGCCCGCCGAAGGCCCGCCGGCCTGACGCCGGCCGCGGCGCCCGGCGCGGTCAGGCGGCGTCACGGCGGTCGTCGGACTGTGCGGGCTCCACGGGAGCGGCTTTCCGCGGCCACAGCCTGCGGAGCGCCGCCTTGAATTGGCGGCCGACCCGCCGGACCTCGCGTCCTACGCGCCGCAGCACCGAGCCCTCCCGCGACCCGAGTCGCGCCGCCGTCCATGCCAGCACCGCCTCCCGCTCGTGGAGTTCGCCGCGGAGCGCGGCGATTTCCCGGTCCAGCTCCCGCACGGCGACGGCGGCCGGCACGTGCCCCATCCGCTCGGCTTCCAGGGCCGCGATCCGTTGCTCCCATTCCGCGCCGACGGCCTCGAGACGGCTCACCTCCGCCTCCAAGTCGGTGATCCGCCCGCGGAGCGCCGTCGCCGTGGCCTCGGCGGTCGCCGTGGCCGCGCGGGACGCCAGCACCTGTGGGATCAGTTCCGCCACGCGGGCTTCCGCCCGCCTCGTCTGACGCCATTCGCCCAGGAGCCCGCGGCCGAGGGCGGCGGGTTCGCTCGCCGCCTGGCCACGCCCCTCGTCGGGACTCGTTCCCGCCCGGGCGCACAGTTCGAGGTACACGTCGTGTGCCTCCGGCAGGCAGGCCCGGATCGCGGCCGCGTGCGGCGGCGATGCGTCCCGGATCAGGAGCTGCTCCTCGTAGCGGGCCGACGGGTCGCCGAGGCCGATTCCCAGGTGCGCCCGCACCGCCGCGCACAGTCCATGCGGATCGGCGGCCACCTGATCCACCTCCCGGACCAGGCACCGGCTCTCGTGCTTCCGCACAAACTCCAGAATCGTGCGGTTGTAGTGCAGCCAGACGGCCGCGGCGAAGGCCGGGTTGCCGGCGAAGGTCTCGTCGCCCCGGCGGAAGAGCGAGTCGACGACCTCCCACGGCCGGCGAAAGACGAACACGTACCGGGCGTCGTTCAGGATGGCATCCCAGTAGTCGAGGAACAGCACCGTGCGCGGCTCCTTCCAGCCCCATACCCCGCCAGCCCGGGCCCGGTCGGCCGCCAGCCGCCGCCCCACCGGCTCGAGCGGGTCCGGCACCGCCACGCTCCCCGCCGCGACGAACCCCTCCGTCCCCAGGCCGTTGGACCTGAGGACGGCCTGATGGAACTCGTAGATCTCGAGATCCTCGAAGTGCCCCCGGTCGTTGCCGCGGTCGGCACCCAGCAGCCGATCGCCCAGCCGGACACCCGCGGCGTGGAGCAGCGACGCCGTCAGCGACGTCCCCGAACGGTGCATGCCGCAGACGAGCAGGGGCCGCCCCGGAAACGGTGATGCATGCGTTGTCATGGCTGCACCTCACCCGGCGGCGGCGAGCGACTCGGTCGGGCCGGCATTCACGGTACCGGCGACCGGCGATCGGGTGGCGGTGATCGCCTCGACCAGCGGCGCGACGGCCCGGGGCCAGAGATACTTCTCCCGCAGCACGCCGCTCCGCTCACGCATCGCGGCCCGGGCCTGCGGGTCGCGAAGGACGGCCGCGATCGTCGCCGCCGTGCGGTGCGGGTCGGCGGCGTCGATCCGCACGGCGGCCCCGGCGGCGATCAACTCCTCACCGATCGGGTCGCCTCCGTTGGTCGCCACGGGCACCCTGGCCCACAGGTAATCGACCACGCGGGTCCGCCATGCGACGGCGTTCTCGATCCCGGGCTGGTTGGCCAGGATCGTCATGTCGGCATCGAGGTACCAGTTCCCGCGGTCGTGGAACTGCACCCAGTCGACGAGGTGCACCAGCGGAGACACCTCGGGCTGCCGCACCAGCTCCAAAAACCGGTCATGGCAGCGATCGAAGTCGTCGTTGCGGACGAAGGGATTGCGGGATCCGACGACGACGAGCCGGGTCGGGTGGATGCGATCGAGCAGCCGCACCGCCTCGAGCAGCCCGGCGATGTCGAACCATGGATACACGCCGCCGAACCACAGCAGCTTCCAGGCATCCTGCCGGTCGACGAGGTCGCTGCACGGGTGGCTGGCGGCCCGGGGCTCCTCGGGGTGCACGCCGTAGGGAACGATCCGCACGGGGTCGTCGTCGTAGGTCAGTGGATTGATGCGGCCGATCGCGCCGAGGACGCCGAGGTAGTAGAGCCGCTGCTGTTCGCTGGCGCAGAGGAACAGGTCGCCGCGGCAGAGCACCTGCTCCCAGGTGCGTCGCTCCCGCTCGAAATCGACGAGCTCGCGTTCCGGGTGCGCCGACCGGCGGGCACACATCTCGACGTGGATCGGCACGTAGGCGTCGAGGACGAGCTTCTGGTGCGGCCGCATCGCGTCGGCGATCCGCGCGCTGTCGTCGCCCAGGCAGTAGCTGGCGACCACGACTTCGTAGTCGGCCACGAGCGCCGCGATCGACTCGCGGCTCCAGCGCACGATCCGCACCCCCTCGTGGGCGGGCGGCAGCGTGACCTGGTGCCAGTCGGGGATGGCGAGCGTGACGGAGAGGCCCGGGCCGGCCGTCGTCATCCCACGGGCGAGGCCCCAGCAACGCAGTCCACCCCCCTCCACCGCCGCGACCCCCGGCACCGGCGGCGGCCCGTACGAGACCACGAGCACCCTGGCGCCGGGACGGACCGTGGCCGCCGCCCGGCGGCGGCCCGCCCCGTCCGCCGCGAGCACGAGGTCGATCATCCGGCCGGTGCAGCCCGACCAGGGCAGCCTGCGGTCGATCGGCTCGGTGCTGCGCTCGGACGACTTGCGATCGAGCAGCTCCTCGACGCGGTCCACCATGGCGTCGACGTCGAGGTACGGCACCACGGCGGCCTCCGCCGCGAGCAGCACCTCGCCGGACCCGATCGGCCCCGAGAAGTGCACGACCGGGAGGCCGTTGGCGGCGGCCTCGAAGGCCACCAGCGGGCATGGATCCTCCCGGGATGGCATGAGGAACACGTCGGCCGCCTCCAGGTAGCGGTGGACGGCGGACTGCTCGCCGATGAACCGGACGTGGTCGGCGAAGTGGAAGTGAAACTGTCGCACGTCATGGTGCGTCCAGCGGCTGCAGGCCTCGTCCTCGCTGCCGACCCAGACGAAGTGCGGCAGGTCGGCCGCGGCGGTGCCGCGCCGCTGCCGATCGCGGAGGATCCGGGCCGCGACCTGCACGAAAATGTCGGCTCCCTTGCGGAGCTCGGCCCGGCCCACGCCGAGCACGATCTTCGCCTCGAGGGGAATGTCGAGTTCGCGCCGCACCTCGTCCCGCGACAGGCGGCTGAGTTCGGCCGGCCGGGGCGGATCGACCCCGTAGGCGACTGCGTGCGCCTTCGCGGCCTCGATCCCGTACCGGTCGACGAGTTCGCGCCGCTGCGCCTCCGTGGGCACGACCACCGCCGAAGAGGCATCGGTCATCGCGCGGACCGTCGACCGGCCGCCGAAGTACTCGTCGATCACGGTCGGCTTCTCGTGGATCCACGAGACCACGGGAATGCCCCGGGCCCGGCAGGCAAGCGCCATGTCGGCCGTCGCGATCGTGTTGCAGACCACGACGCAGCGGCACCCGGTGCGGGCGAGGCTCGCGGCGAGGGTGTCGTAGGCACTGATGGCCACCGGCACGGTGATTGTCGGCGCCGCGTCGCGGAAGTCGGCCTCGAGCGGCCCGCCCGTCAGGAGCACGACCCGCGCGGCACACCCGGGCTGCGTCCGGGCATGCCTGACGAGCCGCAGGAGCGCCTGGGGCGCGCCGCTGCGGGATGCCTCGTGGCCAACGACGACGACGTGCAGCAGTTCGGGGTCGGCCGGCAGCCAGCCGGCCGGGATCTCCACCGGGGCGGCGCCGCCTCTACGGTTCCGCGACCGGCAGCGGCGGGCCCGCAGGGCGAACTGCACGCTCCGCACGGCGCTACCCACCGCGGGCACCCGCGCGAGCGAATCGGCGATCCAGCGACCGAAGTTCACGGCGCCTCCTTGCCCGTGTCCGCGACCAGCCACGACCCCGGCGTCCGGAGCCCGGCAAACCCAGGATCCATCCCGGGATAGGCAGCCCAGTTTGCCACACGGCCGAACGGGCACAAAGTTCAGTTTTCGCCGGCCTGGAGCCGCGCAAAGCAGCGTTGATCGCCGCCCCCCCTTTGGCTACCGTCCGCGCCTCAAGGTCCGGCTCGGACATGCGTCATCCCGTTCGCGAGCGCAGGCGATGCGAGTCCTCGTCTCACCGACGAAAAAATTGTGCATGTTCTGGAGCCCCAAGGCGGGGTGCTCCACGGCGCTTGCCATCTTTTTCGCGTACTGCGACTTCGACTACTCGAAGTACCACTGGATTCACAACGCCCGGGAACGGGTGTACCAGAAGAAAGTCCACCCCAGCCGGATCCCCGAGGATTTCCACACCTACGTCCGCCTGCAGGTCGTCCGCGACCCGTACACCCGAGCGGTGAGCTCGTTCCTGCACTACATGACCAGCTGCGCGAAGCGCGACATGCCCGACCTCCGGGATGCCCCGGGACGGTTCCTCGAGTTCCTGCTGCTGCTGCGCGACGGGAGGCTGAACTCGCCCTCCGGCGAGTTCCATGCCGCCGCCCAGTACATGACCGACGAGATCGACGCCGTGCTGAAACTCGAGACCCTGGAAGCCGACATCCAGACTGTGAACGACAGGTTCGGCTTGGACCTGAAGTACACGAGATACAGTCCGCACAGCTTCGAGCACAAACTCGGACCGCGCTACGAGGCGATCAAGGACGCCGTCTACTCCACAGAGGCCAGGGCGTTGGTAGAGCGGCTCTACCACAAGGACTTCGCCTTTTTCGATTACGCCGGACCGGCGTCGTGCCGGGCTGCCCGTGCCGATGCGGCGGTGCCGCTTCCGGGCGATGCACGGCCGGCCGTGGAACAGGCCTGCTGAAGCGGGTATCCTGCCATCACGCCGCCACGCGGGCGGCGGCCGGGAGCAGGGATGTGAACGAGTACGTCGAGCCGCTGGGCATGCGGGTGCTGATCCGCAAGGACGAGAGCCGGCACAAGACCCGCGGCGGCATCGTGCTCCCCGACCAGGCCGAGATCCCCACGATCACCGGACGCGTGGTCGAGGTCAGCATCCAGGTCGAGCGCGACGCCGACTTTCCCATCGAGAAGTACGACAAGGTCCTGTTCCACCCCAAGAACTCGATTCCCGTCGACTTCGAGCAGGACAACCTGCTCTACGTGGTGCCGATCGAGGACGTGGTCGCCGTCTTCCGTCGCCACGACGAGCCGCGGCCCCGGCGGCGCGGGCCGCCCGGGCCGGACGACGAGACTCCGCCGCGGAAGGGCGACTGACGCACCCCTCCGCCCCGTCCCCCGGGCTCACCATGGCCGACCCACCCGATCCCCTCGTCTCCACCGGCACGCTCCGCATCGGCGACCAGTGGAACGCCATCTCCATCCTGGCGCACTCCCAGACGCACCCCCTCAAGGCGATCTGCGAGCTCACGGAGAACGCCCTCGACGCCGGGGGCCGGCGGATTCGCATCGTCCGCCGGCGACAGCGCGGCGAGTTCTTTCTCGAGGTCGAGGACGACGGCCGCGGCGTGGCCCCCGACGCGGCCGGTGATCCCGACCTCGAGCGGATCGCCACCCACCTCTGCGATTCGATGAAACGGCATCTCGATCCCGGCGGCCGCAAGGGAGTGCACGGCGAGTTCGGCATCGGCCTGCTCTCCTTCTGGGCCGTCGGCGAGGAGCTGCGGATGATCTCCACGACCGGCGCCGGGCGGGCGAAGGAACTGCACCTCGTGCGGGGCCGCCGCGAGTACGCCATCCGCCCGGTCCGCGGCCGGATCGTCACTGGCGGCACCCGGGTCGTGCTCGGACCGCTCCTCGAATCGACCCGCAAGCTCGTCACCGGCGAGAAGATCGCCCGCTACCTGTCGGCCGAACTGCGCGACCGCATCCGGGCGACGGGAGCGGAGATCCTCGTCAGCGACCGCGTCGCCCGCCGGGAGATCGCGGTGGCACCCCGCGAGTTCACCGGCGAGCGGCTCGACCTGCCCCGCCGCTACGCCACGCCGCTCGGCGACGTGCAGGTGGAGGCCTACGTGCGGGCCGAGGCCGCCACGGGGGAGCCGGGCATCGCCCTCTGCAAGGACGGCACCCGCGTCCTCAAGGAGATCGCGGAACTGCTTCCCTTCCAGCACCACCCCTGGACGGACCGCCGGCTCGAAGGACTGGTCGACTTCGAGCCCCTGATGCTCGCCCCCGGCACCCGGGGCGGCGTCGTCGACGATGCGGCGCTGGCGGCCCTCGTGGCGACGGCCCCGGCGATCGAGGCCGACCTGGTGGCGGCCCTCGACCGCCGCGAGGCGGCCGAGACCGAGCGGGCCAGCCGGCAGATCCTCAAGCAGGTGCACAAGGCCCTCGTCACGGCCCTGGCAGAGCTGCCGTCGGAAGAATACGTCTACTTCGACATCCCGAAGCGGGCGGCCGAACCCGGGACCGAGGCCCCCGCCGACCCACCGGCCGACGGCGACGCGGCGGGCGGTCGCGCCCCCGCGCAACCCACGCTCTTCCCGCCCGAGCCCGGCCCCCTGCACGCGGTGCTGATCGCGCCACGGAGGCCGCGGCGGGCGCCCGGCGGGACGGTGCGGCTGCTCGCCCGGGCCTGCGACGCGGTAGGCACGCCGCTGCCGGCGTCCGTCGCATTCGCCTGGCGACTCGCGGCCGGCACGGCGACGCTCGAGGCCGACGAGTCGGCCTGCGGTGTCACCGCCGATACCGCCGGCGTGGCGACAGTCGAGGTGACGGCGACCCACGGCGACCTTCAAGCCACCGGCCGGGTCGACGTCCACTTCGTCGCTGGCGGCGGAGATGACGTGGGTCCGTCCCAGCGCGGCCTGCCCTCCTACCGCCTCGAGGCCGAGCACGGCCAGCCGTGGCGGTCCCGCTACGACACGCGCAAGAACGAGATCGTGATCAACTCCGCCCATCGCGACTTCCTCGCCAGCCGCGGCTCCCCGGCGAAGCACCGCCGGTACATCGGCAAGCTGTACGCCAAAGAAGTCGTGCTCAGCAACTTTCCGCACGAGACGCCGGCCCAGGCCCTCGAGCGGCTCGTCGAGATCACGCTTCGCACCGAGGACTCGCTGTAGGCGGCACCCGGCCACCTTCTCGAGGGCCCGCCCGCCGACCGGATCCGGGAGGGGCTGCCCGTGCCGGCGAGCTGGCGTTGGCGGCCAGCGCAGGCACGATGCCGGAGCGCAGCCGGCATCGAGTGAACGGAGCCCAGGATGGGCGCAGTGAACGTCCAGGCGAGGCGGCATGGGCAGCCCCGACCAGCAGGGCTCGGGGGCAGTCGCCCCGCTTGCCCAAGTTTCCACGCTCGACGGGCCGGCTGCAGAGTCGGCCCGTTCTGCTCACGCCGCCCGTTCGGCACGACCGATACCACCGGCAGGGATCGCCGTGCGCCCGCCCGGCGGCTCCCCGTCCCGGATCATCTCCCATGGCTACCGTCACCTCCGCACCCGCCCGCCCGCCCGGTCCCGCCGGCTGGCTCACCGACCAGATCGCCAACCTCGGCGGCTTCGCGATGGCGAGCATCGCCGGCGTGGGGGACGTGTGCCTGTTCGCCCTGCGGACCGTGGGCTGGATCTTCGCCCGCCGGCAGCGCCGCGACGTGCTGATCCCGAACTTCTACCGGATCGGCGTCATGTCGCTGCCGGTCGTGGCCCTCACCGGCCTGTTCATCGGCATGGTGCTGGCGGTGCAGAGCTTCGCCCAGTTCAAGGCGCTCGGCCTCGAGACCCGGCTCGGCTCGGTGATCAACCTGTCCCTTGTCCGCGAGCTCGGGCCCGTGCTCGCCGCCACGATGCTCGCCGGCCGGGTCGGCAGCGCGATGGCGGCCGAACTGGGCACGATGCGGGTCACCGAGCAGATCGACGCCCTGGAGAGCATGGGGGCCAACCCGATCTATTACCTCGTGGTCCCCCGCTTCCTCGGCTGCCTCGTGCTCATCCCGTCGCTGACGGTGATGGCCGACTTCATGGGTGTGCTCGGCGGCTACCTCTACTCCCACGTGCTGCTCGGCATCGACTACCACCACTACTGGGAGAACTCCCGGGAGTACGTCGACGCCTTCGACTTCCTGATGGGGATCTTCAAGAGCCTGTTCTTCGGCGCGGCGATCGCGCTGGTCAGCTGCCACCACGGCTTCCACTGCGACCACGGTGCCGAGGGCGTCGGCCGGGCCGCGACCAACGCGTTCGTCCACTCCTTCGTGCTCATCCTGGTGCTCGACCTGTTCCTGGGCATCTGGCTCAACAACGTCCACGACTTCTTCCGCCCGGAGGGGCCGCGCCGGCTGCTCTGACACCGCCATGCCCGCCACCGCCACCACCCACGCCGCCGCCACCGACACCGCCGCCGGGCCCGTGCTGCGGATCGACTCGGTCGGGGTCCGCTTCGGCCGGCACGAGGTGCTCCGCGACGTGTCGCTCGACCTGGCAGCCGGCGAGACGCTCGTGATCCTCGGCGAGAGCGGCTGCGGCAAGACCGTGCTCCTCAAGACGATGATCGGCCTCGTGCGACCCTCGACCGGCGAGGTGTTCTTCGAGGGCCGGCCGCTCTCGGGGATGCGCGACCGCGAGCTGGCCCACCTGCGGACCCGCTACGGGTTCGTCTTCCAGGGGGCCGCCCTGTTCGACAGCTACACGATCGCCGAGAACATCGCCTTCCCGCTGCGGGAGCACACGCGGATCACGGACGCCGAGATCCGCGAGATCGTCACGTCGCTGGTCGACGAGGTGGGCCTGCCGCGGAGCGTGCTGTCCCGGAAGCCGGTGCAGCTCTCCGGCGGCATGCGGAAGCGGGCCGGCCTGGCCCGGGCCCTGGCGCTCGACCCGCAGCTGGTGCTGTACGACGAGCCGACGACCGGCCTCGACCCGATCATGAGCGACGTCATCAACGAGCTGATCCTCAAGGCCCGGGCCCGGCCGCGGGTCTCGAGCGTGGTCGTGACGCACGACATGCACACCGCCCGCAAGGTGGCCGACCGGATCGTGATGCTCTACCCGCTCGCCCGGCTCGGGCCGGGAGCGCCGCAGATCGTCTTCGAGGGCACGCCCGCCGAGCTCGACGCCTGCCGTGATCCGCGGATCCGCCAGTTCATCGAGGGCCGGGCGGGCGAGCGGCTCACCGAGCTCCAGGAGGAACAGGGCCTGAGCGGTGCGGGCGACGCAGGGGAGGAGGGGCCATGAACGACCGCGTGATGCAGTTCCGGGTGGGCGTGGTGGTGCTGGCGACCGCCATCATCGCCGGCATCCTCATCGTGCTCTTTGGCGACCTGCCGTCGCTGGTGCAGGCGAACTACCCGCTGAAGATGAGCTTCGCGGACGCCCGCGGCATCGCGACCGGCACGCCCGTCCGCAAGAACGGCATCCTCGTCGGCCGCGTCGCCAGCGTGCAGCTCGACGAACGCGGTGGCGTCAGCGTCGTGGCCGACATCGACTCCTACGTGCCGATCTACCGCGACGAGCAGCCGCGGATCGCCAGCACGCTCCTCGGCGACTCGGAGATCCAGCTCGTGCCCGGCACGATCCGTCCGCCCCGCCAGCAGCTCGGCCCCGACGAGACGCTCGTCGGGGCGGTGTCCCGCGACCCGTTCGAGGTCTTCGCCACGCTCGAGCCGAAGATGGGCGTGGCCCTCGAATCACTCACGGAGGCCAGCGCGGCCGTCTCCAAGCTCTCCAACAACCTCGACAAGCTGCTGCTCGGCGAGGACGACACCTTCGAGAAGATGGTCCGCAAGACGGAGGCGGCCCTCGATGCCTTCGGCCTCGCGATGACCAACATCAACGACGTGATGGGCGATCCCAACGCGCGGGCAAAACTCAAGGAGACGCTCAACGGCCTGCCGGACGTGCTCGCCGACCTGCGGACCACCGTCAAGGGCATGGGCACGACGCTCGACTCGGCCGACCGCAACCTGCGGAACCTCGAGGGCCTCACCAAGCCGCTCGGCGAGCGGGGCGAGGGGATGGTGGCCCAGGTCAACCAGACCATCGGCCGGCTCGACGAGGTGCTCCAGCAGGCGGCGTTCTTCACCAAGGCCCTCAACGAGTCGCAGGGCACGCTCGGCAAGCTCGTCCGCGACCCCAAGGTCTACGACGACCTCGCCCAGGCCGCCGCCAACGTCAACGGCCTGACGAAGGAACTGCGGCCGATCGTCAACGACGTCCGCGTGTTCGCCGACAAGATCGCCCGGCACCCGGAGCAGCTCGGCGTCCGCGGCGCCATCGACCGCCGCCCGGGGCTGAAGTAGCGATCACACGCCGGCGGGCAGCGTGATCTCGGAGTCGAGCAGGCGGAGGTACTCCGCGATCAGGTCGCCGTAGCGGGCCTTCACGTCGGCCGCGAGATGCCGGTAGCCGGCCACGCGGCCCCGGCACGTGGTGGCACCGCAGCGGCAGGGCCCGCCGAGGTGGGCCACCTCGTACTCGAACGTGTCGTAGTCGACCGTGATCTCCTCGCCGGCGGCGATCGGCCGCAGGGCGCGGAGCTCGATCTGCTTCACGCCCGAGCGGATGATGACGCCGCAGTTCGGATCGCAGGAGTGGTTCAGGAGCACCGTCACGCCGTCCGGCACGATGTGCGTGTTGACGTCGACCTGCATCGAGTGTGGTGAACGCCGATCGGCCTGCTCGCCCCAGGTGCGGATGATCGTCTCCCCGGCGGCGATCGCGCGGACGGCCGCGACACCCAGGCCGAGCCGGCCCGGCTTCACGGCCACCGGCTCGCCCGGCCGGGGAGCCCGCTCGCCGAGGCCGTGGGCCGCCGGACCCGCGATCTCGTCGAAGGTCAGGTCGCGGAGTCGGCTGCCGTACCGGTCGGCGAGCCAGGGAATCGTCTGCTCGATCGTGTCGGGCTGGAGGAGGACGAGGTCCCCGGCCGCGGCCGCGTCCAACACCCGCGCCGCCGCCTCAGCCCACGTGCCTCCGGCGTCGATCTGCACCGGACGGTCGGCTGGCATGCCCGCGCGAATGCCCTCGGACAACAGGCGGGTGATGTCGCCCGGCTGCCGGCCCCGGATGTAGGCGTCCTCGTAAATCACCACCCGCTCGAAGGTCTGGCCGAGCAGACGACCCTGCGCGAGAAGGTCCTCGTCCCGCCGGTCGCCCGCCGCGGAGTAGACCGCGATCCGCCGCGGGTGCGGCAGCTTCTTCATCGCCATGCAGATCTGCTCGAGGGACGGCACATTGTGGCCGTAGTCGACCACGATCGCGGCACCGTCGAGTTCGAGCAGGTTGAAGCGGCCCGGCGAGCCGGCCGATCCGCTGGAGAAGCTCTCCAGGCCCAGCCGCACCAGCTCCAGCGGCACGCCCAGCCGCCAGGCCGCAGCGGCGCTGGCGAGCACGTTCTCCACCTGGAAGGTCACCAGTCCGCGGTGCACCAGCGGCACGCGGTCGAGGTGCGCCAGCCGCGTCTCGCGCGGGCCGTCGCAGAGCACGATCCAGCCGTCCCGCAGCGTGGCCGCGAGGCCGCCCTGCGCGAGGTGTTCCGTGATCACGGGGTTGGCGGGGTCGGCGCCGAAGTACACGACCTGCCCCTTGCACCACTTCTTCATGTCGACGACCAGCGGATCGGCGGCGTTGAGGACTGCGGCACCTCCCGGACGGACCGCCGCCACGATCGCCCCCTTCACCCAGGCGAGCTTCTCGGGCGTGTCGATCTCGCTGATGCCGAGATGGTCCCCGGAGGCGATGTTGGTCACGACCGCCACGTCGCACTTGTCGAACCCGCAGCCCTCGCGGAGGATCCCGCCGCGGGCGGTCTCCAGCACCGCCGTCGTCACCGCCGGGTTGGCCAGCACCCGCTGGGCGCTCTTCGGGCCGCTGCAGTCGCCCGCGTCGATCAGCCGGCCGCCGATCCACACCCCTTCGGTGCAGGTCATGCCGACGGTGCCGCCTCCCATGCCGGAGAGGTGGGCGATGAGCCGCACGACCGTGGTCTTGCCGTTGGTGCCGGTGACGGCCGCGGTCGGGATCCGGCCGTCGTCTCCCGGGGCGAACAGCGTGTCCACGATCGCGGCGCCCACGTTCCGCGGGGTGCCGACCGCCGGCTCGAGGTGCATCCGCAGGCCCGGGGCGGCGTTGACCTCGATCACCACGCCGCGGGTGGCCTCGAGCGGCTGGGCGATGTCGGAGGTCACGATGTCGATGCCGGCGACGTCGAGGCCGATGATCCGGGCCGCCTCGACGGCCCGGGCGGCGACCTCTGGATGGACGACGTCGGTGACGTCCTCGGCCGTGCCACCGGTGCTGAGGTTGGCGTTGTGCCGCAGCAGCACCACCTGCCCGGCCGCGGGTACGGCGTCGACAGCCAGCCCCTGGTCGGCCAGCACGGACTCCGCCACCTCGTCGATGACGACCGGGCTGAGCGAGCCGGCGTGGTCGGCGCACCGCCGCGGATCCTCGTTGACGAGGTCGACGAGCTGCCGCACCGTCGACCGACCGTCGCCGGTCACCTGCGGAGGATGCCGCCGGGCGGCCGCCACCATCTTGCCGCCCACCACGAGCACGCGGTAGTCGCCACCGGCGACGAACCGCTCGACCATCACCTCCCGCTCGCCGGCATGGGCCAGTTCCCAGGCCTGCTCCACCTCGGCGGCCGTGGACAGGTCCACGGACACGCCGCGGCCCTGGCTCCCGTAGCGCGGCTTCACCACCACGGGCGCCGCGATGTCCTCAGCCACCCGCCACGCATCCGCCGCGTCGGTCACCGGCCGCCCCTCGGGCACCGGTACGCCGGCCTCCGCGAGGAGGGCGCGGGTCAGGTCCTTGTCCTGGGCGATGGTCTCCGCGACGGCCCCGGTCTGGTCGGTCTCCGCCGCGAGGATCCGCCGCTGCTTCGCCCCCTGGCCGAGGCGGACGAGTGAGCCGGCGGTCAGCCGGCGGGAGGGGATGCCGCGGGCGGCGGCCGCCTCGACGATCGACCGCGTGCTCGGGCCGAGCTGCACGTCGAGGAGCACCTTCCGCAGCCGCTTCACCTCGGCGGCGACGTCGAACGGCATGTCCTCGATCGCCGCCATGATCAGCCGGTGGGCGGCATGGAGGCACTCGATCGCGAACGCCTCCTCCTTGTATTCAATCACCACCTTGTAGACGCCCCGCGTGTTGGCCTCACGGGCGCGGCCGTAGCCGACCGGCGTGCCGCCGAGGGTCTGCAGTTCCAGCGTCACGTGCTCGAGCACGTGGCCCATCCAGGTGCCCGTCCGCAGCCGCTCGAAGAACCCGCCCCGCTCGCCGATCGAGCAGCGATGCTCGATCATGGTCGGCAGCCAGGCCATGATCCGCTCGTTGAAGCCGGGAATCGTGTGGGAGGGAAAGTCCTCGAGCCGGCCGAGGTCGACCCAGGCTTCGAGGCAGGGAAACGAGGCCCACTGGTTGGGACCGCGGAGGACCTTGAGGGACGTGATCTCCATTGGGGTATCTGGCGTTCTCTAGACCGTTCGCAGACGCGTGCGGTGGTCTGGTCTTGTGCGCCTCCTGCAGCCGCGGGACGACCCGACGGTGGGTGCTGGCAGGAAGGTCGCACGGTTCACAACGGGGCTGCGGCGGCGCGTCGCCGACGCAGTCCTGCCTGCCGGGGCAGGCATCCGTACGAACCCGACGTGGGGGGAGGACGTCAGGGCGGCGGCTGGCAGTCCGGGGCCGCGGGAGAGATGCCGACCGCGAGGCTCTTGCCGGCGATCGGACCTGGGGACGACTGGAGGGAGGAGAAGCCTGTTACCGACAACCGACCGGCCGAGGTGGCCATGGGAGGGATGGGTTCCTACACCGCGAGGCCGGATGGCATCGCCGCACGCCACACGGACGCGCGTTCGCTTGCGATGACCGTTCCTCGCGGCACCAAGATTCCAACGCCGCCGGCGGTCGCTCGTCGCGTCGCCGACGCCCCGCGCCGCCGTCCGGCCACGATCACTCGCGGCCGGCCGATCGACCCGGTGGAACAAGTCTACGTTGCCGCGGGGCGGCCCGGAAACTTTTTCCATGACCTTCACAGACAAGCACGTCGCGTGCCGGTCGCAGGCCGAAACAAGGAAGCCCGTTCGCGGAGGCGAAAAACCCGCCCGCGGGGCTCGGCCGCTGGGCGTCGTCATGGATGGGAGGACAAGGGGCGTGCCTGAACGTCGCCGGGAGGGTTTTCGGGCTGCAAAATTTGCAAGGCGGGATCGACCGCGGCCGGCAAAAGGTCGGGGTCGGCTACAGGGGGCTAACTTAGGTATGTTCGGAGGGCGAATCAAATTTCTTGCGAAACAGCCGGGCTGGGCCGCCCAACCGGCCAAAACCCCGGTCGCCACCCGGAATCCAGCCCCGCGACCCCCCGCCGATGACCGCCAGCGCAGCCAGCACCGCCGCCGCCCGTTCGGGCGACTCCCCGTCCCTGCCCTGGAAGTCGGGGGTCGAACTCGCCCCGACGGAGCGGGTCATCGCCGCCTGCCGGTTCGATCTCGACGGCCGCCTGCGCTTCACCGATGGATGGATCGTGCTCACCGACAGCCGGGTGATCGCCGACGAGCCGGCGTCGGCCGACGGCGGCGCGGAGGGCGGGCCGCGGTCGTGGCCGCTCGATGCCGACACCCATGTGGACGTGCGGATGCGGGCGGCCGTCGGCCGCATCGAATTGGCGCGGCACGGCCGCGTGGTGGCCCGCTGGCTGTTCACGTCGGCCCGGGCGAAGGGCGCCCACGCCCTCGAGGACGCCTTCGACTCCCAGTCGGCGGCACTGCGGGCCCAGGCCGCGACCGCCGGCCGCGGCGGCCGCGCGGGGCGCAAGCCGCCGGCCGCGGAGCAGCCCGCCGAGGAACGGCGACCCGCGGCCGCCTCCGCGCGGGGCGACGACGACTTCCCGCAGCCGGCGGGGGCGGCATCGTGGCGGGCGCTCGCCCGGGTGCTGTCGTTCGCCCGGCCGCACGCCGGGATGGCGATCCTCGGCGGCGTGCTCTCGCTGGCGAGCACCACCGCGGCCCTCGTGCCGCCCTACCTGACGATGCCGCTCGTCGACCAGGTGCTCATCCCGCGCCAGAACGGCGCCGCGATCCCGTTCTCCACCGTGTGGTGGTATCTCGGCGGCCTGACGCTCGCGGCCGTCGCGGCCTGGCTGCTCTCCTGGGCCCAGACCTGGACGCTCGCCTGGGTCAGCGAACGGATCGCGGCCGGCCTGCGGACCAGGACCTACGCCCACATCCAGTCGCTGTCGCTCGACTTCTTCCAGACGAAGCGGACCGGCGACCTGATCGCCCGGGTGGGCAGCGACACCGACAAGCTCAACATCTTCCTGTCGGTGAACCTCATCGAGTTCGCCTCGAACGTCATGCTCCTGGCCCTCACGGCGGCGGTGCTCCTGTGGCTCAACCCCACGCTCGCGGCCCTGACGCTCGTGCCCTTCCCATTCGTCGTCTGGCTCGTGTACGCCGTCCGCGAGCGGCTTCGCCAGGGCTTCTCCCGGGCCAGCGTCGCCTGGGGCGACATGACGAGCGTGCTGGCCGACACGATCCCCGGCATCCGCGTGGTCAAGGCCTTCGCCCAGGAGTCGCGGGAGATCGACCGCTTCGTCGCGGCCAACGACCGCGTGCTCGACGCCAACGACCGCGTCAACGTGATCTGGTCGTTCTGCGGTCCGCTGTTCGCGCTGTTCAGCGAGGTCGGGCTGCTCGTCGTCTGGGCGGCGGGGGCGTGGCTCGTATTCGGCGGCTCGGTCACCGTCGGCGGCCTGACGGCCTTCCTCGCCTACATCGCCCGGTTCTACGGCCGCGTGGAGTCGATGATCCGCATGGTGCCGGCCACGCAGCGGGCGGCCGCCAGCGCCCAGCGGATCTTCGAGATCCTCGACTGCAAGCCGACGGTGGCCGAAGCCGCCGAGCCGATGCGGCCGGGCCGCGTGCGCGGTCGGATCGAGATCGCCGACGTGCACTTCCGCTACGGCGCCCGCGAGGTGCTGCATGGCGTGAACCTCACGATCGAGCCCGGCGAGATGATCGGCCTCGTGGGCACCAGCGGCTCGGGCAAGTCGACGCTCGCCAACCTGGTGTGCCGCTTCTACGACCCCTCCAGCGGCTCGATCAAGGTCGACGGCGTCGATCTCCGCGACCTCGCCATCGCCGACTACCACCGCAACCTCGGCTGCGTGCTGCAGGAGCCGTTCCTGTTTTTCGGCACGATCGCCGAGAACATCGCCTACGGCCGTCCCGACGCCGCCCGCGAGCGGATCGTGGAGGCCGCCCGGGCCGCCGGGGCCCACGACTTCATCCTCGCCCAGCCTCTGGCCTACGACACGCGGGTGGGCGAGCGGGGCGGATCCCTCTCCGGCGGCGAGCGGCAGCGGCTGTCGATCGCCCGGGCGCTCCTCGTCGACCCGCGGATCCTCGTGCTCGACGAGGCCACGTCGGCCGTCGACGTGGAGACCGAGGCGATCATCCAGGCGGCCATCGACCGGCTGGTCGTGGGCCGCACGACGATCGCCATCGCCCACCGCCTCTCGACGCTCCGCCGGGCCGACCGACTCGTCGTGCTCGAGGCCGGCCGGATCGTCGAGATCGGCACGCACGACGACCTGCTCGCCGCTGACGGGGCCTATGCCCGGCTGTACCGCGCCCAGCTGAAGGCCGCGGAGGAGACCGCGGCGGCCGCCGACTAACGCCCGTGGAGCACCGGATGAACGATCACGATCGCGCCGAGCAAGCGACGCAGGGGAGATCGCCCAAGGGCTGGGTGCTCGAGCGGCACGCCCATGGCCGACTGGCCTTCGTCTCGGCGGTGGGCGTGCGGCACGAGGACGTCGACGTGCTGCGGGCCTTCCCCGTGTCGGCGCCCCGCGGCCCGGTGGCGATCGTCGACGCCGACGGCGGCGAACTCGCCTGGATCGCGGCGTTGGCCGAGGTCGCCGATCCGCTGCGGTCGCTCGTGGAGCGGGAGCTCGCCGAGCGGGAGTTCCTCCCGGTGATCGAGCGGATCGCGGCGGTGTCCGACGGCGAGCCGGCCGAGTGGACGGTGGCCACCGACCGCGGCCTGCACCGCTTCAAGGTCGGCCACGTGGACGACGTCGTCCGGCAGGCCGACGGCGTGGCCTTCGTCACCGACACGCACGGCATCCGCTACCTGATCCCCGACATCGACGCGCTCGACGGCACGAGCCGCCGGCTCCTCGAGAAGATGTTCTGATCGCGCGCAGCGGGAAGTGTCCACCGCGCACGGGCGCCTGCGACGCGCGTGAATCCGCGGCACGTCGCGTCCGGCGGCATCCCGCCGCCTCCGCCGTTTGCGCAGCCTTCCGGCCGGCGACGGATGACGCTTTCCCGGGCCCGTAAGATGGACCGGTTGCAACGCTCGTGCCGCCGAGGCGGGCCAAATCCCGGGTAAAAACCTCGATTTTTCCTCAACGAGCCGCTTGTGGCCCGCGTAGACCGGATTAGTCTCGAAGGGTCTTTTCCAGGAGAGCAATCATGACCCGGTTCGGCGTTCTTTCGCGCTCGAGCACTCTGCGGCGGTTCCAGGCGTTCGCCGCCGCCCTTCTCGTCGTCGCCCCGCAGTCGCTGCCCTTCCAGGCCACCGCACTGCCTTCCGCCCGCGCCGAGTGCGGCTGTGCCGCCGCGCCCGCGGCCGCGGCCGTCCCCGTGCAGACCTACCGCCTCGACTACCAGACGGTCTACGACGACCGGCAGGTGACCGTCGAGCGGGTCACCTACGAGACCGTCTACGACACCAAGACCTACACGGTGCAGAAGCCGGTGTGGGAGACGCAGACGCAGGAGCGTCGCTACACCGTGCAGCGGCCGGTGTGGGAGACGCAGACCCGTGACGAGCGGTACACCGTCATGAAGCCCGTCTACGAGACGGTGATCGAGGACCGCAGCTACGACGTGACCCGCGACGTGGTCGAGACGGCGACCCGCGACGAGCAGTACACCGTGATGCGGCCCGTCACCGAGACGGTGATGCAGCAGCAGGTGCAGACCGTCCGCAAGCCGGTCTACGAGACGAGCGAGCGGGAGCAGGCCTACACCGTCCAGGAGCCGGTCACGCAGATGCGGACGGCCTACTCGGTCGGCAGCCAGGCCGTCGACACCGTCACGCCCGTGGTCACCCCCGGCAGCACCGGCCTCGGCTGGGCGCCCGGCGGCTGGGCCGTCGACCCGTACACGGGCCTCGCCGTCTGGCAGCGAGGCGGCTACGTCTGGACGATGACGCCGGGCACGGTCGTCAACCAGGTCAACCGCGTCTACCAGCCGACCTACACGCCGGTGCAGGTGGCGGAGACGACGATGGTCAACCGGGTCGTCACCCAGAAGGTGCCGGTGCAGACCATGCGCTACGTCGACGAGCAGGTGGTCACGCAGGTCCCGGTGCAGACCACACGGATGGTCGCCGAGACAGCCGTCCGCCAGGTGCCGGTGCAGACCGTCCGCAAGGTCGTGGAGCGGGTCGACAACAAGGTGCCGGTGACCGTCTGCAAGATGGTTCCGGAGGAGCAGGTCCGGCAGGTGGCCTTCCAGGTCTGCCGGTACGTCACCGAGGAAAAGGTCGAGCCGGTGCAGGTGCAGGTCATGAAGTACGTCACGGAGGAGCGGAGCATGCAGGTGCCGCGGGTCGTCGAGAAGAAGACGCCCCACACCTACACGGTCCGCTCGCCGCGGGTCGTCGTCACGAAGGTGCCGCTCGACCCGTGCGGCAATCCGCTGCCGGCCGCCCCGGCGACGCCCGCCGCCGCCGCCCGGCCCGCGGCCGCGTCGGCCGCACCCGCACTGGCACCCACCGAGGCCGCCGCCCGCAAGACGTTCAGCAGCGACAAGCCGGCCGACGCGCCGCCGGCGGCCGCGGGCTGGGGTGGTTCGGACCTCAAGCACGTCGATCCCGAACAGGCCGGGGCCCACCGCGCCGAGAAGCCGGCCGTCGAGTCGGCCGCCGCGCCGTCCCTGCAGAAGGTCGAGGCGATCCCCGCACCGGCCGCCAAGGAGCCGTCGGCTGCCGCCGCGCCCGCCCCGGAGCCGACGGTCGCCCCGACCGGCCCGAGCGTCTACCCGCCGCCGCCGGCCAGCGACACGCGAGACCTGCCCGCCGCCGAGACCTCCGGCCGCCCCTGGCTCGGACGGCCCGCCGCCGAGCACACGACCTGACGGCCGGTCGCCGCGAATCGATGCCACCCCACGTCCTCTTCAGGACGGCAGCCCCGGCCATGCGGGCAGCGGGGCGAGAAGTTTCGGCGTCACGCCCGCGATCCACACGAACGGCTGCTGGATCCGGCGGGCGGTTACGACCCGTCCGCCGACGATGCCCACGATCGCGGCGATCAAGAGCATCGGCACCATGATCGCCACGCCGACGAGCGTGTAGTCTTCGGCGAACGCCAGGAGCAGCCCGGGGAGGGCCACGGCCCCGGCAAACAGCGACCAGGCGGCGGCGATCCACCGGCGGCGTCGCCTGCCGTGCGCGGCACACAGCCCGACGTGGACGTCGGCCTGCCTGCGGACGATGAGGGCCACGACGATGTACAGCAGCACGTTGACGAGCAGCATCAGGTACCACCACGGAGAATGCCAATACAGCTTCCGTCGCAGTGTCGCACCGTGGGCCGGTGCGTTGCAGACCACGCACACGTCCGGCAGGGTTCCGGTCGTGTGCATCACGAGCAACCGGCCGTCGCGCCACAGCGGGCCACCGGCGGCGGCTGGAACGCCGGCCGACAGGCTCCCGGATGATCCGGGTGCGGCGTAGGGATTGAACTGTTCCGCGGCGGAACCGGACATGCCCCGGAGTTCCAGAGAGACGGTGACGGGATGGGGAGGATACCATAAACCCGTGCGAAGATCGTCCTGTCGTCGCCTTGCGTTCTCGGAGACCGCCACCATGCTGTCGATCCGTCTGCTCGCCTTTCTCGTCGTCCTGCCGCTGGCGAGCGCCACGATGAACCCAGCCCGCGCCGCGGAACCGCTCGCGGCGTTGATCGTCGACGGCCAGAACAATCACGCCATCTGGCCGAAGACCAGCCGCATGATGCGGACGTTTCTCGAGGACACGGGGCGGTTCCGCGTCGACGTCGTGACCCACGCCCCCAAGGGCGAGGACCCGGATTTCAAGCCGCGGTTCGCCGACTACGCGGTCGTGGTCAGCAACTTCGGCCACGCCGCGGCGCCCTGGCCCGCCGCGACCAGGGCGGCGCTCGAGGACTACGTCCGCGGCGGCGGCGGCCTCGTGGTCGTGCATGCCGCCGACAACTCGTTCCCCGACTGGCCGGCCTTCAACGAGATGATCGGCCTCGGCGGCTGGGGGGGCCGCAACGAGAAGAGCGGCCCCTACGTCTTCTACGACGACGCGGGGAAGCTCGTCCGCGACGAGTCGCCGGGGCCCGGCGGCAGCCACGGGCCGCAGACCGAGTTTCCGGTCGTGATCCGTGACGGCGAGCACCCCATCACCAAGGGCATGCCGTCCCGGTGGATGCACGCCAAGGACGAGCTCTACGACAGCCTCCGCGGCCCCGCCGTGAACATGCGGGTGCTGGCCACGGCCCACTCCGCGAAGACCGGCCGCCACGAGCCGATGATCATGACGATCGACTACGGCAAGGGCCGCGTGTTCCACACGCCGATGGGGCACGGCGACTACTCGATGGAGTGCGTCGGCTTCATGACGACCTTCCAGCGCGGCACCGAATGGGCCGCGACGGGCACGGTGTCGCTGCCGGTGCCCGAGGACTTTCCGCGCGAGGCGGTCCGCAGCCGGAAATTCCCCGACTGACCCGCCGTCGATTGGCAGCGGGGAGCGCGGCGGGTACATTCCCGCCGTCTCGACGCGCTTCTCGGACCGCCACGCATGGCCGGCAAGGTCAAGGACGACCGCTCACCTGCTTCACCCGTCGTGGTCGACGGGCCGGAGGCGCCGGATGCCGGCCCCGAAGGATCCGGCGTTCATCGGCTCTACTCCGCGGAGCTGATCGCCGCGGTGCTCGGCGTCCCGGCGGCGGCGGTCCGGCACTGGACCCGCGGCGGCCTCCTCGAGCCCGTGCGCCGGGCCGGATCGCTCGAGTGGTTCGACTTCCCGCAGCTCGTCGTCGGCCGCCACCTGGCGCGGCTGCTCGCCGGCGGCCTCTCGCTGCGGGAGATCGACGCCAAGCTCGCCGACCTGGCCCCGGGCGGCGGTCCCGCGGCGGCACGGGTCGCCGAGCGGATCGTGGCCGACGGCCGCCGCCTGAGCATCCGCGCCGACGGGCGGCTGCTGGGCGCCGGGGGCCAGCTACAGTTTTCCTTCTACACCGACCGGCTCGACCGCGACGCCCCGGGGCGGGAGGCGCTGCCGGCCATCGTGCCGGGCTGGCCCCCCGACGAGCCGGCCGCGGCGGACGCCATGGCCCCGGCGCGGGCCGCCGGCGAGGTCGCCGAGATCCTCGATCTCGCCGACGACCTCGAGGCGGCGGGCGAGTTCGCCGAGGCGGCCGAGGCCGTCCGCGCGGTGCTCCAGGCCCAGGGGCCGACGGCAACGGTGATGTTCACGCTCGCCGAACTGCTCTACCGGTCCGGCGACCTGACGGCGGCCCGCGAGCGGTACTACGCGACGATCGAGATCGATCCGGAACACCTCCGGGCGCGGACCAGTCTGGGCTGCGTGCTCGCGGAGCTCGGCGAACACGAACTGGCCCTGGCCGCTCTCGAAGGCGTCCTACGGCAGGAGCCCGACTACGCCGACGCGCACTGGCACACGGCGGGCGTGCTGGCGGAGGTCGGCCGCTCGGCCGAATCCCGCCACCACCTGCGGACCTTCCTCGAACTGGCGCCGGACAGCCCGTGGGCCGCGTCGGCCCGTGAGCGGCTGCACTGAACGCGATCGGCGGGAGCCACCCATGGCCGACACGACCCCCGATCTCGACACCCTCGTCACTCGACTGACCGACGCCGACGCGGCGCTGCGGGCCGACGCGGCCGAGCGGCTCTGCCGGCTGGGCTCCGCGGCCGCGGCCGCGGCCGTCGATCTTGTGCGGGCCTGCGGCGACGCGGACGACCAGGTCCGCGAGTGGTCGGTGGCGGCGCTGGAGGAACTCGGGCCGCCGCCGGCCGGCGCGACGCCGTGTCTCGCCGACCTCGCCGCCGGCCAGGATCCGCTCGTGGCCTACTGGGCCGTCACGCTCCTCGGTCGGTCTGGGCAGTCTGCGGCGGCGGCGGTGCCCACGCTGGCCTTGTGCCTCGGGGCGGATGATCCGGCGGTCGCCGAGCGTGCCGCGTGGGCGCTCGGCAAGGTCGGCCCCGCGGCCGCCCCGGCCCGCGAGGCCCTCGCCCGCGCCGCCGCATCGGCGCATCCCCGCCTCGCCCGCCTCGCCGGCGAGGCCCTGACGGCGATCGTGGCGGCCGAGGTGCGGTGATCGGCGCGAGGATGCGGAGCGTGGCGGACCTCCGCCAGCGACGCAACGCGTGCCGTCTCCGCACCGACTTCAGCAGACCCACGCCGCTCAAATGGTCGATACGAAGGGGGTGGCGGCCTCCCTTCCCATCCCGACCCGGCGTTCCCCCTGCGCGGCCACGGTCCGCGGGGTCGTGGCCGCGTGCCTCGTCGCGCTGGCGGCCCCCGCCGCGGCCCAGCAGCCGCCCGCGGGCGGCATGGTGCCCAAGCCCTGGAATGCGATCCTCGTCGCCAGCTTCAACATCCAGGTGTTCGGCGAGTCGAAGATGTCGAAGCCGCAGGTCGTGCAGGTACTCGCCCGCGTCGTCCGCAACTTCGACGTCGTCGCGATCCAGGAGGTGCGGGCCAAGTCGGACGATATCCTGCCGGCCTTCGTGCGGGCGGTGAACGCCGACGGCAGCCGCTACCAGCACGTCATCGGCCCCCGCGAGGGCCGCACGTCGAGCAAGGAGCAGTACGCCTTCGTCTACGACTCCACGCGCATCGAGGTCGACCCCTCGTCGTTGGGCGTCGTCCCCGACCCGCAGGGGCGGATGCACCGCCCGCCGATGCACGCCCGGTTCCGGACGCGGATCAATCCGGCCGAGATGGCGTTCACGTTCTGGCTCGTGAACATCCATACCGATCCCGACGAGGTGCCGCAGGAGCTCGACGCGCTGACGGGCGTGTTCCAGGCGATGCAGGCGGCCCGGCCCGACGAGGACGACGTGATCCTGCTCGGCGACCTGAACGCCGGGCCGCCGGAGTTCACCGCCCTGCGCCGGATCCCGGGACTCGGCTGGGCGATTTCCGGCGTGCCCACGAACACCCGCCGCACCAAGACCTATGACAACCTCGTCTTCGCCCAGCCGATGACCGGCGAGTATCTCGGCCACGCGGGCGTCCTCGACCTGCAGAACGCCTACGGCCTCGCGCCGGAGCAGGCCCTCGAGGTCTCGGACCACTGCCCGGTGTGGGGCGCGTTCTATCCGGCCGAGGCCCGCTCGCAGGGCCTGCCCGCGATGGCTGGCCAGCCGACCGCCCGGCGGTAGGATGGCGCCGAGATCCGTGACCGCCCGTGCGCGGCCCGTGCCACCGCCGCGACCCACGAGCCGACCGCGATGACGACCCCGGACCGCAGTCACGAGTTCTCGCTCGAGGGCGGCCGGCTGGCAGCCGGCGGCGGCATCCTGCCGTTGATGGCCGACATGGGGCGGGCGCTGGCCCTCGAGCCCGAGATGCGGATGCTCGGCGGCGGCAATCCCGCCCCGATTCCGGCCCTGCAGGCGCTCGTGCGGCGCCGCATGGCCGACCTGCTCGCCGACGGTCCGGCCTTCGACCGGATGATGGTCAACTACGACCCGCCGCGGGGCAACCCGCGGTTTCTCGCCGCGCTCGCGGCGCTGCTGCGCCGGGAATACGGCTGGGACGTGGGGCCGGAGAACCTCGCGATCACCAGCGGCGGGCAGGCGGCCTTCTTCTACCTCTTCAACCTGCTCGGCGGCACGTTCGCCGGCGGGCGGCGGAAGCGGATCCTGCTGCCGCTGTGCCCCGAGTACATCGGCTACGCCGATCAGGGCCTCGAGCGGGACCTGTTTCTCGCCTGCCGGCCGGCGATCGAGACGGGGCACGGCGACGACGACCGCTGCTTCAAGTACCGCATCGACTTCGCCGCCGTGGAACAGGCCCTCGCCCACCACGACGTCGGCGCGATCGTCGCCTCCCGGCCCACGAATCCAAGCGGCAACGTGCTCACCGACGCCGAGGTCGAGCGGCTGGCCGCGCTCGCCGCCGCGCGGGGCATTCCGCTGATCCTCGACAACGCCTACGGCGCCCCCTTTCCAGACATCCTCTTCGTGCCCGCCCGGCCATTCTGGGACCGGCACGTGATCCTCACGATGAGCCTCTCGAAACTCGGCCTGCCGGGCACGCGGACGGGCATCGTCGTCGCGCCGGAGCCGATCGCGGCGGCGCTGGCCGGCATGACGGCCGTGGTGGGGCTCGCCAACGGCACGATCGGTCAGCAGATCGTGCTGCCCTGGGTGGAGGGCGGCAGCATCCTCGGGCTCGGCCGCGAGCACCTGCAGCCCTTCTACGCCGCGAAATCGGCCGCCGCCGCGGCCTGGGCCCGGGAGAGCCTCGAGGCCGCGGGCGTCGCCTGGGCCCTGCACGCCCGCGAGGGGGCGTTTTTCCACTGGCTCTGGCTGCCGGGGCTCCGCATCCCCACGCTCGAACTGTATGCACGGCTCAAGGCCCGCAAGGTGCTCACCGTGCCGGGCGAGCACTTCTTCTTTGGGCTCGAGGGCGACTGGCCGCACCGCCACCAGTGCCTGCGGCTCAACGTCTCGGGGCCCGCCGACACCGTCCGCGAGGCCTACGCGATCATCGCCGCGGAGGCCGCCGCCTGCGCGGATGCGGCCGGGCCGTCGCCCCGCCTTCAGTAGCCGGCCACGCCGGTCGCCGTGGCACCCGTGATCGCCGGCAGGTGCAGCCGCCGGCGGGCCTCGTCGAGCAATTCCGCCGTGCGACTCGAGCCGCAGCGGGAGACGCCCAACGCACGGACCTTGAGCAACGTGTCGAGGTCGCGGACGCCGCCGGCGGCCTTCACCTGCACGTGGGCCGGCGCATGCGTTCGCATCAGGGCGAGGTCCTCGAGCGTCGCCCCGCCGCTGCCGAAACCGGTCGACGTCTTCACCCAGTCGGCCCCGAGTTCCCCGCAGATCTCGCAGAGGCGGATCTTGTGGGCGTCCTGCAGGTAGCAGTTCTCGAAGATCACCTTCACCATGCGGCCGGCCGCATGGGTCGCCTCGGTGACGGCTCGGATGTCGTCCCGCACGGCGTCCCAGCGGCCGCTGAGGACCTGCGAGATGTTGACGACCATGTCGAGTTCCTGGCCGCCATCGGCGATCGCCCGCTCGGCCTCGAAGACCTTGGTCGCGGTCGCGTGGCCGCCGTGCGGGAAGCCGATGGTGGTGCTCGGCTTCACGGTCGAGCCGGCGAGCAGGTCGGCGCACCGCTTGAGGAAATAGGGCATGATGCACACGCTCGCCACGTCGTAGGCGACGGCCAGCCGGCAGCCGGCCTCGAGTTCGTCGACCGTGAGCGCGGGGACGAGCAGCGCGTGGTCGATCATCTTGGCGACGTCGGCGTAGGCGTACGTCATGGGGGGAAATCCTCAGGGCGGGTGCGGATGGAGAATACGCCAGCCCGTGCTCCGCGCCCACGTGGTGGTTACACGCAAAGCCTCGGCATCGTGCCTCGCTTTGCTTTGCAGGTCGCCGCTCAAAACGCCCGCACGCAGCCGCCGAAGGCGGCGCCGCGTGGATGCTACACGCAAAGCCTCGGCATCGTGCCTCGCTTTGCTTGGCGGGCCGCCGCCCGCTCTCGAGAGCCCGCCCTCCGGGCGGGCAGTAATGCGGCGTGCACGGCAATCGCGGCCAGCCGCCCAAAACGCCCGCACGCAGCGGCCGAAGGCCGCGCCGCGTGCCTCGCCGCCCCGGCGCGCCGCGCCGCCGCAGCCCCGCTGCGGCCACGGCCGCCTGGAGGGCGGCCGCCCGGCCGTCCGGCGAACCCTCGGCGTTCGCCGCGACGGCCCAAGCCTGCCGGGGCCAGGGATGGCCCGGCAGGCGTGAATTCAGTACGCCCCCCAGGGCCCGCGGACGGCGTTCACGCCGAACTGCACGGTGTCGCTGGGCTGGTTCGGCGTCGGCAGGAATCCGCCCGCACCGCCGCCAGCCACTCCGCCCGGCCCCGGATACGGCCGGCGGAACTGGTGATAGATCGGCGCCACCCGCGAACTGGGCACGCCCCACGAATACTGCGTCTGGAACTCCGCGGTCGGCGGCACGACCAGCGCGATCGGGCGGCCCTCCGCGGGATCGTACCAGGCGCTGTGCCAGCTCTTGCCCTGCGCCCGGAGGAAGTACCGCTTCTCCCACACGTTGTACTTGCAGGCATCGTGCAGCCCGCAGCTGCAGCCGTAGCTGCACGGCCCGCCCACGGGGCGGCCACAGTGTCCGCACGGCCCGCAGTGGCCACCGTGGCCGCACAGCCGGCAGCCGTGACCGTGGTGGCAGAGGCCGTGCCGACAGCCGTGGCCCTGATGGCAGTGGCCGTGGTGGCACCCGTGGCCGTGATGGCAGCCATGAGGACCGCAGCCCGCCGGGCCGCAGCCGGTCGTGCATCCCGTCCCGTAGCCCACAGCAGCGGGCTCACCCGCGTCCGCGCCGCACGCCAGCCAGGAGGCGAGGGCGACCGCCACGACGGCGGCCCGCATCGGGGTCATTCGCTCGAAAAACAGCCGCATGGTCTTCCGCTCCTCACCACCAGTAGGCGTGCACGTCGGTCCGCATCCCCGTCACGCCCGCGGGGCGGATGTACCGCCGACGGTGCTTGTAGAGGAACTCGTGCGGCATGAACGGCGGGTACGTGTACCAGGTATGGCCCACCCGCGGCGGCACCGGCCGCGGCGCGACGTAGAGTTGGGCCCCCACCCCCGGATATCCGCCGGCCGGAACCGGCGGCACGTAGAAGTTGTAGAAGACGTCGGGCGTGGGTGCCTCGACACCGCCGTCGATCGGGATCGCCACCGCGACACCCACGAGTTCCGCCACGATCGTCGCCGCGAGCACCGTGGCCCCGAGCCAGCCGCATCGTCGCATCGCATCACCTCCCGACAGGGCCGCGCGAAACGGCGCGGTGCTGGAAGATTCGGCAAGGCTGTTTCGACCGCATCACTCGTCGCCCCGGGCACCGCTGCCTCTGCCCGACAGGCACAGTTTCCGGCCCCGGCCACCAGCCGCCGGCCGGCCGGATCGCCGGCGGGCGGCGGCCGCAGCGTTCAGCCAACCCGCAAACTCTTCCCCTCTTGCCAAGGCCACAGGCCGGGGTCACAGTTTGGAGCCGAGAGATCGCTCCGCCCATGGTCAAAGCCGCCACCCGCCGCCCCACCGCCGAAACCAAGCGGGCCGCCGCCACGCACGCCGCAGCGCCCGCCGCCGAGCCGGCCGCGCCGGCCAACGGCCAGGCCAGGCCCGCGACGAAGCGGCGAGCCACCGCACAGGCTCTGGCCGCCGGACAGCGGGACATCTCCGTCAGCGAGTTCTTCGCCAAGAACCGCCACCTGCTCGGGTTCGATTCGCCCCGCAAGGCCCTGCTCACGAGCGTCAAGGAGGCGGTCGACAACTCGCTCGACGCCTGTGAGGAGGCGGGCATCCTCCCGGAGATCTGGGTCCACATCGAGCAGGTCGGCGAGAGCGGCACCCGCTACCGGATGGGCGTCCAGGACAACGGCCCGGGCATCGTCCGCAAGCAGATCCCGCTGATCTTCGGCAAGCTGCTCTACGGGTCGAAGTTCCACCGCCTGCGGATGAGCCGCGGCCAGCAGGGCATCGGCATCTCGGCCGCCGGCATGTACGGCGTGCTCACGACCGGCAAGCCGGTGAAGATCATCTCGAAGACCGGCCCCAAGGACCACGCCCACTACTACGAGCTGCGGATCGACACCAAGACCAACCAGCCGGAGATCCTCAACGGCCGCGGCGAGGGGGTTGAAATCACGTCCGGCAAGGGCGGCGCCGAACTGATGAAGAAGCACTCGATCGAGTGGGTGGCCGAAAACGACCAAGGCCACGCGGTCGAGCACGGCACCCGCGTGACGATCGAGATGGAGGCCAAGTTCCAGCGGGGCCGGGGGAGCGTCGAGGAATACCTCGAGCAGACGGCGATCGCCAACCCGCACGCCCGCATCCACTTCCAGGGGCCCGACGGGCCGGAGCGGATCCTGGAACGGTCCAGCGACGACCTACCGCCCGAGCCCAAGGAGATCAAGCCGCACCCCTACGGCGTGGAGCTCGGCCGCCTGGTGACGATGCTCCAGGAACAGCCGAAGCTCACGCTCGCTCAGTTTCTCACGCAGTCGTTCTCCCGCGTGTCGCACGGCACGGCGAAGCGGATCTGCGACGCGGCGAAGCTCTCCACTCGCGTGACGACGGGCAAGCTCGGCCGCGGCGAGGCCGACGCCCTCTTCAAGGCCATCCAGGAAACGAAGATCCCGCCCCCGGCGACCGACTGCATCGTGCCGATCGGCGAGCAGCGGCTCCTCGCCGGCCTGCGGCAGGTGGTGCCGGGCGAGTTCTTCACCGCGGCCACGCGGCCGCCCTCAGTGTACCGCGGCAACCCGTTCGTGATCGAGGCCGCGCTCGCCTATGGCGGCGGCGTGGCGGCCCAGAAGGTCAGCCGCGAGGCCCTCGGCGAGATCGCGAACGAGAGCGACGCCCGGAGCCTGCGGCAGTTCCTCACCTCCACGTTCGCGGGCATCGGCGCCGAGGCGGCGGACAAGATCCTCGCCGACGCCCAGCTCGCTCCGCGGCAGAGCCCCTCCAAGCTGAAGAAGGCCGCCCTCGACGCCCTCCACGCCGCGATGCAGGACGTGAGCGTGGACGAGGGGCAGAGCATGTCGGTGCTGCGGTACGCCAACCGCGTGCCGCTGCAGTTCCAGCCGGCGGCCTGCGCGGTGACGCAGACCATCACCTCGACCAACTGGCGGTCGTACGGCCTGTCGCAGTCGCGGGGCGGCCTGCCGAGCGGGCCGGTGACGGCGATGGTCCACGTGGCGAGCGTCTGGGTGCCCTTCACGAGCGAGTCGAAGGAGGCGATCGCCTCCTACCCGGAGATCCAGAAGGAGATCCGCCTGGCGCTGCAGGCGGTGGGCCGCAAGCTCGGCATGTACCTGCGGCGCCGGCTGCGGGTGGCCCAGGAGGGGCAGCGGCGCACGATCTTCCTCCGCTACCTCGGCGAGGTGGCCACGGCCGTCGCGCAGATCAACGGCAGCGACCGGGCGAAGCTCTACGAACAACTGCTCGCCGTCGCCAAGAAGCGGACGGCGGAGGCCGACGTGAAGCTCGACGACCGTGGCCGGCCGGTCCAGGACGAGGAGGAGCTGGAGCTCGGCGACAACTGCATCATCGTGCCGCAGGTCGTGCCGGGAATGGTCGAAGGCGAGGCCGCCGGGCCGACGAAGACGTCCCGGGGGAAGGGCCGCCGGGGAAGGATCGCGACGGTCGAGGGCCACGAGGCCGAGGCGGCCCCGGCCCGCGGCGCCGGAAAGCGGGCCGGCCGGGCCGCGAAGCGCCGGCGATGAGCCGGAACGATCCGCTCGTTTTCGGCGTCGATTTCACGTCGGCCCCATCGCGACGCAAACCGATCACCGTGGCCGTCGGGCGGCTCGTCGCCGGCCGCCGATCCGCCCGCTACGTCGTCGAGGAGATCCGTCCACTCGAGAGCCTCGACGCGTTCGCGGCGTTCATCCGCACGGAGGGGCCGTGGATCGGGGGCTTCGACCTGCCCTTCTCGCAGCCCCGGCCGCTCATCGAGCACGAGGGTTGGCCGACCGACTGGCCGGCATTCGTGGAGTTCTACTGCCGGCAGCCCCGCGACCGACTGCGACGCACGTTCAGGCGGTGGTGCGACGCCCGCCCCTCCGGCGACAAGTTCGCGTGGCGGAAGACCGACAAGCCCGCCGGCTCGAGCCCGGCGATGCGCTGGGCCAATCCTCCCGTGGCCTGGATGATGCACGCCGGTATCGGCCGGATGCTCGCGGCCGGCCTCGTGTTTCCCGCCCACGATCATCCCCGCCACAGCCGCGGCCGCAGCCGGCTCGGCCGCTCGGCCCGGGTCGCCTTCGAGGCCTACCCCGGCTTCACCGCCCGCCAGGTGACGAGGCTCTCCTACAAGAGCGACACGGTCGCCAAGCAGACCGCCGACCGCCGCGAGCGGCGGCGGGCGATCCTCCGGGCGCTCGAGACGGGCGACGCGGGCCTCGCGGTCCTGGCGGAGATCCCCGCCGCATGCCGGCGGCGGATCGTGGCCGACGGCGCCGGCGACCTGCTCGACGCCGTGATCTGCGGACTGCAGGCGGGCCACGCCTGGTCCGCGCCACGGCTCGGCCTGCCGGCCGATCTCGACCCGCTCGAAGGCTGGATCGCCGCGGTGCCCTGGTCCCGCGGCGGCCGGCCGACACCCGTCGTCACTTCCCGGCCTTGAGCCGCTCGACCTCCGCCTCGAGCTGCTCGATCCGCTCCTGCATGGCCTGGAACTTCTGCCGGGCCTGCTCCATGCGCTCCTTGGCCTGCTCCATGTGCCGGCGGCCCTCCTGCATGCGCTGCTCCATCTGCCGGCGGACGTCTTCAGGGATTTCGCGCCGCTCGCGGACGCCTTCGCCCCCCTGCGGACCGCGGGGCCGCTGCATCTCGGGCCGCGGCCGCCGATCACCCCGGGGACCGGAAGGCGGCCCGCTCTCGATGCCGAGCTTCTCCTCGATCCGCGCGAGCCGCCGGATGATCTCGTGGAACGCCCGCATCGCCGGATGGTGCGCATCTGGCCCGCCCCGCGGCCCCATGCGGCCAGGTCCCATGCCGCCGTGGTGCGGGCCGCGGTCGTGCATCCGGCCGTGGTGCGGGCCGCCGTGCGGGTGGTCGCCGTGGTGCCGGCGCCGTCCGTCCGCGTGCCGGTCTTCGCCGGAGCGGCGGTCGCGGTCGGGCCTGCGGGCCTCGTCGCCCTCGTCGCCCTCGTCATCGATCGCGAAGGTGCGGTCGTCGTCGCCCGCAGTCATCTCGGTCCCGTCGGCGGCCACGGCGTCGGCACCGATCACGGCGACGACGCCCATCCACGCGGCAACGAACTGGTCGAGGGGACCGGTCCCGGCCCGCGCGGGCACGGACCAGCCGAGTGCCAGCAGGCAGGCCGCGGACGCGGCTCCGATGGAAACCAGGGAAGGCAGGCGACGCATGGCAAGACTCCTTGCGAAAAGAACAGGGGTGGACGAATGGTCGACGACCGGGCGTGCTGCAGGGGGTATCCTGCTACCGGTATGAACGGCCCAGCCGGTGAAAAGTTGCGGGACCCCGCCCTCGTCGATTTCGGCGTCGATGCCGCGGGGCACGGCCGCCGCCTGGAGCGGCTGGCGGGCCTCCTCGTGGACCGGCCCCTGCCCCAGGCGGAAGGCCCACGGCGGCGGCCCGCGGCCTGGGCCGATGCGGCGGCCATCTTCCGCACCGCCGCCGAGCGGGGCGGGGGAGACTGGACGTTCACCGCCCCCGTCCCCGACCCGTGGCTGGTGCGGGTGCCGATCGGTCCCGCGACGCTCGCGCTCGAGGTGCGGCCGGCTCCCTCCGGCCAGATCGGCGTCTTCCTCGAACAGGTCGATCAGTGGCGCTGGCTCGCCGGCGCGACACCCCGGGGCGCGGTGATGCTTTCCTTGTTCGCCCACTCCGGTGCGGCCACGCTGGCGCTCGCGGCCGCGGGCGCCGAAGTGGTGCACGTCGACGCGTCCAAGCAGGCCATCGCGCTGGCCAGGCGGAACGCGGGCGCCTCGGGTCTAGACGATCGACCGATCCGCTGGGTGTGCGAGGACGCGGCCACGTTCGTCGCCCGGCAAATCCGCCGCGGCGCCCGCTTCTCCGGCGCGGTGCTCGACCCGCCCTCCTGGGGCCATGGCCCGCGGGGCGAGGCGTTCGCCATCGACCGCGACCTGGTGCCGCTCGTCGAGGCCGTCGCGCGGCTCCTCGCCGGTGACGCCGGGCCGCCCGCCGGCCCGCTTTTGCTCACGTGCCACTCGCCCGCCTGGCATCACCGCCGGCTGCGGGACACACTGGCTTCCGCCTGCACCGTGGCCGGCCTGCCGCCGGGCCGGCTCGAGAGCGGCCGGCTCGGCTGCGTTGACGACTCGCACCGCACGCTCGACCTTGGCGACTTCGCCCGGCGGACGCCCCCCGCATGACGACCTTCGAAACCCTCACGAGCCCCGCCAACCCGCGGGTCCGCGCCGCCGCCGCCCTGCGAGACGCCGCCGCCCGCCGCGACACCGGCCTCACGCTCGTGGACGGCCGCCGCGAGTGCGAGCGGGCCGCCGCCGCGGGCGTCGCGATCGACGAGCTGTTCGTCGCCGCGGAGATGATGGTTCCCTCCCCGGAAGGCGGGACCGCGCTCGTCGCCTGGCTCGACGGCCTCGCGGCCCGCGGCGTGCGGATCACGCTCCTCGCCGCCCGGCCCTTCGAACGGCTCGCCTTCGGCAGCCGCAACGAGGGGCTCGTGGGGGTCGTCCGCTGGCGGCCGCCGCCGCTCGCCGCGCAGGAGTTCGTCGCCGACAGGCCCGTGCTCGTGGTGGAGGGCATCGAGAAGCCCGGCAACCTGGGCGCGATCCTGCGGACGGTCGACGCCGCCGGCCTCGCGGGTGTGATCGTCTGCGCGGGCCGCACTGACCCGGCCAATCCGGCCGTGATCCGCGCGAGCCTCGGCACCGTGTTCGCCGTGCCCCTGGCCGTGGCCGACACCGCCGAGTCGATCGCCTGGTGCGGCCGCCACGGCCGCCGCGTCGTCGCCGCCACGCCGGCCGGCGGCCGGGCCTGGCACGAGGTCGAACTCACCGGCCCGACGGCCCTCCTCTTCGGCAGCGAGGCCCATGGCATCGCGCCGGCCTGGGAGGAGGCCGCCGCCGCGGGACGGATCACGCTCGACGCCGTGCGGCTGCCGATGCGCGGCGTCGCCGACAGCCTCAACCTCTCCGCCACCGCCGCCGTGCTGGCCTACGAGGCGGTGCGGCAGATGGAGATCCGCCGATGACCACGACACCGGAGGTGTTCGCGCGGCTCGAGGACACCTGCCGAGCGGGCGGGCCCGCGGCCATGCTCGATGAGCTCGCCGCCACGCTCGCCGCTGCCGGCCGCTGGCACGCCCTGTTCGACGCCCGGCTCCTCGCGGCGCGGCTCGCCCTCGGTCTGCCCCCCGCGGGTGACCTCGGTACCGTGCCGCCCGACGTGCGCGAGCGGCTCGACGAGCGGACGCTCGCCGCCTGTCGCGAGGCCGGCTGGCCGCTCCTCGAGGAGGGGCAGGTCGCCGCCGCGTGGATGTACCTGCGGGCCGCGGCCGAGCCCGAGAAGCTCGCCGCGCGGCTGGAGGCGCTCGCGGCCCGCGAGCCGCCGGCCGACGCCGACGACGAGGAATCGGCCCGCCGCCTGCAGGAGATCGTCGGCCTCGCGCTCTGGGAGGGGGTCGATCCGGCGCTCGGCATCGCGCTGGTGCTCCGCACGCAGGGCACCTGCAACGCGATCACGGCCTACGAGCAGGCGGTGTCGCGGCTGCCGGCCGCCCGGCAGCGGCCCGCGGCACGGGTGCTCGTCGAGCACCTGCACCGGGAACTCTGCGGCTCGCTGGCGGCCGACCTCGAGGCCCGGGGCATCGCCGACGTGCCGCCCGATCCGACCACGCTGCCCGACCTGCTCGCGGCGGCCGGCGGCCTCGCGGATGACCCGAGCGTCCACGTCGACGTCTCGCACCTGCAGTCGGTGCTGCGGATCGCGCGGGTCTGCGACGACGAGCCGACCGTGAGGCGGGCCTGGGAACTGGCCGTGTACGGCTGCCGCCTGCCCGCGGAGGTCGTCTACCCGGGCGAGCCGCCGTTCGCGGAGGTCGCCCCGGCGTCGCGGCTGTTCTTCGGCGCCCTCGTCGGCCGCGACATCGAGGAGGCGGTGCGGTTCTTCCGCCACGCGGCGGCGACGGCCGAGACGGACGCGGGCACGCTCCCCTGCGACACGCTCGTACTCCTGCTGTGGCGACTCGGTCGGCCCGCCGAGGCCCTGCACGCGGCCCTCGGCCGCCCCGCCGACCGGGGCATGCCGAGCACGCTCGAGGCGGCGGGCCTCCTGCCGTCGCTCGTCGACCTGGCGACGGCGGCGGGCGACTGGGCGACGCTGCGGCGGGCCTGCATCGACCGCGGCGACGCGATCACCTTCGCCGCCACGCTCGCGGTCGAGGCGTCAGTGAAACGATCCTGACGGACCGCACGTGCGGCACGGACCCGCGCGGTAGCCGAACGCCGCGGCGGGCTGGAAGCCCCGGCCAGGCGGCAGCTGCCAGGGAGCGAGCATCTCGGGCATCTCGCGGGCGCCGTTGCAGCCCCGCCAGCGGTTGCACGCGTCGCACGGATCCGGCCGGCTCGGCTCGTGCTTCTCGCCGCAGTACCGCGGCCCGCAGCCGGTGTCGCCGCACGGCGTGGTCGCGCCCGCCATGCCGCCCCGACACGCGTGGCAGGCTCCGCCCGCCTCGGCCGTCACGGCGAGGGCCCAGCACGCGGCGCCGCAGAGCAGGAACCGCGACAGACTGGGCATGCTCCTGACCATGGCGGGGTATATCGGCTGCCGCCACCCGGCGGCATCGGCCAATTCACCGCCATCCGGCCCCGCCGCGGCCCGGCAGATCCTCCGAAGTCACGCCGGCTTCGCGGCCTTCGCCAGCTTCCGGACCGCGGACCGCCCGGTCGGCCGCGGTGGCCGTCAGCCGACGCTCACCGGCGGCGCGGCCAGCGTGCGCTCGAAGAGCCGGCGGTACTCGCGGCCGCTCGAGTCCCACGACCAGTCCTGCCGCATGCCGCGGCGCACCAGGGTCCGCCACAGTTCGCGGTCGCCGTGCGCATCGATCGCGCGGTTCAGGGCATGCTGCAGCGCGTGGACATCGCAGCCCTCGAACACGAAGCCGCTGGCCGTGCCGTCGCGGAGCGTGTCGGGATTCGTGTCGACGACGGTGTCGACGAGTCCGCCGGTCGCCCGCACGAGCGGGATCGAGCCGTACCGCAGCGCGTAGAGCTGCGTCAGTCCGCAGGGTTCGAACAGGCTCGGCACGAGCGTGACGTCGGCCGCCGCCTGCACGAGGTGGGCGAGGCCTTCGTCGAACCCGAGCACGAGGTCGATCGTGCCCGGGAACGCGGCCACCACCCGGCGCAGGGCCTCCTCGAAAACCGGGCTGCCGGTGCCGAGGATCACGAAATGGGCCCGGCCGCCGCCGGCCATCCGCCCGAGCATTTCGACCAGGAGTTCCACGCCCTTCTGGGCCACGAGCCGCCCCACGAACGCCACCAACGGCCGCGAGTCGGGCGCCGCGTGTCCGAGCCGGGCGGCCAGCGCGACGCGGGCGGCATACTTGCCCTGCTCGAAGTCCGACTCCCCGTAGGGCCGCGGAATGTGCGGGTCGGTGCCCGGATCCCAGGCCTCGGTGTCGATGCCGTTGACGATCCCGGTGACGGCGCCGCTGCGGCTGGCGAGCAGCCCCTCGAGGCCGCAGCCGCCGGGCGATTGCTGGATCTCCCGGGCGTAGGTCGGGCTCACCGTGCTCACCGCGTCGGCGAACACGATGCCGGTCTTGAGAAGGCTGAGTTGGTTGTAGAACTCCATCTGCTGCCAGTTGAAGTACCGCCAATGGAGGCCCGTGAGCAGCATGTCCCAGTGCCAGAACAGGCCCTGGTAGGCCATGTTGTGGATCGTCATCACCGTGCGGGCGTCCGCCACGGCGGGGGCCTGGCCATGGAGCAGTTTCAGGTAGGCGGGGACGAGACCGGTCTGCCAATCGTGGCAGTGGACGAGGTCGAAGGGCTTCTCCTGGCGGCAGGCCAGTTCGGCCGCGGCCCGCGCGAAGAAGATGAACCGTTCCGCGTTGTCGGGATAGTCCTCGCTGCCGCCGTACAGCGTGGGGCGGTCGTAGTAGTCGTCGTTGGCCACCAGGAGCACGGTGGCCTGCGCGCCGGGCCGCCGGCACCGGAGGATCCGGGCCGTCGACCGCCGCGTGCCGATCGCGACCTCGAACTCGATCCCCGCGGGCTCGATGGGGAGCCCCTTGGAGAAGACCTCGCGGTACGCCGGCATCACGAGCGTGACGTCGCACCCGAGCCGGGAGAGTGCCTCCGGCAGGGCGCCGGCCACGTCGGCGAGGCCGCCGGTCTTGGCGAAGGGCACGGCCTCGCTGGCCACTTCGAGCACGCGCATCGAGACGGGATCTCCAGGGGGCCGGACGGGCCGCTACCATACTTACTATAGATCGCAATTCAGGCACCCTCCGATGAGCCCCCTCGTCAATCCCGCCGCCCTGTTCCGCTTCCGCTTTCCCTGCCCCCGCAGGGCCAAGCTCTGGCCCCCGGCTGCCGCGAACCTCGACCGGTCCTGCCGGCTGCCCTCGCTGGCGGCGGTGGTGGGGGTGCCAGACGTGCTCGAACTGGCACTCGGCTGGAATGACGCCGGCCTGGCCGTGCGGGCGACAGCGCGGGGCGTGGGGGCGAGCCGCTGGTGCCAGCCCACCAAGCCGGAGGACAGCGACGGGCTGCATCTGTGGATCGCGACCCGGCCCACGGGCGACAGCCACCGCGCCGGCCGCTTCTGCCGCCGCCTCGCCCTCCTTCCCACCGGTGGCGGGCCCGGCGCCGACAAGCCGATCGCGGTGGCCGCCGTGATCCCGCGGACGAGCGAACTGCCGGCCGAGATCCCCGCGAACGCGATCGCCCTGGAATCGAAACTCGAGGCCGACGGCTGGCGACTCGACGCCTGCATCGGCGCCGCCGCGCTTCCGGGCTGGGACCCGGCCGAGATTCCCCGCCTCGGCTTCTTCGCGGCCCTCGTCGACCGGCGGCTGGGACGGGTGCCCTGCTTCGCGCCACCGGAGTATCCATGGGACAGCGACCCGACCACCTGGGCTGAGCTTGAACTCACCGCGTGAACGGCCTACTCATACGGGTCACACTTGATCCGAAGGCGTGGCGGTTCGGGGACGCCCATGCCCCGTCGCCGGACGTTCACTGCGCCCATCCTGGGCTCCGCTCACTCGGAGCTGCCTGCGCTCCGGCATCCATGCCTGCGCTGGTCAGCTACGCCGACTCCCGGGGCACGAGCATCCCCTTCTTGTCTCGTCGAACGGGAACGTCTGAATCTCGCGAAGCTAGTGTGCTTCGCATCAGTCACCCACGTGGCTTCGCACGGCGATGTCCTTGAACTCGGCCCACATCGGGGCGCCTGCGTGCAGCTGCAAGGCGAGCACGCCCTTGCGCAGGGCCACATCCTCGCCGTCGGTGAAGTCGAGGATCAGCGTCCCGTTCATGAAGTGCCGGATCCGCCGCCCCGCGGCGACGATCCGCACCTCGTTCCAGTCGTCGAGCTTGAAGAGCTTCTCGAACGCGGCCGCGTCGATGAGCTGGCCCGTCACCTGCTTTTTTCCCTCGACCCACTCGGCCCGCTCCCCGACGGCGCACAGCCGGCCGCGCTTGCCCCCCTCGTCGTAGATGAAGCCGGCCACGTCGGGGAGCTTGAGCTGATTCCGCACCTCGTGCTGGTAGCCGCGGACGACCCAGGCGTTTCGCGGCTTCTCCGCCGGATCGGTGACGTGCCGCGAGCGGTACTGGATGCCGGAGTTGTTCGTGGCGTTGCAACGGAAACTGAGCTTGAGCTCGAAGTCCTCGAGCACGAGTCCCTGGCGGATGAGGAACGTGTTGCCGTCGGCCTTCGCCTCCGCGGTCGTTTCGCCGTGGATGACGCCGTCGCGGACGCTCCACAGCCGCTTGTCGCCGTCCCAGCCCTCGAGGTCGCGGCCGTTGAACAGGCTCTGCCAGGCCGCCGGCGGCGTGGCGACCGGCGGCGCCGCCTGCAGGACGGACACGACACCCAGGGCGGCGGAAGTGAAGACGGCCAGGAGGCGCGGCATGACGGGTTCCTCGATGACGAAGAAAATCGAACGCCCGAGATTATCGACGCCAGCGGCTCCGCGCCACAAGCGTCCCGGTCACACGAACTCCTCGGCGAACGGCTCGACTTCCACGAGTGCCGGCGGCAGGCTGTCGAGAAACACCCGGCCGTAGGGCTTCGTCAGCATGCGGGGGTCGAGGATCACGACGGTGCCGCTGTCGCTGGCGGTGCGGATCAGCCGTCCGAACCCCTGCTTGAGCTTGAGCACCGCCTCGGGGAGTTGGTACTCGGCGAAGGCGTTGCCACCGGCGGCCTTGATGGCCTCGATCCGGGCGGCCACCAGCGGCCGGTCGGGCACGGCGAAGGGAAGCTTCGTGATGATCACGTTCACGAGGCAGTCGCCCGGCAGGTCGATCCCCTGCCAGAAGCCGT
>JBIIDT010000019.1:0-44641 GCA_044238145.1 Pirellulales bacterium | reverse complement strand
CCACCCCCCACGCACAGCGTGGCCAGCCCGCGGCGGGGCCGGCGGTGCACCAGGTGCACGAGCAGCCGCGCGCCGGTGGCGCCCAGCGGATGGCCGATCGCGATCCCGCCGCCATCGGGATTGACCCGCTCGCCGTCGAGGCCGAGCTCGCCGATGCAGGCCAGGGCCTGCGCGGCGAACGCCTCGTTGAGTTCCACGAGGTCGTAGTCGCCCACGGCGCGGCCGAGCCGGCGGACGGCGTGCACCGGCCCGAGCCCCATCGCCGCCGGGTCGCAGCCCACCGTGGCGGTGGCGGCGAGCACGGCCAGCGGCTCGAGGCCGCAGGCCCGCCCGGTGTCGGCGCCGCAGACGACGAGCAGCGCGGCGCCGTCGTTGATCCCCGCGGCGTTGCCGGCCGTGATGGTGCCGCCGGCCGCGAACGCGGGGGCGAGTCCGGCGAGCCCCGCGGCCGTCGAGTCGGGCCGCGGATGCTCGTCGGCCTCGACTCCGGCGACGGGCACGATCTCGGCGGCGAACCGGCCGGCCGCCCGGGCCGCGGCATGGCGCTGCTGGCTGCGGAGGGCGAACGCGTCCTGCGCCGCGCGGGAGATCCCGAACCGCTCCGCCAGCGCCTCGGCCGTGAGTGCCATGTGCCGGCCGCTGAAGGCGTCGTGGAGGCCGTCGCGGAGGATCGAGTCGACGAGCGTGCCGTCGCCGAGCTTGTAGCCGGTGCGGGCCCGCTCGAGCAGGTAGGGCGCGTTCGACATCGACTCGGTGCCGCCGCACAGCGCCATGGTCGCGGTGCCGGCCTGGATCGCCTGGGCGGCGAGGGCCACGGCGTGCATCCCCGAGCCGCACATCATGTTGACCGTGAACGCCGGCACCTCCACCGGCACGCCGCACCGCACGCCGATCTGGCGGGCCACGTTCATGCCGCTCCCGGCGGCGAGCACGTTGCCGATGACGACCGCATCGATCCGCCGCGGATCGATGCCGGCGAGGGCCGCCGTGCCGGCTGCCACGCCGAGGTCCACGGCCGACTGTCGGGCGAGCCCGCCGAGGAAGCGGCCCTGCGGTGTGCGGCGTGCGGCGACGATCCAGATCGGTTGCATGGGCGGCCCCGGCGACTCGCGGCAGGATAGCGGGGCCGCATGTTTTGCGGTATCCGCGGCCGCGCGAGACTGCTATGAACCCCTCCCGCGCGACGCCCGCCGAGAACCCGACGACCCATGGCCGAGCGACTGCGACTCCTGCCGACGGCCGTCATCGTCGGGCTCCTCGCCGGGGGGTCCGCCATGGCCGAGGCGCCGCCGCCCCGCGCACCGGAACGGGTGGCCCTCCTGCCACCGATCGATTTCAACCTCGAGGAGGACACGTTCTCCAACGAGCCCGTGTCAGACGTCGATCCTGGAGCGGTCGCGCCGGCGCGGCGGCGGGGCGGGCCATTCGGCACTTCGGCCCCGGTCTCGCTCGGCGGCTTCTGGGCGCCGGCGGTGCCGATCGACGGCCAGCCCGACACGCTCGCCATCAACGCGCAGTTCGCCCGCGTCGCGGCCCCCCTGGGGACACCTGCCGAGGGGCGGCCGCTGTGGCTGGGCATCGGTCGGTTCGGCCGGCTGGAGCTCGCCACCGACGCCGTGCTTCCCGACAGTGGCGTGCCGGTGCCCGATCAGCTGTGGCTCGTGGAGACGGGCCTGACGCACATCCGCCCGCAGGACGACGGCGGCTCGCTCGGCGGCACGTTCCTCTTCGGCTCGGCGAGCGATCGGCCCTACGCCGCCGGCCGCGATCTCACGCTGATGGCGATCCTGTTCCTGAACAGGCCGGCCAGCCGCAAGGACGACGAGTGGAACTTCAGCCTCTTCTACTCGCCCACCTCCCAGCTGCCCTATCCGCTGCCGGGGATCGCCTACCTGTGGCGGCCGACCGACTCCTTCGAGGCCAAGCTCGGTGTGCCGGCCGGACTGGAGTGGCGGCCGACCGACGACTGGACGGTGAGCGTCAACTATTTCCCGCTGGTCAACGTCAACGCCACGGCCCGCCGACGGCTGACCGACTCGCTGTCGTTCGTGGCATTCTACCGGACGGACACGGAGATCTATTTCCTCGCCGACCGCATCGCCGACGCGGAGCGGTTCTACGTCTTCGACCAGCGGGCGGCGGTGGGCCTGGAACAGTCGCTCGGCCGCGGGTTCGCGCTGGAGTTCGTGGCGTCGTACCTGTTCGACCGCGAGCTCTTCCAGGGGACGAGCTTCACGTCGGGGCGAACCGACAGCGTGACGTTCGCCTCCGGCCTGGGACTGGGCCTGCAGGTGCTGTGGCGCCGATGACGCGGCACGCCGAACGCCCCCCGCGCACGGCGATCCCGCGCGCCGCCGGCAGCGGTATCATGTCCCCCGCCCCGCCGTCCGGCGCCGCATCGCCCCCGACGTTCCTGGAGACCTCCGTGTCCTCGACCTCGCCCGCGGGCAGTGCGCCGGATCCGTGCGACGTGCTGATCGTCGGCGGAGGCATCATGTCGGCGAGCCTGGCGACCATGCTGGCGGGCCTCGATCCGCGGCTCTCGATCCACGTCCTCGAAGCCGGGAACGAAACCGCCCGCGAGGCCTCCGACGGCTGGAATAACGCGGGCACCGGCCACGCGGGCCTCTGCGAATTGAGCTACACGCCCGCCCGCGAACCCGACGGCAGCGTGAACATCGGCCGGGCGGTCGCGATCTTCGAGCAGTTCGCGCATTCCAAGCAGTTCTGGGCCCACGCCGTGGCGACCGGCATGGCGGGTGCGGGCTTCATCCACGCCGTGCCGCACGTGTGCTTCGTGCAGGGAGCGGACGACGTCGCCCTGCTGGCCGCGCGGCACGCCGCGCTCCGGGAGCACCACTTCTTCCGAACCATGGCCTACACCGCCGACCCGGCCACGATCGGCGGCTGGGCGCCGCTCGTCATGGAAGGCCGCGCACCGCGGCCCGTCGCCGCCACGCGGGCCGACGACGGCACCGAGGTCGACTACGGGCTGCTCGCTCGACGGCTCCTCGGCTGGCTCGGCAGCCAGTCGGGCTGCCAGGTGGCGACCGGCCGGCGGGTGACGGGCCTGCAGAAGGACGGGGACACCTGGCGGGTGGCGGCCACGCACGTGGCCTCGGGCGAGCGGCTCGTGCACCGGGCGCGGTTCGTGTTCGTGGCCGCCGGCGGCGGCAGCCTGCCGCTCCTGCAGTCGACGGGACTCCCGGAGGCCGCCGGGCTCGGTGGCTTCCCGATCGGCGGGCAGTGGCTGGTGTGCGACGATCCGGCCATCGCGGGTCGCCACGGGGCGAAGGTCTACGGCACCACGCCGCCGTCGGCGCCGAGCCTCGGCGCGGGGCACCTCGACCTGCGCCGGCTCGACGGCCGCCGGCAGTTGCTCTTCGGTCCCTTCGCCTCGTGGACCACCCGGTTTCTCAAGCACACCGGCCACTGGACCGACCTGCCGCGATCGCTCCACCCCGGCAACCTGGCCACGCTCCTCCGGGCGGCGATCCACAACCGGTCGCTCGTCGCCTACCTGGTCCGGCAGGCGGTCCAGACCATGGAGAGCCGCGTGGAGGCCCTGCGGCTCTTCTACCCGCTGGCCCGCACGGCCGACTGGCGGCTCGTGCAGGCCGGCATCCGCGTGCAGACGATCAAGCCGGCCGACCGGGGCAAGGTGTACTTCGGCACGGAAGTCTTTTCCGCCCGCGACGGATCGCTGGCGGCGCTGCTCGGCGCCTCCCCGGGCGCATCGGTGGCGGTGAACATCGCGCTCGAGACGATCAGGACCTGCCTGCCCCACCTGCTCGCGACGGCGGAGGGTCGGTCCCGCATGAAGCGCATGATCCCGACCTACGACGAGAACCTGCGGCAGCCGGAGGCCGCGGGACTGCACGAGCGGGCCTCGCGGGCGGCCGACGAGACGCTGGGACTCTGATCGGACCCCGTGCGGCGATCGGGACCGGCGGCGGGCGGAGGCGGCCGGGCTTTGCCCGGCGCGGCATCAGTAGCGGTCGATGCTGATGAGCCTGCTCTGGCCGCCGGGGACGTTGTAGGTGAGGTCTCCCGTGTAGGCGTTGAAGCCAATCGGAGCCTCCTGCTTCTGGTCGGCCCGCTCGCGATTATGGACGGGCTGGCCGTCGAGCGGCACGACGCTCGTGAACTCGCTCCACACCTTGCGCACGTCGACGCCCAGCCCCTTGAGATCGAGTTTCAGCATGCCCGAGGCGGGGGCGTTGGCCGCGTTCAGGCGGAGCAGCACGCTGGCCCCCCGGCCGGTCGCGTCCCCGGCCCGCTTCCACGCCTCGACCTTGACCGCCGGGTTGTCGACCTTGATCAGCGTGGCGGCCTCCGCGTCCGGCAGCCGGGTGGCGCCGTTGATGCCCCAGGTGAGCAGTTCCCGACGCACGAATTCGTTCGTGGCCAGCGGCGCCCAGGAGGCGTCGAGTGGCTTCTCCTCCCAGTCGATGGCCAGCAGCTTGACGTCGTGGTAGTCGATGTCGAAGCCGCCGACGGTGCCGGTGGCCGGGTCCAGCGTCGGCTGAATCGGCGGCAGCCGCTTGCCCTGCCAAGGCTGCGTCCAGGGGAGCGTCCGCATGAAGTGGAGATGGACGTCAGGGTTCATGAACTGGCGGATGCGCACCCGCTCGCCGCCCGCCCGGATCGCGTCGGCCGGCACGCCCAGGGCCGCGAGGTCGAGCACCAGGTTGGCCGGTCGCTTCGGCTGGGCCGGGTCGCTGCCGTAGTTCATGACGGCGATGACCGCCGAGGCGGCGGCCCCCGGCCGGCGCCACAGGCTGGCAATCAGGCCCGGCGTGATCTGCTTCACGACGTGGCCGTTGCGCCAGTAGGGCACGAACTCGATGTCCGCCCGGCCCGTGCCCCAGCGCTTGAACTCCGGCATCGTCAGCATGATGCCCCGGTAATCGCCGCCGGCGGCGTCGTGCATCATGGGCCAGGTCGGGTTCATGAAGTTGGCGTGGTGCTGGATGTTGGTGCCGAAGGTGTGGGGGCAGGAGAGCGCGATCATCGCCTCGCTGGTGTACGTGTCGATCGAGTCCTGCATCGGGTATTCCGAATCGAGGATGCAGTCGGCGAACGGGAACATCTTGAGGCTGAAGCTGTGCGTCGAGTGGCCGCTGACGCCGCCCGGATAGAGGCCGTTTTCCTGCATCATCGCCCACATCCGCTTGTACCACTCGCGCATGGCGGTGTCGCCGGACTCCGGCTGGATGCGGCCGTCGGGCAGGCGGTAGCCGAAGCCGGCGGCCGGATCGGAGAACAGCTCCTCGCCCATGGTGATGTCGAAGTAGAAGTGCTGGCAGCCGCCCTCCTTGATCTGGCGGTCCATGAGCCAGAACATGTAGTCCCGGTAACTCTTGGAGAGAAACTCCGCACCACGGCTGCCCACCCAATCGCCCCACAGCGAGTGGTACGGGTTGGGGCTCTCGATCGACTTCATGCCGTAGCCGCGCAGGGGCACCTGGTTGGCCGTGAAGAACACGTGCCGTCGGTCGGCGTAGTAGGACGAGCTGCCGGTCGCGGGAAAGAAGTTCACACAGCCCCCGTCGGCGGCCACCCCTTCCTTCATGAACTGGCGGGCCATGTCCTTGCAGAAGGCGTAGTACTCGGGCCAGCGGGCCGGATCGGAGAACGGCGGTGACAGGACCTGGAAGTGGGGCTGGTTGGTGTCCCAGTCGACCTTGTACTTGCCGCCGGAGAACGGGCCGCAGCAGGCGAGCGAGTTGAGGCGGAAGCCCGGCTGCAGGGGCTTGAACGGCGAGGCGTTGTAGCCGAAGCGGATGATCCGCGGCTCCGAGAGCACGAATGGCCGCTTGCCGTCCGCGGCGCCGATCAGGTTGTTGGTGATCACCACCCGGCGGGCGGCCGACGCCTCGCCCGCCGGCCTGGAAACCGTGTGCGCCGGCACGGCGTCGTGGGGCTCCCACCCCTTGTCGGAGTCGGCGCACCAGAACAAGCCCCGCTGCTCGGTGCCGATCCACAAGTTGCCGACGAAGTTGCCGAGGCGACGACCGGACCCCGCCGGGCCGAAGGTGTCGCGGGTGTTCCACACCACGCCCGTGCCGGCCGGCACGGCGCCGATCGTGCGGGCCGAGTAGTTGTTACCCTGTCCCATCGACGCCATGAACAGGTCGGGGGTGGTCTGCGCGATCGGCCACTCGACCCGCAGGGCCTCGATCTCGATCTTCGCGTCGGCCTTTTCCGGCCCGTAGGTCAACGCCAGCTCGACCAGGCCGTCCTGCTCCATCCACCCGGTCGCCGAGAAGGTCACTCCCGCGACGGTCACGGGGGCCGCCTTGAAATCGATGCGCCAGTCCTTCGTGTCGGTCACCTCCACGGCGGCCTCCACCGGCACGGCGTGGTCCTTGCCGCCGACCCGCAGCACGATCCGAGCCGGCTCGGCGAGCACCGGGCCGCCGTTCGACTCGATCTGCACCGGCAGGCCGAGCGCGCCCAGTTCGTACACGCGGCGCGTGCAGGAGATGGCGGTGGGTGAGCGGGCACCCTTGCGAACCTGCAGGGCTTCGAACGGCTGGAGCAGCTTGTCGGAGTCGCCGATCTTGTTGTTCCACCAGGCGGCGAACGTCTTGGCGTCGTCCTGCTTTGCAAACTCCGTCTTGGCCGTCGCCAGTTCCTTGCCGGCGGCGTCCACCAGGGCGCAGGAGACGGAGTAGGTGCCGGGCGGGAGGTCACCGAGCTCGAGCAGGTCGTCGTACCATTGGTTGGAGAAGTACCGCATCGTGCCGGACGCGATTTCCTTGTCGCCCTGCGTGACCTTGTAGGTGGCGCCAGCCGGCGTCGTGCCGGCGGGAATCGGGGCGTCGAGGGCATCGACGCCCAGGCTTAGGCGGCCCGCGGCGGGCGTGAAGGCGATCCGCGTGCCCAGGGCGGGCTTGTACTCGGTCGTGGCCAGATAGCTCTTGTCGGTGCCGTGGAAGTTGCAGGCGTAGGTGTAGACGGGTGCGGCGGCGGGCTGGCCCTGCGGCGTCAACGCGATGCGCAGAAAGCCCTTGCCCTGCTCCGCGGCCTTGAGGCCGGGCAGATCCTTGACGACGTCGAACCGCGCGGATCCCTTGGCGGGAATCTCCAGGTCACGATCCTCGTCGACGACGTTCACGCCGTCGGCAAGTTCCCCGAAGTTCCCCTCCTTGGCCTTCGTGCCATCCTGCACAGTCAGCCGGGCGGCGACCCGCGCCGGCCGGTCGGCCGGGTTGTAGACCACCGAGCGATAGGCGAGCTTGCGGTCGTGGAGGCCGCCGATTTCCTCGACCTGCACGTAGGGCTGGTCGGCGGTGAGCACCGCCTGCGGGAAGCCGTGCCGCTCGAGATGCCCGGAGGCGGACGGGAAGTCGAGCCACTGCCAGCCGGGGTTGTGCACGACCGCGAACAGGCCGATGTCGACGCGATCGCCGGCCTGGTGCTCGACCGGCATCTCCAGATCCTCGAGGTCCATCGCGACTTCCATCTCCCACCAATGCTTGCCGGCGGCGTCGGTGGCGATGCGACTGGCCATGTCGAACGAGGGCACCCAGTTGAAGAGCATCTGGCCGATCTCGGGGTAGTTCTTCATGTATTCGCCCGCGCCGATCGAATTGACGACGCACTTCAGGTAGCTGCTGACCTCGTCGGCCTTCTTGTTGCGGTCATGGAGGAACAACCCGACTTCGCAGGCGTCGTCGAAGACGACGCCCGTGCCGTGCTTCTCGCGGCACGCCCGGAGGAGGTGCGGCGTGGGCTTGGTGAGGATGTCGCTGCGGTAGGCGAGGTACAGGTGGCCCGCGTCCCAGGCCAGCCAGAACGAGACGGGCCGGTCCCGGGCGTCGAGGCCACCCGTCACGACCATGCCCATGACCTTCGTCGCCGTGCGCCACTCGGCGGGATCGATGGTTCCGTCGATCTTCGGCGGCGTGATCATCCGGGGAATGTTGAACCGCGGCACGAGGGCGGGATCGAAGGACGCGCCGCCATCGGCTCGGGCCACACCGCCCCACAATGCCGCCAGCGTGGCGGCGGTGATGATCGCCTTCCCGTACATGGATACCTCCCGGATCACGCGCCGATGATTTCCTGCGGAGGGCGGGCCGCCGTGGCCCGTCGGTCCACGGGAGGCAGATGGCGCCGGGGCCGGTTTCGTCACCACCGCGGCGAACCGGCCCGCCGGCTCACTCCGCCAGCGACACGCGAATCGCTTCCTTGTCGTTGCGAACGACGATCGAGCGGTTGGCATAGGCCGGCGGGCACCACACGACCGGCCGGCCGAAGGCGACGTTGGTCGGTTCCAGAAGGTGCGTTCGGGAGGCTTCCTCGTAGCCCCGGGGCGTGATCCGGGCGATCACGAGGTCGCCGGTCTCCGTGAACAGGAAGTAGCGGTCGCCGTGCCTCGTGATGAAGGCGGTGCCCGAGCCCTGTGGCCGCTCGGCGAGCGGCCCGCCGCCCCGCCAGGCGAAGTCGCCCTCCGGCACCCGCATCGCCCGCATCTCTCCGCTCTCGTGGAAGCCGTACACCAGGCCATCGGCGACGAAGGGCTGCACGTTCACCGCCGAGATTCCCTGCTTGGGCCGGTTCCGCCACACGACGTCCACCCCGGGGGCGTCGCCGCGGAGCTGGAGAAGCAGGTTCTTTCCCTGGTAGCCGCCGACGTACAGGTGCTCGCCGACGCGCACCGGCGTCATGATGATCGAGCCGTTATCGGCGTCGTAGGGCGTCTCCCAGAGCAGCCTGCCCGTGGCCGGATCCACGGCGTACACCCCGTCGGGCTTCGCGAGCACGAGCTGCCGCACCCCCGCGGCCTCGATGATCGACGGCGGCACGTAGCCCTGCTCCGGGGCCTTCCCGGTCCGCCAGATCTCCCGGCCGGTCACCAGGTCGAAGGCGGCGGCGTGGGCCACGGCGGTGCCGACCACGCACACGAGCCGGTCGCCGTCGACGAGGGGATGGCTCGCCCAGCCCCACAGGGCCGCCTTCGTCGCGTAATCCTTCTTCAGGTCGCGCGACCAGACGACCCGCCCGGTGGCGACGTCGAGGCACAACAGGTCGCCCTCCGCGCCCAGCGTGTAGACGCGGCCACCGTGAACCGTCGGCGTGCACCGCGGGCCGGCCGGATACGCGATCGTGTACGTGACCGGATACTCGTGCTTCCAGCGGACTTCCCCGGTGGCCTCGTCCAGGCACAGCACCCGCTCGCTGCCCGTGGACGTCTTCCGCTCGAAGTTGGCCACCTTCACGTCGGCGTCGGTGACGTAGTCGGTGACGAACACCCGGCCGCCGGCCACCGCGACGCCCGCGTAGCCGCCCGCCACCGGCGTCCTCCACACGACCCGCGGCCCCGCCGCGGGGAAGGACGCGGCGACGCCCCGCTCCCGCCAGACGTTGTCGCGCTGCGGCCCCATCCACTGCGGCCAGTCGTCGCCGCGGGCGGCCATGGCCGCTGCCGCGGCGCCGGCGAACAGGAGAACGACCCGAACGGCGTGCTGCAGCTGCATGCGCCAGGACCCCGGGGAGAGGACGAACCGGGAAAAGGATAGGGCGGCCGACCGCCCTTCCGCAATCCGCGACCGTTCGCCTTGACCCCCGCCCCGACGGCCCGCGAGAATCACGGGTTGACCCGCGGTTTTTCCGGTTCGGCACCCTGCCCGACCCACCGGCCCGGGTCCGCATCGTCGCCATCCGGCCTCCGTCGGCCGTCACCCGCTCACCGCCCACCCACACCGGCCGTCCTCATGGAAGCTCTCGAACGCATCTGGGAAACCGTCTCCAACGGTGCCGCGGCCGCCGGCGGTCGCCTGGAACGCTTCATCACCGGCCTGTTCGGCTCCTCCAACGCCCGCTACCTGCGGCGGCTCGAGCCCCGGATCGAGGCCATCAACGCCCTGGAGCCCAAGTACCAGGCGATGAGCGACGCGGAGCTGCGAGGGCAGACGGCCGAGTTCCGCCGCCGACTCGCCGCCGGCGAGACGCTCGACGACATCCTCGTCGAGGCCTTCGCCGTGTGCCGCGAGGGGGGGCGACGTTACCTCGGTATGCGGCACTACGACGTGCAGCTCATCGGTGGCATGGTGCTCCATTCCGGCGCGATCGCCGAGATGATCACGGGCGAGGGCAAGACACTCGTGGCCACGCTCCCCGCCTACCTCAACGCCCTCGAGGGCAAGGGCGTGCACGTCGTCACGGTCAACGACTACCTCGCCCGCCGTGACATGGAGTGGATGGGGCCGCTGTACCTGGGCCTGGGGCTCACGGTGGGCGCGATCCAGTCGGGCATGGACTCGGGCGAGCGGCAAAAGTCCTACGCCTGCGACATCACCTACGGCACCAACAACGAGTTCGGCTTCGACTACCTCCGCGACAACATGCGGACGGCGGCCCGGGGCGACGACCGCTTCCCCAAGCACCAGCAGCAGAGCCAGGGGCCGCTCAACTTCGCGATCGTGGACGAGGTCGACAACATCCTCGTCGACGAGGCACGGACGCCGCTGATCATCTCCGGCCCCGCCCACGACGACGTCTCCAAGTACTCGAAGGCCGACCAGATCGCCCGGCAGCTCAAGCCCGAGCAGCACTTCGAGATCAAGGAGAAGGAGCACACCGTGGCCCTCACCGAGGAGGGCGTGCGGACGGCCGAGAAGCTGGCCGGCGTGGAGAGCTTCTACACCGCGGGCAACATGGAGTGGCCGCACCTCATCGACAACGCCCTCAAGGCCCACCACCTCTACAAGCGCGACGTGAACTACGTCGTCCAGCAGGGGGAGGTGGTGATCGTCGACGAGTTCACCGGCCGGCTGATGCCGGGCCGGCAGTGGTCCGACGGCCTCCACCAGGCGGTCGAGGCCAAGGAGGGCGTCCGCGTCAAGGAGGAGTCGCAGACGCTGGCCACGGTCACCCTGCAGAACTTCTTCAAACTCTACAAGAAGGTCGGCGGCATGACGGGCACCGCCATGACCGAGGCCACCGAGTTCTGGAAGATCTACAAGCTCGACGTGATCGCCATCCCGCCGAACCGCGGCCTGAAGCGGATCAACCACCCCGACGTCATCTACCGCACCGAGCGGGAGAAGTGGATCGCCGTGGCCGACGAGGTGGAGCGGGTCCACCGCTTCGACACGCTGGCCCTGACCGACGGCTCCTGGAAGGTGGGCACGATCGTCAGCGAGACGGCCGACGCCTACGAGTTCCGTCCCAAGGAGGAGCGGACGACCACCGAGACGATCCCGCTCTCCAAGGTGAAGGAGCTGCAGCGCAAGGGCCTGCCGGTGCTCGTGGGCACCGTGTCGATCGAGAAGAGCGAGCGGCTCTCGGCGCTGCTGGAGAAGCGGGGCATCGAGCACCAGGTGCTCAATGCCAAGCATCACAAGCGCGAGGCCGAGATCATCGCCCAGGCCGGCCGGCTCGGCGCGGTGACCATCGCCACCAACATGGCCGGCCGCGGCACCGACATCATCCTCGGCGGCAACGCCGAGACCATGGCCTGGGCGAAGCTCCAGGACACGTATCCGACGCGGCTCGACGTGCCCCGGGCGGAGTGGGACGCCCTCGTGGCGGAGATCGCCACCCGCGAGAACATGAAGCCCGAGGGGGAGGCGGTCCGCTCGATGGGCGGCCTGCAGATCATCGGCACCGAGCGGCACGAGGCCCGCCGCATCGACCTCCAGCTCCGCGGCCGCTGCGGCCGCCAGGGCGACCCGGGCTCGAGCCGGTTCTTCCTCTCGCTCGAAGACGACCTGATGCGGATCTTCGCCGGCGAATGGGTGAAGAACGTGCTCACGCGGCTGGGCATGCAGGACGGCGAGGCGATCGAGAGCCGGATGGTGACCCGCCGCGTGGAGGCCGCCCAGAAGAAGGTCGAGGAGCGGAACTTCGAGGTCCGCAAGAACCTGCTCGAGTACGACGAGGTGATGGACGAGCAGCGGAAGCGGGTGTACGGCTTCCGTCAGCGGATCCTCGACCACACCGACGGCGACGCCGACCTGCGCGAGATGATCCTGGAGATGGTCGACCGCCAGGTGGACCAAAACATCGGCACGTTCCTCGACAAGGACTACGGGCCGCAGACCTTCGCCACCTGGGCGGCCTCCCAGCTCGGCTGCGAGCTCGACCCGGCCGACTTCCGCGGCATGAACCCGACCGAGGCCGAGCGGCTGGCGGTGGACGAGGCGGTGCGGCAGTCGGAAGGGCAGATCTTCGAGGCGGTCGACGAGAACCTGCCGGCGGGCGAGGAGGAGGCGGAGTGGAACTGGGCGGCGTTGGCCTCGTTCGCCAACGCCCGCTGGAAGCTGTCGGTGAACGACCGCGACCTGAAGCGCGTGGGCCGCGACGGCGTGGCCGAGTTCCTCCAGGAGAAGGCCCGCGAGGCGATCCACCGGATCGACCTTGCCGAGGGGGCCCGGTTTCTCGCCCCCGACTTCGGCCTGCGGACCGCCTGCGGCTGGACGGAGTGGCGGTTCGGCGTGCGGCTCGACGAGGCCGAACTCGCCGCGGTCGAGAAGGACGGTCACGACGCCGCGGCCTTCAAGGCCCTCGTCGCCCGCAAGGCCCGCGAGTCCTACGCCCACCGCGAGATCGAGTATCCGGTGCTCGTGGGGCTGGCCCACTTCAGTGGCCGGCAGCCCGACGGGTCGCGGCGGCTTGACCGCGAGGGCCTCCTCGCCTGGGCCCGCGAGCGGTTCGACCCGACACTGGCGGAGTCGGACCTCGCCTCCGCGGATCTCGAAGACCTGCGGTCCCGGCTCGTACAAGCCAGCCGGCGGCGGCACGCCCGGGGCGACGACCCGCGGGACGAGATGAAGCGGATGGAGCGGGCCGTGCTCCTGCAAATCCTCGACAACTCCTGGAAGGATCACCTCCTGGCGATGGACCACCTGCGGAGCAGCGTCGGCCTCCGCGGCTACGCCCAGGTCGACCCGAAGGTGGAATACAAGCGGGAAGGCATGCGGACCTTCGACCTGATGTGGAAGGGGATCGACGAGCGGGTCGTCGACATCGTCTACCGCATCGAGCAGGTCGAGGAGGACGCCCTGCGGAGCACCTGGAAGGAGACGGCGGCGATCCACGCCGAAGCCACCTCGGCCGCCGCGCAGGCGGCCGCCCAGGAGGGCCCCGTCGAGAGCCAGCGCGGCGACGCCGGCCCCGCCGAACCGATCCGCAACATGGGGCAGAAGGTGGGCCGCAACGACCCCTGCCCCTGCGGCAGCGGCAAGAAGTTCAAGAACTGCTGCGGCAAGTCGAGCGGCGTGGCGGCCGGCTGACTTTCCGTGGACAAAGCCCTCCGTGGCCTTTGTCCACTTGATCGACCGCAGGAAACGCCGAGGGTTTCCTGGGTCGATGGCCGCCACATCCTGCGGCGGCAGCTTTGTTCCCCTGCCTGCCACGGACGCTTCGATGTCACGCGTGGTCGCGTTGTAAAACGGAAGGTTCGGGGCTGCCCATGCCCCGGGAGCCGGCGTATGCTGACCAGCGCAGCCACGGATGGCGGAGCGCAGGCAGCATCGAGTGAGCGAAGGCCACGATGGCCGAAGCGAACGTCCGGCGACGGGGCGTGGGCAGCCCCGAGCCGGCACCTCCTTGTGCGTTCGCCGGAACACTCGCTCATCCGCCTCCCGCGCACTGATGCTCCTCGATCTCCTCTACCTCGTCGCGTTCGTGGCCCTGTTGCCCTGGGTCGCGTGGCGGAAGTGTTCTGGCGGCCGGCCGGTGGCAGCACCGTGGAAGCGGTTCACGGGCAGCGTCGCCGTCGCGGACAAGCCCGCGGGCGTTACCCGCATCTGGCTGCATGGCGTGAGTGTCGGCGAGGTGCAACTCCTGGCATCACTCGCAGGGGAGATCGGCCGGCAGGCGGAGGCAACCGGCAGGCGAGTGGACTGCGTGATCTCCAGTTCCACCACCACGGGCCTGGAGGTGGCGGCGAAGCGGTTCGGCGCCGACCACGCCTTCCCCTGCCCGCTCGACTTCACGTGGGCGGTCGACCGCGTGCTCGACCGCGTGCGGCCCGACCTGCTCGTCCTCGGGGAACTGGAACTGTGGCCGAACCTCCTCGCCCGCGCCCGGCGGCGGGGTATCCCGATCGTCGTGGCCAACGCGCGGATGAGCGAGCGGAGCGCCGCCGGCTACGCCCGCATCCGTCCGCTCGTGCGGCGGATGCTCGGCCGGGTGGACCTGGTCGTCGCCCGGTCGGACGCCGACGCCGCGCGGTTCACGGCCCACGGTGCTCCCGCGGTTGTCGTCAGCGGCTCGCTCAAGTTCGACGGCGTGCCGGGCGACCGGGCGGCGGCGGAGGTCGAGCGGCTGCGCCGGCTGGCCGGCTTCGGAGCCGACGACGTCGTGTTTCTCGCCGGCAGCACGCAGGATCCCGAGGAGCGGCTGGCCGCGGAGACGTTCCTCGCCTTGCGGGAGGCCCACCCGACGCTGCGGCTGGTGATCGTGCCGCGGCATGTCGAGCGCGCCGCCGAGATCGCGTCGCTCCTCGACACAGCCGGCCTCCGGTGGCAGCTTCGCAGCCGGCTCGACGCCGTCGCCGCCGATCCGTCGGTCCGCGTGCTGCTGGTCGACACGACCGGCGAGCTCGGCTGGTGGTGGGGCACGGCGACAATCGCCTTCGTCGGCGGCAGTCTCGACGGGGTCCGTGGCGGCCAGAACATGCTCGAGCCGGCCGCCTACGGAGCGGCCGTCTCGTTCGGGCCCTTTACCCGGAACTTCAAGGACGAAGTCTCATGCCTGCTCGCCGCCGACGCCGCGGTCGTCGTGCCCGACGGCGCGGCCCTCACCGCCTTCGTGGCCCGGTGCCTCGACGAGCCTGCCTGGGCCGCGGCGCTGGGCGGGCGGGCGGCGGCGCTCGTCGCGTCGCAGCGCGGGGCGACCGCCGCGACCGCACGGCTGGTGCTCTCCCGAGCGCCTTGACATGCTGGCCGTGATCGAGCGGTCCGCCACGCCGGCCGCTCGTCGCGCCGTCCGCGAACCAGTCGGCCATGCGGTCTCTTGTCGGGCAACGCCGGCCGACGTACCCTCCGCCCATGCGTCTTCACCTTCGCTTGCTGGCACTGACAGGGGGGCTCGTGGCAGGGCTCCTGCTGACCGCAGCAGGCTGCGACGGGTGCAGGCGGCAACTGGCCCGCCAGGCGGTTGCGGCCGTGAAGCGGGCCACGAAAGTGGACCGCGGATTCCACGTCAGCAACGGCCAGGTTGTGTACGTGGACCGGAATCCCGGTGAAGGCAGCATCCGCCGGAAGGTTGTCGAGGCGGATGCGGCGACCTTTCGGGCATGCGAGCAGCCGCAGGACGCCCCAGCGCTGTTCGCCGTCGATGGCCTGCACGTTTTCATGGCCGAGCTGTACCGCGTCGTGGTGATCGCCGAAGCCGACCCACGCTCCTTCGAACTCCTGACCCCCGACGGGCGCTTTTCACGTGACGCGAAGCGGGTGTTCTACACGGGTGCGGCACTCGCGGATGCGGACCCCGCCAGCTTCCGCGTGGTCGATCCGCCGTTCGGCAAGGATGAGCACCGAGCCTACGTGGGAACGATTCCGATTCCCGTCCGAGACATCGCCTCGTGGAGGCCTCTCGCGCGAGGCTGGACCGAGGATCCGTGGTATCGTCCCCACGACGAAAAATTCCCTCGGCCGCACGACGAGTTGAGTAGTCAGGGGTGGTCGCAGGACGATGACCAGGTGTATTGGGGGCATCGGCCCCTGGCCGAGGCAGACGTCGCCAGCTTCAAGGCGCTCGACCGCTTCTATGCCAAGGACCACCGTCGCGTGTACTTCGCTCAGGACGTCGTCCAGGCCGCTGATCCGGCCACGTTCATGGTGTACGACGGGCCGTTCATCAAAGGCACCGACTTCCGCAGCGGGCCAGGACCCGATGCCTGCGACGCCCAGCGGCAATACCGATCGGGACGTGCATTCGATCGCTAGCGCGGATCCGACGTTGCCGGAGCGAGGGCTCCGTCGTTTTCGTGAGAGGCGAGGGGGTCGGCGAACGCTCGGTGCGGCGAAGCCGGCGTTCTGACACGGGGTTGCCACCCCCCGGTTGAAGACTTGCACCGATCCCCGGATAATCTGGGCTTCATCCGGACCCGGACGCCGGGGCCGACGACGACTTCCATCCTCACGCACGAGGCACCTTCCGTGGCACAAGGCAAGTATCTGTTCACGAGCGAGTCGGTCAGCATGGGTCACCCGGACAAGCTGGCCGACCAGATCTCCGACGGCGTGCTCGACGCCTACCTCGCTCAGGATCCGCGGAGCCGCGTGGCCTGCGAGACGATGGTCACCACCGGCCTGGCCGTGATCGCCGGCGAGATCACCTCGAAGGGGACGATCGACTACCAGCAGGTGGTTCGCAACGTGATCCGTGAGGCGGGCTACACCGACGACGAGATGGGGATCGCCGCCGACACCTGCTCTGTGCTCGTGGCCGTCGGCAAGCAGTCGGGCGACATCGCCATGGGCGTCAACGAGGACGACGCCAAGGGCAAGGACATCGGCGCCGGCGACCAGGGGCTGATGTTCGGCTACGCCTGCAACGAGACCCCGGAGATGATGCCACTGCCGATCGCCCTCTCGCACCGGATCCTCAACCGGCTCACCGAGGCCCGGCAGAAGGGCGAGGTCGACTGGCTGCGGCCCGATTCCAAGAGCCAGGTGACGGTGGAGTACGAGGGCAACAAGCCGGTCCGGATCGACACCGTGGTGGTCTCCACGCAGCACGCCCCCCACGTCTCCAACGACGAGATCCGGAAGTTCGTCATCGAGAAGATCGTCAAGCCGCTGCTGCCGAAGGACCTCGACACCAGCGACATCACCTACCACGTCAACCCCACGGGGCGGTTCGTGGTCGGCGGCCCGCACGGCGACTGCGGCCTCACCGGCCGGAAGATCATCGTCGACACCTACGGCGGCTGGGGCCGCCACGGCGGCGGCGCCTTCTCCGGCAAGGATCCGACGAAGGTCGACCGCAGCGCGGCCTACATGGCCCGCCACGTCGCCAAGAACATCGTGGCCGCCGGCCTCGCCGACCGCTGCGAGGTGCAGCTCGCCTACGCCATCGGCGTCAGCGAGCCGGTGAGCGTGCACGTCGACACCGAGGGCACGGGCCGGATCGAGGACCAGCGGCTCTGCGAACTGGTGCGCGAGTTCTTCCCGCTCACACCCCGCGGCATCATCGACTACCTCGATCTGCGGCGGCCGATCTACCGCAAGACGGCGGCGGGCGGCCACTTCGGCCGTGAGGGCTTCTCCTGGGAGCAGACCGACCGCGCCGCGGCTCTGGCCGAGGCGGCCAACGCCGCCGCCGTGGCCTGACCCGGGAATGAGGGCGCTCTCCACCCGCCGCGGTGACTGGCCGGTGGCCGCCGGCCTCGACGGCCTCGCGGCCCTGGTCGCGACGGCGCTCGGCGGCGCCGCGGCTGCGGCCGCCTTGGCCGCGGGCCTCGTGCTGGTCGCCCGCCGGGTGGCCGGGGGCTTCGACGCCGCGGTCGGCCCGGGCGTCGTGCTGCCCGTCGCCGCCGCCGGCGCGGCGCTCGTGGCGCTCGCCGACGCGGCGGTGCGGGCGGGCGGCCCCCGCCTGGCGTCCCACGCCGCCCGGACGGGACTCGTCCTCGCCCTGGCCGCGGTGGCCCTCCCGCCGCGGGCCGCCACCTGGCTCGAGGGCGTGGCCACCGCCCTCGCGATCGCGATCGCGGCGCTGGCCGTGGCGCTCGCGCCGCGCCGCGGACCGGCGTCAGGACCGCGGGATCGCGATGCCGCGGCGGCGCCGGGGCGGAACCGTCGCCCCCGGCGGCCGGCGGAGCGGGTGCCCGGCCATCTCCGGCAGCGGTTCACCCGCTACGACACGCCCGCCGGCACCGACTGCCTGCGCGGCCGGATCAACGTCGAGATCGCCGCCGGGGCCCGCACGGCCCACGGCCACGTCGGCTTCTGCCCCGCGTTCGAGGTCACGCCCGCGGTGGAGGTCACGACCGATTACGACGGGGTCGAGGCCACCGTCGCGGCGGCCGAGGTCCTGCCCTGGGGCGTGCGGGTGGAGGTGCGGCTCGCCGAGCCGGCCGAGGAGCCGCTCGAGATTCCCGTCGATCTCCGGGTGCGGAGCCCGGACTGAGGCATGCATGGCACGGTGGCCGCGACACGTCTGGACGACTCTCTTCACCTACGGCGTGATCTTCGGCGGATTCCCGCTGTTGGGCTTCATCCTCTGGCTGTGGGTCCGCGGCCGTCTGTGAGGCGGGCCACCTGAAAAGGAGCGACGATCAGATGCTGCACGCGATCGTGATGGCGGGTGGCTCGGGCACGCGATTCTGGCCGGCCAGCCGGGCCGCGCTGCCCAAGCAGCTGCTGCCGCTGGCCGGCGAGCGGACGCTCCTCGAGGACACGGTCGCCCGGCTGGAGGGGCTCGTGCCGCCGGAGCGGATGCTCGTCGTCACGTCGGCGCAGCTGCTCGCCGCCGCCCAGCGGCAGCTCCCGCAGGTGCCGGCCGCGGGACTCGTGGGCGAGCCCTGCAAGCGGGACACCGCGCCCTGCATCGGCCTCGCCGCCCTGCTCGTCTCGCGGCACGACCCCGACGCCACGATGGCCGTCATGCCCTCGGACCACGTGATCGCGCCGGCCGCGCGGTTCCAGGACGCGATCCGGCAGGCCGCGGCCCTCGTCGCCGCGCAGCCGGACAGGCTCGTGACCTTCGGCGTCCGGCCCACCTACGCGGCGGAGAGCTTCGGCTATATCCAGCAGGGCGACCCGCTGCCGGTCGCGGCCGGCGCGGCGCCGGCGCACGCCGTGGTCCGGTTTCGGGAGAAGCCGCCGCGGCAGGTGGCCGAGGAATACCTGGCAGCGGGCACGTACCTGTGGAACGCCGGCATCTTCGTCTGGAAGGCGGCCACGATCCTCGCGGCCCTCCGCGATCGGCAGCCGGAATGCCTCGCGCACCTGGAGCGGATCGCCGCCGCCTGGGACGGGCCCGATCGCGACGCCGTGTTCGCCCGCGAGTTCGCCGCCATCAAGGGAATCTCGATCGACTACGCCGTGCTCGAGCACGCCACCGACGTCGTGGTCATCGAGGCGCCGTTCACCTGGGACGACCTCGGCGGCTGGTCGGCCGTGGCCCGGCAGCGGGGCGTCGACGCCGATGGCAACACGGTCGTCGGCCGGCACCTCGGGATCGACTCGGTCCGCACGATCGTGCATGCGGCCGACGACCACCTGGTCGTCACGATGGGGCTCGAGGATATGCTTGTGGTGCACACCCCCGACGCGACGCTCGTGGCCGACCGGGCCCACGAGGAGGCCGTCCGCCGGGTCGTGGCGGAACTCGAAAAGCGTGGCTGGCGGGAATACCTGTGAACGTGCGGCGATCGACGGCGGTGGTGCTGGTCGGGGCGATGCTGGTGCCGTCGGCCCGGGCCGATGATGCGGCCGACGCGGCCGCGCTCCGCCGCGACGCCGCCCTGCTCGACGCCTTCCGGCGGTCCCGCGAGGCGCTGGAGTGGACCGACGAGGAGGTCCGCCACGACTGGCGTCTGCAGCGGCGGCCGGGCACGGAGACGTGCCGCGTCCTCGATCCCGCTGACGGCGTCGTCCGCGAGGGCACGGCCGCCGAGTGCCGGGACGCCCTGGCCGCGGTCGAGGCCGAGGGGCGGCTGCCGCCGCCGCGGGGCGAGGCCGTGATCCTGCTCCACGGGCTCGGCGAGGGGCGGGACTCCATGCAGCCGCTCGCCGACCACCTGCGACGGGCGCTCGACGCGAGCGTGCTGACCTTCGGATACGCCAGCGTGCGGGCCGACATCGACGCCCACGGCCGGGCGCTGGCCCGCGTGGTGTCCGGCCTGCCGGCGACGCAGCGGATCAGCTTCGTGGGCCATTCCCTGGGCAACTTGGTCGTCCGCCGCTGGATGACGGTCGCCCCGCCGTCCGACCTGGCCCGCGTGCGCCGCATGGTGATGCTGGGGCCCCCGAACCAGGGCTCCGACCTGGCCCGGATGGCGTCGCGGATCTGGGGCGTGGCCGATTCGGCCGAGGGCGCCGCCCGGGACCTCGTCGTGGAGTGGCACCGCGTGGCTCCCGGCCTCGCCGTTCCCCAGTGCTCGTTCGGAATCGTCGCCGGAGGCAAGGGGGACGACGCCGGCTTCAGCACGCTGCTCGACGGTGACGACGACGCCGTCGTCCGCGTCGCAGAGACGCGACTGCCGGGCGCCGATGACTTCCTGCTCGTGCCCGTCCACCACGCCGCCATGATGCGCGACGCGACCGTGCAGCGGGCGACGCGCGAGTTCCTGGCGACGGGCCGGTTCCCCGCGGCCGCCCATCCCGCCGCGGCGGCCCGCGAATGACGCCCCACTCGCAGCCCATGCCGCCGGGCCGGGTCGCCGGCGTCGACTACGGCCGGCGGCGGATCGGCATCGCCGTCTGCGATGCCGAGCGGATCCTGGCGAGCCCGCTGTGCGTCCACGAGACGACCGGCGACCACGAGGCCGACGCGGCCTTCTTTCGCCACCTCGCCCGCGACGAGTCGCTCGTCGGGTTCGTCGTCGGCCTGCCGGTGCATGCCGACGGCACCACGAGCGCCATGTCGGCCGAAGTGGAGCGGTTCGGGGCCTGGCTGGGACGGATCACGGGGCTGGCGGTGGCCTACCACGACGAGCGGTACAGTTCCCGCGAGGCGGCCGGGATGCTCGCCGGCGTGGGCCTCTCGCGGGGCCGCAAGAAGGAGCGGGCCGACGCCGTCGCCGCCCAGGTCGTGCTCGCCTCGTGGCTCGACGCCTGCAAGCACGGCGACACGGAGTCGGCCACCCGGCCGCTGGACGGATGACGCCGGCCGCCGCCACTCCCGCCACGCGACTCGTCGTGGGCTGCGGCTACCTGGGCGAGCGGGTCGCCCGCCGCTGGCTGGCCGCGGGCGATCGCGTCGTCGCGGTGACGCGACGCCCCGGCCGGGCGGCGGAACTCGCGGCCCTCGGCCTCGAGCCGCTCGTGGCCGACGTCACGAGCCGGGACTTTCCCGCTGCCGGCACGCTGCCCGAGGCGGCGACCGTCTTCTGGGCGGTGGGCTTCGACCGCGCCGCAGGCACGACGCACCGCGACGTCCACGTCCACGGGCTGGGGCGGCTGCTCGACGCCCTGCCCGGGGCGCCCCGGGTGATCCTCTCGAGTTCGACCGGCGTGTGGGGCGACGAGGACGGGCGGGTCGTGGACGAGTCCACGCCGGCCCACCCCACGCGCGAGGCCGGGCGGGTGCTGCTGGAGGCCGAGGCGATGCTGCGGTCGCACCCCACAGGGCCGGGCGTGGCCCTGCGATTCGCCGGCCTGTACGGACCCGGCCGCCTGCCGCGGATCGCCGACCTGCGGGCCGGGCTGCCGATCGCCGCCGATCCCGACAGCTGGCTGAACCTGATCCACGTCGACGACGCCGCGGAGATCGTCCGCCTCGTCGCCGCCGCGCCGCACCCGCAGCCGCTGTACGTTGTCTCCGACGGCCAGCCGGTGCGGCGCCGTGACTGGTACGGTCGGCTCGCGGCGGTTTCCGGCAGCCCGCCGCCGGCGTGGGATCCGACCGCACCACGGGTTCGTGGCGCCGACAAGCGCGTGGACCCCGCGCTCCTGTTCCGCGACCTGCCGATCAGCCTCGCCCATCCCGACGCCCTCGCGGCCCTCGCGGCGCTCGTCGGCTGACCGGCGGCGCCGCCGCTCACTGCGGAACGGGCACGGGCACCGGCGCCTGGAACCGCGGGGTCGGGGCGGGCACCGGTGCGGGCGTCACGGTCCGCGTCACTTCCGCCTGCTGCGGCGCCCCGGCCACCCCGCCGCCGGCGAGCGCCTGCAGGTAGTCGATGGCCACGTTCATCGCCTCGTCGAAGTAGAAGTCCCGCTTCACGACGGGCCGCTTGTGCGACTCCATCTCCTCGAGCTTCTTCTCCTCGTCCTCGGCCGCCTTGCCCTCGTTCCACTGCCGCGCGAACTCCGTCTCCTGGAGCGAGAGCGTCTTTTCCTTCTTGCGCCGCTCGTACCGCTCGATGTCGCCGGCCAGCTTCTTGAACTCGTCGTTGACGGCGACCCGGGCCTGCGACTGCTGCCGCAGGCGGGACAGGATCCCGTCGCCGACCCGGCCCGCGGGCTGGAAGGCCGCCGCCGGCAGGCGGTCGAAGGCCACGGCGTAGTCGAGATCCTCCTCGCCGACGGGGAGGTGCGTGGTGATGCTCGGCAGTTCGACGTCGCTCTTCACTCCCTCGAGTTGCGTGCTGTCGCCCGACGGTCGGTAGAACTGCTGCATCGTGATCTTGATGGCGCCGAGCGACGGGGCGTTGTCGAACCGCTGGAACAGCTGCCGGCCGAGGTCGAGGAGGCTCTGCACGGTGCCCTTGCCGTGGGTGGCGCTGTCGCCGATGACGAGGCCCCGGCCGTAGTCCTGGATCGCGCCCGCCACGATCTCGCTGGCGCTGGCGCTGAACTTGTTGGTGAGCACGACGAGCGGCCCGGACCAGGCAACGCCCGGATCGGTGTCGTCGTAGACCTCGACCGACTTGTCCTTCTTCTTCACCTGCACGACCGGCCCGCGGTCGATGAACAGGCCGGTGAGCGAAATCGACTCGGGCAGCGAGCCGCCGCCGTTGTTCCGCAGGTCGAGCACCACGGCGTCGACCCCCTTCTGCCGGAAGTCGTCGAGGAGCCGCCGGCAGTCCCGCGTGCTGCTCTTGTACTCGGCCTGCCCCTGCCGGGCGCCATCCATGTCCATGTAGAAGCTCGGCAGGTTGATGACGCCGAACCGGTAGGGCGCGCCGTCGGCCTTCTTGCCGTGCTCGATGATCTCGCCGCGGGCCTCGGCGTCCTTGAGTTCGATCTTGTCGCGGACGATGTCGTAGATCTTGGGCGCCGTCTCGCCCACCGGGATCACCTTGAGCCGGACCACGGTGCCCCGCTTGCCGCGGATCTTCTTCACGACCTCGTTCAGGTTCAGGTCGACCACGTCCTCGGGCTCGCCGTCGGTCCCCTGCCCCACGCCCACGATCCGGTCCTTGGCCTTGAGGCGGCCGTCGCGGTCGGCCGCACCGCCGGGCACCACCTCGGCGACGGTCGTGTGGCCGTCCTCGCCCTTGAGCGAGGCGCCGATGCCGTCGAGCTGGAGCTTCATCTGGATCTCGAAGTTTTCCAGCGTGCCGGGCGACATGAAGCTCGTGTGCGGGTCGAGGCTCGAGGTCAGCGAGGTGAGGTAGGTCTCGAGCAGCTCGTCGGCCGTCATCTGGTGCATCCGCTTGGCGAAGCTCCGGTAGCGGCGGAGAAGCTTCTCCTTCGCCTCCGCCTCGGGCGTCTTCTCCATCTTCTGGACGAGCAGGTCGTACTTGATCCGCTTCCGCCACAGGTCCTCCGCCTCGGCCTCGGTGCGGGCCCAGGCCGTCTCGTCGCGGTCGATGACGATCGACTCGTCCTTGGTGAAGTCCTGTGAGCCCTGGATGAGCCGCTCGACGAGGGGCAGCCGCGAGTCGACCCGTTGCAGGAACCGGGTCAGGACCTCGTAGGCGAACGCCACGTCGCCCCGTTTCACGAGATCGTCGAGAGACTCCCGCTTCTGCATGAAGGCGTCGACGTCGGACTGCAGGAAGTAGACCTTCATCGGGTCGAGGGCCTCGAGGAACGTCTTGAACCAGCGGCGGGCCACCTCGTCGTCGATCGGCCGGCCGAGGTAGTGCTCCCGTTCGAGGAAGTTGCGGACGGCCAGGGCGATCGCCCGGTCGTTGGGGCCGGGCTTGGGGATCCCGGCGGCGGGCACGGCCGGAGCCGCGCGGGGCGGCTCCTCGGCCCGTGCGCTGCCGAGGACGGCGGCCACGAGGCCCGCGAGGGCCCACCGGGAGACGAGGCTGCTCGGAGCCGGCCGAAACGCACGGGACGTCATGGGGTTCGCCTCGCTGGAGGGGTGCACGCGATCGCTGCCGGGGGGCGGGAAGGGAGACCGGTCATTGTGACGATTCACGCCGGGCTTGGCGAGGTCTCATTTGCCGCGGTGGAAAGGGCGGTTCGCAGTTCCGGGGCGACCTCGAGCAGCCGGGCCACGACCGCCTCGGCCACCAGCGGATGGGAGCCGAGGCGGGCGGCGCGGAGCCACGCGACGTCGGGCCGGGCGGCGCGGCCGCGGCCCAGCGCCGTCTCCACCTGACCTTCTACGTGGCCCGTGAACAGGAGGTGCGGTTGCACGACGACCCGGCGCACGCCCGCCGCCGCCGCGGCCTGGTCCAGCGCCTCGTCGAGCGTGGGACGGGCGGCGGCGGCGAAGCCGAGGTGCAGCGGCTCGGGGCGGCCCGCGGTCGCGGCGAGCGCGACGCGGCACAGCTGGCAGACGGCCCGCGGATCGCTCGAGCCACGGCCGACGAACACCAGCCGCGTGGCGGGTGCCCGGTCCGCGGTCGCCTCCTCCAGCCGCCGGCGCGCGAGCGTCACGATCGCCGGATGCCCGCCGAGCGGCTCCGCCTGCCGCACGCCGAGCCCGTGGCCGGCCGCGGCGGCGGCGAGGGCTTCGGGCACGTCGCGGCGGGCGTGGCCGGCGCGAAACAGCAAGAGCGGGGCGGCCACGATGCTGCGGCAGCCGCGGGCGGCCAGCCGGTCGACGGCCACGGCGATCGACGGCGCCGCCAGTTCGAGGAAGCCCAGTTCCACGGCCGCCCCCGGGAGCCGCTCGGCCACGAGCTGCGTCAGCCGCCGCGCCTCCTCGAGCCCCGCAGCAGCGGCCGTACCGTGTCCCACGACCACGACACCGGGCACCGCAGCGTTCATCGCCCGCCCTTTCCGCTCAGGACCGCCGGGCGATCCCGGGCAGGAGCGTCGCCACGCCGAGCAGCGTGACCACCGCCGTCACGAACGGCAGCGCGTGCGAGGCATGGGCGTCGTACAGGATCGATCCGGCGAACGGCCCGAGGATCCTCCCCAGCGACGCGAACGACTGATTCACGCCGAGCACCTCGCCCTGGCGAGCCGGGTCGGTCCGCTTCGAGATCAGCGCCGACACCGAGGGGTTCACGCAGGCGAAGCCGGCGACCGCGATCGCGGCGGCGGCGAAGAACAGGTTCTCGAGCATGCCGCCGCCCGCCGCCCCGCGGGCGACCGCCCAGGCGACCACACCCACGAGCCCCAGACCGAGGATCATCAGGGCCACGCCCCCGGCGAGGAGCGTGCCTTCGGAGAGCCGCTTGGCCAACGGCCGGTAGGCGCCGCCGGCCAGCAGGAGCACGAACCCGATGAAGGCGAACACGAGGAAGTTGCCGTCGTCTTCCATGCCGAAGGCCGCCTCGGTGAGCCGGGCAAGCGTGGCCTCGAAGTTCGCGAACGCGAAGATGGAGAGAAAGTAGACGAGCACCAGGCTGCCGACCGCCGGCATGCCGAGCACGGCGGCGCTGCGGGCGAGACTGGGCCGCTCCTTGGCGGTGCGCAGGTCGGGCCGGCGAGTCTCGCGAAACACGGCCGCCGCGATCACCAGCGCGACGAGCGAGAGCAGCGAGGCGATCGCCCCCACGCCCCACGGCTGCCGCCCGAAGAGGCCGAGGCCGAAGTAGGCGATCAGCGGCCCGAGCGTGAAGCCGCCGCCGAAGGCGATGCCGATGAGCGCCATGCCGCGGGCCCGGTTCTCGGGCGTCGTGCAGTCGGCGATCACGGCCGCCGCGGTGCCGACGCTCGCGCCGGCGATGCCCGCGCCGACGCGGGCCACGAGCATCAGGGCCAGTGCCGCCTGCGCGGCCTGCGGCGTGATCGTGGCGGCGTCCGAGAAGCTCGCCGCGTAGCCGTAGACGGCGTAGAAGACGACCGATCCGGCGAGGCTCAGGAGCAGCATCGGCCGCCGTCCGACGCGGTCGGAGACCTGGCCCCACAGCGGACTGAACAGGAACTGCATCAACGAGAACACGGAGAACAGCAGGCCGATCACGGCACCCCCCGCGACGGGCGACACGCCGAGGGCGTCGAGGAACGGCTGCACCTGCCGCGGCATCACCGGGAGCACGATCCCGAACCCGAGCAGGTCGATGAACACCGTCAGGAAGACGACCAGCAGGGCGCCGCGCGGCGGCGCGGGTGAGCCGCCCGCGGACGGCTGCGACGCTGGGTCGATGGATGCTGCCATGCGGGTCGGGAGCCTGCGGGAAGCCGCCTGCGGGCGGAAGGTGGTACATTGCCGGACGATGTTCGACCGCCTCGACGCCGACCGCCGCAGCCCGCCGCCGGACGCCATGAGCGTGTCGGAGGTGACCGGCCGCGTCAAGGAGCAGCTCGAGACGCGGTTCGCCGACGTGTGGGTCGCGGGCGAGGTCTCGAACCTGACGCGGGCCTCGTCCGGCCACGTCTACCTGTCGCTCAAGGACGACGCGGCCCTGCTGCGGGCGGTGATCTGGCGGGGCACGGCGTCCCAATTGGCGATCGACCCCGCCGACGGCCTGCAGGTGGTCTGCCACGGGCGGATCGAGGTCTATCCGCCCCGCGGCACCTACCAGCTCACGATCGACCGGCTCCACTCGCTTGGCACCGGCGCCCTCGAGGCCCGCCTCCGCCGCCTCCGCGACGCGCTCGACCGCGAGGGGCTCTTCGCCCCCGGCCGGAAGCGTCCGATCCCCGCTTTCCCTCGCCGCATCGCCGTCGTCACGAGCCCCACGGGCGCCGCGATCGCCGACTTCCTCACGGCCCTCTTCGCCCGCTGGAAGGGGAGCGAGGTGATCGTCGTCCCGTCGCGGGTGCAGGGGGCCGGCGCCGCCGAGGAACTGGCCGCCGCCCTCGGGGCGGCCGCGCGGATCGCGCCGCCGGTCGACGTCATCGCCCTCGTCCGCGGCGGCGGCAGCCTCGAGGACCTGTGGGCCTTCAACGAGGAGGTGCTCGTCCGCGCCGTGGCCGCGAGCCCGATCCCCGTGGTCTCCGGCGTGGGCCACGAGATCGACGTCACGCTCGCCGACCTCGCCGCCGACCTGCGCGCCCTCACGCCCACCGACGCCGCCGCCCGCGTCTCGCCCGACGGGCCGCAGGTGGCGGCCGCCGTCGCCTCCCTCGGCCTGCGGCTCCAGGCGGGCCTCGGCCGCCGGGTGACGCTCGCCCGCGAGCGGGTCGTGCAGCTGGCCCGGTCGCGAATCTTCGCCGACCCCGCGAGGCTCGTCCGCGACCGCCGCCTCGCCCTCGACCAGCAGGCGCTCCGCCTCCGCCGCCTCGCCGGTGCCGCCGTGGCCCGCGGCCGCGAGCGGCTGGCCGCCGCGGCCGGCCGGCTGGAGGCGGGCAGCCCGCTGCACCTCCTCGCCCGCGGCTGGTCGGTCACGACGCGGGACGGCGACCGCCTCGCGCTCCGGTCGGTGGCCGGACTCGCCGCCGGCGACGGCCTCACGACGCAACTGGCCGATGGCAGGATCTGGAGCCGCGTGGAAAGGATCGCGACCGATGACGCCCGCACCTGAACCCTCCGCCGCCGCGACGGAGCCGCAGAACTTCGAGGCCGCCCTCAACCAGCTGGCCGACCTCGTCTCCCGGCTCGAGTCGGGGAGCCTCGGGCTCTCCGAATCGATCGACGCGTACGAGCGCGGCGTGGCCGTCCTCCGCCGCCTGCACGACGAGCTGGCCGCGGCCGAGGAGCGGGTCAACGTGCTCGTGCGGATCGACGAGGAGGGCCGCCCGATCCTCGAGCCCGCGACCGCGCCGCCCGCAGACTCGACCCAATCGGCCGCCACGCCGCGGAACCCGCGGCCCGCGCGGTCCAAGGCACCCCGCACGCGAAGCCTCCCGGGGATGGACGAGGCCCCCGGCGAAGCCTAGACTTTTCTGCGGGAAAAGCGCTGGAACTCCTTTTCTCCCGGCCGGTTCGGGATCCACCCACGGCAACCCTCGGCCCCGCTCCGCACTCCCGTGACCGCCTCCTCAGTCGCCGCCGCCGCCCCCTGCCGCGAGGACGCCGTCGTCGCGGCGCTCGACCAGGTGCGTGGCTTCATCGAGCTCCGGCTCGACGCGGCGCTGGCCGACGCCCCCGACTTCGCACCGCGGCTGCTCGCCGCCATGCGCTACGCCCTGCTCGCCCCCGGCAAGCGGCTCCGTCCGGCGCTCGTGCTGTGGGCGGCGCGGGCCTGCGGCGGCACCTGGGACGCCGCCGCGCCGGCGGCCGTGGCGGTGGAGATGATCCACGCCTACTCGCTCGTGCACGACGACCTCCCCGCCATGGACGACGACGACCTGCGGCGCGGCCGGCCCACCTGCCACCGCGCCTTCGACGAGGCCACGGCGATCCTCTGCGGCGACGCCCTCCAGGCCCGGGCCTTCGAGGTGCTGGCCACGGGACTGCCCGCCGCCGTCGCGGGCCGGGCCTGCGCCGCGCTCGCCCGGGCCGCCGGCCCCGAGGCTCTCGTCGGCGGCCAGGCCGACGACCTGGCCACGGAGCGCGGCTGGATCGCCGACCTCCGAACCGAGCCGCACGCGGCGCAGGTCGCCTGGATGGAACGGATCAACCGCCGCAAAACCGGCGCCCTGTTCCACGCCGCCCTCGAGCTCGGCGGCCTGTCCGCCGGCGCCGATCCATCCGCCCTCGGGCTCCTGGCCGCGTTCGGCCGCGCCTTCGGCGAGGCCTTCCAGATCGCCGACGACCTGCTCGACGCCGAGGGGAGCGAGGCGGCCGTGGGCAAGCGGGTGGGCAAGGACGCCGACCGCGGCAAGCTGACCTTTCCGACCGTGCTGGGCGTGGAGGAATCGCGGCGGCGGGCGCACGCCCTGGCCGACACGGCCGCCGAGGCCGTCGCCCCGCTGGGCGAGACCGCCGGCGACCTCGCCCGGCTCGCCCGCTGGATCGTGCACCGCGACCACTGACCGGGATCGAGCGACGCAGGAGCGACAACGTCACCATGGCCGACATCCTTCCCTCGATCCATTCGCCGCGGGACCTGGCCGGGCTCTCCATGCCCGAGCTCGAGCTGCTGGCCACCGAGATGCGGCGGGCCCTGTGCGAGGTGGCGGCCACCCGCACGGCCCACTTCGCCTCGAATCTCGGCGTGGTGGAACTGTGCCTCGCGCTCCACCGGGTCTTCGACTTCAGTCGCGACCGGCTGATCTGGGACACCGGCCACCAGATCTATCCTCACAAGCTGATCACGGGCCGCTTCGCCCGCTTCGGCACGATCCGCACCCGCGGCGGGCTGATGGGCTATCCCAATCCCGAGGAGAGCCCCTACGACCTGTTCATGACCGGCCACGCCGGCTGCAGCGTCTCGACGGCCCTCGGCCTGGCCAGCGGCGACGACCTGCGCGGCGAGGCCGACCGGCGGAGCGTGGCGGTGATCGGCGACGGCGCCCTGCCCTCGGGGATCGTCTTCGAGGCCCTCAACAACGCCGGCTTCCTCAAGAAGCGACTGCTGATCATCCTCAACGACAACAAGATGTCGATCTGCCCGCGGGTCGGGGCCCTGGCGGAGTACCTGGACGTCATCCGCACCAACCCCTGGTACCGCGAGCTCAAGAGCCAGGCCGGCGAGCTCATCAAGGGCGTGCCGATGGTCGGCGAGTCGGTCGAGCGGATGCTCGTCAACGTCAAGGACTCGATCAAGACGACGCTCCACGGCGGCGCCTTGTTCGAGGCCCTCGGCGTCCGCTACTTCGGGCCGGTCGAGGGGCACTCGCTGCCGAGCCTGATCCGCTACCTGGAGCTCGTCAAGGACGAGGAGGGACCGATCCTCCTCCACGTGCTCACCGAGAAGGGGCATGGCTTCAAGCCGGCCGAGGCCGATCCGGTGTTCTTTCACACCCCGGCCCCGTTCGAGTGCGACGACGACGACTGCATCGTGTCGATCAAGAAGTCGTCGGCCCGGGCCTACACCGACGTCGCCGCCGACGCCATCGGCGCGGCCCTGCGGCGTGACCCGCGGGTCACGGTGCTCACCGCGGCCATGTGCCAGGGCAACAAGCTGGAGAAGGTGCGGACGGAGTTCCCGACGCGGTTCTTCGACGTCGGCATCTGCGAGTCGCACGCCGTGGCCTTCGCGGCCGGGCAGGCGAAGGCGGGCTGCCGGCCGATCGTCGACATCTACAGCACCTTCCTGCAGCGGTCGTTCGACCAGGTGTTCCAGGAGGTCTGCCTGCAGAACCTGCCAGTGGTGTTCATGATGGACCGGGCCGGCCTCACCGGCCCCGACGGGCCCACGCACCACGGCTCCTACGACCTCGGCTACATGCGGCTGTTCCCCAACATGACGGTCCTCGCCCCCGGCGACGAGCACGACCTGGAGGCGATGCTCGACTGGGCCCTGGCCCAGCCGGGGCCGGTGGCGATCCGCTACCCGAAGGCGGTGGCGGAGCGGCACGCCGGCCCGCGGGCCCCTCTCGCGCCCGGCCGCGCCGAGGTGCTCTCCGAGGGGGCCGACGGCCTGATCCTCGCCTGCGGCACGCTGCTCGGCGAGGCCGTGGCGGCTGCCGCCCGGCTCCGCGAGGAGGGCCTGGAGGTCGCGGTCGTCAACGCCCGGTTCGTCAAGCCGCTCGACACGGCGCTCCTCATGGAGCGGATCGAGGCCGCGCCCTGGACCGTCACGCTCGAGGAGAACACCCTGCACACCGGCTTCGGCAGCGCGGTGCTCGAGATGGCCAACGACGCCCAGGCCGCGGGCCTGGAGGCGGGCGACCCGCGGCCCGCCCCCGGACCGATCGTGCGGCTGGGACTGCCCGACCGGTTCGTGGAGCACGGTGAGCGGGGCGAACTGCTCGCGGCACTCGGACTCGATGCGGCCGGCATCGCGGCCACCTGCCGCCGGCTCGCCGGCCGCGAGCCTCACCCCGCCGCGGCGGCCCATGCCGCGGCCCACACCTGACGCGGCCGGCGGGCCCCCACCCCATGGTTCATCCCTCCTCCGCCACGCGGCTGCGGCCGCAGCAGGCCCTCGGCGGCCCCCTGCGGGTCGCGGTCGTCGGCCCCGACGAACTGGCCGGCATCGGCGACGAGGCCGCCCGCGTCGCCGAGCTGCTCGCGGCCCGAGGCCACGAGGCCGTCGTGCGGCTCGCCCCGCGGGACGACTGGGGCCGAGGACCGCTCCGCGCCCGCGGCGCGCCGCCGCCCGACCTTGTGGTCGTCCTCGGGGGCGACGGCTCGATCCTGCGGACGGCCCGCTGGATGGCCTACGACCAGGTGCCGGCGCTCGGCGTGAACCTCGGCACGCTGGGGTTCCTGGCCGGCTTCTCCCGCGAGGACTTCGCCACCGCCCTCGACGAGATCGCCGCCGGCCGCTTCCAGCTCGTGGAGCACCTGATGTTCGAGGCGGAGATCGTCCGCGACGGCGCCGTCGTGCGGACGGAACTCGGGCTCAACGAGACGTCGGTCCTCGCGGGGCCGCCATTTTCCATGATCGAGATCCGGCTGCTCGTCGACGGCGAGCTGGCGACGACCTACCGGGCCGACGGCCTCATCGTGTCCACGCCGGTCGGCTCCACGGCCTACAACCTGTCGGCCGGCGGCCCGATCGTCCGCAAGGACCTCGACGCCTTCGTGTTCACGCCGCTCAATCCCCACACGCTGTCCAACCGCACGGTGGTCGAGTCGGCGGCCCGCACCTACGAGCTCGTCGTGCCGCGGCCCAACCCCGGCTCGGCCTGCGTCGTGGACGGGCAGGTGGTGGCCGGCCTCGAGGCGGGAGACGCCGTCCGCGTCCGCCGCGCCACGCCCCGGTTCACCTTGGTGGAAACCAGCCACCACGGCTACTATCGCACGCTCAGGGAGAAGCTCGGCTGGGGAGGCGGCCTGCGGGCCGCCGAACCGAAGACGACAGGAGGTCGTTGATGCGCGGGATCGTGATTGCGGCGGCGCTGGCCGCCGGGCTCGGCGGCATGCCGCGGCCGTGCGGCGCCGCGGAGTCGGTGACGCTCCGCTACCGGTTCCGCGTCGGCGACCGGATCGACATGGACGTCGCCCATCGGGCCCTCACCGAGACCACCATGAACGGCGTGGTGCAGACGGTCGAGACGATGACCGACTCGCGGAAGACCTGGCAGGTGGTGTCGGTCGACGACGCGGGCCGGGCCACGCTGGAGCACTCCGTCGACGACGTCGTCATGACGTCGCGGACGAGCGACAAGGGCGAGGTCCGCTGGGCAAGCGCCGGCACCGCCGACCCGCCGCCCGGTTACGAGGGCGTCCGCCAGAGCCTCGGCGTCACGCTCTCGCGGATGGTGATCGACCCCACCGGCCGGGTGCTCGACCGCCGCGAGCTGCGGCCCTGCCCCCCGTCGAGCACCGGCGACCTGGTCGTGGTGCCGCTACCCGACGCGCCGGTCGCCGCCGGCGCCGAGTGGATGATCCCGCAGGAGGTCGTGGTCGAGGCTCCGGGTGCCGGCCGCAAGGCGGTGAAGACCCGGCTCCGCTATCGCCTCGACCGCGTCCACGACGGCCTGGCCACGATCCGCGTCGACACCACGGTGCTCACGCCGGTGGACGACCCGCGGCTCGAGGCCCGGCTCCTGGAGCGGATCTGGGACGGCACGATCGTGTTCGACGTCGAGGCCGGCCGCGTCGTGAGCCGCAAGACGGGCATCGACCGCCGCGTGGTCGGCTTCGGCGGCCCGCAGTCGAGCGTCCGCTACAAGTCGAGCCTCGAGGAACGCGTCCGCTAGGCTGCGTCCCGCTTCCCGCTTCCATAGGTCGCCGGCTCGGGGGCGGCAAAAGTCTCGTCGCTGATGGCCGAAGCGGCCATAGGCTCCTCGAGCGTTCGCCGACCCCCTCGCCTACCTCGCGCAAACTGCCAACGCGTGGCTACAGCACAACGAGATGCGATCATGAACCCAGGAGGGGCTGACCGTGCCCTCGAGCGGGCTATGGAAGCGAGCGAAGCCAGGGATGGCGAAGCGAAGCGGACATGCAGAGAGCCGAGGCCTGGAGGGCCGAGGCGAACGTCCGACGAGAGGGCATGGACAGCCCCGACCGACGCGACAGCGTGAACCTGGCGGACGATGCGCGTCAGCCCGCGCGGAGGATGTCCTCGACGCGGCGGATGGCCTCGGCCGCGTCCCACGGCACCTCGCCGAGCACGATTCGCTCGCCCTTGGCCACCCACCCCTCGACCGCCTTCCAGGCGGCGATCACCGTCGAGTGGCTGCGGCGGCCGAAGTGGCCGCCGATGTCGACGAGCGCCGCGCGGGTGTGCCGCCGCGCCAGGTACATCGCCAGCATGCGCGGGTGGCTCGCCGCCCGCGACCGCTTCGGCGAGTGCATGCCCGCCGGATCGATCCCGAAGGCCTTGCAGACCGCCCGCTCGACGTCGGCCAGCCGGACCGCGCGGCCGCTCGACCGCACGAGATCGGCGAGCGCCTCCTCGGCCATGCCGGCGGCGATCGGCAGGCCGAGCATCAGGCTCGCCGCCTCGAGCCGGTTGACGGCGCCGAGCAGCTCGCGGGCGTGGCGGGTCATCTGGGTGGCGACGTAGTGAACGACGTCGACGGGGACGGCGAGTCCACGCTGCATGCAGAGGCGTTCCACGATGCCCCGCCGCACCTCGTAGTCAGGGGGCAGGAGGCGGGCGGTCATGCCGCCGCGAAGCCGCGTGAGCAGATCGGGGCCGAGCCCCGCCAGGGCGTCGAGCTCGCGGTCGCAGGCGAACACCATCTGCCGGCCCTGGCGGTGGAGCGCGTCGACGGTGTGCTGGAACTCCTCCAGCGTGGCCCGCTTGCCGACGAGAAACTGCAGGTCGTCGACCACGAGCAGGTCGGCCGAGCGGCAGCTGCGGCGAAAGCCGGGCAGGCCGCCGCCGTGGAGGGCCTGGAGGAAGCCGGTGGTGAACTGCTCGGCCGACAGCGCGACCACGTTCATGCCGGGGTGCGCCTGCCGGGCCCGGCCGCAGATGCCGTCGAGGAGGTGCGTCTTGCCCACGCCGGTGGGCCCGTGGAGCACTAGCGGCGACATCTCGCCCGGCCGGGACGCGGCGATCTCGATCGCCCCGAAGGCCATGCGGTTGCTCGGGCCCACCACGAACTCGGCCAGGTCGCTCGCGGGACGGCGGGCCACCGGCATCGCCGGGGGCCGCGGCTCCGCCGGGCGGGCGGGACGGGCGGCCTGCCGCGAGCGGCCTGCCGGTCGCGACGCCTCCTCGCCCCGGGCCGGCGGGGCGCTGGCCGCGGGAGCGGCCTCCCAGACGATTCGGCAGGTGCGGCCACAGGCTTCGAGCGTGGCGGCCTCGAGATCGGCCTGAAACGTCCGCCGCAGCCACTCCTGCTGGAAACCCGCCCCGGTGGTGACGGTCAGGGTCTCGGCGGCGGCATCGAGGGCGAAGCCGGCGGCGTCTCCGAACCACACGGCGAACCGCTCCGCGCCGATCCGCCCGCGAAACGCCTCGCGCACCAGCGTCGCCAGCCCGCCCGCATCGGGATGCATCGCCCGAGCGCCGCTGTCAGCTGCCTTCGCCATGGATCCTTCCGTTCATCGCAGCGGGCGGCTCCCCGAAGCACCGCCGGCGGCCACCGCGTCACTGCCTGCATCCTGTCGATCACGTCGTCTCCGACCTGATCGCGGCGCGAGTATAGGAGTGCTGGCAGTGCTGTCAAACCATCGACGCACGGCGCGACGAAGACGCGGTTTCGCGCCCGCGCGACGCCCAACTGGTGCAAAAACGCAGCCCTGCCGGACCGGTTTCACCGCCGCGGCATTCCCCTATACTGACGGCCCCCACGGACGAGACCGTGCGGGAGATTCCGCAGGCAGCGGGGACGCATCATGCACGAAAGCCGGTTCTTTGTCGGGGTCGGGCGCGGATCGCGGCACGGCGGGTGGAAGGTCGCATCCTGGGTGCTGGGCGGGTTGGCCCTGGTCGCGGGCCTCACGGCCGGAAATCCCGCGGTGGCCGACGAGCCGCCGCAGCAGCCCTTCGTGCCCGGGGACATCTCGGTGGGCGACCCGATCGTTCTCCCGTCCACCGCCGCGCCGGCCGCCACCGCCGCGCCTCCGGCCTCCCCCGCCGCTCTTCCGGCGACCGCCGTGCCTGGAAACGGCTGGGTCGGCCTGGCGGTCGCCGAGTCGCGCACCCCTGGCCGCTGGGTCGTGGCCGAGGTCGTTCCGGACAGCCCCGCCGCGGTCGCGGGGGTGCGGGTCGGCGACGACGTGCGGGCCATCAACGGCACGGTCCTGCGGACCGCCGACGACGTCGCCCAATCCCTCACCGCCATCGCCCCGGGCCAAGCGGTGAGCGTCGCCATCGCCCGCGACGAGGCGATCGCCGACGTGCGCATGACCGCCGTGCCGCGGCCCGCCCCGCAGCCCCAGCGGGAATGGCAGGCTGGCCCGGCCTCGCCGCCTCCAATGGCCGAGCAACCTCCAGCAGCACCCGTGGCATCCGTCGTGGTGCCGCCGCCGGCGGCCCCGGCCGCATCGGCCTTCGCCGCCGCCCCGGAGACGGGCTTTCAGCCCGCCGCGCCCCTGCCGACTCCCGGCCCGGCCCGCTTCCCGCTCGCCGCCCCGACGCCACCGCCGCGGAGCCTTCCGGCCGCCGCGCCGGGCCGGGGCCGGACGGCGCTCGGCGTCCGCACGATGCCGATCGACCCGGCGATGCAGTCGCGGTTTCGCCTCCCGGCCCCGCACGGGGCCTACGTGATCGGCGTGGTGCAGGACCTGCCGGCCGCGCGGGCCGGCCTGCCGCCGGGCAGCGTCATCGTGGCCCTCGACGAGCGGCCGGTCGGTTCGCCGGACGAACTCACGCGGCTGGTGACAAGCGGCCCCGTTGGCAGGCCGGTGTCCCTCGAGTACGTCCTCCCCGGCGGCGAGGCCAAGAAGGCCGACGTCGTGCTGCAGCCGCTGGAACGGCCGCTGGAGCAGGTCCTCGTCGGTCCGGAGCCAGTGCCCGCGACGCCCACCCTCCTGCCCAGCCCGTCGGCTCCGCCCTCGGCTCCCGCCGAAGCCTTCCCCTACCGGTCCAACCGTCCCGTGGACGCTGCGACCCTGGAAGCGACCCGCGCGGAGATCCGTCGTCTGCGTGCCCGACTCGACGAACTCGACCGCCTCGTCGGCCCCACCCGCGACTGATCGCCGTGGCCAGCGGCGGCGACGCGTCGCCGCCCCCGAAGCCGGGTCCTCGTGGCCGGGAGCGGCCTACGCCGCCGAACGACCTGCGGAGCCGAGGCCGGCCAGACCGAGCCTCGCGAGTTCATCCTCGACCGCCACGCCCGCGGGGCCCGGCAGGGCCGCGGCCCAGCGGGCCACCCGCGACGGCTCCTTCCGCACCACTCGCTCGTGCGGCCGGCGGATGCCCGCCATCGCCCACGCCTCGGCGTCGTCGGAGAGATGCGTCAGGAGACGCTCCACGCCCTCGCGGTGCGCCTCGAGGGCGTCACGATCGAGGTCCGGGGGAATCGCGAGCGGGCGACTGACCACCACCCGGGCCCGCGTGAAGGGCCGCGGCAGCGCGAACCGGTCCCAGGTGCCGAACCGCCAGGGCCGCTCGTAGCCCATCCCCATCGCCACCACCGGGATCCGCAGCGTGCTCGCCAGGAACACGCAGCCCGCGGCCAGCCGGCGCCGCGGCCCGCGGGGGCCATCGGGTGTGATCGTCAGGTTGCCGGTCGCCGCCCGCTCGGCGAGTTCCCGCAGGGCCGCCGAGCCGCCGTGGAACGTGCTGCCGCGGACGACGCCGAACCCCATCATCCGCGCCACGCGGTCGAGGATGTTCGCATCCCAGTGCCGCGAGAGCAGCATCGAGATGTTGGAGTGGCCGCGCAACACGAGCGGCAGGAGGATGTTCTCGTGCCAGAAGATGTAGATCTTGGCGCCGCGGTAGGCAGGGTGCACGGGGTCGACCGTCGGCTCGGCGAAGTCTGCCTTGGTGTCGAGCGTCGCCATCCACTGCCGGATCGCGGCCGTCGACACGAGCGACCAGGCGCCGATTGCGAAGGGAGTCTTGATCTTCACTCGCTGCGTCCTTCCCTGGACAGGCGGCCCGCCGTCAGGCGCCGGGCCACGTTCCCTCGAAGACCTCCTCGGCGGGCCCGGTCATGAACACGTGGCCCGCGCCGTCCCATTCCAGGTCGAGCCGGCCGCCGGGCAGGTCGGCCGCCAGCGGGCTACTGGTGCGGCCGGTGAGCACGCCGGCCACGCACACGGCCGACGCGCCGGTGCCGCAGGCCATCGTGACCCCGCTGCCCCGCTCCCACGTCCGCATGCGGACGTGGCCGCGCGAGAGCACCTCGACGAAGTGGACATTGACCCGGCGCGGGAAGATCGGGTGCGTCTCGATCCGCGGTCCCGCCGACTCCAGCGGCACGGCGGCCACGTCGCGGCAGTAGAGGACCACGTGCGGGTTGCCCATCGAGACGCAGGTCATCCGCGGATCGAGGCCCGCCGTCTCCCACCAGGGCTCCCGCGGGCCGAGCGCCGGACAGTCCGCATCGACGAGCCGTCCGCTGCCGGCCACCGGGATCTCGGCCGCCTCCAGGAGCGGCTCGCCCATGTCGACCCGGACCCGCGAGGTCCGCGGGCCGGTCCGCTCGACGTCGAGCGCCAGCACGCCGCGGCCCGTCTCGATCGCCACCCGGCCGGGCGGCGCATGGCCCCGGGCGACGACGAGGTGGGCGACGCACCGCACACCGTTGCCGCACATCTCCGACTCGCTGCCGTCGGCGTTGAACATCCGCATCCGCGCCGCGGCCACCGGCGACGGCTGCACGAGCACGAGGCCGTCGCCCCCCACGCCGCGGTGCCGGTCGGCGATTCGCGGCGCGAGCGCGACGGGGTCGGCCGGGGCCGGCTCCCGGAAGCAGTCGACGTAGACGTAATCGTTGGCCGCGCCGTGCATTTTCACGAACTTCATCGGTCGCTTGCTCCCGGGGCCCGCGCCGGGAGCGGTCCGCTCCGGCCCGAACGCCCCACTTTACCAGCCTTCCGCCCCGGGCGGCCGGCGGCGGTCATCGGACGGGCTCCCAGAGGGCCGCCGTCCGCTCCCCGCCCCCCCGGCGCGGAGCCTGGAACTTCTGCAGCGCCGCCGCCAGCGTCGGGAAGGCCTCGGTCGTCGGCACCGGGTTGGCCAGCGTGCCGTCGACGTGCACGAGCATGAACTGGCCGCCGGCCCCGCCGAGGAGCCGCTTCATCGCCGGGAGTTGCTGTTCGCTGGCGCCCATGATCGGGCGGAAGGTGAGGTTGATGTTCGAATCGAGGTCGATCTCCCCGTTGCCCACGAGGCTGATCGCGTCGCCCGAGAGCTCGATCGTGTCGAGGTAGGCCCGCGGCCCCTCGATGCGGAAGTCGACGAGGCTGGTGCTGAAGGCGTTGCGGTCGGGTGCCTTCACCCGCAGGATCTTGAGCAGGGCCACGACCACCGAGAGTTCGTAGATGTCGGCGTCCCGCAGTCGCAGTTGGCCACGGCCGGCGAGCGAGTGGCGGCCCGCACGGGAACCGGTCACCTCGACGCCGCCGAAGACGCGGCCCCGGTAGCGATTGGCCGCCCCGGTGAGCTCACCGGCGAGCCGCTCGAGGTCGGCGTCGCCGAGGGACGCATTGAGGGCGAACGTGCCGGGGGCCTCCGCGTCCACGCGGCCATCGAGCAGGAGCGTGCCGCCGGCGATGCGGGCCGAGAGCCGCCGACCGGCCGGCCCGCCCGCGGCGGCGGCCGTGGTGCCGAACCGCACGCCGCCGGGGTCCATCGCCAGCGGGCCCTGGAGGTTCGTGAGCTGGACGCCGCGACAGATGGCGCTGTCAATCGCCAGATCGCCCGTCGTCTGCCAGCGCTGGCCGTCGCTCTGGCCGCGGAGGCGGATGCCGCCGTGCACGTGCTCCACCGGCAGCCCGACGTCGAGCGCGGCCTGCTCGACGTCGATGGCGACGTCCCAGGCCGCGGCCGCCGGCCCGGGCACGAGTTCCGTGCGGCCGTCCGGCAGCACCGCGGGCACGGCCGCGGTCGAGTAGATGTCGACCGCCCCGCTCAGCGACAGCAGCCCCTCGAGGCCGACGCTCGAAACCGCCCGCCGCAGCCCGGCCGGCAGGGCCTGGAGCACGTCGTGGTCCGCGCGGAAACGATCCGCCGTGAGCCGCTCGAACGACACCCGCCAGCCGCCGTCGGGAGCGAACTGGCAGCTGCCCTGGGCCGCGACCGTGGTCCGGTCGTGGACGCCGCGGATATCCTCGAACCGCAGCCTGCCGTCCGCGAGCGCGAGCCGGCCCTGCAGCCGCTCCAGCCGGTAGGGAAACCAGCTCGGCTCGATGGAGACGGTGTCGCCCACCGGCGTGGCCACGAGCCGGACGTCGGTGTGGCGGGCCTTGACGCGGTGCCGCACCGTGGCGGTGAACTCCGCGTTGCCCCGCGGGTCGACGTCGTTCCAGATCCGCCGCATGCCCGGCGGCAGCGCGTCCCGCAGCTCCGGCTCGAGCACCACGCCGCGACCGGCCAGGTTGAGCGTCAGCTCGCCGTCGTCGCCCCCCAGCGGGTCGAGCGTGCCCGAGCAGCGGATGACGCCGGTGTCGTTGGAGCCGACGACGTCCTGGATCGTCCAGCGGCCGCGGTCCATGCGGATGATCCCCGACACGTTCGCCAGCGGATAGGGAAAGCCCGCGTAGCACAGGCTGCACTGTGTCAGCCGGATGCCGAGCGAGTTGGCATGGCCGCCGGGAAACTCCTTCGCCCGCTCGTGACGGAAGACGAAGCCGAACGTGCCGGCGCCACGAAGCAGGCGGACGATCTCGGCGCTCCGCGGCGGCATGGCGGCCAGCAGGGCGTCGTCGATCTGCAGCCGATCGCCCCGCACCTCCACGAAGCCCGTCGCGCCCGCCTCGGCCCGGGCGAGTTGCCCGTCGATCTGCACGGGGTGCCCGCCCGCCTGCCCGGTGAGGTGCAGGGCCAGGCTGCCGTCCCGGTAGGTGACGGTGCCGACGGTGCGGTCGAGCCGGTAGGGAAACCGGTAGTGGGTCAGCGAGACGTTGCGGCAGCGGACGGCGACGTCGGGCGCGATCGTGCCAGCACGGCGGGTGACGCGGGCCGTGACGTCCACCTCGCCGGCCGGCAGCAGCCGGCTCCAATGGGCGGCGAGCGCCGGCGGCAGGAGCCCCTCCCAGTGCCGGCCGACGACGAGCCGCTCGGCCTCGAGGGCCACGTCGAAGTCGGCCGCCTCGCTCCAGCCCGCGAGCCGAGCCGAGCCCCGGAGGAGCGTCGAGCCGGCGTGGGCCTCGATGCGGTCGCACCGCAGCCCCTGCCGGTCGGCGGCGAACTCCGCCGTCACGGCACTGACCGCGAACGGCAGTTGCGGGTGCGAGAACCGCCCCGACTCCAGCCGGCCGGCCGCCTCGAAGGCGATGGCGTCGATCGCCGCCAGCGATCCGTTCGCCCGCCAGCGAACGTCGAGGCGACCCTCCAGCCCGGCGAGCCAGCCGGCCGCCGGGGGCGGAACCGCGGCCATCAGCCGCTTGGAAAGCTCGATCGCATCGACGGTGCCCGCCACGTCGAACGCGCCCGTGCCCGGCACGAACCGGCCCTCGAATCCCGCCTGGTCGAAGAGGTCGCCGGAGCACGTGCCGCGGACGACCGCCGCGTCCTGCCCCGCGGCGGCGGGCGGGTCGACCGCGAGGCTGATCTGCCGCAGCGTGGCCCGCGACCGCAGAGTCGCGTCCTCGAGGAGGAGCGTCGCGTCCTCCACGGTCACCGGCACCGCCGCGTTCCCCGTGGGCCGCTTCAACAGCGGCGCGAGGCTCCAGCGGCCGTCGGTGGCCCGCCAGGCATGCACGGTTGGCCGGCGGATGCGGACCGCCGTGATCCGCGGGGGCCCCGCCGCGAGCTGCGCCAGATCGGTGCCGCAGGCGAGTTTCAGCTCGTCGATCCACACCAGCTGCCGATACTGGGGCGGCAGGCGGCTGTCGACGAACGACACACCGCGGGCGACGAGCCCCTCTCCCTCCACGATGCCGGCGGCCTGCACCTGCACGGCGACCCCGGGAAACTCCTGCCGCAGCCGCTCCTCGATCCGGCCGCGGACAACGTCGCCGAACCGACCGGAGCCGACGGCGCCGGCGGCGACGATGCCGGCCACCGTGAGCGGCAGCGACCAGCGGACGAGCGTCCAGAGGAAGTCGGCGAGCGGTTTCACGAGTGGCTCGAAGGATGCGCCGGCGCGCAGGGGTGCCGAAAGCCCGAACCGGGGCGGGGGAAAGTAGGACTGCGGCCGCGGGGGGTCAAGCCGCCGCCAGCCCGCGCCGCCCCGCGGAAACCCGCCGTTTCCCCAGCCTGCGGCCCTTGCTATAGTGCCGTCCTCGTGTCATCCGCATCCGCCGGGGGAACCAGCATGCACGCCAAGGCCTCGACCGTGTCCCACGATCTGGAGGGGACGGCCCCCAACGCCCACCGCCTCCTGTGGGCCGGGTTCATGGCGATCCTCGCCGCCGGCGTGGGCTTCGCGATCCGCGCCGGAATCCTCGACAACTGGGTGGAGCAGTTCGGCTTCACCGGCAGCGAGGTGGGCAAAATCACCGGCGCCGGGCTGTCGGGCTTCTGCTTCGGGATCATCATCGGCGGCGTGATCGTCGACAAGGTCGGCTACGGCAAGCTCGTCGCCCTGGCGCTGGCCGGCCACGTGCTCTCGGCGCTCGTCACCTTCAGCGCGTCCACGCCCGCCAACGCCTACCAATTGCTGTTCTGGGGCTCGTTCATCTTCGCCTTCGCCAACGGCACGCTGGAAGCGGTGGCCAATCCCCTCGTGGCCACGGTGTTCCCCCACAACCGCACCCACTACCTCAACATCCTCCACGCCAGCTGGCCGGCCGGCATGGTGCTCGGCTCCGTGGCCGGCTGGTACCTCGACGACAAGCTGCACCTCGACTGGAAGTACCAGCTGGCGCTGTACCTCGTGCCGACCGTGATCTACGCCCTCATGTTCCTGGGCCAGAAGTTCCCCAAGTCGGAGGCGGCGGCCAAGGGGGCGAGTTTCGTCGACATGTTCCGCGACGTCGGCATCCTCGGGGCGGCCGTGGCCTGCTTCCTGCTCGCCCTGTTCTTCGGCGACATCCTCAAGGACTTCATCTTCGACCGGGCGGCCACCGTCGGCTACCTGCTCGGTGGCGGCCTGCTCGTGGCCGTGGCCGTCATGACCCGCTTCTCGATCGGCTCGCTCTTGCTCTTCATCCTCTTCGTGACCCACGCCCTCGTCGGGGCGGTCGAATTGGGCACCGACAGCTGGATCCAGAACATCACCGGCAACCTGTTCACTTCCGAGCAGGGCAAGTGGCTGTTCATCTGGACGTCGGCCATCATGTTCGGCCTGCGGTTCTGCGCCCACTTCATCGAGACGAAGCTGGGGCTGTCGCCCATCGGCCTGCTCCTCGTCTCGGCTGTGCTCGCCTTTCTCGGGCTGCGGTTCGCCAGCGGCATGAACACGTTCCCGGCGGCGCTCGCGGCCCTCGGCATCTACGCGCTGGGCAAGACGTTCTTCTGGCCCACGATGCTCGCCGTGGTCGGCGACCGGTTTCCGCAGACCGGCGCCGTGGCGATGTCGATCATGGGAGGCATCGGCATGCTCTCCGCCGGTCTGATCGGCGGCCCGGGCCTCGGCTACTGCAAGGACCGCTTCGCCGGCCAGGCGCTGGAGAAGGCCGCCCCGGCGGTGTACGCGGAGTTCAAGTCGGAGAAGCCGAGCCGGTTTCTCAACGTGGCCAGCACCGAGGTCTTCGGACTCGACGGCCAGAAGGTGTCGGAGGCCCGCAAGGCCGGCGACACGGCGTCGGAGACGCAGAAGGCCGTGATCACCGCCGACCAGCAGGGCGACCGCGACACGCTGAAGGCCGACTCGCTGATCCCCGCCGCGATGGCCGCGGTGTACCTGGGCCTCATGCTCTACTTCGCGAGCATCGGCGGCTACAGGCGGGTCGAGATGCGGTCGTAGGGCGGACGGAGTTCCAGCCTCCCGGCCGCCACCGTGACCCGCACGCCCCCGGGATAGTCGGCGATCGCGGCGGCGGGCGCATCCGCGGCGGCGGCCAGCGCCGCCAGCCGCTCGTAATGCGCAGCCGTCATGTCGCGGCGCGGCCAGCCCTCCCGCTCCCAGAGGGCGGCGAACATCTCCGCGAGGAGATGCGGATCGAGCCCCACGAGGCCGCTCGTCCGCAGTTCGACCGTGCCGTCGGCATGCCGCCGCGCGTGGAGCGCGAGCAGGTGGTCGGCCGCGCTCCGCAGCGCGGCCGCCAGCCGGCCGGCCTGACTCCCGAGCCGCACGACCGCCGCCGTCGCCGCGGGATAGGGGCCGGCCGCACAGCGGGCCAGGATTTCGTGGCGGAGGAAGTTGCGGGCATGCCGCACGTCGGCGTTCGACTCGTCCTCCCGCCAGGCCTCCGCCTCGGCGGCGAGGAAGGCCCGCACGTCCTCCCGTGGCACGGCGAGCAGCGGCCGCAGGAGCCCGACGCCGTCGCAGAGTTCGCGGGCGGCCGCCATGCCGGCCAGGCCCGCCGGCCCCGTGCCCCGGAGGATGCGGTGCAGGATCGTCTCGGCCTGGTCGTCCGCGGTGTGCGCCACGAGCACGTGCCGGGCCGCGTGTCTCCGGGCCACGTCCGCGAGAAAGCCGTACCGTAACCGCCTGGCCCGCGCCTCGAGCCCCTCGCCTCCGGCCGTGGCGGCCCGGACCGCCAGTGGCGCCGTGACGAATCCGAGGCCCAGCCGCGCTGCCAAAGCCACGACGAACTCGCGGTCGTCCGCCGCGGCCGCGCGCAGGTCGTGCTCGGCGTGGGCGACGACGATCCGGGCCCGGGGTGGCGCCACGGCGACGAGACCGAGCAGCAGTGCCGTGCTGTCGGCGCCGCCCGACGCGGCCACGAGCATGGGCGCCGACCACAGGCCCCCGCCGGGCAGACCGGCGGTCAGGCCGGCGAGGAACCGGTCGCGGGCGACGGAGGAAGCGGTGGCCGGTGTCATGGGTGCCTCGCCTTCCCATTCTGCCACCCCCGCCCCCGGCGGTCCGGGTGCCCGCGGTTTTCGCGGGCCAAGCGGCATTGAGCGGCCCCCCGGGCCTCCCTATCCTCCCGCCCCGCGGTACCGGCCGCACCCATCCCGTCGAGGACCGTCCCATGAACCTTCGCCCCGTGTTCGGCATCCTCCTGGCCCTGCCCCTGCTCACGGGCTGCCAGGTGCTCATCACGGCCGCCTACCTGTTCCATCCCGCCGACGTGCCCGCCGAGTTCGCCGGGCTCAAGGGCAAGCACGTCGCCGTGGTCTGCAAGCCGATCGTCGAACTCGAGTTCAGCGACGCCGGATCCGCCCGCGAGTTGGCCATGCTCGTCGGCGGCCAGATCCAGCAGCAGGTTCGCAAGGTGAAGGTCATCGGCCAGCAGGAGGTGGCCCGCTGGATCGACGAAAACACGTGGGTCGACTATCCGACGCTCGGCCGGGCCCTCGACGCCAACTACGTCGTGGGCATCGATCTCGAGGGCTTCCGTCTGCACGACGGCGCGACGCTGTACCGCGGCCGGTCCACGGCCCACGTCCGCGTGTTCGACGTCGACAAGAAGGAGGTCGTGTTCGAGAAGCGGATCGACGACTTCACCTTCCCGGCCGACAGCGCGATCCCCACGACCGATCGCAGCGAGGCCCAGTTCCGGGCCCTGTTCCTCCAGCAGTTCGCCCTGAAGATCGCCCGCATGTTCCACGCCTACGAAAGCCGCGACGTGTTCGCGAGCGAGAACATGGCGATGTGACAGCCGCCAGCCTGGCAGGCGGCGCTCCAGGAAAGCGAGGCCGGAGGCCGAGGCT
>JBIIDT010000105.1:0-8495 GCA_044238145.1 Pirellulales bacterium | reverse complement strand
CAGGAAAGCGAGGCCGGAGGCCGAGGCTTTCCGTGAATTCAGAGGTTCTTCAACGGCCGCTTCGGCTTCGGTGGTGCCATGCGAGCCCGCGCCTTGTCGTCGGCCGGGTTCGGCGCGCCACCGCCGCCGTCACCCATCTTGGGCTTGTTCACGCCGGTGTGGGTCTCCGACCAGGCGTAGCCCAGCGGTGTCCGCAACTCCTCCGCCGCCAGAAAGGCCCAGGGGGTGCCCGGGTGGTCCTTCACGACCCGCTCCAGGTGCATGCGTGCCTGCTTGGCCAGTTTGTCGGTCTGCGAGCCGGTGGCCGACACGTCGTCACTCGGCTCGAGCACCCAGGTGTCGTTGTTGGGGTTCTTGAACTTCATGCCCGTCTTCGCCTGGGCGAGCATGATGTTGTAGGCGTCGGTGCGGATCTTCACGGCCAGCACACGGCCCATCGCCAAGTCGTAACCCGCCTGCCACCGCTTCTCCTGGATCTTGTCGCGGTCGGCGGCCCCGGCGGAGAGGATGCCGTACAACGCGTCGATCTTGGGCTGGATACGGGCGGCGACCTTTTGGGCCTCGCCGAGGAGCAGGGCCAGCGCCCCGTCGTCGACCCTCGGGAAGGTCATCGTCGGCGACTCCATCGGGGCGATCTGCGAGGCCTTCGCCGCCTCGACGAGCGACTTCTTCGCCTTGTTGGCCACGACCATCTGCTCACTCTTGCCCGCGGCGACGTAGTCGGGACGGTAGTCCTTGAGGGCCGCCGGGTCGAAGAACTGCCGCAGCCGCGACGCCATCGGCGCGACGTCGGCGCTGCTCACCCGGCCGGTCGCGTTGCGGTTGGGGTGGACGGCGAAGTAGATGCCGCCCGTCTCGTAGCACAGCTTCGAGAGGCTGAATGGACCGAAGCCCGAGTCGATCGGCTCGTCCGCCTCACGCGGATGGACGCGAACGAACTCCGGGTACAGCGTCTCCGGCCCCTGATCGACCACCGCCCACTGCTCGCCGCTGTCGTACTTGGGGTCGAACTCGACGAACTTCATCTTCACCTGCGCCATGCCGAACGGCGCCGGAACGCCGACCACGTAGACCGGCATCCCCTGGGCGCGGCAATACTGGGCGGTCTGGTCGGCGAGCTGTTGGTCGTTGCCGACCTCGTCGGTGAAGGCCACGATCATCACGTTCCGTCGCGGCGGCCCGATCCGCATCGGCCGGGCCTGCTCGGCCGCCAGCCGGATGGCGGAGAAGGTCATCTCCACGCCCGACTCGTCGACCGGGATGTTCTGGATCGCAGAGACGACGTCGGCGGCCGCAGCCGTCGGCTTGTCGGTCACCTGCTGCATCCGCTGCCCGTAGGCGAAGACCGTGTTGAGCAGGTCGGGCCGGTTGGCCTCCGAGCGGTTCATGCCGAGCTCGTCGAACACCCGGTCGAGCCGGGCCGCGATCTCCTTCCGCTGGGCCGACAGGCTGACCGACTGGTCGAACACCCAGCACACGAGCGTGGGACGCTGCTCGAGCGAGGCGGCGATCTCGACCGTCAGCCGGTCGACCGCGCCGCCGGCACCGGTCGTGCCCACGCCCACGTCACCCTTGACCGCCATGTCGGCGTTCATCACGAGCCCCGTGGCGTCGGCCTCGACCGGCTCCAGTTCCATGTCGCTCAACGGGTTGTCGTCGACGACGACCGGGACGATCGACACCTCGCTGATGACCGGGGCCACCGACTGAGCCACCTCGAGGGCGTCGTCGCTCTGGGCGCCCGCCTCTTCCTGCGGCTCGACCGAGACAGTGAGGTCCTCCGGCGGCTCGAGGAGCACGTCGGTCTCGACCGGCTCCGAGACCACGATGGGAATCGGCCGCGGCTTGGCGGGAGACTCGGGCAGGCCGACGAGCCCCATCGCCAGCAGCACCGCCACGTGGGCGACCAGGCTCACGGCCCAACCGGGGGTGTCGCCGTCGAACGGGGTATCCTCCTCCCCCGTATATTCCTGCCACCAGCGGCGTGCCACTTCGAGCGAACTCACGATCGTCACCCGCGTACGGTATGAGGGGCCACGGACGGGCCCATTGGCAGTCCGACATGGATATCTTCGCCGAACCGGCGATATTCTATTCCCTGTCGGCATTCGCCGCCCCTTCATTCGCTCCCCGCCGCCCTTTGGTTCAAAAATGACCATCCGCATGGCTTTTTCCCGGCTCTTTTTCGCGACCATGGGCCTCCTCGCCTTGGCTTCCGTGGCCTGCCTCGCGGATCCACCAGCCGCCCCGCCGGCGGCGGCACCGGCCCCGCCCGCTGCCGATCCGGCTCCGGCCCCTCCCCCCGGCCCTCCCCCTGCCCCAGCCACCCGGCCCGCCGCCCCCCCGGCTGCCGGCGGGGCGGCGGCGAAGGCCCAGCAGCCCGAGGAACTGCTCCTCGATACCAGCGACGGGCTTGAACTGCACGCCTGGTACTACCCGCCGCTGCTCGAGGAGGACGAGAAGCCGACCGCGACGGTGATCCTGCTTCACGACCTCGAGGGCTCGCACCGCTCCGTCGAGCCGCTGGCGGTGGCGCTGCAGGCCGCCGGCTGCGGCGTCGTGGCCCCCGACCTCCGTGGCCACGGTGCGAGCACGGCGAAGGGGGGCGATTCCCTCGACGTCCGCGGCCTCAAGAAGGCTGACTTCGAGCTCATGGCCGCCACCCGTGGCGGTCAGATCCGCGAGCAGTCGGCCATCCGCGGCGACGTGGAGGCGGTCCGCAACTGGATTCGCCGGAAGGCCGACGAGGGGGAAGTCGACATGCGGCGGCTGTTCGTCGTCGGCTCGGGCCTCGGTGCGACGGTGGCCCTCGCCTGGACCGCGGAGGACGCGAGCTGGCCCGACGGCACCAAGGGCCCGCAGGGCCGACAGGTCCGCGGCGTCGTCCTCGTCAGCCCCGCCTGGACGACCCGCGGCTTCACGATCAACGGTCCGCTGGCCAACAACGTGGTCAAGCAGGAAATCCCGCTGATGATTGTCGCGGGCCGCAGCGACCGCGACTCGCTCAAGGTGTTCGATCAGCTCAAGCGGCAGCGGCCGACCGACTGGTTCCAGCAGCGGTCCGACAAGACGACGGACAAGGCCACGAAGCTCGAGGACCCCACGAAGGCCAGCCTGTTCTTCATCGAACTCGACTCCACCCGCACGGCCGACGCCCTCGCCGGCGACCGGACCCTCAATCCCGGGACGGTGATCGAGAAGTTCATCCGCATGGCCCTCGACCGTCCGCGGCGCTGACCACCCCCCGCCTCTCCTCCTCGTGACGGCGGCGTCCCACCCCGTCCCGCGCTTATCAGCGAGGCTCGCGGGCCGGTGCGAGGATTCCGAGCCTATGGCCGCCGCGGCCATCAGCGAGGAAACTCGTACCGCCCGAGAGCCGGCCCCGTCGAGCCGTCGCCGCCGCCGTCACGGCAACCTCAACTCCATGCCGGCCACCACCAGTTCGGGGCTTCGCAGCCGGTCGCGGTTGGCCTCCCAGATCCTGCCGGCCATCCGCTCGTCACCGTAGAACCTCCGGGCCAGTGAGTCGAGCGTCTCACCCGGCGCCACGCGGACGGCGGCCGGTCGCTGCGGTTCAGGCGGCCGCGGCACGCTGGCGGGCGTCGTGGCGCCGCCGGCGAGCCAGCCGACAGGACGCGCGAGCGGTGCGGCGGTCGGCGGCGGCGCAGCCGCCGGACCGGCGGCCGCCTGCGGCTCGATCGCCCGCCCATCGCCGCCACGGGCGGCGAACACGGTCCAGGCGGGGGGCAGACGGAGCACGGCGCCGATGGGCAGCACGTTCGGGTCGGGCAACGCGTCGCGGTTGGCCGTCCAGATCGCCGCCGACGCCGACGCGTGGCCGTAGAACCGCGTCGCGATCCCGGTCAGATCATCGCCGTCGCGGACCACGTAGGCCTGCGGGACGACGGCGTCGGGCATCACGGCCACGGGCGCGGCGACGCCGTGCGCGGTCCAGCCGGCCGCCAGGGGCGGGGGCTGGTGGGCGTCGAGCAACGGCGGCGGCGGCACCTGGAGGGTGGAGCGGTAGGCCCCGGCGACGTCGGGGGCCATGGCGCCGAACTCGCGCGGCAGCGGCGGCAACGGGGCCGGCGGCGGCGGCGGCTGGTAGTGCGGGCTCGGCGGCAGGCCATCGTTCGGGCCCGTGCCGGCGCCGTCGTCGACGGGCGGCCAGGCAGCGGCGGGCGGCTGCATCGCCAGCGTGGGAGCGACGGGCGGCTGCCAGGCAGGGATCCCGACCGCCGACGGCGGCGCCGGCGGCAGGGCGGCCATGGCCTGCCGGTGCCGGGCGATCTCCTGCACCAGGGCCGAGACCGTGGGCGCCGCCAGCGCCGCGCCGCCGGCCACCATGGCCAGCCCGAACAGGAACCGGAAGGCGGTGACGATCCTCGACATGATCCTCTTCTCCAGGGCGGCGTCGCCGCCCGCATGGCCACACCGCAACCATGCGCCCGGCTGGCCGGCCGGGCCGTCGGCCGGCGAGGTTCGCGAGGCCAGTCCGGGGGCGGCCGCCTGCCTGTACCGGCAGCGGCGGCAGGCTCTCCGCAGGCCGTACGCCCTGCCGGACCGTCACGGCCGGCAGGGACGGATCACGCCGGCTGCGGCACCGACGCCGGCCGCCCCGCGCCGCTCGCGGAGCCGCCGAAGCGGTGCTGGAGCCAGAGCACGATCGGCGAGGCGATGTAGATCGTGCTGTAGGTGCCGGTGATGATGCCCACCAGCATCGTGAAGGCGAAGGCGTGGATACCCTGCCCGCCGAAGAAGTAGAGGATGACCGTCGCCAGGAGCGCCGTCCCCGAGGTGAGGATCGTCCGGCTCAGGGTCTGGTTGACCGCCCGGTCGATCGTGTCGGCCGACACGAACGGGCTCTTGCCCCGCAGCTCCCGCAGCCGGTCGAAGATCACGATCGTGTCGTTGATCGAGAAGCCGATGATCGTGAGCAGCGCCGCCACCACGTCGAGGCTGATCTTGAAGTCGTCCACGAGCGCCCAGCCGAGGAACGGCGCCACGAACCTGCTCAACGCCAGGCAGGCCACCGCCACGAGGACGTCGTGGGCGAGGGCGACGACAGCCGCCAGGCCGAAGGCCACGTTCTGGAACCGCACCCAGACGTAGAGCACGATCATCAGCAGGCTGGCCAGCAGGGCGTAGACCGCCGTCAGCTTCGTGTTGCCCGCCACCTTGCCGCCGATGGCGTTGGCCGACAGGTAGACCGGCGTGCCGGCGAGCTTCGCCGCCAGCTGCTCGAGCACCGTCCGCAGTTGGGCGGGCTCGAGCGCCGTGGAGACGGCCCAGTTCCGCGCGGGCCGCGTCCGGCTCGACCGCGCCTGCTCGTCGTCGGTCTCGATCTCGAAGGGCGCCCCCGCGAAGCCCGCGGCCGCGAAGGCGTCCCGCAGGGTCGCCTGGAGCGTCAGGCGGTTGATCTTCTCCGGGAAGTCGACCGCCGCGCCGGTGGTCAGCGACGTCGCGTCGGGCTTCTCCCCCTCCTTGGCCGTCGAGGCCGGCTCGCCGAAGCCCATCGAGTAGGTGAGCAGGCGGTCGGGGAACACCTCCCGCAGCGTCTTCTCCACCTCGTTGCCGTCGTCGGGATTCTGGTCCCGCAGCGAGGTGTCGATCTTGTAGCGGGTGCCGGGGGCCGCGTCACCGCCGGTGACGGCGCTGACCGCCACGTCGGGCAGCACGGAGACGGCCTTCCGCACGTCGGCGATGTCGAGCGGCCGGTCGGGCTTGAAGGCCACCTGCACGCTCGTGCCGCCGGTGAAGTCGATGTCGAACAGCCCCTGGCCGCGCTGCCACGCCGCCGCCAGGCCGGCGAGGATGAAGAGCGTCGAGAGGACGATCGCCGGCCGCATCCAGGCCACGAAGCGGTAGTTCGTCTGGCCGAGGAACCGGGCCATCGAGAGCCGCGTGATCCACCGGTTCCGCTCGGCGAGGTCGAAGACCACCCGCGAGCAGAAGACGGCGGTGAACAGGTTGAGGGCCAGGCCGAGCGTCAGCGTGACGGCGAAGCCCTTCAGCTGGTCGGTGCCGATGAAGTACAGGATCACGGCCGTGATCAGCGTGGTCACGTTGGAGTCGAAGATCGTGGAGAAGGCCCGCTGGAAGCCGTTGCGGATCGCCATCCGCACCGCCGCCCCCCGGTCCATCTCCTCCCGCATCCGCTCGTAGATGAGCACGTTGGCGTCGACCGCCATGCCCACCGAGAGGACGAGGCCCGCCAGGCCGGCGAGCGTGAAGGCCGCCTTGATGGAGATCATCAGCGCCAGCACGAGCACGATGTTGAGCAGCACCGCCAGGTCGGCGACGAACCCGGAGAACCGGTAGTACGCGAGCATGAAGGCGAGCACCGCCGCCGTCGCCAGGAGCATGGCCTGGGCGCCGGAGCGGATCGTGTCGGCCCCGAGCTGGGGGCTGATCTTCTGCTCGCTGATCGGCTCGCTGACCAGGGCCGCCGGCAGGCTGCCGGCGTTGAGCACGCCCACCAGCCAGTCGACCTCCGCCTGCTGGAAGTTGCCGGTGATCTGGCCGTTGCTGGAGATGACGTCGTTGATCCGCGGCGCGGAGAGGAGCAGGCCGTCGAGGACGATGCCCAGCCGGCTGAACTGCCCGTTGGCCCGGTCGGGCAGGTTCTGGCTGGTGAGCACCTGGAAGAGCACCGCCCCTTCCTGCCGGAAGGCGAAGTTCACGCACGGGGCCATGCTCGAGTCGTAGCCCGAGGCGGCCCGGGCGAGGAAGCCGCCGGTGACGTTCATGTTGTCGAGGATCACGAGGGCCTCGGTGCGGCCGTCGGCGGCGACGCGGGTCACGAGGCCGCGGTTCTCGGCGGGGTCCATCTTCGCGGTATCGAGCTGCACCCAGCGGGCCACGGCCTTGCCGCCGTCGACGACCGTCTCGCCCGGCGAGCGGCTGGCCAGTTCGATCGCCCGCTGGTGCCGGGCGTCCTCGGAATTGGCCGTGATCCGGAACTCGAGCACGCCGGCGCTGGAGACGGTCTTCTTGATGAGGTCGACCTCCGCCTGGTCCACCTCGGGGACGATCACCTCGAGCTGGTCGAGGCCGAAGCGGCGGACCGTGACCTCCTTCTGGCCGCCCGGATTCACGCGGCGGCTGACGGCGGCCACGAGCTTGTCCATGTCGACCGGCCCGGCGGCCTCGCCGTCCTCCCGCTTCTCCCCCTGCTTCGCCTGGTCGATCTCGTAGACGAGGATCACGCCTCCCTTGAGGTCGATGCCCAACCGGGGCGGCCAGCCCATCCAGCACACCACGCCGCCGGCCGCGGCCGCGACGAGCACGGTCGCCAGGCGACCCCACATGTCGGCCACCCGCAGCGACTTGGACAGGAACCAGGCGAGGAACGTGGGACCGAAGATCGTCAGCAGGGTGATGCCCCACATGGCCCACGGCTCCCGCCACCACTCAGCCGCGACTGCCGGCGCGGCGGCGGCCGGGGCCACGACGGGGGCGGCCTGGGCGAGGAGGGCGACGGCGAGGGACGGCAGGTTCATGATGCGTTGCTTCCGGTTCGGGCTTCTGGCTTCTCGTCGCCGAGCACGCTGGCGATGCTGGCGAGCGTCACGGTGATCTTCACGTTGGCGGCGTCGTCGACCTTGAGCACGACGCGACCGGTGTCCCGTTCGACGTTGGCCACCGTCCCGTAGATGCCCGACGAGGTGAGGACGCGGTCGTTCTTCTTGAGTCCGCCGAGCAGGTCCTGCTGGCGCCGGCGCCGCTCCTGCTCCGGACGGAACAGCAGCAGGTAGGCCGCCACGGCGATGACGAGCAGCGGCAGGTACTGCAGCAGCGGCGGCGGCTCCGCCGGGGCGGCCTGGGCGAGGAGCGGCACGATGGCGGACAGGGGCGACATGGTGGACCGGCCGGCGCGGGATTCCTGACCCGGACGGACGCCGCCCGGAAGCCCGCAAATGTAGTGGCCGCCGTGCGCGGCCGACAAGGCCGAGGGCTGCACGGCGAGCGCGGCGGCGGAAGCGTCAGCCGGTGGACGGCGGCCCCGGCTCCCCACTAGCGGCCGGCGCGGCGATCGCCGCGAGCAGTTCCCGCCGGGTGCGGTCGAAGTGGCCGGCCACGATCGCCGCCCGCAGCCGGGCGACGAGCCGCTGGTAGAAGGTGAGGTTGTGGATCGAGGCCAGCACGGGCCCGAGCATCTCGCCGGCCAGGAACAGGTGCCGCAGGTAGCGGCGGCCGTGGCGGCAGGCGACGCAGGGGCAGCCCTCCTCGAGCGGCCGGTCGTCGGCCGCGTGCAGGGCGTTCCGCAGCCGCACCTGCCCGGCGAACGTGTAGACGAGCGAGTTGCGGCCGCACCGCGTGGGCAGGACGCAGTCGAACATGTCGACGCCCGCGGCCACCGACTCGACGATGTCCCGCGGCTGGCCCACGCCCATCAGGTACCGCGGCCGGTCGGCCGGGAGGTGCGGCAGCGTCGCCCGCAGGGCGGCGTCCATCGCCTCCGGCCCCTCGCCCACCGACAGGCCGCCCACGGC
>JBIIDT010000142.1:0-5018 GCA_044238145.1 Pirellulales bacterium | reverse complement strand
CGCCGCGGATGCGGCCCACGGCGTCGATCTCGTCGATGAACAGGATCGCCGGGGAGTTGTCCTTGGCCGTCTTGAACAGGTCGCGGACCCGCGAGGCGCCCACGCCCACGAACATCTGGATGAACTCACTGCCCGAGATCGAGAAGAAGGGCACGCCCGCCTCGCCGGCCACGGCCCGGGCGAGGAGCGTCTTGCCGGTGCCCGGCGGGCCCATCAGCAGCACGCCCTTGGGAACGCGGCCGCCGAGCCGCTGGAACTTCTTCGGGTCCTTGAGGAACTCGACGATCTCCTGGAGGTCCTGCTTCACCTGCTCGAGGCCCGCCACGTCGGCGAACGTGACCGTCTTGTCGCCGGCGCCGTACCGCTTGGCGGGCGACTTGGAGAAGCCGCCGAGGAAGCCGGTGTTGCCCAGCGGGTCGCGGGCCCGGCGGAGCGTCATCCAGAACCCGGCCATGAGGAGCAGCGGCACGAGCAGGTACAGGCCCAGGAGGAAGCCGGTCGGGTCCTCAGGCGACTTGGTGGCGACCGGGATCTCGGGGTGCTCCTTGATGAGGCCGTCGAATCCCTCGCGGACGTACGGATTGAGGACGAGCTGGAAGGTCTTGGCGTTCTTGAGGCCCGGCTTGGCCTCGGCCGGCGGCACCTTGAACTCGCCCACCAGTCGCTCGCCCGAAATCTCCACGGCGGCGACGTTGCCGGCCTTCACCTGCTGCACGAACTCGTCGTAGCGGATCGGCGGCCGGCCGCCGCCGGGACCGCTCGACAGCCAGGTGGCCAGGGCGAGGGCGGCGAGAATGAGGAGGATCACCGCGGGCATTCCCAGCGGCTTGCCGAGCACGGGCGGGGTGTTCGACGGGCCCTTGGGCCGCGGGGCGGAGTCCATGTGCCGAATCGTCCTGGCGGGTGCGGGAGCGGGAATCTCGGGCGGGCCGGGTCGCGGCCAGCAGAAGGCCTACAGTGTAGTGTATGCGGCGGGCCGACCAACGGCCCGAGGCGGCGGGCCGGAGAAGGCCGCGCGGCCGGCGGAGACGCAGGAGGATGGAGCGCATGACGGGCGGTCAGGACGAGGCGGCGAAGCCGAACGGTCGGCATGGAGTGGTGGCCGTGACCCGGCGGGGTGAGCGGTTCCTCGTCATCCGCCGCGGCCCGACGCTCGTGGCCGGCGGCCGGCTCTGCTTCCCGGGCGGTCACGTCGAGCCGGGGGAAGCGGAGCACGAGGCGGTGGTCCGCGAGTGCCGCGAGGAACTCGCCGCCGTCGTCGAGGCACGCGAGTGCGTCTGGCGGAGCATGACCAGCTGGGGCACGGCGCTGGCCTGGTGGACGGTGACGCTTCACGGCGACGACGAGTTCGTGCCGCACCCGGTGGAGGTCAGCGAGATCCTGTGGATGTCGGCCCAGGAGATGCTCGATCACCCGGACGTGCTGGAGGGGAACCGGCCCTTCCTCGAGGCCGTGATGGCGGGCCGGATCCCGGTGTGACCTCGTCCGGCGCGGCCGGCGTGCGGCGGTCGACGACGCCGGTGAACGTCCGGCCCTCGATCGGCGGCTGGACGGGCGGCGGGGCGGGCGGCGTGCCGGTGTCGAGCAGGGCCCGGAGCCGGTTGGGCGGCCCGGACGACGTCTCGTCGGCCGGCTCCGCGTGGCCGGCGGGCGCGACGGCGGCGTCGCGGGTCGCGGGCGGGCCGGCGGCGAGGTATGCCTCCGTCAGCCAGCCCTCGAGCACCGCACGTTCGCGGGGCGTGAGCGGCGGCATGACGAGCGTGCGGGACGTGGTGGCGTGCGGATGCCGGGTGGAGAGCAGTTGCACGAGCGGGCGGGGGTCGCCGTCGGGGCCGAGCAGGCCGCGGAACGTGGCGGCGTTGGCGAGGGTCTCCTCGCTCGAGACGGCGCCGCGGATGTCGCCGCGCTGAAACTTCGGCGCGTGGGCCCGCGGGCCGCCGTGGCAGGCGCCGGCCGCGCAGCGGTTGAGGAGCAGTGGCTGCACCTCGCGGGTGAACCGGGCGACGCCGGCGGGGGGCAGGTCGGCGGCCCTGGCGGGCGCGGTCGCCGCGACCAGCGCGGCGAGGGCGACCGCGGCCCGCGCGGGCGGTGCGGCGAGCCGGCGGGCAAAGCGCGGGAGGGGCGACATGGCGCGGGAGGGTAGGAGGGGCCATGGCCAGACGCAAGACGGGCTGGTTGTGGCGCCGCGGGGCCGCTACATACACTTCCCTCGTCGATCCCGCCTGTCCCCCACCCACCCGGAGATCCCGCCCCCGATGGAACGCACGTTCGTGATGTTCAAGCCCGACTGCCTGGAACGCGGCCTGCTCGGCCGGATCCTCGCGAGGTTCGAGGAGAAGGGCCTGCGGCTCGTGGCGATGAAGATGCTGCGGGTCACGCCCGCCCTCGCCAAGCAGCACTACGCCGAGCACGTCGCGAAGCCGTTCTATCCGGGGCTCGAGGAGTTCATCACCGCCTCGCCGGTGGTGGCCACGATCTTCGCGGGGCCGGAGGTGATCCGCGTGGTCCGCGAGATGCTCGGGGCCACGAGTGGCCTGAAGGCGGCCGCGGGCACGATCCGCGGCGACTACTCCGCCAGCCGGCAGATGAACCTGGTCCACGCCTCCGACTCCCCCGAGTCGGCCGCCCGCGAGATCGGCATCTACTTCAAGGCCGACGAGATCCTCGCCTGGGACCCGTCGCTGGCCTGCTGGCTCCAGGCCCCGGGCGAGGCCTGAGCCGCCCCTCCATGAGCACCCTCGTCTTCGGGCATCGGAACCCCGACACCGACGCCATCTGCTCCGCGCTCGCCTACGCCGACCTGCTGCGGCGGACCACGCGGCCCGACGCCGTGGCCTGCTGCTGCGGTCCGCCCAACAAGCGGACGGAGCACGTGCTCGAGCGGGCCGGGGTGGCGGCGCCGCGGATGGTGATGGACGTGCGGCCGCAGGTCGAGGACGTGTGCCGCCGCGAGGTGGTGACGGCCGCGTTCGGCGACGCGTTCCACGACGTCTGGCAGCGGATGAAGGAAGGCGACCTGCGGGCGCTCCCCGTGGTGGACGCGGACCGGCGGGTGGTGGGCGTGATTTCCGTGCTCGAGATGATGGAGCTGTTCTTCCACGACTCGGCCGACGCGGTGAAGGCCCGCACCGTGACGACGAGCCTCGACAAGATCCGCGACGTGCTCGGCGGCGGCTTCCAGCACGCCATCGAGCCCGGGCAGCGGGACGAGCTGCTGGTGATGGTGGGCGCGATGAGCGCCGAGGGGTTCACCGAGCGGATGCAGAGGTATCCGCGGGAGCGGCTGATCGTGGTCTGCGGCGACCGGCCCACGATCCAACTGCCGGCGATCGAGCACGGCGTGCGGGCCCTGGTGATCACCGGCGGCTTCAGGCTTTCGGCGGGGCTGGTGGATCTGGCGAAGCTGCGGGGCGTGTCGGTGATCTTGAGCCCGTTCGACACCGTGAACACGACGCTGCGGCTGAAGTCGTCGCAGTTCGTCGATCCGGTGGTGCACACCGACGTGACCACGGTGCCGGCCAAGGCGCCGGTGGCCGAGGCCCGGGCGGTGGCGGAGCGGTCGAGCCAGCCGGTGTTCCCGGTAGTGGGCGACGACGGCCGGCTGGTGGGGCTGGCCTTCAAGAGCGACCTCATCAGCCCACCCAGGCCGCGGCTCGTGCTCGTCGACCACAACGAGCTCGCGCAGGCCGTGGCGGGGGCCGACGAGGCCGAGATCGTGGAGGTGCTCGACCATCACCGGCTCGGTGGGGGCCTCAAGAGCACGCAGCCGATCCGGTTCGTGAACGAGCCGGTGGGCTCGACCTGCACGCTCGTCGCCCGCCAGTTCCGCACGGCGGGCATCCAGCCCGAGCCGGGCATCGCCCTGTGCATGGCCTCGGGGATCATCTCCGACACGCTGCACCTCGCGTCGCCGACGACGACCGACGTGGACCGCGAGATCCTCGCCTGGCTCGCCGGTCTGTGCAGCGTCGACCTCGACGCCTACGCCCGCGAGTTCTTCGAGATCGGCTCGGCGTTGCGGTCGAGCCGGCCGGCCGACGTGATCCGCGAGGACTGCAAGGAGTTCAGCGAGCAGGGGGTGCGGTTCTCGATCTCGCAAATCGAGGAGAGCGGCTTCGACCTGTTCTGGGAGCGGAAGGAGGAGCTCCGGTCCGCACTCGAGGAGCACGCCCGGCGGCAGCGGCTCGACTTCGCGGCCCTGCTCGTGACCGACGTGGTCACCAACGGCTCGCTCTTGCTGCTCTCGCAGGAGTCGGAGGCGTGGGAGGAGACCCACTACCCGCGGCTCGACCCCGGCCTCTACTCGCTCAAGGGGATCGTGAGCCGCAAGAAGCAGCTCCTGCCGCTCGTCAGCCAGCTCCTCGCCTCCGCCCGGGTGTGAGGGTGGACGGTGCCGGCCGGGCGGTGTGGTACGATCTCGTTGAGTGGCGGTGCGTCCGTCGTGGATGTCCCCCGCTTCCCCCCGCATCCGGTGGCCTCGTCGCATGCCCGTGTCCCGCGCGAAGCGCACGCAACTGTCGCACACCGTGTCCGAGAAGCTGTCGCGGGCGATCATCGCCGGCGAGTTCCGGCCCGGCACCAAGATCTCGGAGCCGACGCTCTCGGCGATGCTCGGCGTGAGCCGGGCACCGATCCGCGAGGCGCTCATCGAACTCGAGGTCCGCGGGCTCGTCGAGTTCGATCCCGCGGGCCGCACGCGGGTGCCCGTGCTCACGCCGCGGGACGTGGAGGAGATCTACACCGTCCGGCTGATGATCGACCCGGTGGCCGCTTCGCTCGCCGCCCAGCGGGCCAAGGCCGACACCTTCGCGGCGCTCGAGGGCATCATCACCGCCACGAAGGCGGCGAAGACGTTGGCCGACATCTCCCGTCTCGACACCGAGTTCCATGGCCGCATCGTCGTCGCGGCCGACAATCGTCGGCTCCAGGCCTGCTGGAACGTGCTCCGCGACCAGGTGGCGCTGTGGCTCGCCCAGATGCAGCTGCGGCACCAGCCCGTGGTCCGGCTGGCGAAGAAG
>JBIIDT010000013.1:0-53636 GCA_044238145.1 Pirellulales bacterium | reverse complement strand
TGAAGATGAACTCGGGGGAGTTGAGCAGCGCCCAGAACACGTCCTCCAGGGCCTGCCTGCGGTCCGGGGCGTCGAGCACCGTGACGAGCGTCTCGATCCGCTCCCGCTCCGTCGGCATCCGGCAGTCACACCGCACGAACAGTTCGTCCACGATCTCGCCCGGCGTGCGGCCCTCCTTCAGCCGCCGGTCCACCAGGCCGCCCTGCTTGATCCGCTCGTTGGCGATGTCGCCGTTCAAGAGGTGCAGCGCCTGCGAGAGGCTGGGATCCATCCGCACGGCGCAGCTGCAGACGTCCTCGCGGGTGGCCCGGCCGAACGTGGTGAGGAAGTAGTTCGTCGTCCGGCCGTCGGCCACCTGCACGGCCCGGGCCCCGAGCGGCAGGCCGGGGAACTTGTTCTTCGTGTCGGTCACCTGGGCGAGCACGTCGAGGAGCACCTCCGCCCGCTGCCGCCGCACGGCGGCGTGGGAGAAGTTCGTCTCGTCGAGCCGGTTCGTGTCGTTCGTCTCGCACGACCGCTGGTAGGCCCGCGAGCTGACGATGTCCAGGACCAGGCCGCGGAAGTCCCAGCCCGAGGCCGCCAGCCGCCGGCCGAGGTCTTCGAGCAAGGGCCCGTTGGCCGGCGGATTGCTCACCCGGGCGTCGTCGGGCTCGTGCACGATGCCGCGGCCAAAGAAGTGCGTCCAGGCGATGTTCGCCACGTGCCGGGCGAAGAACGGGTTGTCGGCGGCCGTGATCCAGGCGGCGAGGGCCTCGCGGCGGTCGCGGTCGGCCACCTTCGGGGCCTCGCCGCCGAGGAACTTCGGCGCCGCCGGCTTGCCCTTCACCGGGTGCTGCACGTCGCCGCTCCCTGAGTTGAACACGATCTGCTCCCGCGGATCGCCCCCCTTCTTGCGGCCGATCTGGGCGAAGAAGGCGGCGAAGCCGTAGTAGTCGTCCATCGTCCAGCGGTCGAAGGGATGGTTGTGGCACTGGGCGCACTGGATCCGCATCCCGAGGAACGCCTGGGCCACGTTCTCGGCGAGCTTGAGCGTGTTCCGCTCGAGCTGGAAGTAGTTGGTGGGCGGGTTGTCGAACGTGCCCCCCGTCGCCGTGAGCAGGTCGCGGACCATCCGGTCCACCGGTTCGTTGGCCGCGATCCGCCGGTCGAGCCACTGGTGGTAGAGGATCGCGGCCTTGGGGCTGACGTCGCCGGCCGAGCGGATCTGGAGAATCTCCGCCCACTTCATGACCCACAGTTCGACGAACTCCTTGCGGGTCATCAGCTCCTCGGCCACCCGCCGCCGCTTGTCCGGGGCGGAATCGGCGAGGAACCTCGCCCGCTCGTCGGGCGTGGGCAGCAGCCCCACGAGGTCGAGCGTCACCCGCCGCAGGAACGCCTCGTCGTCGCAGACCGGCGACGGGGCGATCCGCAGGCCCGCCAGCTTGGCGTTGACGAGCCCGTCGATCGCCTTCGCGCCCTCCGTCGCCCCCGGCAGGTCGGCCTCCTCGGGAAACCGGAAGGCGAGGTCCTTGGGGATCACGACGACCGGCACGCCGACGGTGATCGTGTCGTAGCGGGCCATCAGGAAGGCCTCGCCGCGGACCCCGCTCGTCGCCAGCCCGCCGGCCGAGATCTTCGTGGTCCGGTCGTTGCTCGTGCCGAACCAGGCGAGGTCGGTGACGTCGCGATCGGTGCCGTCGCCGAAGCGGGCCACGGCCACGAGCTGCTGGGTCGCATCCGCGCCCTCGAGGAGCGCCGTGGGCGGATAGAGGTCGAGCCCCACGAGCTGCGGCACGCTGGCGGCCGGGTCGGGGCCGGGATCGTCCGGGGCGCCCGCCGCGATCCAGCGGACAAGCCGGGCCGCCAGATCGTCGTCGGCGGCGAACCGCTTGCCGCCGGTGTGCGGCACGGCCCCGGTGGCCTTGAGTACCAGCAGGCTCTCCTCCGGATGGGCGAGGTCGATCCGCCGCCCCGGCAGCTCGCGGGTGATCCGCTGGTGATCGCCGGCCGGGTCGAAGCCGAACAGCGAGAGGCGGAAGCCGTCCTTGCCGCGGGCGGCGCCGTGGCAGCTGCCCATGTTGCAGCCCCCGCGGGCGAAGACCGGCATCACGTCGAGGCGGAACGAGAGCGGCGGATCCGACGACGCCGACACCACCCGCAGCGGCAGTTCGCGCACCTGCCCGGCGTGGGCGATCCGCACGACGCCGTCGCCGTCGGCCAGCGGCCGGAGGACGACGCGGCCCGCGTCGCGGTCGATCGCGGCGAGCTTCCCGTCGGAGACCGTGACCTCGGCCGCGGCGGTGACGTCGAACGTGCGGCCGTCGGCGGCCCGGCCCTGGACGACGATCCGCTGCCGGTCGCGGGCCGAGTCGAGCTTGACCTGCGGCGGGTAGGCCTCGATGGCGACGAGGTCCGTCGCCACTGCGGGAAGGGCGGCCGCGAGCCAGGCGCAGCCCACGGCCCAGGCCAGGCGGGCGGCCGGTGACGGGTGGCGTGCGGACAGCGTCATGGTTTCGCCTCCTGCGCCGGCAGCGGCTTGTCGATCCGCAGCTGCGTCGGCGGGGTGTTCTGGACGACCCAGGCGTCGCCCTGCGGGATCCGCACCTGGCAGAAGACGTTGCCGTGCTGGCCCGGCGGCGCGTCGCCGGCGACCTTGATCGGGATCACGAGCTGGGTGGCGTCGGCGGCGAGGTCGAGCTCCTGGGCCTCGACCTTCGCCGGCAGCCCGAGCAGCTTCACCCGGGCGGCCCCGGCGAACGCGGCGGGCTTCTTCACCGCCCACACCAACTGCGTGTCGTGGCCCTGCTCCACGGTCACCTTGTCGGCGGCCATGTCGAGCAGCGGCTCGGTGACCTTCAGCGGCACCAGCCGGCTCGACACCCAGATCGTCTCGCCGTCCCGCCGCCGGCGCCGCTCCTTCGCGTCGGCCTTGGCTGGCTTGGCGGCGGGGTCCTGCTTCGGATCGTTCTTCACCAGAGCCGTCGCCATCACCACCACCTGCCAGTCGGCGACGGGGGCGTCGGGCGCGGCGTTGAGCTGGTAGACCGCCTCGCTCGCGTCGGCCGGCACGTCCACGTTCACCGGCCCGCTGACTCCCGGCGGCTTGAACGGAAACGACAGCTTTACCTTGCCTTCGAACCCATCGAGCCGCTCGATCCGCACCTTGAGGTCGAGGATGCCGCGGCGCACGAGCGGCACCGTGGGCGGCTCCACCTCGACGCGGATCAACGCGTCCTCGAGCACCGCGACCGGCAGCCGATCGCTCGTGCTCGTCCGGTACGAGGCGTTGTTCGGCTGGCCCATGACGAGCTCGGTCGTCTGCCGCAATCCGCCAAGCGGACGGCCGGCATCGGCGGCCAGCGCGAGGACCTCCGTGCACACCGCGACCGGGGCGGCGTCGGCGGCGGCCTCGAACACGACCAGCGTGCCCGGGCCGGTCGTCGCCAGCGGGGCTTCGGCCCGCACGCCCGCCGGCAGGCCGGCGAAGGCGAGTTTGACGGGCCCGCTGAAGTCGGTGCGGGCGGCGTTGAGGATCAGGGCCGCACGGTTGCCGCGGGGCACCTCCGCGACGAGCCGCTCCTGCGAGTTGCCGCGGCTGGGGGGCACCGACAACGCGACGGCCGGCTCGGCCTTCTCGATCTCGAGCCAATAGACGTAGTTCGGCCCGCCGCGGCGCAGGTGCTCGTTGACCCGCACGAGGAACGAGCCCTGGTCGGGGACGGTCACGCGGACGGCGCTGTCGGGCCCGTCGGAGTCGTCGTTGCCCGTGATCCTCTCCCGCTTGTCGTCGTCGCGGTGCACGTTCACGACCACGTCGATCGGCGAGCCAAGCTGCCGCGCCCAGGCGCGGACGTTCCAGGTGGTGCCCTTGGGGGCCTCGACCCGGAACCAGTCGACGTCCTCGGCGGCATCCATCCGGGCGAGGATCCCGGCCGGCGCCGCGACCCGCGTCGCCTTCGCAGGCTCGTCGTCGGGCTCGGCCTCGTCGCAGCGCTGGAGCGGCGAGAGCCGGATCGGCACCGGCACGGCCGACGCGACGCCGTCCCGAACCGGCACGACCTCGGCGACGCCCGCCAGCGGCACGGTCGCCGGCAGCGTCACCGGCTGGCGGAACGGGCCGGCCGGGTCGCCCAGCCAGGTGACCTCGACCGCCGTCCCGGGCCGTCCGGCCGGGGGCCAGGCGAGGTGCGGCACGGGAAAGTCACCGAGGTGCAGCAGGTAGACGCAGCCGTCGTTGCCGCCGAAGGCGCTCTCGCGGACGCGCACGAAGTAGTCGCCCTCCGCGGGGGCGACGGCGGCGAGCATGCCGTCCTGGGCCAGCAGAGGATGGTCGTCGCAGGCGGCGACCACGAAGCCCTTGTCGTCGACGAGTTCGAGGTGCGGGTCGAACATCTCCTGGTCGAGCCGGATCGCCTCGACGGCGGCGGCGATCCGCCCGCCGGCCGGCAGCCGGACCTTGTAGCAGTCGACGTCCTCGCCGGTGACGACGCCGACGACGGTGGTCGGCATGGTCACGGACTGGGCGGCGGCGCGGTCATTGTTCGGCTCCGCCTCGCGGGTCTGGGTGAAGCCGGCCACCCGGAAGGTTCGCAGTTCGGAGAGGCCGTCGGCGGTGCGGATCCGCAGGCGGTGCCCGCCGAGCGGACAGTCGGCCGGGATCCGCAGCGTCGCCTTCACCGTCCGCGGGTCGACCTGCTGGAGGGCCGTGACCGCGATCGGCGCCTCCTCGAAGATGACCTCGCGGGCCTCGTCGAGGTCGCGGCCGCGGAACTCGACCTCCACCTCCGCGCCGCGCGGGCCGCCCGGAGGCATGATCCGCTCGATCGCCGGACCGGCCGCGGCCATCGGCAGGCCGCAGCCGAGGGCGACGATCAGGCCGACCCAGCTGCTGGGCCGGCGGTTCCGAGGCGATGCTACTGGCTCGTGGAACATGCGCGGGCTGCCGCGCGGCCGGGAGCCGCGTCAGGCGAGCAGATCCTTCCGGACGGTGCCGCCGTCGACGATCTCCACCGGGCGGTTCCCCGGGGCCATCAGTTCCTTGTCGGCGACGATCCCGAGACAGTGGTAGACCGTGGTGGCGAGGTCCTCGACGGACAGCGGGTTGTCCTGCGGCTCGGCGGCGATCGCGTCGGACGCGCCGTACACCTGGCCGCGCTTGATGCCGCCGCCGGCGAGCACCACGCTGAACACCTTCGGCCAGTGGTCGCGGCCGGCGTTCGCGTTGATTCGCGGCGTGCGGCCGAACTCGCTCGACACCATGACCAGCGTCGAGTCGAGGAGCCCGCGGCGGTCGAGGTCGGTGATCAGGGCGGCGTACGCCTGGTCGAATGGCGGCAGCGTGTTCGTGATGCCGTCGCGGATCTGGTTGTGCATGTCCCAGCCGCCATAGGAGAGCGTGACGAACCGCACGCCCGCCTCGACGAGCCGCCGGGCGAGCAGCATCCGCTGGCCCGCCTGGTTGCGGCCGTACTCGTCCTTGATCGCGTCGGGCTCGGCCTTCATGTCGAAGGCGCCGCGGGCCTCGGCGGAACTCACCAGCGCGTAGGCCCGCTCGTAGAACGAGTCCATCGCGGCGACCGCGCCGCCGTCCTCGAGCCGCTGGAAGTGCCGGCCGACCGACTCGCGGAGCCGCTGCCGCTTGGCGAACCGCTCGGCGTCCACGCCGCCGGGCAGGGCGAGGTCGCGGACCGTGAAGCCGCCGTCGGACGGGTCGGACCCGAGCACGAACGGGCCGAAGGCGCTGCCGAGGTAGCCGGCCCCGGCGTCCTGGGCGGGCAGGTTCGGCACGCACACGTACGGCGGCAGGTTGGCCCGCGGCCCGAACTCGTGCGACACCACGCTGCCGAAGCTCGGGAACGTGAGCGCCGGGCTCGGCCGGTAGCCCGTGAACATGTTGTGGGTGCCCCGCTCGTGGGCCGCCTCGCCGTGCGTCATCGAGCGGACGACGGTGATCTTGTCGGCCACCTGCGCCGTCTTGACGAGCTTCTCGCTGAACTGCACGCCGGTGAGCTTCGTGTCGATCGCGTTCAGGTCGCCCCGGTACTCGGAGGGCGCGAGCGGCTTGGGATCGAACGTCTCCTGCTGGGCCCAGCCGCCCGGCAGCCAGATGTGGATCACGCTCTTGGCGGTGCCGGCGAAGTGCTCGTAGACCTTCGTGTCGCCCCGGGCCGCCTGGAGCCGGAACAGGCCGCCGAGCGAGAGGCCGAGGCCGGTGAGCGAGCCGACGTGGAGAAACTCGCGGCGCGATGCAGGGCTCAGGACGCGTGACATGACGAAGCCTCCGGGTCCAAGCAGATCGACCATAAGGCTACCCTTCGGCCGCCGGTGGCCGCCAGTGGCGGGCGGTCCGAGGGGATGAAAGCCGGGGAAAACAGGCCGCCTGACCGCTGGCCTACTCCTCAAGGGCCCGCCGGCCGCGGAGCAGGTGGTGGTAATGCTGGGCGAAGCGGTGGGCCTCGTCGCGGACGTACTCCAGGAGTCTTAAGGAATAGGAGTCGCGGGACAGCCGCAGCGGCTCGCTCCTGCCGGGCAGGAACACCTCCTCCTCCCGTTTGGCCAGCGAGATCACGCACGGCGCCTCGATGCCCAGGCTCTCCAGGGCGTCGAGCGCCGCCGAGAGTTGCCCCTTGCCGCCGTCGACGAGGAACACGTCGGGCAGCGACGCCCCCTCGCGGACGAGCCGCGAGAACCGCCGCGACACGACCTCGTGGATGCTCTTGAAGTCGTCGATGCCGTCGACCGTCCGGATCCGGTACCGCTTGTAGCCGGGCTTGAACGGCAGCCCGTCGATGAACTGCACGAGGCTGGCCACGGTCTCGTTGCCGGCGAGGTGGGCGATGTCGACGCCCTCGATGACACGCGGCGGCGCCGCCAGCCCGAGCACCTTCGCCAGGCCCGCGAGCCCCTTCTTCGGGTCGACGAGGAACACCTCCGGCTGCACGTGCTCCTCGAGGTCGCCCCGGTCGCCGAGCGTCTCGAGCAGACGGATCTCGTCCCGCAGCCGGCCCGCCCGCTCGAACTCGAGCCGGCCGCTCGCCTCGAGCATCTCCTTCCGCATGTCGTCGAGGAGCTGCTTCTTCCCGCCGTCGAGGAAGGTCTTCAGCCGGTGGATGTCCTTGCGATAGTCCTCCTTCGAGATCCGCAGGTTGCAGGGGGCCGTGCACTGGCCGATCGAGGCCAGCAGGCAGGGGCGGAACCAGCGCCACTGCTCGTCGTCGGCCTCGATGTCGAGCGTGCAGGTGCGGAACTTGAAGATCCGCTGCAGCACGACGATCGCCCCGCGGAGCGAGCCGGCGCTCGTGAACGGCCCGTAGAGCTTCACGCCCTTCTGCCGCGGTGTCCGCGTGAACTCGACCCGCGGATAGTCCTCGTGGGTCGTGATCTGCAGGTAGGGAAAGGTCTTGTCGTCCTTGAGGTCGCTATTGAACCGCGGCTGCACGTCCTTGACGAGCCGGCTCTCGAGCAGGAGCGCGTCGACCTCGCTCTCGGCCTCGAGATAGTCGATGTCGCGGATCTCGCGGACGAGGTCGGCCGTGCGGCGGTCCTCGGTGGCGGCCTTGAGGAAGTAGGAGCCGGCCCGGGCCCGCAGGTTCTTCGCCTTGCCGACGTAGATCACGCGGCCGGCGGCGTCCTTCATCAGGTACACGCCCGGGGTCTGCGGGAACGACCGCACCTTCTCGGCGGCGGCGGAGCGGTCGCGGGCCGCAGCCGCCGCGTCGGTGTCGGCGGGCGTGGTCTCGGCGGCGGGCGGCGGATCGCGGTCGTCCATGGCCCCGCCATTCTACGGCCCGGCGTGGCGGCCCCGCCCCAGGCCCGCGGCTCGTATCCGGCCGCGCCGCAGGCTATAGACAGGCGGCGACCCCGGGCCGACCGATGACCTCACCACCACCCCAGCAGCGACGGCCCGCCTGGCGCGGCGGACCGTGGTCCGATCCTTCGGCCGCGCGGCTCTTCCGGCTGGCCGTGGTCACGAGCCTGCTGCTGGCCGCCGCCATGCCGTTCGTCGCCCGGGCGGCGATCGCCATCCTCGGCGCGGAGTCGACGATCCCCTTCGACTGGGTGCCGGCGTCGTTTCCCGCCCGCCGCGACTACGCCCGGTTCACCGCCGAGTTCGGCAGCGGCGACGTCGTGTTCGCCTCCTGGCCGGGCTGCACGCTCGACGCGCCGGCCGTCGCGCGGTTTGCCGCCGCTGCGACCGGCCCGGAGGCGCCCCGCGACGCCGCTGGCCGGCCGTGGTTCGACGCCGTGGCCACCGGCGACGCGGCCCTCGAACGGCTCACCGCGCCCCCCTTGTCGCTCCCGCGGGACGCGGCCGTGGACCGGCTGCGGGGCGTGGTCGTCGGCCCAGACGGCGGCCGCAGCTGCGTGATCGTGGGCTTCACCAGCGAGGGGCTCGCCGACCGCCGGATCGCCGTGGAGTGGATCCGCGCCGCGCTCCGGCGGACCGCCGGCGTGGCCGACGGCGACCTGCACCTCGCCGGCCCGGTGATCGACAACGTGGCCGTCGACGCGGCCAGCGGTGAGAGCCTGCGGGTCTACGGCGGCCCGGCGGCGGTGATCATCTTCGTCCTCACCTGGCTCGCCCTCCGCTCGTTGCGGTACGCGATCGTGGTCTTTCTCCTGGCGCTGACGTGCGTCGGCATCTCGTTCGCGTCGCTCGCGCTGTGGGGCGACCGGATGAACCCGGTGCTGATCGTGATGCCGCTGCTCGTGCTCACGCTCGGGGTGTCCGGTGGCATCCACCTCGTCAACTACCTCGTCGAGGAGTACCGCCGCGGCCCGGCCCGCGGCGCCGCCTGGCGGGCGGTGCGGGTGGCCTGGCAGCCGTGCGCCCTGTCGGCGGGCACGACGGCCGTGGGCCTCGGGTCGCTGGTGGTCAGCGAGCTCGAGCCGATCCGCACGTTCGGCTTCCACGCGGCCGTGGGCGTGCTCGGCACGCTGGTGGTGCTGTTCCTCGTGCTCCCCGGGATCTTCGCCCGCTGGCCGATCCGCCGCCGCCTCGAGCCGGTCGCGGAGGCCGACCCGACGGCGCCGTTCGCCGCGGCGGTGACCGGCCGGGCCGCGACGATCACGGGCCTCACCCTCGCGGCGCTGCTGGCCGCCGGGCTCGGCGTGCCCGGCATCCGCACGTCGGTCGGCATCGACACGCTGTTCACGCCGGCGAGCAGGCTGATCGGCGATTACGCCTGGATCGAGCGGGAGATCGGCCCGCTGGTGCCGGTCGAGGTGGTGGTGCGGTTCGCCGACGACGCGGGACTCCGCCCGGCGGAGCGGCTCGACCTCGTCGAGGAGGTGGGCGCGGCGCTCCGCGGTCTGCCCGCGGTGGCGGGCGTGACATCGGCGGCAGCCTTCGTGCCGGATCTGCCCGACGCGTCGGGCGCCCGCGCCGCGGTGCGGAAGGCCGTGCTGGCGCGGAAGCTGGAGGCGAGCCTCGCCCGGCTTGCCGACATGCGGCTCGTCCGCGCGGACGGCACGGCCCAGCAGTGGCGGGTCACGGCCCGCACCTCGGCGCTCGCCGGGCTCGACTACGGCGACCTGCTCGCCGAGGTCCGCGGCGTCGTCGAGCCGATCGTCGCCCGGCACGGGGGGGCGGACCGCGGGATCACCGCGGCCTACACGGGCGCCACGCCGCTCGTCAACGCCATCCAGCGCACGTTGCTCGGCGACCTGTTCGCGAGCTTCCTCTCGGCCCTCGGCGTGATCACGGTGGTGATGATGGTCGTGGAAGGGGGCGTGGTCGCGGGCCTGGTGGCGATGATCCCCAACGTGTTTCCGATGGTGCTGCTCTTCGGCCTCCTCGGCTGGACGCGGGTGGCGCTCGACATCGGCAGCGTGATGACCGCGTCGGTGGCCCTGGGCATGGCCGTGGACGGCACGTTCCACTTCCTCACGTTCTTCCGCCACGCGCTGCCGGCAGCCGGGGCCGCCGATCGGGTGGACCGTGTCGCCGCGGTGCGGGCGGCCTTCCGCCACTCGGCGGGCGCCCTCTCGCAGAGCGCCCTGGTCTGCGGGATCGGCATCCTGGCGTTCGCCGCCAGCCCGTTCGCGCCCACGCGGCGGTTCGCCTGGATGCTCTCCCTGCTGGTGTGGGCGGCCCTCGTCGGCGACCTCGTCGTCCTGCCGGCCCTGCTCACCACCCGGCTGGGCCGCTGGTTCCGGCCTCCCGGTGCGCGGCGGCGTGGTGCGCGGGCCGAGGTGGCATGACGCGCGGCGGCATGGGTACGCTTACGGCCCCGCTGCCGCACGATCGCGGCCGTCCCGCATCCCTGCCAGGAACGAACTGCACCATGCACACCGCCACGGGATCGAAGGCCGCCGTCCGCGGCCGCAACGCGGCGCTCGTGGCCGCCCTCCTCGGCTGGCTGTTCGACGGCTTCGAGATGGGCCTCTTCCCGCTCGTGGGGCCGCGGGCGCTCGAGGACCTGCTCGGTGCGGCCGCCGGCAAGGAGGTGGCGACCGCCTGGTTCGGCTCGATCATGGCCGTGTTCCTCGTGGGCGCGGCCTGCGGCGGCGTGTTCTTCGGCTGGCTCGGCGACCGGATCGGCCGGGTGCGGGCCATGAGCCTCAGCATCCTCACCTACTCCCTGTTCACCGGGCTGTGCGGCCTCGCCCAGACGCCGGTGCAGATCGCCGCGGCCCGGTTCATCGCCAGCCTCGGCATGGGGGGCGAATGGGCGCTGGGCGTGGCCCTCGTCAGCGAGCTCTGGCCCGACGCCTCGCGGCCGCTGCTCGCCGGGCTCATCGGCGCAGCCGCCAACGCCGGCTACCTTCTCGTGGCCCTCGTGAGCATCATGCTGACGCGGATCGCCGGCGCGGCGCACGACGGCCTGGTGCAGGCCGGCCTGTCGGCGGCCACCGTCGACTGGCTGACCCGCGGCGACGCCTGGCGGCTGTTGATGATGGCCGGCGCCGTGCCGGGCCTGCTCGTGTTCTTCATCCGCATGGCGGTGCCGGAATCGGCCCGCTGGGAGGAGTCGCGGGCCCACGGCGGCACCTCGCACTGGGCCACGCGCGACCTGCTCGGCGTGCTCGGCGGCAGCCTCGCCGTGCTCGGCATCGTGGCGGTGTGGATGCCGGGCGGCCTGGCGGCCACGGCGGGCGGGCTCGTGGCGGCCGTGGTCACGCTCGCCGCGTTCCTCGTGTCGGCCGGCGGGTTCCTGCTGCCGGTGCTCGGCTACCTGCGGCGGGCGCAGGCCGCCGGGGCGATCGCCGCCGATGCCAGCGGCCGCGTCGTCCGCACCATGCTCCTGGCGGCCTGCCTCTCCGGCGTGGCGCTGATGGGCACCTGGGGCTCGATGCAGTGGCTTCCGAAGTGGGCCATCGGCCTCGACAAGGCCGCGGTCGCCGCCGGCGGCCAGGCCGGCTGGCAGGTCAAGGAGACGACGCAGATTGCGACGAGCATCGGCGCGATCGTCGGCACGCTGGCGGTGGCGCTCCTGGCCGGCCGCTTCGGGCGGCGGATCGTGTACGCGGGCCTGTGCCTGGCGTCGCTGGCGACGATCGCCCTCCTCTATCGTGGCACGACGGACTACGGCTGGGGCTTTCTCGGCGCGTCCTTCCTCGCCGCCACGACCACGGCCGGGTTCTACGGCTGGTTCCCGCTGGCGCTGCCCGAACTCTTCCCCACGGTGGTTCGCACCACCGCCCAGGGCTTCGCCTACAACTTCGGCCGCGTGCTGGCCGCGGTCGGATCGCTGCAGACCGCGCCCCTGATCGCCGCCTTCTCCCGCGGCCTCGATCCGGCCCGGGCCGAACTCGACGCCTTTCCGCGGGCCGGCCTGACGCTGTCGGCGATCTATCTTGTGGGCTTGGCGCTGGTGTGGCTGATTCCCGAGACCCGGGGCCGGCCGCTGCCCGACTGACGCGGTCGGGCCCGAGACGCGGGTCGCGGTTCACCAGTTCGACGGCTCCTCGACCGAGCCCCGGGCGGTGACGCGCGGCCGATTCGTCCCCGTTCGTGCCGGATTCGTCCCTGCTCGTGCCAGATTCGTCCCTTTTCCGGGACGCCGCGTTGTGGGAGGCCTTGGGCGCGGTAAAAAAAGGTCGATGGCTTCCTCTATCCACAGGGATTCTTCGCCAGCGCATTGAGGTGATGCCCATGGACCCAACATCGCGTAGTCGCGCACGGCTCGTGCGGGCGGGCCGTCATGCCGCCGCGTTCCTGATTCCGGCACTGCTGGCCATCGGAGCGGTCGGACAGGCCGCCGACATTGTGTGGGTCGGAAACGATGCGTTCAACAACAGCAACTTCAGCGCATCCGGCAACTGGCAGAACAACACGCTTCCCACGTGGAGTTCCTCGAACAGTCTCATCTTTACCCAGAATCAAAACGCGAACGTGACCGGGCTGGTCTACGACCTGAGCGGCTTTCAGCCGGTGAACGACATCTTCTGGGCGTCCACCTTTCCCGTGGCCCGCACGCTCTCCGCAAGTGACACCAGCAACAGAGGCATCGATTTTCGAGTGCGGTTGGAGAACCTCAGTTCGCACACGCAGACCGTGACCCTGAATACGTCGGGCGGAAAGTTCGCGGCCCCCGAGATTCAGCTCAACCCCGTCAAGGCGAGCCTGATCCTCAGCGGCACGATCTATAACGACAACAGTGTGGATTACATGGTCTACGGGAGCGACACGGGCTCCGTCACGAACCTCACGCTCAACACCGCGCTCGGCCCCAACGCCGCCAGCCAGGCCAACGTCGACTTCACCGTCGCGGGTGGCCGCACCTCCGCGATCCAGGTGAACGCCAGCCAGGTGTGGGCCGGCACGACGACGGTCAACTCGGGGGTCTTCACGACGGGCAGCGGCGTCACGCTGGCCTCGACCGCGATCGTCGTCGGGGGCGGCACGTTCGCGACGACGTCGGCGAACGCCATTGCGGACACGGCCACGGTCACGGTCAACAGCGGCCGGTTTTCCATCGGCGGCAACGAGACGGTCGGCTCGCTGGCGGGCGGTGCGGCCGTCGCGCTCGGCTCGTCCACGCTGACCGTCGGCGGCGTGAACACGAACACGAACTTTTCCGGCAGCTTCACGGGGTCGGGCGGTCTCACGAAGGTCGGCAACGGCACGCTCACGCTCTCGGGATCGAGCGCGATGACCGGCCCGGTGAACGTGTCGGCCGGCACGGTGCAGGTGTCGGGCAACGGTGTCGTCGGCGGAAGCACGGCCGGCCTCGGGTCGGGCACGGTGTCCATCGCCCAGGGGGCACAGGTGACCTGGTGGCTCGACACAGGTGCCGGCAACACGATCGCCAACCCGTTCGTGCTCTCCGGTGGCACGCTGCACTCGGAAGACGGTGCCAACATGTTCGCCGGCCCCATCACGCTCGCCGGCGGCACGAGCTCGATCACCGGTCGCTACAACGACTTCGTGTCGGTTTCCGGCGGCCTGTCGGGCACCGGCAGCGTCGTCTTCGGCCAGCAGGGGAACTCCGGCGGCGCGAACGCCCCCACCTTCCAGCTCTCCGGGACGGCGACGATGACGGGCACCGTGCGGGTGACGGGCTCGGCGGGCGGCGCCGCCACCACCCTCAGGCTTCTCAGTCAAGATGCGCTCAAGACCGCCACGCTCGACATGGCGGCGGGCGACGCGGGCACCGTCGACTTCCTCAACGGCGACCGCGATCTGGGCGGCCTGATGGGCAGCCGCGACATCTCCCCGTCGATCGCGTTCCTCACCGTCGGCGGCAACGGCCAGTCGACCGAGTATTCCGGTCGGATCACCATGGGGGCCTCCTATCGGTTCACGAAGACCGGCACGGGCTCGCTCCTCCTCTCCGGCAGCAACGGCAGCCTCGCGGGCGAGGTGCGGGTGAACGGCGGCCGGCTCGAGATCGGCCCGACCGGCTCGATCAACGCCGCGAGCCAGGTGATCGTCGGCAATGGCGCGGAGTTCCGGGTCAATTCGGCCACGCCGTTCTCGCAGCCACTGTCCGTGAGCCCCGGGGGCATGCTGTCCGGCACCGGCACGATCGCCACGACGGTGTTTCTCAGCTCGACGGCCACGATCATCTCACCGGGCAACAGTCCCGGCATCCTCACGTTCGGCACGTCGCAGTCGTGGTCGGGCTATACGTACGTCTGGGAGCTCAACAATTACACGACCGGCACCACGGCGGGTGTCAACTTCGACCAGATCGCCATCACGGGCGGCCTGACCCTGACCGGCACCAGTTACGCGATCGACATCACCTCGCTGACGGCCGGCAACCTGCCGGGTGACGTGGGCAACTTCAGTGATGTGGCCCGCTCGTGGACGATCCTGACGACCACCGGGGGCATCACGGGGTTCGACGCGTCGGAGTGGTCGCTGCTGTCGAACGACTTCACGACCGGTTCGGCATTCACCCAGACCTGGTCGCTCACGCAGGTGGGCAACGATCTCGTGCTGGTCGCCGTGCCGGAGCCCTCGACGTGGGCCCTTGCCGTCGCCGGCCTGGCCGGCGGTTTCCTCTTGAACCGGCGACGACGCGGCCGGCGGGTCGCGGGCTCCGGCACCACGACCTGAGTACACTCAGGGCTCTCCCCGTCCCGACCCCGTGCCGTCCCCACGCATGCGCCTAAGCCTGCTCGCCCTGCTCGCCGTCACCGGCGTCGTGGCCCGTGCCGAAGAGCCGGCTCCGCCATCCGCCGCGCCGCCGGCCGCGGGCGTCTTCGCGGCCCCGCAGGCCGTGGCCGTGACGCAGGCCGTGATGCGGGAGGTGGCCGACCTCGCCGCCGCCGGCCGGCTCGACGACGCCCGCACCCGGCTCGAAGCGGCCGTCGCGGAGGGCAAGCTGCCCGCCGCCGTCGGCCGCTACAACCTCGCCTGCCTGCACTGCGCCCGGAAGGACAACGACGCCGCCCTCGACGCGCTGGCCGCGGCCGTTGCGGCCGGATTCGACGACGTCGGCACGTTCGCGAAAGACCCCGATCTCCAGCCGCTACGCGGCCTGCCGCGGTTCCAGGAGATCGGCCTCGACCTCATGGAGAAGGCCCAGGCGGCTAGCGCGAAGCGGGCGGAGCAGGGGCCGGCGCCGAAGCCGCGGCCGGTGGCCGACGGGGTCGCCGAGGTGGCCGAGGAGAACACGCTCTGGGTGCCGCAGCTGGGCCGGTTCGTCGTGGCCCACGAGTTCCCGCCGGCCGACCCCCAGGCCGAGATCTCGAAGCAACCCGGCCCCGTCGGTGACCTGCTGCGGCAGTGGCGCCAGGAGGGCACGGCCGCCGGACTGCGCGGCGTGCTCTACGACAACCACGACGAAGACCACAGCAACATGCACTACCAGTGGTTTCCGGAGCTGGCCCGCGTCGAGTACAGCGAGGCCGCGAGGACGACGCCCGCGGCGATCTACGGGCTCGGCCAGCTGCACCGCGGCCTGCAGCTCGCCTTCGTGCACAACGGGCCCGTGATCGGCAACGCCTCGGTGGCCCAGACGCAGGGGCCCTACTGGCGGAGCATGCCGCGACTCGCGCTGGCCAACGCCACCACGGCCGCCCTGCTCGCCGACCAGTACGCGAACAACATGCTCTACTTCTATCCCGAGCACCGCGACCACGACCCCGAGGCCGACAAGGGGCACGGCGACGTCTATCCCGCCAACGTCCCCTACCTGCTCACCTCGCAGGGTTCGTCGGGCTCCGACCGGGCCTTCATGGACGCGATCGCCGCGACGATCGCCGCATTCCGCCCCGAGACCCAGAAGTTCCTCGTCGACAAGCGACTGCTCATGCCGACGGTGCAGATGATCTTCCGCTCGTGCCGCAAGCCGGTGGCCGACCGCGACGCCTACCTCTCGGGCAAGGCCCACCCGCCCGTCTTCGACGGCGAGACGCTCGACGTGGAGAAGATGGTGCGGATGGCCCACGACCTGCGGCCCGACGAGGTGCCGCCGCTGGTGCGGCTGAAGGTCGAGGAGGAATATCTGGGACGGCCGGGCGTCGATTACTTCGAGGTCGGCGACGCGGAGAAGTTGTTCGACACGGTCGCGGCCGTGGCCCGCGTGGCCCGCTCCGCCCGCGACCGCCGGCGGCTTGTGGCGAGCGTCGCGGAGACGCAGGACCCGAACGGCCGGCCGCTCGCCTTCACCTGGCGGCTCCTCCACGGCGACCCGGCCCGCGTGCGGATCACGCCGCTCGATCCGCTCGGGACGCGGGCTGAGATCGTCGTCGACTGGCATCCGCGGGCGGTCTATCCGGGCAGCGACCTGCCTTCGGCCCGCGTCGACGTCGGCGCGTTCGCCGACAACGGCGCGCACCTCTCGGCGCCGGCGTTCGTCACCTGGTACTTCCCGCCCAACGAGCGCCGCACCTACGAGGACGTGCCGAAGACGGCCGCGGCCGACCGCCGGGACGAGGTCAACGGCGACGCCCCGCGGCGCGTCGTGTCGATCGAGCGGCTGCCCGCCTCCGGCCCGGAAGCCTATGTCGACCCGATGGTGCTCACGCCGGCCGTGTGGACCGACACCTACCGGTACGACGACCGGGGCGACCTCCTTGGCTGGACGCGGACGCGGCCCGACGCGGAGGCGGAGGAGTTCACGGCCGAAGGCCGGCTCGTAACGGGGCCGGGCGATCCCGGCCAGCCGCCTCAAACGCGGGCGGTCCGCTACGTGCGCGAGCAGAAGGGCCCGCAGGGCGCGCCCGTGCTGCGCCAAGTGCCCGTCGAGTAGGGCCCGCTCACCGCTTCCGCGGGTCGGGCTGCGTCTTCGGCTCGTAGGGGTGCTGCCGCTTCCGGATCACCTCCGCCTTCACGATCGTGTCGGGCTTGATGCCCGGCACGGACCGGCCCTGCTCGTCCTGCGTCCGCATGATTTTCGGAAGCACGTCGAAGCCCTCGATCACGCGGCCGAACACCGTGTGCTTGCCGTCGAGGTGCTCGGTGGGGCGGAAGGTGAGGAAGAACTGCGAGCCGCCCGTGTCCTTGCCGGCGTGGGCCATCGAGAGCGTGCCGAGGAAGTGCTTCCGCGCCCCGGGCGCGGCGCATTCGCAGGCGATCACGTAGCCCGGGCCGCCCGCACCGGTGCCGGTCGGGTCGCCTCCCTGGGCCATGAAGCCGGGGATCACGCGGTGGAAGGGCGTGCCCGCGTAGAAGCCCTTCTCCACGAGGCTGATGAAGTTGGCGACCGTATTGGGGGCCTCGTTCTCGAAGAGCTCGATGACGACGTCCCCCTCGCTGGTCGTGAGCCTCACGCGGGGCAGGTCGTCGGCGGCCGCCTCGGCCTTCCGCTTCGCCATCTCCTCCGTCACCTTCTCTCGTTCCTTGTCGGCCGCCTGCTCGAGCTCGGCGAGCTGCTCCTTGGCGGCGCCGGCGGCGGCCGCCTTCTTCAGCCATGCCTGGGCGGCGTCGATGTCGGAGAGCACCATGGCGGCCGTCGCGCCCATCAGCGCCACCTCGCCGCCCCCCGCCCCGGCCTTGTCGAGCTGCTCGGCGAGCGCCAGGGCCTTGCGCGGGTCGTCGCCGTGCAGGGCGCCGGCCACGATCCCGGCACTGATCTCGCGGGCCTCCCGGTGGTCGGGGTCGGCGATGGCGAGCGTGACGGCAGCCTTTTCCCAGCGCTGGCCGGCCGGCACGCCCTTGGCCTTGAGGGCCTCGTACTTGGCCTCGAGCGCCGCCTTGTCGGCCTTCGGCTGCTGGTACATCGCCTGCAGTACGGTCAGCTCGCCGACCAGGTCGTTCATCTCCTTCGACGCCGCGTCGAACTCTTTCTTGGCCGCCGCCGCGTCGACCGGAGCCGGATCCGCCGCCAGCGCGAACGGGCCGCAGGCGATCGCCGCGGCCGCCCACACCATCCGCCACCGCCGCCGCGTGCCCGCGTGCCCTGCCTGCATGGTTCAATCTCCGAGTGTGGAAAACGGTACGATACCACGTCGCTCTCGCAGGAGGCAGTTCGTGGCCCGCCATCACCAGTCCCGCCGGCCATCCAAGCCGGCCGCCCCCTCCGCCGAAGCGGAAGCGGCCAGTGCCCCGCGGATCATCGGCGGCGAGTTCCGCGGTCGGCGGCTGGAGTTTCAGCCCCACGGCCGGACGCGGCCCATGAAGGATCGCGTCCGCGAGTCGCTGTTCGATCTCCTCGGCACCGCGGTTCGCGGTGCGGTCGCCCTCGACCTGTTCGCCGGCACCGGGGCCCTTGGCTTCGAGGCCGTCAGCCGGGGTGCTGCCCGCGCCATCCTCGTGGAGCGGCACTTCCCCACGGCCGACACCCTGCGGCGGTCGGCCCGCGGCCTCGGCATCGTGGATCGCGTGGAGGTCAGGACCGGCGACGTCCTGCTCTGGGCGCGGCGGCTGCCGGACCTGCCGCGGGACGCCCCGTGGATCGCGTTCGTCTCGCCCCCGTGGGAGTTCTTCGCCGCCGGCCACGAGCGGCGATCGGAGCTGCTCTCCCTGATCGCGGCCGTCCGCGGTGCGGCCCCCGCCGGCAGCCGGATCGTCGTCGAGGCCGACACCACGTTTTCGGCGGCGGACCTGCCGGACGCCGCGGCCTGGGAGGCCCGGCCGATCCCCCCGGCGTGTCTTCTTTTTGCGGACGGTCTGGTATCCTGAGGGTTCGGGAAGGGTTTCACACCACCGCACGCGCACCCACCGCCCCCGCACCCTATGGACGTGGTCAACCAGCAGGACGCTCCCCCGTTCGTGACGGCCGACGGCTCCACGATCCGGGAACTGCTTGCCCACCGCAATTCGGCGATCCGCAAGCAGAGCCTGGCCGAAGCCCGGCTCGCCCCCGGTGCCGCCACCACGCCCCATCACCACGCCGTCACCGAGGAGATCTACTACATCCTCTCCGGCACCGCTGACATGACCCTCGGCCACGAGACCCGGCCGGTCGGCCCCGGCGATGCGATCGCGATCCCGCCGGGCTGCCGCCACACGATCCGCAACACCGGCTCCGCCGAGCTCGTCTTCCTCTGCACCTGCGCCCCAGGCTACGAGCACGCCGACACGTTCCTCGAATCGCCCGCCTGACCGGTCCGTCATCCCCCGTCCGCCCCCCGCTGCGCCACCCGATGCCTGACGCCTTCTCCACCATCCTCGTCGCCGAGGGCATCGTCTCGGCCGAGCAACTCGCCGAGGCGACGCGCATCGCCGGGACCTCCGGCAAGAAGGTCCACGACGAGGTCGTGCGGCTCGGCTATGCCCCTGGCGAAAAGGTGATGAAGGCCCTCGCCAAGGCCTACCGGCTGAAGTTCGTGAACCTGGCCGAGATCCAGGTGCCTTCCGAAGTCATCGAGTTGCTGCCGGAGAGCGTGGCCCGCGAGAACACGATCTTCCCGCTGTCCGAGAGCGGTGGCCGGCTCCGGGTGGCCACCTGCGACCCGACCGACATGGACACGCAGGAGAAGCTGCGGTTCATCCTCAACCGCGACGTCGAGATGGCGCTGGCCGTCCGCGAACAGATCGTCGAGGCGATCAACCGCAACTACGGCCTCTCCGACGGCGAGAGCGCCGACTCGATGCTCCAGGAGTTCACCGACACCGCCATCGACTTCACGGAGACCGCCGTCGAGCAGGCGGCCGCCCAGGGGCCCGACGACCAGTCCGACGCCCCGGTCGTGAAACTCGTGAACCTGGTGATCACCGAGGCGGTGCAGCTGCGGGCCAGCGACATCCACGTCGAGCCGTTCGAGGACCGGGTGCGGATCCGCTACCGGATCGACGGCCGGCTGGTGGAGCGGGACAACCCGCCCCGCCGGCTCCTGGGGGCGATCCTGTCCCGCATCAAGATCCTCGCCAAGCTCGACATCGCCGAGCGGCGGCGGCCCCAGGACGGCCGCATCAAGCTCACGGCCGACGGCAAGGATTACGACCTCCGCGTCAGCGTCCTGCCGACCAACCATGGCCAGTCGGTCGTGATGCGGATCCTCGACAAGGACAACATCCGCGTCGGCATCCGCCAGCTCGGCCTCGCGGACAACGAGTTCCGCCAGTTCAAGAACCTGATCCGCCGGCCCAACGGGATCATCCTCGTCACCGGCCCCACCGGCTCGGGCAAGACGACCACGCTCTACGCCTCGCTCAACGAGCTCAACCGCCCCGACACGAAGATCATCACCGCCGAGGATCCGGTCGAGTACTACCTCGCGGGCATCAACCAGGTGGAGATCCGGCACCAGATCGGGCTCGACTTCGCCCGCGTCATTCGCGCGATGCTGCGGCAGGCACCGAACGTGATCCTGGTGGGCGAGATGCGCGACACCGAGACCGCCCAGATGGGCATCCAGGCCTCGCTCACCGGCCACCTCGTGTTCTCCACGCTCCACACCAACGACGCGCCCGGCGCGGTCACGCGGATGATCGACATGGGCGTGCCGGCCTACCTCGTGGCCTCGAGCGTGATCGCCGTGCTCGCGCAGCGGCTCGTCCGCGTGAACTGCCCGAAGTGCAAGCAGCCCCACCAGCCGCTCGAGTCGCAGATCGAGGCCGCCGGCATCACGGCGGAGATGCTCAAGGGGGCCACGTTCATGAAGGGCCGCGGCTGCGCCAACTGCCAGAAGTCGGGCTACAAGGGGCGGCTGGGCATCTTCGAGCTGATGGTGATGACCAACAAGATCCGGGAACTGACGTTCCAGGGAGCGGCCACGCAGGAGATCCGGCGGGCGGCCGTGGGGCAGGGGATGAAGGTGATGTTCGACGACGGCGTGGCCAAGGCCCTGCGGGGCATCACCACCCTCGACGAGGTGTTTCGGGTGTCCAAGAGGACGGAAAACTAGGGGCCGGCGGGCCCCGACCGCCCCGCCGCCCGGGGTTTTGCCGGGGCGGGCCATTTTTGCTGGGCCAGGGGAGACTTTTCGGCCGATGACGCGCATAATCAGAGCAGAGACTTCGGCGGCTGTCAGGGGCCCGAGCCGAACGTCCAGTGAAGGCATCGCCGTGCCCGGGCTCCCTGTTCGCCTGTCGAGTCGCGCGTTCGCAGCCTCCGGCTGCGGGGAGTGGCGACCATGAGTTCGGCGACTTCTCCCGCTCTCGGCCAGGTCGAGAAGCTGCTCAAGGTGGCGATCGACAACGGCGCCACCGAGGTCCGGCTGTCGGGCGGTGCTGCGCCGATGCTGCGGATCAACGACCAGATGCGGCCGCTGAAGGCGCGGGCCTTCTCGGTCGACGAGGTGGCGGCGATCGCCGCGGCGGTGCTGCCCCCCGGCGGCGACCCGGCACGGTTCGCCTTCGCGACGACGCTCGGCGAGTGCACCGGCCGGCTGCTCGACGTGCAGGGCACGAAGGTGCTCGTGCTCGCTCCGGGCGGGGAGCCGGCCGCCCCGCCGGCCGACGCTCCGCTCGAACTCGACATCACCGACGACGCGCCCGCCGAGCCGGAGGCGGGCGACGGCGAGTCGCCCTACGCCATGCCGCGGGCGGCCGGCGGCACGATCCAGATCGACAAGCTGCTGATGGCGGCGGTCAAGGGGGGCGTGAGCGACATCCACATCACCACCGGCATCCCGCCCGTGTTCCGCATGGACGGCCACATGAAGGCCCAGGCCACGAAGGTGCTCACGGCCGACGACACCAACGCGCTGATGAAGGCGATCACGCCGGAACGCTGCCAGGCCGAGCTGGCGGAGAAGGGGGGCTGCGACTTCGGCTTCGCCTTCAAGGACCTCGCCCGGTTCCGCGTCAGCGTGTTCAAGCAGCGGGGCAGCGTGGCGATGGTGCTGCGGCAGATCCCCAACAAGCTGCTCACGCCGGAACAGCTCGGGGTGCCGGCCATCTGCAAGAAGCTGGTCACCCGGCCCCGCGGCCTGTTCCTCGTGACGGGGCCGACGGGCTCCGGCAAGAGCACCACGCTCGCCGGCCTGATCGACTACATCAACAACACCTTCGATCACCACATCATCACGATCGAGGACCCGATCGAGTTCTACCACTACTCGAAGAAGAGCACGGTCAACCAGCGGGAGATCGGCACCGACGTGCCGAGCTTCTCCGAGGCCCTGCGCCGCGCCCTCCGCCAGGATCCGGACGTGATCCTCGTGGGCGAGCTTCGCGACCTGGAGACGATCGAGGCGGCGATCTCCGCCGCCGAGACGGGGCACGTGGTCTTCGGCACGCTCCACACCACCGGCGCCCAGGGCACCGTCAACCGCATCATCGACGCCTTTCCCACCAACCAGCAGGAGCAGGTGCGGACGCAGCTCTCGACGGCGATCCTCGGCGTCCTCTCGCAGACGCTGCTGCCCAAGATCGGCGGCGGCCGCGTGGCGGCCTACGAGGTGCTCGTCTGCACGCCCGGCATCGGCAACCTGATCCGCGAGAACAAGACCTTCCGCATCAACTCCGCCATCCAGACGGGCGCCAAGCTCGGCATGCAGCTCCTCGACGACCACCTGTTCCGCCTCTGGAGTGAGAAGAAGGTCACGGAGGAGGACGTGCTGGCCAAGGCCCAGAGCGTCGACGACCTCGCCAAAAAGATCAGCAACGCCAAGCAGGGGATCTTCGACGACGAGGAGACCGTGGCCCGCAAGGCGGCCAAGGAATTGGAGCGCTGACCATGGCCCTGAAGCGGATCGGACAAATCCTCATCGACCTCGGCCTGATCGACGAGCAGCAGCTCGCGACCATGGTCGAGGAGCAGTCCGCGCGGGGCGGTGAGCTGCTCGGCAAGGTGGGCGTGTCGCTCGGCTTCTACACCGACGAGCAGCTCGGCGAGGCGCTGGCCGAGCAGTGGGGCACCACGTTCGTCACGCTCTACGACCGGCAGGTGCCCGCTGAGGTCATCCGGCTCCTCAGCGAGCCGATGGCGCAGCTGTATCGCGTGGTGCCGCTGTCGCTCGACGGCAACCGGCTGACGATCGCGTCGGCCGAGCCGCAGAAGATCCAGATCGCCGACGAGCTGCGGACCTTCCTGGGGTACGATATCCACGTCTGCGTGGCGACCGAGGCTGAGATCACCAAGGCGATCGAGAAGCTCTACTCCTCCCAGAGCGAGAGCGTGGAGTCGCTCGTCGAGGATCTGGAGAAGGACGACGAACTGGCGGCCGCGGCGGCCGCCGCCGGGCGGGACGGCCCCACCGACCTGACGAGCGTGGAGGCCCTGGCCGAGAGCGCCCCGGTGCGGAAGCTGCTCAACATGGTGCTCCTGCTCGCCATCCGCGACGGGGCCAGCGACATCCACTTCGAGCCGTTCGAGTCGGAGTTTCGCATCCGCCTCAAGGCCGATGGCGTGCTCCAGGAGATGGTCCCGCCGCCGAAACACCTCGCCTTCGCGATCACCACCCGAATCAAGGTGATGGCGAACCTCGACATCGCCGAGCGGCGACTGCCGCAGGACGGCCGGATCGAACTCAACGTCGGCGGCCATCCGGTCGACCTCCGCGTCAGCGTGCTGCCGACGCTGTTCGGCGAGAGCGTGGTGATGCGGCTGCTCGACCGCGGGGTCGTCTCGCTCGACCTCGAGAAGGTGGGCATGGAGCCCGCCATGCTGCGGAAGTTCCGCGAGGTCATCCGCCGACCCAACGGCATCGTGCTGGTCACCGGGCCGACCGGCTCCGGCAAGACGACGACGCTCTACTCGGCGCTCTCCGAACTCAACGAGGTCGACGACAAGCTGATCACCACCGAGGACCCGGTCGAGTACGACATCGACGGCATCGTGCAGGTGCCGATCGACGCCGAGATCGGCAACACCTTCGCCGCCTGCCTGCGGGCCATCCTCCGCCAGGACCCCGACCGGATCCTCGTCGGCGAGATTCGCGACGTGGAGACGGCCGAGATTGCCGTCCAGGCCTCGCTCACCGGCCACATGGTGTTCTCCACGCTGCACACCAACGACGCCCCGTCGACCGTCACGCGGCTCCGCGACATGGGCGTGCCGCCGTTTCTGATCACGGCCACGGTGGAGGCGATCCTTGCCCAGCGGCTGGTGCGGCGGATCTGCGGCAACTGCCGCGAGGAGGTGGTGCCGGGAGCCGACGTGCTCGCCGATCTGGAGCTGACGAGCGACATGGCGGCCGGGAAGAAGTTCTACCGCGGCAAGGGCTGCGAGAAGTGCAACCGCACCGGCTACAAGGGCCGCCTCGGCCTGTTCGAGCTCCTGATCATGAACGACGAGATGCGCGACCTCGTGATGCGGAACGCCTCCACGGAGGATCTCCGCGAGGCGGCCCGGCGGAACGGGATGGTCACGCTCCGCGAGTCCGGCATGGAGGGGGTCTTCGGCGGCGTCACGACCGCCGAGGAAGTCATCCGCGAGACGATCCTGGAGGCCTGACGATGCCCACGTTCCAGTTCGAAGCCATCGACGCGGCGACCGGCAAGGAAATCCGCGACACGGTCGACGCCGCCAACGAGGCCGAAGCCCAGGCCACCATCCGGTCGATGGGCTACATGGTCACCAAGCTCAAGGCCCGCAAGGCGAAGGCGGCCGCCGGGGCCGCGGCCACCGGCCGCAAGCCGGGCCGGACGTTCGCCATCGGCGGCGTGAAGGGCAAGGAACTCACGCTCTTCACCCGCCAGCTTTCCATCCTCCAGGACGCCGGCCTCCCGATCCTGCGGAGCCTCAAGCTGCTCGCGGAGATGCAGAAGCCCGGCCGGCTGAAGAACAGCCTGCTCGACGTGTGCGACGAGATCGAGGGCGGGGCCACGCTCTCCGAGGCGATGTCGAAGAGCCCCAAGGCCTTCGACCGCCTGTACTGCAACATGATCCGCGCCGGCGAGGCGGGCGGCGCGCTGGAAGTGATCCTGCGGCGACTCGCCGAGTTCATGGAGCGGAGCGAGTCGCTGAAGCGCAAGGTCAAGGGGGCGCTCGTCTACCCGATCGTGGTCGTGATGGTGGCCGTGGGCATCCTCGCGTTCATCATGATCAAGATCGTGCCGCAGTTCAAAAAGATCTTCGACGATTTCGACAGCGAACTGCCGGCGATGACGCAGCTCCTCGTCGACATCTCGAACTGGGTGGTGGCCTACTGGTATCTGATCCCCGCCATTCCGTTCGGGCTCAACCTGCTCATCAAGCTCATCAAGATGATCCCCTACGGCCGCTTCGGCTGGGATTTGTTCGTGCTCAAGGTGGTGATCTTCGGAGCCCTGGTGGAGAAGAATATCCTCTCCCGCAGTTCCCGCACGCTGGGCACGCTCCTCTCCAGCGGCGTGCCGATCCTGGAGGCCCTGAACATCACCAAGGAGACCTCGGGCAACATGATGTTCGAGCGGCTGTTTTCCAAGGTCTCGGACGCCATCCGCGACGGCGATGCCATCGCCAAGCCGCTGAAAGCCTATGCCGTGCCGCCGTTCAACGCGATTGCGCTCCTTTTCTGGACAGCCTTCGTACCGGTGGTTGGCGCCCTCATGTACCTGTTCCGCTACCGGCGGCCGGTGGTGGATGACCTGGTGGTGAACATGGTGGACGTGGGCGAGGAGTCGGGCGAACTCGACACCATGCTCTACAAGGTGGCCGACACCTACGACGAGGAGGTGGCGGTGCTTACGGAGAGCCTCACGAGCCTCATGGAACCGCTGCTCATCATCTTCCTCGGCGGCGCCGTGGGCTTCATCGTGATCGCGCTCTTCATGCCACTCATCAAGCTGATCAACGACCTGTCATGAACCCGCACCCCATCCATCCCGTGCCGGTCGGCGAGTCCGGGGTCCCCGGGCTCGCGCCCGGGGCTTCATGGGTGGCGGCGGGACGAGCCTCCGCTATGAGGCCCGTCGCGCAAGCGGCGGAACGTGCCTTCGTCATGAAGCCCGTCGCGCAAACGGCGAGACTCCGCGCCGCCTTCAGCCTCGTCGAGCTGCTGGTGGTGATCTCGATCATGCTCGTGCTGATGGCGATGGTGGGCGCCGGCGTCTCGGCGGCCCGCGTCAGCCAGAAGAAGCAGGCCACGCAGTCGCTGATCGCGCGGCTCGACGAGGTGATCAAGCAGCAGTTCAACACCTATTCGTCGCGGAGCGTGCCGGCGACGGTGCTTACCGGCACGAACAAATCGGCCGCCCGGGCGACGTATCTGAGGAAACTCGCCAGTGCCGAGATGCCTGACAGCTGGGAGGACGTGAAGGCCATCGCCAGCGGTTCGGCGGGCGTGCCGCGGACGCCGCCGCAGGACGCTTACGTGGGCGTGTACCAGTCGGTGAATCCCTCGAATACCTTCGCCGACGCCGAATGCCTGTTCATGATCGTGATGCAGGGGGGCGTCGCCGACTGCCTCGACTGCGCCTCGCTCAAGATGAGCGAGAAGGGCGACGCCGACGGCGACGGCGCCTTCGAGTTCCTCGACGCCTGGGGCAACCCGATCCGCTACGTCCTCTGGCCGGCGGCCCTGGAACTGCCGCGGGGGAGCGGCAAGTTCTTTTCCACGACCCCGCCCTTCTCCAGCGGCACGCCCGCGCCGGCCAAGGGGGGCACGATGCGGCCGCTGATCTTCTCCGGCGGGCCCGACGGTACGAACGCGATTCGCGTGAACGGCACGGGCAATCTCACGGCCGGCGCCCAGTGCGGAGACCCGACGGGCAGCGACGTGGGTGGGCCGGAGGGTATCGGGGCCATCGACAACATCACCAACCTCGACGCGGAGGCCGCCCGATGAACCGTCGCGTCGGCTTCACGCTCGTCGAACTGCTCGTCGTGGCTGGCATCTTCGCCATGCTGTTCGGCCTCGTGCTCACGGGCGGCAAGCCGAGCACGAGCGGCCAGGTGCGACAGGCGGCCCAGTCCATCGCGTCGGTGCTGCTGGCCACCCAGTCGAAGGCCCTCGGAAATCCGTCCGGCGCCGGGGTGATCTTCGACCCCTCGGCCGGTGCCATGGTGACCGCAGTGTCGGCGGCCGACATGCTGCCGATGATCGTCGGTTCGTGCACGAACGGGATGCCGCCCTCGAACCTCGCCGCCACGACGACCACGGTGTCGATCCAGCCGGACAACGCCGACGTCGCCGACCTCGCCAACGGCTACAGGATCCGCTTCCAGGAGCGGGACGCCTCGGGTGTGCAACCGCCGACGGCGTGGATGAGTTTCACGTCCAACGCGGTCGGATTTCGCGCGGGCAACGGCCAGCGGCCCCAAAACACGATCTGGCCGAAGCCCGTGGCCGGAGGGGCGTTCAGTGTCTGGATCGCCCGGTATCCCAACGAGGGCGAGACGCTCTACGAACTGCCCAGGACCGTGGGCGTCGACCTGCGGTACAGCGGCGTCGGCGACGGTGGCACGTTCGATTCCAACTGGAGCAACCTCGCGAACCGGGGTGCGATCGCCGTCACCTTCGACAGCGTGGGCGAGGTCGACTCCCTGATGCAGCAGGTCTTGAGCGCCGCGGCCTCCCGCACGGTCCAGCCCCTCCACCCGGCCACGTCCGTCTACCTGCTGGTCGCCATGCGGACCGACATCGACTACGACACGGCGTTGGCGACCGACAAGTCGCTGTGGGTCGTCGTGCACCCGCAGACCGGCCGGGTTTCGGTGTCGTCGAACGTGGCCCAGTCGGCCAAGGACGCCGCAGCCCTGCGGGCGGCCCGGGCCAAGGCGCGGGAAGGGATCGCCGTCGGAAAGTGACCGCCATGAACCGTCCATCCACCGCCGCCGTCCACCGTCCCCGGGCCGGGCTCTCCCTTCTCGAGGTCCTCGTGGCCTGCGGGATCCTCGTGATCGGGCTGACGAGCATCGCGGCGATCCTGCCCGCGGCGGGCTCCCGGCTTGGCCAGGCCACCCAGGCGGATCGCGGCGGGGTGCTCGCGGCCAACGCCTACGCCGAGGTGGTGAGTCGCGGCCTGATCGCCGCCGACGTGTTCTCCGTCCCCGGCAAGGCCTGCGTCTTCGGCAAGGAGCTGTCAGAACTTCCGACGGTGGGCACCGCCGGTACGGTCACGGCCGTCTCATCCGGCACGCTCGCCCAGCGGATCGATACGGCCAACGGGTTTCTGCTCGCGGACGATCTTGTCTATACCACCGGAACCACGTCGGATCTGCCCGTGAACGCGTTCGCGCCAGCCGCCGGGTCGATTCGCCGCTTCAACGAGGGCCTGTGCTGGGGCGGGATGATCGCCTGCACGGGTAACGCGCAAATGGGCACGCCGGCCACGCTGTCGATCGCCGTGTTCAAGAAGGAGGGGGGGCCGCCCAAGGCCATCGCGCTCACCGGCACCAGCGGTATGTTCCGCATGACCACGCCGAGCGAGTCCGATCTCAAGACCTACCTTCCGGGTTGCGGGTCAGTGCTCGCGCTGCCAGCCAGCGCCGGGGCGCCACCGCGTTGGTTTCGCATCAACTCCGCGTGGAAGCAGGAAAATGGCACCGCTTGCTGGGTGAGCTTCGCGGACAATGCCGGGCTGGCCTCGTTCGCCGGCGCGAACCCCACCGTCTACGGCTTCGAGCAACTGCTGCGGGTCGACCAGTATCCAGTGACACTCGAGTGACGATGTATCCCGGGAGGCCTGGCTCAGAGCCCGGTCCTCCACAGGAGTCGCGACCATGAAGACGATCGACCATACGATTCCGGGCCGAAGCCGCCGGGGCGTCTTGCTGCTCCTGGTGCTCAGCGCACTGACGATGTTCATGATGCTCGGCGCCCTGATGCTCGTGCTCGCCACCCGGGCCCGCACGTCGGCCCGGGCCTTCGCGACGGCCAGCAACGTCGTGAGCCGCGACGAGTCGCGGTCACGAAACGCCCTCGACGAAGCGCTGATGCAGCTGCTTCGCGGGCCGACGAACGCTGGACCGGTCACGGAGTCGATCCTCGCGGACCGCTATGGCACGGCCGTGACGATGGGGCAGTTGTCCGGACTGAACCGCGTCAACGCGGGTCTGTTGCGGGCCACGCTCACGGGCGTCGCCGCCGGCACACCGCTGGCCCTGAACGGACGGGTGCTGACGATCAAGCCGCCCCCCTCGGATCCCGCTCCGATCTCCAGTTACCGGATCCTCAGTTACTCGGGCAACACCGTGGAGCTTGCGAACCTGCGGACCTCGATGCCGTTTCGGACGCTGCCGGCGGCCGCGAGCACCTGCATGGCGATCGTCAACGGCCGCGATTTCGACAACTCGGCCGGCAACGAGGCCTGGGACGAGCCCGGTGCGGCGAATCCGTTCCTGACCGAGGCTCGACTGCAGGACACGGATGCGACCATCCTGGTGACCCGGCCCGCCTTCGGCACGCCGGGGCAGGCATGTCAGGTCGACAATGACGGCGACGGCATGGCCGACGGCGTCTGGCTGTCGAACGTCCTGCCACCGCAGACCCAGGAAAACGGCAGTACCCTCACGTACCGCGTCTCGTACCTCGTCCTCGACATGGACGGCCGGTTCAACGTCAACGCCCACGGGCTGCGATCTGGTGCCACGGATCCCGGCATCGGTCCCGCCTCCGTCGACGGCTCCACGGCCCTCGGTGCCGCCGTCTGGAACCGGCTCCTGAACGGCGGAACGATCCCGGCGGCCTCGCCGCCGGCTCCCCAGCAACGGCGGCCGACGCCGGCCCTTGGCTACGACGTGGATGGGCGCTTCGGCACGATGGGTAATGGCACCAGCCAGTACGATCTGCGGCTCGATTTCGACGGGCCGCGCCCCGGCAGCCCGTCGCTGGCGGGTGAGCGGGTTGGCTGCGGCAACCTGCCCAGCCTGTTCACCGCTGGTGAATTGGAGCGGCTCATGCGGCCCTTCGACTCCGACGCCGCCGCGCTGCCCCCGCGGCTTGCAGGCATCCTCGGCGACGAGGCCCAGAAGGCCCGCATGCGGGTCACCACCGACAGCTGGGACACGACCGGGCTGGTCGGCGGGGCGGCCAGCACTGTGGCGGCGGCCGCCTCGGCCACGGGGCTGCCGCAGGCGATCGTCGAAGGACGGCGGTTCGACATCAATTCGTCGATGACGAACGCGGCGACCTACGCCGACTGGCTCTACAACGTGATCGTCGCGGCGGGGGTGAACCACGAGAAGTCCCGGCAGTGGGTGGCCAATGTCATCGACTACCGTGACAAGGACTCGCAGCCGACGACGGTCACGATCTCGGGCACGAGCGTGACGGGCCACGAGGCTTCCCAGTACACGAGTTTGGGGGGCAACGCGGACAGCGAGATGTTCACGAGCATCGGCCAGTTGCTCTGCGTGCCGCGGGGATCGCAGCAGGACTTGGCCGACCCCCAGTGTCTCCCAGAACTGAAGCGGTCGCTGGCCGTCGACTTTCCGGTGATCCTCGACGCCGTGATGGTCGCCTCGCGATTCGCCATGACGGTCGCCGCCAACCCCTGGCGGGAGCCGGGCCGCGTGAACGTCAACACCTGCGACGACGATGTCTGGAAGGCCGTGCTCGGGGGCACCACGGCCAATCCCTACGCGCCGGCCCAGTCGACCGGCAACATGCTCACCAACGCGTCCCTCCTGTTTTCCGACCCGGAGCGGATATTCACCTCCGTCAACGTCGCCCGGGCCAATCGTCTGGCCAACATCGCCACCACGCGGTCGAACGTGTTCGCCGCCTGGGTGACGGTGGAGATCACCGACTCGGCCGCCCCGGACCAGAAGGCCTACCGGCGGGCCTTCGCGATCGTCGACCGCTCGATTCCCGTCGGCTACTGCCCGGGCGTGAACCTCAACGCCCGCGACACGCTGCGGCTTGTTCGCTACCTGGAGTGACCCGATGCGGCCGAGACGTCCCACCGCCGCCGGATCGTTCCGCCGGGCCTTCAGCCTGACGGAACTGCTCGTCGCCATGACGATCGCGCTCATGGTCATGGCGGGGATCGCCCAGCTGTTCGGCGTCTTCGGCCGCAGCCTGTCGGGCAGCCAGGCGACGGTCGAACTCTCGGCGCGGATGCGGGCCGGAGCCTGGCAGTTGCGGAAGGATCTGACCGGTGTCACCTGCGACGTGGTGCCCTGGCTGGCGCCGGAGGCCGACGCCGGCTACTTCGAGTGCATCGAGGGGCCGCGGAACGACCGGAACGAGGCGACCTCGAATGCCCGGCATGGCACCGCTGATCTCGAGGCTGACACGGACGACGTGCTCCTGTTCACGGTGCGGGCCGTGGGCGACCCATTCAGCTGCCCCGTTCCCGGCGGTGGCACGGCGGAGTCCGAGTACGCCGAGGTGGCCTGGTTCTGCAAGGCCATGGCCACGCAGCCGGTCGCCGGACTGACGATGCACAACCTGTACCGCCGCCAGTTGATCGTCGGCGCGGTGCCCGGCGCGGGAGCGTTCGCCGCCGCGGCGTCGGTGGCAAGCGCGACGGCGTTGCCGTTCTCGACGCGGGTGGGCACCGACGGTCGGACGCGGCCCAACTCGCTCGGCGACCTGACGAAGCGAGAGAACCGGTTCCTGCACGACGGCAACGCGCCGTATCGCTTCCTGGGGGCCACGGCCGCAGGGGCGACGCTGACCGGCGATCAGGAGGGCGACGACATCGTGCTCACCAACGTGATCGCCTTCGACGTGCGGGCGTTCGACCCACAGGCCGGTTCCGCCGGCGGCTACATCGACCTCGCCAGTGGGGGTACGGCAGCCCTGGGGGCGAACCCACCGCCGTTTTCCAGCTCGATGATGACGACGGGCACGACGGCCACGCAGAGGGCCGTCTACGACACCTGGAGCACGCACTACGCCTTCACGGCCCCGGGTGCGGGGCTCAACGATGCGAGCCAGTACGCGACCTCACCCCCCTACAACGTGCCGCTGCGGGGCGTCGAGGTCCGGATCCGCTGCTACGAGCCGTCCAGCAAGCAGATCCGCCAGATCACGGTCCGGCATTCGTTCGTGAGAAGGTAGGATCCGGAGCCATCCGCGGGTCGATAGAATAAACCGTCAGATGTCAGCCTGAAGGAGACAACGCCATGCGACGCTTCCATTCGTATCGTGCTGCCGGCCGCCGGCCGCGGGCGGGCTTCACGCTCGTCGAACTTCTCGTCGTGATCACGATCATCGCCGTGCTGATGGGGCTGCTCCTGCCGGCCGTGCAGGCGGCCCGCGAGGGCGGCCGCCGCACCGTGTGCCAGAACAACCTCTACCAACTCTCGTTCGCTTCCGTGCGGTTCAACGACCAGTTCGGCTTCATGCCGGGCTGGCGGAACAGCGGCCCGGCGACGAACGGTGTTTCCTCCTGGCCGATCATGCTCCTGCCATTCATCGAGCGCAACGACATCTACAAGACCATTGCCAGCGGTGGAGCACCGTCGGTCTTCGTGACGACGTACGTCTGCCCGTCATCGCCGCCGGACTCGCAGACCGGCCCGACGCTCGCCTACGCCGGCAACTGTGGGAGCGGCAGCAACCTCCGCCGTGGCGACGGCGTGATGCTCGACACGACGATTGCCAGCGGAACGGCCTCCGGGCGGCTCGGCCTCGATGACATCGTGAGCAACGATGGCTCGGCCTACACGGCGATCCTTTCGGAGAAGTGCGGGCCCGGCACCGCGATCGCGCCGCTCTCGCAGTCGGCGTGGAATGCGGCACCGGTTTCGACTGGCACGACGTTCACCTACCCCGTGGTCACCCAGATGCAGAGTGTGTTCGGCCTCGCCGTGACCGCGGTACCCGCGAAAGTCATCAATTCCGGAACCCTGGGCACGTCGAGCCTGGCCGGCTTTTCGAGCATGCCGTCGTCCAACCATCCGGGCGGTGCCGTGATGGGCTTCTGCGACGGCCATACGGAGTTCGTCAAGGACTCGCTGGCGAGCACCGTGTACGCCCAATTGCTGAGCCCGAACGACGGCGGATGCATGGCGGGGAATTCAACGACCTATGCCATCTACCGCGCCTGGAGGGCTGGGTACGCCGTCCTGAACGAAGGTGATTTCAAGTAGAGCGTCCGCCGCGAGCCGGCGGAGCAGGTCTGTCACCATGCGTCGCACGATCCGCCCAACCGGCTTCACGCTCGTCGAGATGCTCGTGGTCCTCGCGATCATCGGGATCCTCGTCGGCCTGCTCCTGCCGGCGGTGCAGATGGCCCGCGAGCAGGGCCGCCGCGGGGCCTGCACCAACAACCTGCTCCAGCTCGGCAAGGGGGTCGTCGCCTACGAGGGACGGCAGAACTTCATCCCCGGCTGGCGAAACGCCTCGGTGAGCGGCACCGGCGGGCCGACGTACGGCTGGCCCGTGCCCCTGCTGCCGTTCCTCGAACGCCGCGACCTCTACCGTTCGTTCGAGTCCGGCACGGCGGCCCCGTCCACGATCTCGCTCCTGCTGTGCGCGTCGCGGGCCCCGAGCAAGACCGACACGGCCCCGCTCGCCTATGCAGGCAACTGCGGCAGCGGCACGACCGTTAAGGGCGACGGCGTGATGCTCGACACGACGGCCGGCAGGATCGGCTTCGACTTCATCGGCCGCGGCGACGGCACGAGCACCACGGTGCTGTTCAGCGAGCGGTGCGGCACCGGGGTGGGCACGCTCGCCAACTGGGCCGCCGCCCAGGCGACGCCTTACGTGAACACGGCGATCGGCCACCCGGGCATCGTGCACGTCGGCGCCCCCGGCCTCGCTCGGGTACTCAACGCGCCCGCGACCGTGACGAGCGGACAGTTCCGATACCCCAGCAGCCCGCACTCCGGCGGCGTGAACATGGTGTTCTGCGACGGCCACACCGGTTTCCTCCGCAACGCGATCAGCGGCAACGTCTACTCACAGTTGCTTACGTCCAACGTCGAGAACGCCTCCGCCGCGGTGGCCACGCTTCCCGCCCTCAACGAGACGGATTTCAAATAGCGCGGGGGGCGGCCGAGGGACAAAGGGTTCCGGCGCCACAGGCTTCTGGGGCGGGCCCTCCCCGGCGGCGAACGGCCGGCTACAACATGGGTATGAACGCCACGCCCACGCTCTCCGCGATCGCCCCCCGCCCGGGAATCGACCTGGGTGATGCCCGTGAGCGGCTCGTCCGCCATCACGTCTACCAGCTCGTCGACAGTCCGGAGCGGATGCGGCGGTTCATGGAACACCACGTGTTCGCCGTCTGGGACTTCCAGAGCCTGCTCAAGGCCGTGCAGCAGCGGCTCACCTGCACGACGGTCCCCTGGGTGCCGACGGCCGACGCGGAAGCCCGCCGGCTCATCAACGAGATCGTCCTCGACGAGGAGTCCGACGAACTGCCCGACGGCGGCCATGCCAGCCACTTCGAACTCTACCTCGACGCCATGGGTCGTGCCGGTGGGGATACCGGGCCGATCCGCCGCCTCCTCGACGCTCTCCGGGCAGGCTGTCCGCTCGAGCGGGCGCTCGCCGCCTGCGGCGGTCCGCCGGCCTCCCTCGAGTTCGTCCGTCGCTCCTTCTCCGTCATCGGCTCGGACGACACCCACCGGATCATGGCCGCGTTCACCTACGGCCGCGAGGACGTGATCCCCGACATGTTTCGCGGGCTGGTGGCATCGCTCGCCGACCGCGACCCGGCGGCTTGGGGGGCGTTCCGCTTCTACCTGGAGCGGCACATCGAGCACGACGACGAGAAGCACGGCCCGACCTGCCGACGGATCGTGGCCCGCCTGTGCGGCGGCGACGCGACGAAGTGGGCGGACGCGTCGGCGACGGCCCGCGACAGCATCGCGGCGCGGATCGCCCTCTGGGATGCGATCGCTGCGGACCTGGCCTGAGCGGCTACTTGGCCGCGGCCAACTCCGCCTTCTTCCGCTCCTCGACGATTTCCTTCTGGATGTTGCCGGGAGTGGGCTTGTACTTGGCGAACTCCATCGTGAACACGCCCTGGCCCTGCGTCATGCTCCGCAGGTCGGTCGAGTAGCCGAAGGTCTCGGCGAGCGGCACCTCGGCGATGATCGTGGAGGTGTTGCCCACGGTCTCGGTCGAGATGATCAGGCCGCGGCGCTTGTTGAGCTCGCCCGTCACGGAGCCCTGGAAGTCGGCCGGCACCTCCACCTCCATCTTCATGATCGGCTCGAGGAGCACGGGCTTGGTGTTGAGGAACGCCTCGCGGAAGCCGGCCCGGGCGCAGACCTGGAAGGCCATGTCGCTGGAGTCGACGTCGTGGTAGGAGCCGTCCTCGAGCGTGGCCTTCACGCCCACGATCGGGAAGCCGGCGATCGGGCCCTTGCCCAGGACCGCGAGAAAGCCCTTCTCCACCGACGGGATGTACTCCCGGGGCACGCGGCCGCCGACGACGGCGTCCTCGAAGACGAAGTTCTCGGTGGCGTCCTCCGGTAGCGGCTCGAGGTGCCCGATGATGTGGGCGTACTGGCCGGAGCCACCCGTCTGCTTCTTGTGCTTGTAGTCGTAGGCCGTGCTCTTCGTGGGCGCCTCGCGGTAGCTGACCTTCGGGGCGCCGACAGTCACGTCGACCTTGTACTCGCGCCTGATCCGCTCGACGTAGATGTCGAGGTGCAGTTCGCCCATCCCGGCGATCAGCGTCTCGCCCGTCTCCTCGTCGGTGAACACGCGGAACGTGGGATCCTCGCGGGTGAACCGCTGCAGACCCTTGCTGAGCTTATCGAGGCCGTCACGGTTGGTGGGCGTGATCGACATCTTGATCACCGGCTCGGGCACGAACATGTTCTCGAGCGTGCAGTATTTCGCGTCGGCGGCGTAGGTGTCGCCGGAGGCCGCATCCACGCCCATCACGGCCACGATGTCGCCCGCCTCCGCGGAATCGATCTCCTCCCGCTTGTCGGCGTGCATCCGCACGATGCGGCTGAACCGCTGCTTCTGGCTCGTGCGCTGATTGACGTAGGTCTCGCCCTTCTTCAGCGTGCCCTGGTAGAGCCGCATGAAGGTCAGCTGGCCGAAGGGGTCGTCGACGATCTTGAAGGCCATCGCCACCAGCGGCTTTTTCGGGTCGGCGTCGAGATCGAACTTCTCGTCGGGATTCGACCAGTTCTTGGCGATCACCTTCCGCTCGAGGGGGTTGGGCAGGTAGCGGACGACCGCGTCGAGCAGCGGCTGCACGCCCTTGTTCTTGTAGGCGCTGCCGCAGAACACCGGCGTGATGCTCTGCGAGTGGACGGCCGCCTTGGTGACGGCGTGGATCTCGTCCTCCGTCGGCTCCTCCTCCGAAAGGAGTTTCTCCATCAGCGAGTCGGAGTACATCGCCAGGTCCTCCAGCATCTTGTGCCGGGCCTCGGCCGCCTTGTCCTTGTAGTCGGCGGGAATCGCCTCCTCGCGGACGTTTTCGCCGTTGTCGCCGTCGAAGTAGACGGCCTTCATCCGCACGAGATCGATCACGCCCTGGAGTTTGTCCTCCTTGCCGATCGGGATCTGGTAGGGGATGGCATGGCAGCCGAGCTTGTCCTTGAGCTGGCCCACCACCCGCTCGAAGTTGGCCCCGGTGCGGTCCATCTTGTTGACGAACGCCAGTCGCGGCACCTTGTACCGCTTCATCTGCCGATCGACTGTCATCGACTGGCTCTGCACGCCGCCCACGGAGCAGAGCACGAGGATCGCGCCGTCGAGCACGCGGAGACTGCGTTCCACCTCGACGGTGAAATCGACGTGGCCCGGCGTGTCGATGAGGTTGATGCCGCAGTCGCCCCACTTCACGCTCGTGGCGGCGGAGGTGATCGTGATCCCCCGCTCCCGCTCGAGGTCCATGTAGTCCATGGTCGCCCCGTCGCCACCACCCTTCACTTCCTGGATGCGGTGGATGCGGCCGGCGTAGTAGAGGATCCGCTCGGAGAGCGTGGTCTTGCCGGAGTCGATGTGGGCGGAGATGCCCATGTTGCGAAGCTTGGTCAGGTCCATGGAAACGAAGCACCTTCTGCAAACGGGAGGGGAAAATCGCGGAGGGCGGGCGGGAACGGGGCCGCTCCGGCGACGAGACCCTGGAATATACTCGCGGCGGGAAAATCAGGACAGGCGAGGCTCCGCGGGCCTCGAAACGCGGAAAACGCCCATGGAATCAGCGTCAGCGTCGCCGCCGCCCGCCACCGACCACGGGCCGGCGCAGCCGTGGCGGACCTGCCTCGTGCCGATGGTCGGCTTCCTCCTGCTGGGACTCGTCGAGCCAACCCCGTCCGGTGGCGGCATCGCCGGTCGCCTGGGTGTCCCGTACGCCGCCTACCCGTGGATCTACGCCGCCCGGGTCGTGCTCACGGCCTGCCTGGTGGCCGCGGTGTGGCCCGCGCTCGCCGCCTGGCTGGGGCGGCCATCATGGTGGCCGCCGCTCCTCGGCCTGGCGCTCGTCGTGCCGTGGCTGGTGCTCGCCGCCCTGCAGCGGGACGCCGGGTGGGCCGGGCTGCACGAGCGAAGCGGCTTCGACCCGTGGTCCGCGTTCGGTCCCGACGCTCCGGCCGCCTGGGCCTACCTGGCCGTCCGCGGCCTCGGTCTCGTTGTCGTCACGCCGCTCGTCGAGGAGTTGTTCCTGCGCGGCTTCTTCCTCAGGTTCATCGTCAAGGAGAGGTTCTGGGAGGTGCCCTTCGGGCTGCTCACGCCGGCCGTGGCCGGGACCTGCGCCGCCTACGCCGCAGCCACCCATCCCGGTGAGGCCGTCGCCGCGGTCGGCTGGTTCGCCGTCGTCAGCGGCATCGCCGCGGCGACCCGCCAGCCGATCGACTGCGTGCTCGCCCACGCCGCCACGAACCTCGCGCTCGGGGCGTGGGTGCTGGCCACGGGGGCCTGGTGGCTGGTGTGATGCTCAGGCAGAAGATCGTCACCCGTTGGCGTGGGTCGGGGTGCCCATGCCCCGCCTCCGGACGTTCACTCCGGCCCTCCGGGCCTGCGTTCACTGCATGTCCGCGGCGCTCCGCCATCCATGGCTTCGCTTGCTTCCATAGCCCGGAGGCAAGGCATGAGCACCCCTTCCGAAGGTATCCGTTCCAAGCTTTTCGCCCGGCAGGCCCAGGCAAGGCTCGTTGAGGATCATGCCCCTGCGTGGCCGACTCGCACCGACGCCGACAGGTCTGCTCCACGTGGGGCACGCGCGGACGTTCGCGCTGGCGGCGGAGCGGGCCGCGGGGGCGGGGCTCGTACTGCGGATTGAGGATCTGGATGGGCCGCGGTGCCGGCCGGAGTTCACGGCGGCGGCGCTCGAGGACCTTCGCTGGCTGGGGCTCGACTGGACCGAGGGGCCGGACGTCGGCGGTCCGCACGCTCCCTACGAGCAGAGCGGCCGGGCTGCCTGGCACCTCGAGATCTGGCGCCGGCTCGAAGCGACGGGGGCAATCTATCCGAGCCCGCACTCGCGGCGCGACGTGGAGGCGGCGGCGGTCGCTCCTCAGGGGCCCGAGACGGAGCCGGTGTTTCCGCCCGCCCTGCGGCCGGCTCGGCGGGAGCGGGCCGCCGCGCCGGGGGGCACGCCATGGCGGTTCCGCGTGCCCGACGGCCGTACGCTCGAGTTTCACGACGCCCTCCACGGCCCGGTCCGGCGAACGGCGGGCGTCGACTTCGGCGACTTCGTCGTCTGGCGGCGGGACGACCTGGCCGCGTATGAACTGGCGGTCGTGGCCGACGACCACGCGATGGAGATCGCCGAGGTGGTCCGCGGCGCGGACCTGCTCACGAGCACGGCCCGTCAGCTGCTCCTCTACGAGGCTCTCGGGTGGCGGACCCCGGCGTTCTGCCACGCTCCGTTGGTCCACGACGCCGCCGGCGTGCGGCTGGCGAAGCGGACCGGGGGCCTCGCGATCCGCGATCTGCGGGCGGCCGGCTGGACGCCCGCCGCAGTGCTCCACGAGTCCGTCGACACGCTCTTGCGACCGCGCCATGCATGAGTCGCTCGAGGGTCCGCCGTCCGCCGTCACGTGGCTCGTCGACCTCGAAATCGAGGCGGAACTCGTATTGCCCGGCGGCGAGAGCGTCGACCGTGACACGTTCCTGGGCTGGCTGTGGGAGATCGCGAGTGACGACGGGCTCCTCGGTGTCTCCGAAGGGAGCGTCGATGCGGCGGAGGCGGCGGCGCTCGGGCTCGTCGCGTCGCCACTCGTGCTCGACGTGGCCGCGGCGCCGGCCGGCCGCGACTGGGTCGGACGGATCCCACGGACCCGCGCCACCTGCGCCTTCGCCACGGAGGCGGGGATGCGGGCCTTCGTAGCCCGGCTCGCGGCGGTCCGCGGCTGCCGCCCGGTGGCGGAGCGGGCCGAGACGGAATCCGGCGCGGTGGATTGGCGGGCGGCGTTCGGGCCGGTCGCCGTGCCGGGATTCGGCCGGGTGCTTCCCGCCTGGGAGCCGGGCACGGCCGGCGGCGCCGCCGGTGATGCGACGATCTTCATCGAGCCCGGCGTCGGATTCGGCACGGGCCTGCACGAGACGACGCAGCTCTGCCTGGCCGCCCTCGCCGCCTGGCGAGGGGCCGGCGGCCGGATGGACCGAGTGCTCGACTTCGGAAGCGGCTCCGGGATTCTCGGCATCGCGGCGGCCGTGCTCGGCGCGACCCGCGTGGACGCCGTCGAAATCGACACCGCCTGCCACGCCGCGATCCGGGCCAACGCGACCCGCAACGGCGTCGCGGATCGGATCCACGTCGCCGCCGCCCAAGCCGCGGACGCTGCGGAGTACGACGTGGTAGTCGCCAACATCGTGGCCCCCGTGTTGACCGAACACGCTGCCGCCCTGGGCCGGGTCGTCCGCCGCGACGCCGCGGGCAGGCCGACAGGAATGCTCGTTCTCAGCGGCCTGCGGGCGGCGGAGGTCGAGGCCGTGGTCGCCCGCTACGGCCCGCTCCTGGGCACACCCGCCGCCGTCACGGCCCGCGGCGATTGGCACTGCCTGCGATTCGGCTGACACGCCGGCGGGCTGCGTCTACAGTGAGTTGCGATTCTGCGCCGTCCGCGAACCTGCCATCCGAGAGCGACCCATGCCGAGCACCGACGCGGGCTGGCGATTCGACAACTCGTACGCCCGGCTGCCGGCGCCGCTCTTCGAGCGGACGGTGCCGGTGCCGGTGCGGGCACCGTCCCTCTCGATCCTCAACGAGCCGCTAGCGGCCGAACTCGGCCTCGACGCCGACGTGCTCCGGGACTCGGCCGCCGTGTTCGCGGGCAATGCCGTCCCGCCCGGCGCCGATCCGATCGCACAGGCTTACGCCGGCCACCAGTTCGGCCACTTCACGAACCTCGGCGACGGCCGGGCGATCCTCCTCGGCGAGCAGCTCGGGCCCGGCGGTGGCCGCCACGACATCCAGCTCAAGGGCGCGGGCCGCACCCGCTACTCCCGCGGCGGCGACGGCCGGGCGGCGCTCGGGCCGATGCTCCGCGAGTACGTGATCAGCGAAGGCATGCACGCCCTCGGCATCCCGACGACCCGCAGCCTCGCGGTCGCCGCCTCGGGCGAGGCCGTGCTGCGGAACGCGCCGCTGCCCGGGGCGGTGCTCACCCGCGTCGCCACCAGCCACATCCGCGTCGGCACGTTTCAGTTCGCGGCGGCGATCGACGACCCGGCCACCCTCGCGGCCCTGCTCGACCACGCGATCTCGCGGCACGCCCCGGATGTCGGCGGCGACGATCGGGCGGTCGCCTTCCTCGACGCGGTGGTCGAACGGCAGGCCGCGCTCGTGGCCCGGTGGATGCTCGTCGGGTTCGTGCACGGCGTGATGAACACCGACAACATGGCCGTGTCGGGCGAGACGATCGACTACGGCCCCTGCGCCTTCCTCGACGCCTACGACCCGGCCACCGTCTTCAGCTCGATCGACCGCGACGGACGCTACGCCTACGCCAACCAGCCGGCGATCGCCCACTGGAACCTCGCCCGCCTCGCGGAGAGCCTCGTGACCCTCGTGCCCGGCACCGAGGCGGCGGCGGTGGAACGGCTGCGGGAGGTGCTGGCGACGTTTCCCACGCGGTACGAGCGTCACCACCTCGCGGGCGGCCGGGCAAAGCTCGGCCTGGCCACGGAGGAGCCGGGCGACGACGCCTTGCTCGCGGGGCTCCTGCAGCGGATGCACGCGGCGCGAGCCGACTTCACGGGCACGTTCGCGGGCCTCGCCCGGCTCGCGGAGATGCCGGCAGCACCGCCGTCGGCGGGCGGGCCGATCGACGGCGAATGGCTCGCGGCCTGGCGGGCGCGGCTCTCCCGTGAGCCGGGATCGCCCGCGGACGCCGCGGCGCGGATGCGGCGGGCGAACCCGGTTGTGATCCCGCGGAACCACCGTGTGGAGGAGTCGCTCGCCGCGGCCGAGGCGGGCGACCTCACGCCCGTCAGGCGGCTCGTCGCCATGATCCGCGACCCCTTCGCCGAGACCGCCGACAACGCGCCGTATGGCGATGGCCCGCCGCCGGGCTGCGGCCCCTACCGCACCTTCTGCGGCACATAAGGCCGCCGGACGCGATCTACCTGACAGTTCACCGCACAGTCGTCTGGTTGGCTCCCGAACGCGTCAGGCAGCCTGTTGCTCACGCATTCGATTGTGAAGTCTGATGACGAAGCGACCCTTCCCAACCCCCTCTTTCGCTCCTCACCGACCGGAAATTACTTGCGGCAGTGGCGTTGACGTCCTACCCTTGATCGCTGAGCCTCGATGGAGACCACCATGTCACGATCGTCCGCATTCGCTCCCACGCGTGTCGCGAGTCTTTTTCGATGGGCCCGCACGCGAACCGGCAAGAGGCGAGAGGCCATTTCCGGGAGAGACGGCGGCGGGCTGCGAGGCGTCGAGTCGCTGGAGGCCCGAGTGGTCTTCGCGTCGACCGCGTCGCCACTCGTCGATCGCACCTTCGCGCCTGCCGCGCATCGCGAGGGACGTGGACTCGCGGGAGTGACGGTGGCCTCGACCACGCCGGGCGAGAACGCCTTCATCAGCTTCGTCACGCTCACGGGCAGCGCGATCCCGAAGGTCTCGTCGGTCCGCTTCGAGGTGGCGCCGAAGGCGGGTTCGACCACCGCGCCGATCGCGGCGACGTATTCACGGGCCTACCTCAAGAGCCACTCGTACGTCGACTCTGCCGCGGGCACCATCACGGTGCCCGTGTACGGCCTGTACGCCGACCGCACGAACAGCGTCTCGATCTCGTGGGCGGGCCAGCGGAAGGGATCCCTCACCACGACGATCACGACAGCCGCCTGGGACAATCCCTCCGCTGCCGCTTACCAGTCGAAGGAGACCGTCGTGGCCCGCGATCCTTCGATTCCGCTGGACTACAGCTACTTCATGCTCAAGGCGTGGGGCGGCGGAACACACCCGGTCGTGATGGACACCGACGGCGAGGTGCGGTGGGCGGGAACCGCCGGCGGCGGCGAGCAGGGTTCGATGTTTTACAAGAACGGCTTCTACGTCGGCGAGGGCAGCACCCTCCGTCGCATCGAGCTCGACGGCACGTTCACGACCGTCGCCGACTACGGACAGCAGGGCTACTCGAGGTTCCACCACAACATCGATCCCGGCAAGAAAGGGATGCTGATCGAGTTCGACCGGCCGCCGAGCGTGGAATCGGACATCGTCGAGGTTGACGCCGCGGGGCGGATCGTAAAGTCCTGGGACTTCGCGGCCATCATCTCGTCCGCGATGCGGGCCGGCGGCGACGACCCGTCGAATTTCGTGCGGTCCGGCGACGATTGGTTCCACAACAATGCGGCCGCCTACTGGCCCTCGCAGAACGTGATCGTCGCGTCGAGCCGCGAGAACTTCGTCATCGCGGTGGGCTATGACGACAAGCGGATCAAGTGGATCCTCGGTGACACGAGCAAGGCGTGGTACACGTACCCCTCGCTCCGGCGGTATGCGCTTCAGCTCAAGGGAGCCTCGGTGGCCCCGATCGGCCAGCATGCGGTCTCGATCACGCGGAACAACCAGTTGTTGCTCTTTGACAACGGTTTGCCGAGCTTCAACCAAACGCCTGCCGGCGGCCACCGCGATGCGGCGATTCCCCGACGCTACAAGATCGATCCGGTGCGCATGACGGCCACTGAGACCTGGCGGTTCGAGCATTCGCCGGCCGTCTACAGCCCGATCTGCTCGAGCATCTACGAGGATGGCAGAAGCTATCTCGTCAACTACGCGAGCGAGAACTGGGGTCAGAACCTCCGGTTCGTCGGCCTCGACCAGCGGGGGCGGACCGCCTTTGAGTACAAGCTCAACGGCCTCGCCTGGGATGCCGGCTGGAACGCGAGGCCGATCCACCTCGAGCGCACCGTCTACCGCTAGGCCGCGATCCCAGGACCCGCAGTGCGGAAGCCACCATCGCCGCAGGAACTTCCGCCAAATGGGGCCGCTGGGACTCGAACCCAGGACCAACGGATTAAAAGTCCGATGCTCTAACCAACTGAGCTACGGCCCCGCGACAATCGTACCGGAGCCTCGCGGGCGAGCAACCGCCGGCGGAGCGCGGGCCACGCGGGCCCGCGGGAAAATGCCCGAGAGAGGACTTGAACCTCCACCCAGTTACCTGGACAAGAACCTGAATCTTGCGCGTCTGCCAATTCCGCCACTCGGGCGAGTGGACCATTGATCCTAGCAGCCCCTCTCGGCCACGCAAGGAACGCCCCGCCCCGTCGCCGGGCCCGTGGGGATCGGCCACGGCGCGGGGCCGCTACTCGACCGTCACGCTCTTGGCGAGGTTCCGCGGCTTGTCGACGTCGCAGCCCCGCAGCACGGCGATGTGGTAGGCCAGGAGCTGCAGCGGGATCGCCGCCACGATCGGCTGGAGGAAGTCGGGGGCCTCGGGCACCTCGATCACCTCGTCGGCCAGTTCCCGCAGCCGCTCGTCGCCCGGGCTCGCGACGGCGATCACCGGGCCCCGTCGCGCCTTGATCTCCTCGACGTTGAGCAAAACCTTGTCGTACACGGCCCCCTGCGGGCAGATGAACACGCTCGGCGTCTGCGGATCGACCAGGGCGATCGGGCCGTGCTTCATCTCGGCCGCCGGATAGCCCTCGGCGTGGATGTAACTGATCTCCTTGAGCTTCAGCGCGCCCTCCAGGGCGACCGGAAAGTTGTACTGCCGGCCGAGGTACAGGAAGGTCGTGGCGTCCTGGTAGCGGGCCGCGATCCGCCGGATCGCACCGTCGGTCTCGAGCGCCCGGGCCACGAGATCCGGCAGCCGCTCGAGGTCGGCGATGTACCGCTGCCCCTGCTCGTGCCCCATGTGCCGCAGCCGGCCGAAGTACAGGGCGAGGAGGGCCAGCACCACGCACTGGCTCGTGAAGGCCTTCGTGCTCGCCACGCCGATCTCGGGGCCGGCGTGCAGGTAGACGCCGCCGTCGGCCTCGGTGGCGATCGTGCTGCCCACGACGTTACAGATCGCGAGCGTCGGATGCCCCTTCCGCTTCATCTCCCGCAGGGCCGCCAGCGTGTCGGCCGTCTCGCCCGACTGGGTGATCGCGAACAGCAGCGTGCCTTCGTCGATCGGCGGGTTGCGGTAGCGGAGCTCGCTGGCATATTCCACCTCGACCGGCAGGCGGGCGAACTCCTCGATCAGGTATTCGCCCACGAGGGCGGCGTGCCAGCTCGTGCCGCAGCCGGTGAGCACGATGCGGTTCACCCGCTGCAGCTGCCGCGGCGCGAGGTTCAGGCCGCCGAACACGGCCGTGGCGTCGTCCCGCGAGAGGCGGCCGCGCATCGCGGCGCGGATCGTCTCGGGCTGCTCGTGGATCTCCTTGAGCATGTAGTGGGCGTAGCCCCCGAGGCCCACGTCGTCGGCGGTCAGTTCGAGCGGGTGCACGGCCGGCTCCACGCGGCCGGAGTCGCGGTGCACGACCCGCAGCGTGTCGGGCGTGATCACGGCGATCTCGTGATCGGCCAGGTACACGATCCGTTCGGCGTGGCCGGCCAGCGGGCTGGCGTCGCTGGCGACGAAGTGCTCGCCGTCGCCCACGCCCACCACCAGCGGGCTGCCGCAACGGGCCGCGACGAGCAGGCCCGGCTGGCCGGCGAAGAGCACGAGCAGGCCGTAGGTGCCGCGGATCTGGTCGACCGCCTCGCGGACGGCCGCCACCCACGGCGTGTCGGCCGGCTCATCGCTGATCCGCGGGGCGCCCGCGGCGAGTCGGCGGCGGAGGGCCGCGTCGACGAGGTGGGCGATGACCTCGGTGTCGGTCTCGGAGCGGAAGGCGTAGCCCTCGGCCTCGAGCCGGGCCTTGAGGCCGCGGAAGTTTTCGATCACGCCGTTGTGAACCACGGCCACGGTGGGCGTGGCGGCCGTGGCCGGGCAGCCGAGGTGCGGGTGGGCGTTGCCGTCGGTGGGGGCGCCGTGCGTGGCCCAGCGGGTGTGGCCGATGCCGATCGAGGCGTCGGAGGCCTCCTCCCGCACCAGCGCCTCGAGCCGGGCCAGCCGTCCGGCCGCCTTGCGGACGTGGAGGCCGCCCGCGTCGTCGAGGGTCGCGATCCCGGCCGAGTCGTAGCCGCGGTACTCCAGCCGCCGCAGGCCCTCGAGGATGAGCCCGGTCGCCTCCCTGAAACCGACGTAGCCCACGATGCCGCACATGTGCAGAATCCCTTGCAACGAGACAGCCGACACGTTCATCGTACCGGTCGACCGCCTCCGCGTCACTGAAGAAAAACCCATGGCAGCCACGGCCCTGATCGCGATCCCCGCCCGGCTCTCCAGCCAGCGGCTGCCACGCAAGATGCTGCTCGCGGACACCGGCCATCCGCTCGTCGAGCACACCTGGCGGGCCGCCCGCGGGGCGACTCGGGCACGACACGTCGTCGTGGTGACCGACAGCGACGAGATCGCGGCAGCCGTCCGCGGCTTCGGCGGCGAGGCGGTGATGACGTCGCCGGACTGCCCCAGCGGCACCGCGCGGATCGTGGCGGCGCTGGCCGGCCTGCCCGCGGCCGACGTGGTCGTGAACGTGCAGGGAGACGAGCCCGAACTGGCTGCCACGGCCATCGACGCGGCGGTCGACCTGCTCGACCGCTGCCCGGAGGCGGGCGTCGCCACGCTCGTGACGCCCATCGTGCGGGAGGAGGACCTACGCGACCCGGCCGCCGTGAAGGCCGTGCTCACGCCCTGGCACGGGCGCGGCGGCCCGGTCGCCGACGCCTGGCGGGCGATCTACTTCAGCCGGTCCGTCGTCCCGGCGGCACGCGACTGGTCGTCGGCCCTCCTCACCGCGACGCCGCCGCTCTACTGGCAGCACGTGGGCCTGTACGCCTACCGCCGCAGCCTGCTCGAGGGCTGGGACGCCCTGCCCGAGTCGCGACTGGCGGCGGTCGAGAGTCTCGAGCAGTTGCGGGTCGTCGAGGCCGGGATCCCGATCGTCGCCGGCGTCATTCACCATGCCGCCCGCGGCATCGACACGCCGAAGGATTACGCCGCCTTCGTGGACCGCTGGCGCGGGCGGTGAGTCAGGCGGCCGGTTTTTCCACCGGCACGATCAACACGCTGCACGGGGCGTGCGTGAGCACGGCCTCGGACGTGCTGCCGAGGAGCCAGCGGGAGAAGGCGTCGGTCGGCGTGCGGCCGAGCAGCACGAGATCGGTGCCGTCGGCCTGCACCCGCTCCAGGATCCGCTCGCCTGGATTGCCTTCGGCGATGATCGGCTCGCGGCCATGGAAGGCGGCCGGCAGCGACTGCTGGAACGCGGCGAGCCGGCCACCGATGGCCGCGACCTCCGCCTCGTGCTCCTGCTTCCATGCCTGGGCCATCGCCGCCACGTCGGGATCGCGAACCCGCTGCTCCACCCAGGCAGGCAGCGGGCCGGCGAGGAGCGACTCGGCGACGGCGATCACGCGGCCCTCGGCCGATCGCGGCCAGGCCAGGCCCCCGGCCACCCGGGCGAGCGCCTTGGCGCTGGCCGGGTGATGGCAGGCGAGAACCCGCAGGCCGCGGTCCGCGGGCGCCGCCGCCCGGGCCACGAGGACGGGCAGCGTGGAGCCGTGCACAACGGCCCGCGACACGCTGCCGAGGAACAGCCGCTCGATCGACCCGTGGCCGCGGGCGCCGACCACGATGAGGTCGGCCTGCCAGCCGTCGGCCGCCTCGAGGATGCCCATGGCCGCCGTCTTCGAACTGCAGATCATCTCCGGCTCGCGGGCGAACCCCGCGGGCAAAAGGCCGCGGATCTCCTCGAAGAGGGCCGCCGCCGCCCCGTCGACGATCTTTCGCGGCCGTCCCGGTAGCCGCTTCTCGAGCTCGAGCGGCGAGAAGTAGATCGCGACCGCGTCGGTCGCCGGGGAAACGAGGGCCGCCGCGAGGCGGACCGCGTCCAGGGATGCCGCCGAACCGTCCACGCCGATCAGGATTTTCATGGGTCGCCTCCGATGGTCAGGTTAGCAGTTCGCGACGGATTGAGCGATCACGCGAGCCACTCCTTCGACCGCGCCCCGGGGGCCGCTCGCACGAGCCGCGGCACCGCGTAGCCCGGCAGCGACTCCCGCAGCCCGCGGTGCAGGGCCACGGCCCGCTCGTCGGGGACCGCGAAGTGGGCCGCGCCGGCCACGCGATCGAGAAGGTGGAGGTAGTACGGCATGACGCCGGCCTCCACGAGCCGCTCGGCGAGGGCCCGTTGCACCGCGAGCGAGTCGTTGACGCCGGCGAGCAGCACCGCCTGGTTGAGGATCACCGCCGGGGCCGCCGCCAGCCGCCGCACGGCCCGCTCCACCGCCGCGTCGATCTCCCGCGGGTGGTTGGCGTGGATCACGACCATCACGGCGAGCCGGGTTTCGGCCAGGATGGCGACGAGGCCGTCGGTGACCCGCGCGGGCAGCACGACCGGCAGTCGCGAGTGGATCCGCAGCCGGCGGACGTGGGGCACGGCGTCGAGGCGACGGACGATGTCGGCGATCCGATCGTCGTCGAGGAGCAGCGGATCGCCGCCGGAGAGGATCACCTCCACGAGCGACGCGTCGCCGGCGACGGCCTCGAGCGCCGCGGCGACGCCGGCCTGCGAGGCCCCGCTCTCGGCGTAGGGGAACTCGCGGCGGAAGCAGTAGCGGCAGTTGACGGCACAGCCTCCCGTGGCGAGCACGAGCCCGCGGCCCGGGTACTTGTGCAGCAGGCCCGGGGCTGCCAGCGTGGCCGCTTCGTCGAGCGGGTCGGCGGTGAAGCCCGGGGCCGGAACCGACTCCGCGGTCACGGGCAGAACCTGGGCGAGCAGCGGGTCGTGCGGGTCGCCGGGTCGCATCCGCGCGGCGAACGCCCGCGGCACGAGCAGCGGAAACCCGCCGGCCGCAGCCCGGGCGGCGCGGGCGACGGCGGGATCGAGGCCGAGCAGCCGGCAGAGCTCTTCGGGCTCGCGGATCGCCTCGGCCAGTTCGCGTTGCCAGGCCGCCGCCGGCCGCCGCGCGGGGCGTGCGGCCGCACCGGGACCCGGGCTGGCTGCGGACGGGGCGACCGGGAACGACTGCATGGCCACGCGTGCCGGGATCCCGGCCCGGTCCTCAAAACGGTGCGGACGTTGACAGGCCGCGGGGGCGCGGCCACTCTTGAAGGCCCTTCCACCAACCACGGCGGCGTCAAGGATACGGCCGCCGCGGCCGGAAGGAAACGCGCCCCGCACCCTGCCCCCGCCCGGACGACCCCAGGAGCCCTCCATGCCGGCCTACAACACCAGCGAGTTCAAGAAGGGACTCAAGGTCCAGATCGACGGCGATCCGTACATCATGATCGAGTGCAACTTCGTGAAGCCGGGCAAGGGGCAGGCGCTCTACAAGTGCAAGCTGCGGAACCTGTTGCGGAACACCGTGCTGGATCGGACCTACAAGAGCGGCGATTCGCTCGATGCCGCCGACATCAGCACGATCGAGGCCCAGTATCTGTACAAGCAGGGTGAGGCGTTCGTGTTCATGGACAACGCGAACTTCGAGCAGTACGAGCTCTCCAAGGAGCAGGTCGACGACTCCTGGAAGTGGATCAAGGAGGGCACCGTGTGCTCGATGCTGCTCTACAACGGCAACCCGATCTCGATGGAGCCGCCGAACCACATGGTGCTCAAGGTCGAGTACGCCGAGCCGGCCATCCGGGGCAACACGGCGACGAACCTGACGAAGCCCGTGAAGCTGGAGACGGGCGCCGAGGTGATCGTGCCGGCCTTCATCGAGCAGGGCGACACGATCAAGATCGACACCCGCACCGGCGAGTACCTGGAGCGGGTGAAGGCCTGAGCTCAGTCCCACCACCAGCGGCCGGCGGGCAACTGCTTGGCGGCGGTGCGGGCGGCGGTCACCGCGCCCTTCTCGTCCACGAGCAGGTTCGGCGGGTCGAGCGCCATCCGCGGGTACATCGACACCCCGCCGCCGATCGGTGTCAGCAGCCGGGTTCCCTTCCAGACGGCGTGTACCGCGGGCTCGACCTGTTTCGGGACGTGGTATTTCTCGATCGGGCAGGCGGCCTCGTCCCGCAGCTTCGCGGCGGCCCAGCCGGCCTTTCCGAAGGCGTCGTGTTCCTGCATGTAGGCTGCGGCGACGGCCAGGTCGATGAGGTTGCGGAGTTGGCCGTAGACGGGGCTCTTGGCCGCCAGTTCCGGATACTTCTTCGTGAACGCGTCGGCGAACTGCTTGGCCGACCCGGCCGCCTTCGCGGCATCGAGCCGGCGGCCGTCGGGCATCACGACCTCGTCGGCACAGCACAGCTTCACGCCGCGGCCGACGAGTTCCACCGCGAGATCGTCCTCCGCAATCCGCAGGCACTGGTATTCCGGCACGAAGTACCAACGCTGCAGGGCGTTGGCGGCGACGCCGCCGCCGGCGATGTCGACCCACGACTTCATCGCCACCGCGGGACGCTCCAGGCCGATGCCGATGAGCTTCATGCGGTAGTCGGCCTCGACGAGCACCTGGGCGAAGTGCGTGGCGGGTGACACGCCCTGCACGCTCACCTGCTGCGGGCCGAGCGACTCCTTGAGCCCCTTGACGATGTCGTCGACGCCGGCCTGTGGGTTGACGCGACCGATCCGGGCAATGAACTGCTGCATCGCGGCCAGACCCTCCTGCCGCGGGTCGATGGAGCATCCGATGAGGCGATCCTGCGGCTGGCCCGGCGCGAAGCAGCGGATGGCGGCGGCGAGGTCCTCGAGGAGCACGATGGGGCTGCCGGTGACGGTGCCCACGACGCGGCCGGTGGCGTCCTCGATCCAGGGCTCGGCAGGGCCGGCGAGCACCACCTCACCGGGCGTGTCGCCCTCCGCGGGGTAGACGAACACGTACTGGACTCTTGTCAGGCCGGCGAGCCGCGTGAGCTCAGCGGGAACGCCCCGGCCGGCGGCGGCGGCCTGCGCCACCTCGGCCTCGAGTCGGGAGAGGGCCACCTTGCGAAGCGCCGCGGGCTTCTGCAGATCGCCCGGCAGGGCGGCGACGGCGGCCTGCCGGCGGGCCGCCGAGAGGCCGGCGTCGGGCACCACGTTCGTGCGCAGCACGCCCTGGGCGTCGACGAGGACGCCGGCGGTTGCTCCCTGGGCGAAGACATCGCCCGCGGTCGATGCGATGATCGCCACCGCGACGGCGCAGAGGAGGGGACGGACGAGCCGCGGCAGGCGACGAGGCAGCGATGCAGGCATGAGCGCACCCGGGAAGGCTGGGGAAACGGGAGGGCCGGGACCGGGCTGGAGGGTAGTCCCGTCGCACGGCCGAGGCAATGCGGATTTCGGGCGAAACAGCCGTCCTTGAACGGGCTCGGGCGGCGATGTCAGCCCACACCGGCCGGCGCCCGGCCCTGACCGCGTCGGGCGGCGTCGCCCCGCGGGCCACCGGCCTCGCCACGGCCCCGGCCGCCGATCGCGACGGCGGCCCGCACGTGGCCCGGCCCGAGGAGCGTGGCGAGCTCGGCGTGCAGTTCGGGCGACCAGGCCACGCGGTGCCGGTCCGCCTCGAGGAGCACCCGCGTGCCGTCGGCCAGGTCGATCACGAGCCGCAACGGGACCTGGCCCGGATGCCGGCCGACGACCGCGGCGAGATGGTCGAGCGTGGCGGTGTCGTGGGGGCCTTCGGTCAGTTTCACCGTCACGCTCCTGGTCGGCAGCCGGCGGGCCATGGCGATCGGCACGATCTCGTTGACCACGAGGTTCGTCTCCTCGCTGCCCGCACGGCGGTCGATGGAGCCCGCCACGAGGATCACCGCGTCGGGCTGGATCGCCTCGCCGAGCCGGGCGTAGTCCTCCGGCCAGCAGATCGTGCGGACCAGGCCGTCCATGTCCTCGAGGTCGAACATCGCGTACCGGGTGTGCGTGGAGCCGGGCCGCGCCTGCTTCGTGTTGGAGAGTTTGAGGGCCGACACCAGGCCGCCGATCACGACCTCGCCCTTGGCCTTCACGGTGCCGAGGCCGGCGGTGCCGTGCGTGCACAGGGTGTCGAGCAGATCCTGGTGCTCCGCGAGCGGGTGGCTGTGGACGTAGTAGCCGAGCACCTCCTTCTCGCCGGACCGCATCTCCAGGTCCGAGAGCGGCGGCACGTCGGGCAGCGCGGACGCCACCGGCTCCGTCGCGCCGCCGGCCGGCTCGTCAAACGCCGCGAACAGGTTCTTCTGGCCGCTCTTGCGGTCGGCGAGGTGGGCCGCGCCGGCCGCCATGGCCCGCTCGACGCCGGCCAGCAGCGCCCCGCGATGCCCCCCCAGCCCGTCGAGGGCCCCGGCCTTCGCGAGGTTCTCGATCGCGGTCTTGTTGACCAGCGAGGGATCGAGCCGGCCGCAGAAGTCGTGCAGGTCGCGGAACGGGCCCGCCTTCACCCGCTCGGCGACGATCGCCTCGGCCGCCTGCAGGCCGCAGCCCTTGATGGCGGCGAGCCCGAAGAGGATCCGGCCGCCGCTCACGGAGAAGTCGGCCATCGACGCGTTGACGTCGGGAGGGGCGACCTCGATCCCCATCCGGCGGCAGTCCTCGACGTGCTCGACCAGCGCGTCCTTCTTCTTGAAGTTGCGGCCGGTGATGTCGCCGGACAGCAGGGCCGCCATGAACTCGGTGGGAAAGTGGGTCTTGAGGTGGGCCGTCTGCCAGGCGAGCAGGGCGTAGGCCGTGGAGTGGCTCTTGTTGAAGCCGTAGCCGGCGAACTTCTCGATCAGGGCGAAGACCTCGTCGGCCTGCTGCCGGGAGAGGCCCTTGGCCTGCGCCCCCGCCACGAACTGCTCGCGGAAGGCGGCGATCGTCTCCAGTTTCTTCTTGCTGATCGCCTTGATACAGGTGTAAGCGGAGGAGAGCTCGATGTCCCCGAGCCGCTCCAGGATCCGCATCACCTGTTCCTGATAGACCATCACGCCGTGGGTCTCGGCGAGCACGTCCTTCATCACGGGATGGAGGAACTCCGCCCGCTTGCGACCGTGCTTGACGTTCACGTACTCGTCGACCATGCCGCCTTCGAGCGGGCCGGGGCGATACAGGGCGTTGACGGCCACGATGTCGAGGAAGTGGTCGGGCTTCATCCGCTGGAGCAGGTCGCGGATGCCGCCGCTCTCGAGCTGGAAGATGCCCTTCGTCTCGCCGCGGCACAGGGTGGCGAAGGTCGCCGCGTCGTCGAGCGGGAAGGCGAAGGGGTCGGGCCGGTGGCCCGTCGTGGCCGCGACGATGTCGAGCGTCTTGGCGACGACCGTCAGGTAGCGGAGGCCGAGGAAGTCCATCTTCATCAGGCCGGCCCGCTCGACGTCGCCCATCGCCCACTGGGTGATCACTTCCTCCTTGCCCGTCACCCGCTGCAGCGGCACGTACTCGACCAGTGGCCGGTCGGCGATCACCACCGCGGCCGCGTGTGTGCCCACGTTCCGTGCCAGCCCCTCGATCCGCCCCGCGAGGTCGACGAGCTCGCGGACCTCGGCGTCGGCGGTGCAGGCCGTCTCCAGCTGGGAGCCCGGGGCGGCGGCCTCCTCCAGCGAGATGCCGAGCTGGTCGGGCACGAGGGCCACGATCTGGTCCACCTTCGGCAGCGGCATGCCGAGGGCGCGGCCCACGTCGCGGATCGCCGCCCGGGCCGCCAGGGTGCCGAAGGTGCCGATCTGGGCGACGTTCGCCGCGCCGTACTTCCGCTTGACGTAGTCGATCACCTCGCCGCGACGCTCCTTGCAGAAGTCGATGTCGATATCGGGCGCCTCGCGGCGGTTGATGTCGAGAAACCGCTCGAACAGCAGGTCGTACTCCAGCGGGCAGACGTGCGACAGGTAGAGGGCGTAGGCGACCAGCGCGCCCACGCCCGAGCCTCTGGCCGCCGCCGGGATGTCCTGCTCGCGGGCGTAGCGCACGAAGTCCCAGACGATGAGGAAGTAGCTGGCAAAGCCGAGCGTGTCGATGACCGCCAGTTCGCGGTCGAGCCGCTCCATGACCTGCGGATGCAGGGCCTCCGTGGCCGGGTCGGCGGGAGCCGCGCCGCCGGCCCAGCGGCCGGGCACGGCGGCGTACCGCGCGCGGAGCCCCTCCAGGCACAGCCGCCGCAACTCCTCGCTGGCCGTGCGGCCCGCGGGCAGGTCGAAGCCGGGGAAGTGCCGCTTGCCGAGGTCGAGGTCGATGTTCACCGAGTCGGCGATCGCCTGGCTGCGGGCGACGGCGGCCGCCACGAGGTCCCGGTCGTGGCCGGAGAAAGCCGCGTGCATCTCGACCGGGCTCTTGAGGTAGAACTCGGTCGAGTCCATCCGCATCCGCGAGGCGTCGCTGCGGAAGCGGCCGGTGTTGACGCACAGGAGGATGTCCTGGGCCTCGGCATCCTCGCGGTTGACGTAGTGGCAGTCGCAGGTGGCGACCGGCGGGATCCCCAGCTCGCGGGAGATCTCCAGGGCCGCGTCGGTCACCTGCCGCTGCACCTCGAGGCCGTTGTCCTGGATCTCGATGAAGTAGCGGTCGCCGAACGTCCGCTGGAACCAGCCGGCGATCTCCCGGGCCTGGGCCAGCGACTCGCGCTGCTCGCGGGCGGAGCCGATGAGCGCCCGGCTGAACTCGCCCGACAGACAGCCGGAAAGGCAGACGAGCCCCTCACCATACTGCTCGAGCAGTTCGCGGTCGATCCGCGGCTTGAAGTAGAAGCCCTCGAGGTAGGCCTTCGTCGCCAG
>JBIIDT010000096.1:0-10752 GCA_044238145.1 Pirellulales bacterium | reverse complement strand
GCTCACGGACCGCGAGTTCCCGCTCACGACCAGCCGCCTGCGGGCGATCCGCGAGACGAGCATCTTCCCCTGCGACAAGCTCGTCGCCGCCGGCTTCACGCATCCGCAATCGACCCGCGACGGCTTGGCCGAGATGCTCGCCTGGCTCCGCAGCCGATGAACCCGCCGCGCCGCGGAGGCTAGAATGGCGAGATTGTCATCGAATGACCGTGGTCATCCATTTCGCCCATGAACGCCATCCCCCTGCTTGCGACGCTCCTCGGGGCCATGCGGGAAGAGCGGCTGGAAGCCGTTCTCATCGGCAACGCCGCCGCCGCGATGCACGGCGCGCCCGTCACGACGCTTGATTTTGATTTTATGTTTCGCGACACCCCGACGAACATGAAGAAGCTGAAGCGGGTCGCCGTGCGACTTGACGCGGTGATTTTGCGTCCCTTCTATCCGGTTTCGAAGCTCTACCGACTCGCCGCCGACGCCTCGAGCCTGCAGGCCGACTTCATGCCGGTCATCCACGGCATTCGGTCCTTCGAGGGCCTGAAGGCGCGGGCGATCGAGCAGGCGGTGGTTAGCATCCCCGTGCTGGTCGCGTGCCTTGATGACATCATCGCCAGCAAGAAAGCCGCGGGCCGCGACCGGGACCTAGCCGTGCTCCCCGTACTCGAGCGAACACGACGGCAACTCGGCAGTGGTCCCGCCCGACGTGGCCGCGGGCCGAAGCGACCGCCCGCGAGGTGAGCCCATGCCTTTGAAAAAACCTGCCCTGCCGCCCCGCAAGCCCGCCTCCCGCAAAGCGCGACTCGACGCACTCGCCCGGGAGTCCGACCGGCAACTCGACGAGCTGATCCGCCGCCGTCTCGCCATGCCGCTCGAGCAGCGGATGAACTTTCTGCGTCGTCGCCTCCCGGGCGGTGGCAGCTGCCTGTGATGCGGCCGCAGCGGCGAACTGCGGCTTGATTTTGAAGTGTATATCTGTACACTCTTGGTCATGGGCCACGCTGAAGACTCCGGCTTGCCTCGCCTTACCGACGCGGTGGACGGAGCCGGCCATCCATGCCCCGAGTCATCCCTGACACCAACGGGCGGGACGAAACGAACCAAGTCGACGCGCAAGAGAAATCGGGGCGGCTGGAGCGTCCAGGAGGCGTACGTGGACGATTTGGGGCGGGCCGTGACCCGACACACGGTTTATGATGTTCGAGGGCGTGTCATCCACGGGCCTCACTTTCGCCCAGGAGGATTCACATGAAGGTCTCAATTCTCGACCTCCACTGCTTGAACGCTGTGTGCGATGATTTCGAAACACTCCCCGACATCGCAGCGGACGTGCGAAAGTCCAGCCACGGCAACGTGTCCGACCAAGACGTCGCCGCCTGCTTGATAGACCTGGCACGGGATGGCTTCGTGGCGCTCTACGCGTACGACCCGACTTCCGGGTCGTACGTGCCACGGTCTGCCGCGCCGCCGGACCTTGCCGGCACGTGGATCGCGGCCACGGCAGCCGGCCGACGGGAACTCGACACCCATTGGGTCGAAGACTGAAAGGAACCGGCTCGTGGCCAGCCGGCGCGAGGCAAGCACCCGGAGGCGGCTGCAAGGCCACACCGGGCCGCGAAAAACCGGGGATTTTGCCGTTGTGACCCGGGCTGAATCCCTTCATTATCATCGCTCCCCGACACCATGCCCACATCCTCCCACGCGCACGGCGACCATCACAAACGGCCCATGCAGCGGCTGGCGGAGGCGCTGCGTTTCGAGCGGTCCGACATCTGGATCGTGGTCCTCTTCGCCACGGCCGTGGGCATCCTCTCGATCGTCACCCCGGCGGCCATCGAGGCGCTGGTCAACAGCGTCGCCTTCGGCGGCCTCCTCTGGCCGGTTGTCGTGCTGGCCGGAGTGATGTTCGGGTTCCTCGTCCTTGCGGCCGCGCTGCGGGCCATGCAGTTGTACGTCGTCGAATGCCTGCAGCGCCGCTTCTTCGTGCGCACCGCCGACGCCTTCGCCGACCACTTCTCGCGGGCCGACATCGGGGCCTTCGACGGCCGCAACCCCACCGACATCGTCAACCGCTTCTTCGAGGTGGCCTCGGTCCAGAAGTCACTCGCCTTGCTGCTGGTGGATGGCATCGGCGTGGTCATGATCACGGTCGTCGGCCTGGCCGTGCTCTCCTTCTACCACCCCTACCTGCTCACCTTCGCGGCGGTGATGGCGGTGCTCGTGCTCGTGTTGTTCTTCCTGTTCGGGATCGGCGGCGTGCGGACGAGCATCGACGAGAGCTACGCCAAGTTCGACGTCGCGGCCTGGCTCGAGGAACTGGCCAAGTGCCCCCACACGTTCCGCTTCGGCCAAGGCGGCGCACTCGCCCACCGCCGGGCCGACGACCTCGCCGCCGCCTACGTCACGGCCCGCCGGCGGCACTTCCGCGTCATCTGGCGGCAGACGCTGTTCGCGCTCCTGCTCGAGGCCGTGGCGATGACCGTGCTCCTCGGCCTCGGCGGCTGGCTCGTGATCCAGCGGCAGCTGACGCTCGGCCAGCTCGTGGCGGGCGAGCTGATCGTGGCCCTCGTGCTCACCGCCATCTCGAAGAGCGGCAAGTACATCGAGACCTTCTACGACCTGCAGGCGTCGCTCGACAAGCTCGGGGTGATCGAGCAGCTTCCGCTGGAGCGGGAAGGGGGCGAGGTGCTGCCCGTCGGCGACCGGCCGATGCGGGTCGCGGCCGACGTGCGGGCCCGCCGGCCCGGACAGGAGACGGCCGAGATGCGCCGCCTCGACATCCAGTCCGGCGAGCGGCTGGCGATCATCGGCCCGTCGGGAACCGGCAAGACCTGGCTCCTCGAGACGCTCGCCCTGCTGCGGGTGCCGGCGGAGGGGCTGCTCGAGTTCGACGGCCTCGACGCCCGCTCCCTCGACCGACCCCGCACCCGGCTGCAGCTGGGTTACGTCGGCCAGGCCGAGACCTTCGCCGGCACCGTGGCCGAGAACATCCGCGTGGGCCGCGAGGAGCTCTCGGCGTCCGACGTCCGCCGGGCACTGGAAATGGTCGGCCTCGCCGACACGGTGGCCCGCCTGCCCGACGGCGTGGGCACGACCCTCGCCTCCGACGGCCTGCCGCTCTCGGCCAACGACATCTCGCGGCTGTCGATCGCCCGGGCGCTCGCCGGCCGGCCCCGGCTCCTGCTCATCAACGGCATGCTCGACCGTCTCGACCTCCGCAACTGCCCCGAGCTGCTCGACTCGCTCTTCGACCGGTCGGCGTCCTGGACGCTCGTGATCGTCACGGCGCGGGACGACATCAAGAATCGCTGCGATCGCACGGTGGAGTGGACATGACCCCGCACGATCCGCGACACCCCGTGACGCGGTCCGCCAAGTCGGCGCTGGACGGCGCCGCCACGCCCCGCAGCGTGAGGTTCGCCGCCCGCCTGCTTCTCCTGGCTTTCCTCGCCACGCCCTTCGCCCTCGCCTTCGTGCCCTGGCAACAGACCGTGATGTGCCGGGGCATGGTCACCGCATTCTCCCCAACCGACCGCATCCAGGTGATCACCGCCCGCGTCGCGGGCCAGGTTCGGACGTGGCACGTGGTCGAGGGAAGCCGCGTGAAGATGAACGATCCCGTAGTCGATATCGAAGACAACGACCCTGAACTCGCCGCGCGGCTCGACGCCCAGAGGACGTTCCTCATGGGCCGACTGGAGGCCGCGCGGGAGGAGGTCGCGGAACTGACCGCGGCGGCCAAGGCCCAGGAAGGGGCCCGGGACGCGGCGGTCAAGGCGGCGGAGGCGAATCGTGAGGCGGCCCGCAAGGCGATCGACGTGTCCCGCCAGACCAAGGCGAACGCCGAGTTCGCCCAGGCGTTCGAGCGCGACCGCTTCGAGATCTTCGATGACCTGTTCGCGAATCCGAAGTTCGGCGGCCTGGAGAGCCGCCTCTCGCGGGACGAGGCGCGGATGCGGGCGGATCGGGCCCAGACCGACATCGACAAGGCCGAGGCCGACGTCCAGCGGTCGCAGGCGTCCCTGCTCACGCAGGAGGCCCTCCTGCTGCAGGCCGAGGCCGCCGGCCTGTCGGCCATCTCCGTGGCCCGCAGCAACCTGCGCAAGGGCGAGCAAAACCTGTTCTCGATCGAGCGCGAGATCCAGGATATCGACAACCGCATCGAACGGTTCAAGGCACGAAACGTCCTGGCTCCATGCGACGGCACGGTCTACCGTGTCGCGGCGAACGTGGGCCAGGGCGGGCAGTACGTGAAGGAAGGCGACGAACTGTGCACGATCGTGCCCGACACCGCCGACCGCGTCGTCGAACTGTTCCTCGACGGCGTCGATGCGCCGCTGGTGCTGGCGTACGCGGATCGTGCCGGCCGGCAGCCCCACGTGCGGCTGCAGTTCGAGGGCTGGCCCGCGATCCAGTTCTCGGGCTGGCCGGAACTCGCGATCGGCACGTTCGGCGGTCGGATCCGCCAGGTGGACTCGGCGGCGATGCTGGACGGCAAGTTCCGCGTGCTCGTGGAGCCCGAAGAGCAGCTGACCGGCGACGTCTGGCCCGCGGACGAGTTCCTCCGACAGGGCAACCAAGTCGTGGGCTGGGTGATGCTCAACCGCGTGCCGCTGGGCTACGAGATCTGGCGGCGGCTCAACGGCTTCCCGCCCGTGCTCGCCCCCGACCCGAAGGGCAAGTCGAAGGACGACGACAAGGGGCCGAAGGCACCCAAAGTCAAGGTCTGAGCCGCCGGGCACGGGCCCTCGTCGCCGCCGCGGTCCTCCTCGCCGCGACGCTGGCCGCGGCCCACGGCCAGGAGCCGGAGGCCGGACCGCTCATCCCGCAGCCGCCCGCGGGCGGCCTCGTGCCGCTGCCTCCGGCAGGGCAACCCGCCCCGGAGCAGCTTCCGCCACCTCACGACGCGGCCCGGGCGTTCACCGCCGACATCGAGCCGCCGGTCGTCGCCAACGTGCAGACCGTGCCCGGCGCCGTGATCGACGAGCGGCGGGAGCCGCTGACCCTCGGCGAGGTGCTGCAGAGCGTCCTCGTCCACTATCCCCTGCTGCAGGCGGTCGAACGGGAGCGCGGCGTCGCCGCCGGACGGTTCACCTCCGCCCAGGGCGCCTTCGACACGAACGTGGCGATGGCCGGCAACGCCCTCGCGCCCGGCACCTACGAGAACTACCGGTCCGACTTCGGGCTCAACCAGCAGTTCATGTTCGGCGGCATCAGCGCCTTCGGCGGCTTCCGCACCGGCTTCGGCGATTTTCCCACCTACAACCTCGGCCAGAAGACGGCCGACGCGGGCGAGTTTCGCGGCGGGCTCAACGTGCCGCTGGCCCGCAACCGCGACATCGACCGCTCGCGGGCCACGCACGCCCAGGCCCAGCTCGACATGGCCCTCGCGGAGCCGGCGATCGAGCGGAGCCGCCTCGACTACATGCGGTCCGCCGCCCGGGCCTACTGGGCCTGGCAGGGCTCGGGCGAGCGGTTCGGCGCCAGCGAACGCGTGCTCCAGTTCGCCCTCGACCGCGACGAGCAGCTCGAGCTCAAGGTGAACGCCGGCGCCGTCGCCAACATCGAGCGGGTCGACAACCAGCAGAACATCGCCCTGCGCAACGGCATGCTCGTGCAGGCCGATCGCGGCGTGCAGCAGGCCGCGATCGAGCTCTCGCTCTACCATCGCGATTCAGGCGGCCGGCCGCTGCTCGCCCGCCGGGCCCGCATGCAGCCGGTGCCCCAGCCCGTGCAGCCGACGATGGCGGTCTACGAGCAGGCCGTGGCCCGCGCCCTGCGGTCGCGGCCCGAGTTCCAGCGGCTCGGCCTGCAGAAGGAGAAGCTCGTCGTCGAGCGGCGGCTGGCGGCCAACCAGTTCCTCCCGGGCATCGACGGCCAGCTGCTCGGCAACCAGGACGCCGGCTACGGCAAGAGCCCGCTGTCGGGTCCCAACGGGCTCGACCGCCAGGTGCTCCAGGCCCAGCTCGTGTTCCAGATGCCCGCCCAGCGGCGCGACGCCCGCGGCAAGATGCAGACGCTCGACTCGCAGATCATGCAGCTCGACCGGCAGCTCGATTACGCCCACGACCAGGTGCGGGCGGAGGTGCAGGACGCCTACTCGATGCTGGAGCGGGCCTTCGAGTTCCACAAGCAGGCCGCCAAGCGGCTCGAGCTGGCCCGGATGGTGGCAGACGCCGAGCGGGAGCAGCTGCGGCTCGGCCGCAGCGACGTGCTCCGGGTGACGATCCGCGAGCAGGCCAAGTTCGAGGCCGACGTGCTGGAGATCACGGCCCGGCAGGAGTTCTGGCGGGCGGCGAGCGACCTGCGGGCGGCCGACACGTCGATCGGACCGCAGGCCACGGGACTCTTCGACGACATCGTCCTGCCGGTCGTGCCGCAACTGGAGCCCGGCGCCATCGTCCCCGCGCCGGCCGCCCTCCTGCCGGCCGTCCCGCAGCCGCACTGAATCCGGCTACGATGCGGCCATGACCGCCCCGTCCTCCGCCGACCGCCCCCCCGTCCGCCTCGGCTTTGCCGGGTTCTGGGATGACTTCAATCCCCACGACAACTTCTTCGTCCGCCTCCTGTCCCGCCGCTACGCGGTCGAGGTCTGCGCGGAACCCGACTTCCTCATCCATTCGTGCTGCGGCCGCGACCGGCAGGGCCACCGCCGCCACGACTGCGTGCGGATCTTCTTCACGGGCGAGAACGTGGCCCCCGACTGGCACTCCACCGACTGGGCCTTCACCTTCGAGCACACGGCCCACCCGCGGCACTTCCGCCTGCCCCTGTGGGTCTTGTACATCGACCCCGGAGACCTCGTGAAGCCGCCCGACCACGACTCGGCGGCGGTGCTCGCCACCAAGACACGATTCTGCGGCTTCGTGGTCTCCAACCCGCTGTGCCGCGTCCGCAACGACTTCTTTCGCCGGCTCACGAAGTACAAGCCGGTCGACTCCGGCGGCAAGGTGCTCAACACCCTCGGCCACCGCGTGGCCGACAAGCGGGCCTTTCTCGCGGAGTGCAAGTTCACGATCGCCTTCGAGAACGAGTCGCACCCCGGCTACACCACCGAAAAGGTGGTGGAACCGATGCTCGTCGGGTCGGTGCCGATCTACTGGGGCGACCCGCTGGTCGGCCGCGACTTCGACACCACGAGCTTCCTCTCGGCCCACGACACGCCGGGGCCGCGCATGCTCGAAGACCTCGTGGAGCGGATCGTGGCCGTGGACCGCGACGAGAGCCTGCACGAGGCGCTCCTCGCCCGCCCGTGGTATCGCGGCAACCGGGTGCCGCGGTGCGCCGACCTCGACGCCATTCTCGACCGCTTCACCGAGATCATCGAGACGCCCGTGGCCCGGGTGGCCCGCCGCGCCGGGCCGGCCCGGCGGCTGGGCCTCGACCGCCTCCCCGCCTTCGCGGCCTCCGCCCGGCGGCGGATCATCCGCCGCTATCGCAAGGTCACCCGCAACGCGTAATCTCCCGTCTCCCACGGAGAACCACCATGGCCGCCGCCGAAGGCTACGTCACCGACGTCGCCTACATCCCCGGTTTCTACCCGAACCTCGCCCCTACGGCGCTCCGCCACGTGGCCACGCTCAACCGCGTGGCCCCGCCCCCGGTCGCAGGCGGCTTCCGCTACCTCGAACTCGGCTGCGGCCTCGGCCGCTCCCTGACGACGCTCGCCGCCGCCAACCCGCAGGGCGAGTTCGTGGGCGTGGACATCAATCCCGAGCACACCGCCGCGGTCGCCAAGGACATCGCGACCGCCGGCCTCGACAACGCCCGCGTCATCACCGGGGGCTTCGGCACGCTGCCCGCCGACCTCGGGACGTTCGACTTCGTGGCGCTGCACGGCGTGTGGAGTTGGGTGGCGCCGCATGTCCGCGACGAGATCCTCGCCGTCACCAGGCGGCACCTCGCCCCCGGCGGCCTGATGATCGTGAGCTACAACTCCATGCCCGGCTGGGCCCACCTCCAGCCGATCCGTGGCATCCTCCGCCAGTACGCCGCGCTCCGCCAGGGCGACAGCGTGCAGCGGATCCGCGACGCGCTGGCGTATCTCGTCTTCATCCGCGACAAGCACGCCAAGTACTTCGAGGACAACCCGCGGGCGGCAGCCTACGTCGACGCCCTGCTCAAGCAGGACGCCCGGTATCTCGTCCACGAATACCTCAACGATCACTGGACGAGCTTCTACTTCGCCGAGGTGGCCGGGGCGTTCGCCGGTGCGGGGCTCGCCTTCGTCGGCTCGCTGCCCGTGTACACCAACTTCTGGGACCTGTGCGTGCGGCCGGAGTTCCACGAACTCTTTCGCACGACCACCAACCGGCTCGTGACCGAGGCCCACAAGGACTTCTGCGCCAACACCGCCTTCCGCTGGGACGTCTACGCGCGGGAGCCGCGGCTGATGAACGACGTGGACGACCGGCTGCGAACGGCGGACGACCTCCACTTCCGCGTCACCCGGCCGGGCACCACGCTTCCCTACCAGGCCAACCTCGGCGTCGTGACCTCCACCGTGCAGGGTCAGCTCTACCAAACGCTGCTCGACGTGCTCGGCACCGGCAGCCTGCGGCTGTCGGCGATCCTCGCCGACCCGCGTCTGGCCGGCACCCGCCCCGCCGACCTCGCCCGGGCCGTGGACGCCGGCGTGGCAATGGGGCTGTTCGACGTCTCGGGCGGACCGGTTCCGGCGGCTGCCGCCCCGGCCACCGGCGCCGTCGCGCTGCCCGCGGCCTTCAACCGGATGGTCCTCGAGTCCGACGCCCTGCGCGGCCGGACGGTCGCCCTGGCGAGCACCGCCACCGGCTCGGGTCACACCCTCGGCGACCTCGACGCCGCCATCCTCCACGAGCTCGTGACCGGGGGCGCGGAAGGCCTCGCCCAACGGATCGAGGACCGCCTCCAGGCCGCCGGTCGGGCCGTGCAGAAGGACGGCAAGACGGTCGCCGACCCCGCGGAGCGGCTGGCCCTCGTGCGGACCGCCTGCGACGCCTTCGTGGCCACGAGCCTGCCGCAACTGGCCCGGCTGGGCATCATCGCACCCGCCTGACGGCGGGCTAGCGGATGGGCACCAGCGGCGGCGCGCCGGCCGCCTGCGTGGGTGCCGGCGGAACCCCGGGCACGGGCTGCGGCACCGGCTGCCCGATCGGTTGCAGGGGCTGCGCGACCGGCTGCGTCAACGGTTGGGCGTTCAGGGGCAAGGACCGCTGCTCGAGTGGCTGCCCCGGCGCGACCGCCGGCACGGGAGCCGCCGCGGGCTGCTGCCGGGTGCGGGCGTCGAGGTCGGCGATCAACTGCTCGACCTCGGGGCGGAGGGCGATCTGGTTGCCATTGAAGACGTCGGCCGGCGTCACACCGAAGCGGCCGTAGAGCATGGCGTCGGCGTTGTGGTCAACGGAGATGTCGGCGCCGCCCACCGACACGCCGGCGAACAGGCCGCGGCTGCGGGCGTAGGAGTAGATCTCGGCGCCCAGCCGGGCGTCGGTGCCCGCGTTGGCCTGGCGGCCCACCGGCCCCAGGGCCACCGAGGCGTCGGCCCCGAGCGTCACCTTCTGGCCGTCGAGGATGCCCTGCAAGCTCTTCGGCGTGGCGAACACGAGCACGATGTCGGCCGACTGCACGCCCGCCTGGAAGCCGAGGCTGCCGCCACCCATCGTCACCATCACGGGCGCCGACCAGGTGCGGTCGGCCTTGCGGACGAGGAGCACGCCGCGGCCGTAGTTCACGCCGAGGATGAAGCCCCCCTTGATCATGTTGGGGAAGATCGCCACGCCCTCGGCCGCATTGAGCATCGACGGCGGGATCGACTCGATCTGCAGGCGGCAGAACTCGTCGAGCGCCTGCCGGGCGGCGACGACGGTCTGCACCTCCTGGCCGCCCTGCCCCGGCTGCTGCCGGGGGGCCTGCTGCAGATAGATCGGCTGCTGCGGCTGCTGGACGAGCGGCACGGGCGCCGGCTGCGGCACGAGGACGGGCTGCGGCTGCTGGCCGAACGCGGCGGCCGGACCGAGGGCCGCGGCGCAGGCGACGAGGACGAGACGGTGGCGCGGCTGTCGCATGGCGAATCCTTTCGCGGGAACGAGGGCCGAAATCGACCCGAGAGCCTAGCCCGCCGGGCCTCCCGGGTCGACGCCAGTTTCCACGGCCATCAGCCTAGCCGGGCGTGGGCCTCGAGGAGGAGCGACTCCGTCTCCTCCCACCCGATACAGCCGTCGGTGATCGACACGCCGTAGGCGAGTTTCGCACGGTCGGCCTGCACCGGTTGGCTGCCCGGGTTGATGTTGCTCTCGAGCATCATCCCCACGATCGACCGGTCGCCGGCGATCCGCTGCTCGAGCACGTCCCGCCACACGACCGACTGCCGCCGGTGATCCTTGCCGGAGTTGGCGTGGCTGCAGTCGACCACCACGCGGGCCGGCAGGCCGGCCGCCTCCAGCAGCCGCCGGGCCTCGTGCAGCACCTCGGGCGCGTAGTTCGAACCGCTCCGTCCGCCCCGCAGCATGAGCACGCCCCAGGGGTTGCCCGCCGTCGAGACCACGCAGGTGCCGCCGTCGTTGTCGATGCCGAGGAAGTTGTGCGGCGTGCGGGCCGCCTGCATCGCGTCGACCGCCGCCTGCAGCGACCCGTCGGTCGAGTTCTTGAATCCCACCGGCATCGACAGGCCACTGGCCATCTGCCGGTGCGTCGGGCTCTCGGTGGTGCGGGCCCCGATGGCGCCGAGCACGATCGTGTCGGCGATGTACTGCGGCGTGATCGGCTCGAGGAACTCCG
>JBIIDT010000062.1:0-17594 GCA_044238145.1 Pirellulales bacterium | reverse complement strand
CGCCGGCGGTGGCCACGACCTGCGCCGGCTCGGCGGCGACGAGGTCGAGACAGGCGGCTCCCTCGTGAGCGCCGCCGTCCGCCGGGCGATCGACCCAGGCGGCCTTGCCGCCGGGGCTCGTGCGGACGGTCGCACCCTGCGGCCACCCGTCGCCCAGCCAGACGCTCTCCCGGCGGCCGTCGGCGCCGCGGTCGGCCGGATCGACGTAGCCGGCCGCGGCGACGGCCGCGTCGAGGGCGGCCTCGAGCGGGGCCAACTCGCGGTCGAGCGCCGCGAGCCGCTCCCGCGTGGTCACCGTCGGCACCGCGACCGTCGGCGCGGTGCGCCGTCGGTTGCCGTCGAAGCCCGAGTCGGCCGCCGAGTTGAAGAACGCGTAGAGCGAGTAGAACTCCCGGTGCGAGATCGGATCGAACTTGTGGCTGTGGCAGACCGCGCACTGGCCGGTGAGGCCCATCCAGGCGTTGGTCATGGTGGCCGTGCGGTCCACTGCGTAGCGGAAGACGAGCTCCTCCTCGATCGAGCCGCCCTCGCTCGTGGTCACGTTGCAGCGGCAGAAGCCGGTGGCGATCTTCTGGTCCGTGGTCGCGTCGGGCAGCAGGTCGCCCGCGAGCTGCCAGACCGTGAAGCGGTCGAACGGCACGTTCTCGTTGAACGCCTTCACGACCCAGTCGCGGTACAGCCACATCTCCCGCTCGTTGTCGAGGTGGAGTCCGTGGGTGTCGGCGTAGCGGGCCTGGTCGAGCCAGTGGCGGGCCATTTCCTCGCCGTGGTGCGGGCTGGCGAGCAGTCGCTCGACGAGCTTCGGGTAGGCATCGGGCGAGGTGTCGGCGACGAACCCGGCGACCTGGTCGGGCGTCGGCGGCAGCCCCGTGAGCGCGAAGGAGAGTCGGCGGACGAGCGTGGGGCGGTCGGCCTCGGCGTTGACCGGCAGCCCGGCTGCGGCGGTCGCCGCGTCGAGAAAGCGATCGATGGGATTGGCCGCGTCGCCCGGCGGCAGCTCCGGTCGCTGAACGGGCTGATACGACCAGTGCTTCTCGTAGGGAGCTCCCGCCTCGATCCACCGCGCGAGCAGTTCCTTCTGCGCCGGCGTGAGCGCCTTCTTGGAGTGCGGTGGCGGCATGACGACGTCGGGATCGGTGGCATTGATCCGGGCGACGAGTTCGCTGGTCGCCGGGTCGCCAGCCACGATCGCCCGCCCGCCGCTGTCGAGCTCGCGGGTCGCCTCGGCGGCCGAGTCGAGCCGCAGGCCCGCCTCCTGCTGCCCCGGGCCGTGGCAGGCGTAGCAGTTCTCCGCGAGCAGCGGGCGGATGTCGCGGTCGAACCGGAGCGGCGCGGCCGTGGAGGGGCCGGTCAGGCCGACGAGCAACACGAGCATGGCGGGGGCGGCGGATCGCATGCAAAAACCTACTGGGGGAGCCGGGCGGGGCTGATGGATCGGCTGAGAGGGAAGGCCTTTTATTGTATGCCACGTCGAGGCGACCCGAGACATGCGAATCGGCACGCCGGTCAGCCGACATCCAGCCAGCGGGGCAGCGGGGCGTCGGCCGGAAGGCCGAGGATGCCGCGGAGTTCGGCACAGGCCGCGTCATCCAGGGGTACGAAGGTGACGGGATCCTGCACGGCCGCCGGATCGACGAGCCGCCAGCCCTTCACCGTTGCGCCCTCCACGACGGGCACGCGGCCGTATCCGTACATCATGTGGTCGACGTTCTCGAAGATGTTTCGCAGCACGATCTGCTGCGGCCGCGGCCGGCGGATGAAGTACAGCTCGATCACGTCCTTCCAGAAGTGCGGCACGAACTTCCCGCGGACGTCCGCGAAGCCTACGCGGCCGTGGTTGGTGCCGGCGACGCAGGCGGGCAGCGACGCGAGGGGGAGCTTCCGGTCGCGGCACCGCGTCTCGATCGCCGAGAGGAGGTTGACGAGAAAGTCGGCGCTGAAGCAATCGTCGCAGACGAGGACGAGATGGCCCAGGTCGACCGCCTTGTCCCCGTCCGCGGCGGCGGTCGCCGGCCGGCGGATGGCGCCGTCGAGCATGGCGTCGGCCAGCCGCTCGTAGCGGATCGAATAGCTCTGGATCTCGGTGGGCAGGCCGTGCCCGAGAACGACGATCGTGGCGGGGGTCGTGGCGGCCGCCGCGGTGCGGACGGCGGCGAGGAACTCGTCGGCCACGCCGGCGATCGTCTCGCCGTCGGCGTCCTTCTTGAGGACGGTGGGCATGCAGCCGTAGGCCGTGGCGATCGCGGTGATCTCCTTCGGGTCGAGGCCGCGGTCGGGATCGAGCAGGCCGATCACGGTGCGGCCGGGGGCGAAGACGGGCGTCGCGGCGGCGGCGGCCCGGCGGCGGTCGATGAAGGCGGCGAGCGCGGCGAGCGTTTTCGCGCGGGTGGCGTCGTCGAGCGGGGCGAGGGCGGCGGCGTGCCGGAGGGCGAGGTCGTGCACGGCCGGCTCGATCTGCGTCCAGGTCTTCGCGGGCAGGTCGAGGAGCGGGACGATTTGCGGGGAGAGGTCGCGTTCGAAGGCGGCGAGGTCGGCGGGGATCGCGGCAGGGGCCTCGGCCCGGCCGGGACGCGCGGAGGCGGCGGCGGCGAGCAGGCAGGCGGCGATGGCGAGCGGCCGAGGCATGCGATCGAGCATATCGCCCGGGGTGGTTGACAGCCGCCGCACGTCCGTATACTGTACAGGCGTTCATATCCTTGCAGGCGTGGTGTGGAGGTCGTGCGATGGTGACGTTCGGGCCGGGAACGGCGGGGCTTTTGAATGCCGGGCAGTTGGAGGTTCGCGAGGCCGCCCGGGAGGTGGTGGCGAGCGGGTTTCGGCCGCTCGATCCCCTGCTGCCGGCCGGCGGCGTGCGGCGCGGCAGCCTGATCGAGTGGCTGGCCGGCGGGGCCGATACGGCCGACGGTGCGGCCGCGGCCGGCACCGGTGCCGCGACGCTCGCCTGCGCCGTCGCCTGCCGCCTGGCTCGCGACGCCGCGGGGCCGGCGCGGATGATCCTGGTGATCGACCGCACGGGATGGTTCCACCCGCCGGCCGTGCTGCCGTGGCTCGGCGGCGGCCCGGAGGACGTGCGGCTGGTCGTGGCCCGCCCCGCACACGAGGACGACGAGATCTGGGCGATCGACCAGGCCCTGCGGTGTCCCGGCGTGGCGGCCGTGCTGGCCTGGCCGCGAGAGGGCGTGGCCGCGGGCCTGGGCGGGACGGCGGCGGTCCGGCGGCGGCCGACGCGGTCCTGGTCGGTCGCGATGCGGCGCTGGCAGTTGGCGGCCCGGGCCGGCGGCGCGGTCGGCTTGTTCGTCAGGCCGCTGGCGGCGGCCGGTGAGCCGTCATGGGCGGAGGCGCGGATCGCCGTCGCGCCGTTGCCGGGCGGCGGCCTGCTCGAGCGCCGGCTGCGTCTCGCACGGGTGGGCGGTGCGTGGGCTGATGGTGCTGATGCGGAGCGGGCGGTGGAAGTGGTGCTCGACCTGGCCCGGGGCCGCGAGGCGGTGCCGCGTGGTGGCCACGGAGTCGGCGGCCTGCGGACGAACGGCGAAAGGAGGGCCGCGTGTCGCGCATCCTGACGATCTGGCTGCCACGCTGGCCGGTGCAGCGGCGGCTGCTCGAGCGGCCCGAATTGCGGCAGGTGCCGGTGTTCGTCTGTCGCCGCGAGCGGCGCGGGCTGATGACGGTGGCCTCGTGGGCATGGGCCGAGCCCCCCTCCGATCGCGGGCCGGGCGGCCGGCGGCCGCGGATCGCCGAGGGTATGCCGCTCGCCGAGGCGATGGCGGTGCTCGCGCTCACGCACGGCTCGCGGGCCTGCCATGTCGCCGAGATCGATCACGATGATCCGGCGGCCGACCGCGAGGCGCTCGACCGGCTGGCCCGCTGGTGTCGCCGGTTCTCGCCGACGGTGGGCGTGGAGCAACCGCCGGTCGGAGCAGCGGCCGAGTGCATCCAACTCGACGTGACCGGCACGACGGCCTTCTTCGGCGGTGAATGGCCGCTGGTGCGCACGGCCTCCTGGACGCTCGCCGCCCGCGGGTTGCATGCCCGCACCGCCATCGCCGACACGCCCGGCGCGTCGTGGGCCGCCGCCCACCACACCGACGCGGTCGGCGAACGAAACGTCGCCGCCGAGGATCGGCGGTCGGCATGGCCGCGGCCCAGGCGGCGGCGGTTCGCCATCGTGCCGCCCGGCGGCCAGCGGCTCGCGGCAGGCGAGGAGGCCGTGCTGGCCGGCCTGCCGGCGGCGGCGTTGCGGCTCGACGCGGCCACGCTCGCGGTGTTGCAGGAGGTGGGGATCGATTCGCTCGGCGGCGTGTTGCGGCTGTCGGCCCGGAGTGTCGCCGCGCGGTTCCCGCCGCTGCTCGGCCGACGGCTGGCGGAGTTCACCGGCACGCTGGCAGAGCCGCTGGAGTCGCCTCGTGGCGGTGCATTGCCGCAGGCGACCCATGCCTTCGACGTGCCGCTGACGACGAAGGACGCGGTCCGCGCATCGATCGATGCCGTCGTCGAGCGGCTGCTCGCCGCCTGCGTGGCGCCGCTCGTCGCCCGTGGTGAGGGTGTGCTCGCGTTGCAGGTGCGGCTGGAGCGGACCGCGGGCCTTTCGGAGCTGACAGCCGTGCCGGTCGTGGTCGACGTGGGGCTCTTCCGGCCGTCGGCATCAGTGCGGCACCTGGCGGAGCTCGTGGGCCTGCGGCTCGACCGCGTGCGGTTCTGCGGCGAGATCGAGGCGCTCGCCGTGGAGGTGGTGGCCGCCGGACCGGTGGATTGCCGGCAGCGATCGCTCTTCGAGACGGCCGGCGACGACGGGGCCGTCGAACTCGCGAGCCTCCTCGACCGGCTCGCGGGTCGGCTGGGGCGGGCCGCCGTTTCCGAGCCGCGGGCCGTGGCCGACGCCCAGCCCGAACATGCCTGGATCGCGGCGCCGCCCGGCGGACGGACTCCGCGGCCGGCCACGGCCGGCCGGGAACGGCCGCGCCGCGACGCCGGGCCGGTGGCGATCGTGCAGGCCGCCGCGGGCCGGCGACCGATCTGGATGCCGCCCAAGCCCGTGCGGCTCGCGCCGCTGGCCGTGCACGGCCAGCAGCCGGCGGAGTTCCTGGCCGTCGCCCCCGACGGGCCGCCGGTGCGGTTTCGCCTCGGCGACGAGGTGCATGACGTCGCGGCGGCCCACGGGCCGGAGCGGATCGAGACGGCCTGGTGGCGCGGGCCAACCGTGCGCCGCGACTACTACGTCGTCGAGACGCGGTCGGGGGCGAGGTTCTGGCTGTTTCGGCGGCTGCGGGACGGCGCCTGGTTCCTGCACGGCGTCTTTGCGTGAGACAGGGAGGTGGAAGCCATGGAGATGCCGGACGACGACGGGCCGCGGTACGCGGAGCTGCACTGCACGAGCAACTTTTCCTTCCTGCAGGGCGGCTCCCATCCGGAGGAACTCGTGCAGCGGGCCAAGGCCCTGGGCTACGAGGCCTTGGCGATCACCGACCGGGGCACGCTCGCCGGTGTCGTGCGGGCGCACGGCGCGGCGAAGCAGGCCGGCATCCAGCTCGTGATCGGCTGCCACCTGGAGCCCTGCGATGCGGCGCCGCTGGTGGTCTGGGCGGCGGATCGCACCGGCTACACGAGTCTCTGCCGGCTGCTCACGCGCGGCCATGCCCGCGGTGCGGAGGAGCCCGGCCCCGGGGCCGGGTCCTGTCTCCTCACCGGCGACGACATCGTGGCCCACTCCGCCGGCCTGCTGGCCGGCGTGCCGCTGGCGGCCCTGGCATCCGATTGGCATGACGCGGCGGCCGCCGCCGCGGCGATCGAGGCGGTGCAGCACTGGCGGCGTGCGTTCGAGGGCCGGATCTGGTGCCTGGCGGAGGTGGCCCTCGCGGGCGACGACGCGGAGCGGCTGGCCTGGTTCGGTCGCGTGGCCCGGCTGGCGGGCGTGCCGCTCGCCGCGACAGGCGACGTCCGCTACCACGAGCGGGCCCGCCTGCCGCTGCACGACGTGCTCACCGCGGTGCGGCGCGGGGCCACGGTCGATTGCATCCGCGGCGAGCTCCTCGCCAACGGCGAGCGACACCTCCACGACCGGCGGACGATCGCCGAGCGGTTCGCGGCGCTGCCGGGGGCGATCGAGGAGGCGGTCGAGATCGCCCGTCGCTGCACGTTCTCGCTCGACGAATTGCGGTACGAATATCCCACGGCCACGGTGCCGCCGGGCCGCACGCCGGCCGAACACCTCGCCCACCTCGCCTGGACGGGGGCCCGCAAGCGGTATCCCGACGGCATCCCGGAGAAGGTCGCTCACCTCGTCGAGCACGAGCTCGCGCTGGTCGCCGAACTCGGCTACGAGGCCTACTTCCTCACGGTCTTCGACATCGTGCGGTTCGCCCGCCGCCGTGGCATCCTTTGCCAGGGTCGGGGATCGGCGGCCAATTCGGCGATCTGCTACTGCCTGGGAATCACGTCGGTGGACCCGGCGCGGATGAGCGTGCTCTTCGAGCGGTTCGTGAGCCGCGAGCGCCGCGAGGCGCCCGACATCGACATCGACTTCGAGCACCAGCGCCGTGAGGAGGTGCTGCAGTACATCTACGCCACCTACGGCCGCGGCCGGGCGGCGATGACGGCCGAGGTGATCTCCTACCGCCTGCGGTCGGCCGTCCGCGACGTGGCCAAGGCGTTGGGTTTTTCGCTCGACCGGGTCTCGGCCATCGCCTCCGTGCTCGACGTGGGCGACGGCGTGGAGGACCTGCCGGGCCGGTTGGGCGAAGCGGGCCTCGACGCGGCCGACGCCACCTGCACGCGGCTCGTGGCCCTCGTCGGCGAGCTCGTCGGCTTCCCCCGGCACCTCGGCCAGCACGTGGGTGGCATGGTGATGACGCGGGGCGACCTCTGCGACCTCGTGCCGATCCAGCCGGCCGCGATGGATGGTCGCACGATCGTGCAGTGGGACAAGAACGACCTCGACGAACTCGGCATCCTCAAGGTCGACTGCCTCGCCCTCGGCATGCTCACGGCGATCCATCGGGCGTTCGACCTCGTGGCCGAGGCCGGCGGGCCGACGCTCACGCTCGCCACGGTGCCCGCGGAGGATCCGCAGGTCTACGAAATGATCTCGCGGGCCGACACGGTGGGCGTGTTCCAGATCGAGAGCCGGGCGCAGATGAGCATGCTGCCCAGGCTGCGGCCGCGGTGCTTCTACGACCTCGTGATCGAGGTGGCGATCGTCCGCCCGGGCCCGATCCAGGGGGACATGGTGCATCCCTACCTGCGGCGGCGTGCGGGTGAGGAGCCGGTGACGTATCCCAACGACGCCATCCGGGAGGTGCTGGAGAAGACGCTCGGCGTGCCGCTCTTCCAGGAGCAGGCGATGCGGCTGGCGGTGGTGGCGGCCGGTTTCACGCCGGGCGAGGCGGACCAGCTGCGGCGGGCGATGGGGGCCTGGCGGCGGCCGGGCGTGATCGACGAGTTTCACCGCCGGCTCGTCGACGGCATGCTCGCGCGGGGCCTGTCGCGCCAGTTCGCCGAGCAGGTCTTCACGCAGATCCGTGGCTTCGGCGAGTACGGCTTCCCCGAGTCGCACGCGGCGAGTTTCGCGCTGCTCGTCTACGTGTCGGCCTGGCTGAAGCGCCACCACCCGGCCGCGTTCACCGCGGCCCTGCTCGGCAGCCAGCCGATGGGGTTTTACGCGCCCGCGCAACTGGTCCGCGACGCGCAGGCCCACGGTGTGACGGTGCTGCCGGCCGACGTGAACGCGAGCCGCTGGCATGCAGCGATCGAGCGGCCGTCGCCCCGGGCGGCGCCGGCGATCCGCCTGGGGCTCGAGCAGGTGTATGGCCTAGGCGTGGCGGCGGGCCGGCGAATCGAGGTGGCACGGCGGGACGGCCCCTTCCGGCTGCCGCGGGATCTCACCCGCCGGGCCGGCCTCGGCCGCGACGATCTCCTGCATCTCGCCCGGGCCGGGGCCCTCGCCTCGCTCGGCCTCACGCGGCGGCGGGCGGTCTGGGAGGCGCTGCAGTGCCTGGAGAAGCCTGGCCGGCGCCCGCTCCTCGACGGAATCGACGAGCCGGACGAAGAACAGGATGCCACCCTCCTGCCGGCGGCGACCGCCCAGCAGGAGGTGATCGAGGACTACCGCACCGGCGGCCTCTCGCTCGCAGACCATCCTCTCGCCTTCGAGCGGGAGCGGCTCGCCGCCACGGGCGCGGTCACGGCCACCGTGGTCGCCGCCGCGCCGGAGGGGCGCCGGGTGCTCGTGGCCGGCATCGTGCTCACGCGGCAGCGGCCGGCGACGGCCAAGGGCATGATTTTCCTCACCGTCGAGGACGAGACGGCTGCGGTGAACGTCGTCGTGCGGCCGGACGTCTGGGAGGCGGCCGACCATGCGGCCCGCCGCGCGGCGGTGCTGCTCGTGCACGGCCGGATCCAGCGACGCGGCGCGGTCGTGCACGTGGTGGCGACGCGGCTCGAGGCGGCCGTGGCGCCGGCCGGCGTGTCGGCCCCTCCCCTGCCCTCCTCCGGGCTCGCGTCCCTGCCGCGCATGTCGCGAGATTTCTGCTGACCGTGGCCGGTGGGGGCCGGGGTTGGGGTGCAGCGGGCCGTTTGCGCTTCGTGGCCCGTGGCGTACAACATTCGCCATGAGCACCACCGCCGTCGTCACGACCGACCTGCCCCTCGGACCGCCGATGCGCGGGAAGGTGCGCGACTGCTACCGGTTCACGTCGCCCACCTTCGGCGACGCGCTGCTCATCGTCAGCACCGACCGGATCAGCGCCTTCGACTGGATCCTGCCGACGCCGATCCCCGACAAGGGCAAGGTGCTGACCGCGATCTCGCGGTTCTGGTTCGATCTCCTCTCGCAGGGGTCGCGGCCGGTGGCCCACCACCTCCTGTCGACCGATGTCGATGCGATGGGCCTGCCCGCCTCCGTGGACCTCGCCCCGCTCCGCGGTCGCACGATGCTCGTCAGGCGGGCCGAGGTGGTCCCCTTCGAGTGCGTCGTCCGCGGCTGGCTGGCCGGATCGGGCCTGGCCGAGTACCGTCGCACGGGCACCGTCTGCGGCGTGCCCCTGCCCGCCGGGCTCAAGCCCGGAGCGCGACTGCCCGCGCCGATCTTCACGCCCGCCACGAAGGCGGCCAGCGGCCACGACGAGAACGTCTCCTTCGACACCATGGCGGCGGCGATCGGCGCCGATCTCGCCGCGGCGCTCCGCGACCGGAGCCTCGACGTCTACGACCGGGGGGCCGCGCATGCCGCCGCGCGGGGCATCGTGCTGGCCGACACGAAGTTCGAATGGGGGCGGCTGCCCGACGGGTCGCTGATCCTCGTGGACGAGGTGCTCACCCCCGACAGTTCGCGGTTCTGGCCGGCCGCCGCAGCCGGCCAAGGCCGCGTGCCCGACTCGTTCGACAAGCAGTTCGTCCGCGACTGGCTGGAGTCGAGCGGTTGGGACAAGGCGAGCCCGCCCCCGGAACTCCCTGCCGACGTGGTCACCCGCACGCGGGAGAAGTATCTCGAGGCCTGCCGCCTGCTCACGGGAGCCATGCCGGCCGGCGTGCCGTGAGCGACGACCCTGCAAAGCGGCGTTTCGGCACGGGAGAACCGCTCTAGGGGCCGCGAAATTGGCGAACTAGAATCCGTTGTCTCGCCGTTTCGCCCCCTCACGAGTTGCCATGCTCCGCTACTGGACCGCCGGTGAATCGCACGGGCCCGCGCTCGTCGCGCTCGTGGACGGCTTTCCGGCCGGCCTCGCCGTCGATGCCGCCCTCATGGACGCCGAACTGCGGCGGCGGCAGGGCGGGCACGGCCGCGGCGGCCGCCAGCGGATCGAGACCGACTCCGTCACGTTCCTCTCCGGCCTCTGGCGGGGCGTGACGCTCGGCAGCCCGCTGGCCCTCGAGGTCGTCAACAAGGACGCGAAGCTGGAGCGGCTCGACGAGGTGGAGCGGCCGCGTCCCGGCCACGTCGACCTCGCCGGAGCGGTGAAGCACCTCGGCGGCGTCCGCGCCGTGCTCGAGCGGGCCAGCGCCCGCGAGACGGCCGCCCGGGTCGCGGCCGGGGCCCTCGCAAGGCAATTGCTCTCGGCCTTCGGCATCGAGGTGGCCGGCTGGGTCGCGGAACTCGGCGGCTTCGTCCTCGGCGACCGGCCGGGATCGCTCCCCGAGCTGCGGGCGATCCGCGACTCGAGCGCCGTCTACTCGCTGCACCCGGAGCGGGACGGCGAGGTGACCGCGTTCATCGACAAGGTCGGCAAGGAGGGCGACACGCTCGGCGGGATCGTCGAGGTCCGCGTCGACGGCCTGCCGATCGGCTTGGGCACCCACGCCCAGTGGGACCGCAAGCTCGACGGCCGGCTCGCCCAGGCGGTGATGGCCGTGCAGGCGATCAAGGGCGTGGAGATCGGCCTCGGCTTCGAGGCCGCCCGCCGCCGCGGCTCCGCCGTGCACGACGCCATCCACTACGACGCCACCGTCCGCGGCGGTCCGCAGCTCGGATTCACGCGGCCGACCAACAACGCCGGCGGCCTGGAAGCGGGCATCACCAATGGCCAGCCGCTGGTGGTGAAGGCGGCGATGAAACCGATCGCCACGCTCCGCAAGCCGCTGGAGTCGGTGAATCTCGCGAGCAAGCAGCCCGAGGAGGCGGCCTACGAGCGGAGCGACGTGTGTGCGGTGAGCGCCTGCAGCGTGATCGTGGAGAACGTCGTCGCCTTCGAGGTCGCGGCGGCGCTCGTCGACAAGTTCGGCGGCGACAGCGTCACGGAGATGCGGGCCCGCTGGGACCTGTACCACGAGCTCGCCCGGGGCCGCTGACGGACGGCCGCCCCGCCCTTTTTTCGCAGCGGTGACAGGGATGTTCGTCGAGCGCTCGGCCGGCCGGATCCGCTTCGCACGCACGGTGTTCGTGCTCGCCGGGCTCCTGCCCTGCGCGGCACTCGCGGCCTGGGCCGTGCACCTTCGTTCGACCGGGCATCGCGAGGCCCTGCGGCTCGCCTGGCAGCGGGAGATCGGGATCCCGCTGCAGGTCGACGCCGTGCGGCACCCGCGTCCGGGCGTGGTGCGGGCCGTGGGCTGCCGGCTTCTGGCTCCCGGCGGGGTCGGTGCGGTCGCGTTGCCGGACGTCGAGATCGAGACGGCTGCCACCGAGGTTCGCCTGCGGATCGACCGGTTCGTCTGCGATGCCGCCGCCGCGCGGCTGCTTGGCGATCTCGTCCGCGAGTGGCTCGAGCGCGAGGCGCGGTATCCGCGGGACTGCGTCGTCGAGATCGCCGACTTCGGCTGGGCGACGTTGCCGACGGCGGTCCCGTCGGGCCTGCGGGTCGAGTGCGTGATCCGCGACGGCAGCCGGGCCGTGCGGGCCGTGCGGGCCGTGCGGGCCGTGCGGGCCGTGCGGGCCGCCGGTCCGGGCGTCCGGCAGGACGAGTTTCGCGTCGTGCGGACGGGTTCGACCGCCGACGCGTCCGAGCGGCTGGAGGCGGAAGGCGATTGTGCCGGGCCGATCCCGCTCGCCGTCGCCGTGGCGGCGCTTGGCGGCGATGCATCGGCCGCCGGAGCGGCGACCGTCGCGGGCCAGTGGCACGCGGTCCGTGAGGATGGCCGTTGGAGCGGCTCGGCGGAGGGACGGATCGACGAACTCGATCTCGCGGACTGCACGGCGCGGCTGCAGGCCCGGGCCACCGGCGCGGCGACGGCCGTGATCCGCCGGCTCACCTGGTCGGGCGGCCGGATCCGCGACGCCGAGATCGAGTGCACCGTGGGGCGTGGGCGGGTCGAGCAGCGGCTGGTCGACGGCCTGGTGAGCACGGTCGGCTGCCGGCCCGGATCCGCCCACCGCACGCTCTCCGGTGCGGCGGAGCGGTCGTTCGATGCGGCGGGCTGCGTGCTGCGGCTCGATCCGCGGGGCATCGAACTGCTCTCCGGCGCGAAGCTCGGCGGCGCGCTGGCGGTCGCCGACGGCCTGTCGATCGTCGACCCGCCCGCCGGCATCCTGCCGCCGGAGCGGTTGGCCTGGCTGCTCGCCCCCCCGGGGGCGGTGTTCGTGCCGTCCGCCGGGCCGGGAGCCTGGCTCCTCGACGTCATGCCCCGTGCCGACCAGGCGGCCCGTCCCGGCACGGGGGGCGGATTTTGACCGGTTTTTGACATGCATCGGACCCGAACCTGACCGGGCGAGGCTGGCAAACGGTCCGAAATAAGTCAGAGTGTGCGGGTTGTCGGCGGAGCCTGGTGCGACCGCCCGACCCGCATCCGAGGAGTCCGCATGACGCCCACCGCTTCCGCCCCGCCCGAGGACCGCCGCAGCAGCGGGATGATCGACGCCGCGGATGCGGAGTTCGGCCGTTCGGCGATCCACGACCCGACGGCTGCGGGCGAAGCCTCCGACCGGCACGAGCCCCGACGCGAGGGCGCCCGCGACCGCTGGTCCGACCTCGACTGGCCGGTGGTGATCTGGATCGGCGGCGTGCACCTCGCCGCCCTGGCAGCGCCGTTCTTCTTCACCTGGTCCGGCCTGGCGATCTGCCTGGCGCTCTACTGGGTGACCGGCGGCCTCGGCGTCTGCCTCGGCTACCACCGGCTCCTCACGCACGGCAGCTTCAAGACGTCGGCTCCGATGCGGTTCGTCTTCGAGTTTCTGGGGGGCATTTCCGGCGAGGGCTCGGCCCTCGTGTGGGTGGCGAATCACCGCAAGCACCACGCCTTCAGCGACCACGACGGCGATCCCCACTCGCCGCGGGACGGCGGCCTGTGGGCCCACATGCTCTGGCTCTTCCCGCGGCACTCGGCCGCCGAGGTGGATGCCCATACCAGCCGCTGGGCGCCCGACCTGGCGAAGGATGCCGGCGTCCGCTTCCTGCACCAGACGTTCCTGCTTTGGCACTTCCTCATCGGTGCCGCCCTGCTGGCGTCGGGCTGGCTGCTCTACGACCGCCATACCGGGATCTCCTGGCTCGTCTGGGGCCTCGCCGTGCGGATGGTGATCGTGTTCCACATCACCTGGTTCGTGAACTCCGCGACCCACATGTGGGGCTACCGCAACTACGACATCGAGGACGATTCGACGAACCTCTGGTGGGTGGGCCTGCTCGCCTTCGGCGAGGGCTGGCACAACAATCACCACGCCTACCAGCGGATGGCGGCCCACGGTCACCGGTGGTGGGAACTCGATCCGACCTACTGGGTGATCCGGGGACTGGAGGCCTGCGGCCTCGCCTGGGACGTCGTCCACACGCCGCACGGCGTGGGCCGCGGCCGCACGCCGCGCCGCTGACGCCGGCCGGGGCCGGCCCCGGCCCCGGATCGCGGCAGGTCCGAGGCCTGGCGGGCCGCCGGTTGCAATTCCGGCCCGCGTCTGTAGAATCCGCGTCCAGAAACCTTGTTCCAAAATCAATCAATGCCACCCGCGCATGGGTGAAGTGAAGTACGGCTGATGACGCTCACGAAAGACCGCAAGAAGGAACTGATCGGTGCCCACCGGCGGGGAACCGCCGACACCGGGTCGGCCGAGGTCCAAATCGCCCTGTTGACCGGGCGGATCTCGCATCTGACTGAGCACTTCAAGAAGCACACGAAGGACTTCGCCAGTCGGCGCGGCCTGCTCATGATGGTGAGCCGGCGCCGGCGGCTTCTTGACTACCTCAAGCGGGTCGCTCCGCAGAGGTATCTCGACATCATCAAGCGGTTGGACATCCGGAAGTAACCGCCCCCGCGGCGGCCGGCTCCTTCACGGTTGGCGATGGCATTGATTGGTGCGGGCGGAGCGTCCGCATGGAACGGGCGGCCCGGAGCCTCGTGGCGCCGGGACGTTTACGACGACCAGGCCCCCGGACGGCGACCATACGGATCGGCGCAATGCCGACACGCCGCGGCGGGCGAGAAGGGAAGGAAGGGCAGCAGACTTGAAGCAGCGAGTTGAACGGCAGATCGGCGACCACGTGCTCGTCATCGAGACAGGATTTCTGGCCAAGCAGGCCGCGGGCAGCGTGCTCGTGTCGTACGGCGAGACGGTGGTCCTCGTGGCCACGGCGACGGGCGCCCCGCGGCCCGGCATCGATTTCTTTCCCCTGACCTGCGACTACCGCGAGCGGGTCGCGGCGGCGGGCAAGTTTCCCGGTGGGTTCCTCAAGCGTGAGGGACGCCCGACGCTCAAGGAGACGCTCACCAGCCGGCTCATGGACCGGCCGATTCGGCCCCTCTTCCCCGAGGGCTTCTACGACGAGGTCCAGGTGCAGGCGAACGTCCTGGCCTCCGACCGGCAGAACGACCCGGACGTGCTGGCGATGATCGGCGCCTCGGCGGCGCTGTGCATCTCCCCCCTGCCCTTCCGCGGCCCGCTGGGCAGCGTGCGGCTGGCGCAGATTGACGGCCGCTTCGTCCCCTTCCCGACCCTCGACCAGCTCGAGGAGAGCGACCTCGACCTCGTGGTCTCCGGCAGCCCGACGGCCGTCCTCATGATCGAGGGCTTCGCCCGCGAGATGCCCGAGGACCGGATGCTCCAGGCCCTCGACGAGGCGCACCGCATCATCCGCGTGATCTGCGAGATGCAGGACGAGCTGGTGCGCAAGGCCGGCAAGCCGAAGAAGGAGTACGTGCTCGCCGACTACTCCGCCCTCCGCGACCGGCTCACCCAGGCCTACCTGGGCGAGCTCAAGGCGGCCAAGGCGATCGGCACCAAGCAGGACCGCGGCCAGGCCGTGAAGGCGCTGCGTGAGCGGGCCAAGGCCGAGGTGGCGCCGACCGAGCCCGCCTTCGGCTTCAAGCCGGGTGCCGCCGGCGGCGTCAGCGACGCCGACTTCGCCCACGTCTGGCACGGCCTGGAGGAGCGGGCGGTGCGCGAGCTGATCGTCGAGGGCAAGCGGCCCGACGGCCGCGACCACAAGTCGCTGCGGCCGCTCCACTGCGAAGTGGACCTGCTGCCGCGGGTGCATGGTTCGGCCCTCTTTCAGCGGGGCGAGACGCAGGCCCTCGTCACCATCACTCTCGGCACCGGCAAGGACGAGCAGCGGGTCGACGGCCTGATCGACGAGTACTCGAAGAAGTTCATGCTCGACTACTACTTCCCCTCCTATTCCGTCGGCGAGGTGCGGCCCATCCGTGGTCCCGGTCGCCGCGAAATGGGGCATGGGGCGCTGGCCGAGCGGAGCGTGAAGCCGGTGCTACCGGATCCCGACGTGTTTCCGTACACGATCCGCGTCATCTCCGACATCCTCGAGTCGAACGGCTCGAGCTCGATGGCCAGCGTGTGCGGGGCGACCCTCGGCCTGATGGCCGCCGGCGTGCCGATCTCGCATCCGGTCGCCGGGATCTCGGTCGGCCTGGTGAAGCAGAACGAGCAGCAGTGGGTGCTCCTCACCGACATCATCGGCGACGAGGACCACTACGGCGACATGGACTTCAAGATCGCCGGCTCGCAAAACGGCATCACGGGCATCCAGCTCGACCTCAAGATCGACGGCATCTCGTCGGCGATCATCGAGGCCACGCTGCGGCAGTCGCGTGAGGCCCGCCTCGAGATCCTGCGGACGATGCTCTCGGCGATCCGCCGGCCACGGCCGGAGATCTCCGTCTGGGCGCCGCGGCTGCTGCGGACCCGGATCAATCCCGAGAAGATCGGGCTCCTCATCGGTCCGGGTGGCAAGACCATCCGCGCGATCCAGGAGAACACCGGGGCCAGCATCGAGGTGGAGGATGACGGCACGGTGACCGTCGCCAGCCACGACGCCGAGGGGGCGATGGCCGCCATGGCGCAGGTCGAGGCCCTGACGGCCTCGATCCAGGTGGGCCGGATCTACGAGGGCCGCGTGACGAGCGTGAAGGACTTCGGTGCCTTCGTCGAACTCGTGCCCGGCAAGGACGGGCTCTGCCACATCAGCGAGCTCTCCGATGATTACGTGTCGAGCGTGGCGGACGTCTGCCGGGTCGGCGACGTGCTCCGCGTGAAGGTGATCGCCGTCGACGACCAGGACCGCGTCAAGCTGAGCCGCAAGGCGGCGATGCGGGAAGCGGCCGAGGGCGGTGGCAGCCAGGCCTGAGCGGAGGCCCGGCGGGGAGGCTCGATGCCGTCCGCAGACGACTCGGAGACGGCCCGTGCGGAAACGTACGCGGAGTTCGCGGCTCTCGTGGGCGGCCTCGCCCACGAGATCCGCAACCCGCTGTCCACGATCCGCCTCAACATGGAGCTGCTCGCCGAGGACTTCGAGACCGCCGATCCCTCCGCGCCCACCAAGCAGCGGGACCGGCGGGCCAAGGCGAAGATCGACCTCGTGCGGCAGGAGTGCGACCGGCTGCAGAAGCTGCTCGGCGATTTCCTCGACTTCGCCAGGCAGGAGCAGCTCGCGCCCGAGCCGGGGAGCCTCAACGCCGAGATCGAGCAGCTGCTCGACTTCTTCGCCCCGCAGGCCCGCGATGCCGGCGTGGAGATCGTCCGCTACCTCGACCCCGAGCTGCCGACGGTCCGCCTCGACCGCGAGACCTTCCGCTCCGCGGTGCTCAACCTCCTGCTCAACGCCGTGCAGGCCATGGAGGGGGGTGGGCAGCTCGTCGTGCGGACGCGGTCCTCGGGGCTGGGCGTGGTGCTCGAGCTGATCGACACCGGGCCGGGCATGGACGCGGAGACGCTGGCCAAGGTGTTTCGGGCGTTCTACACCACCAAGCAGGGTGGCTCGGGCCTCGGCCTGCCGACCGCGCGGAAGATCGTCGAGGCCCACGGCGGCACGATCGACATCGAGAGCGCGCCCGGCCGCGGCACCAAGGTCACGATCTGGCTGCCGGCGCCGCCCCGGCTGCCGACGGCCGGCCGCGGCTGACCCCCGCAGGCCGCGGCAACTGGACGGCCCGCCGCACCGCTTCGTACCATCCCCCCATGGCCAACTCCCCCGCTCCGAGCCCCAGCGACGCCCCTCAGGCCGGTCCACCCGCCGCCGGACCCGTCCGCGTGCTGGTGGTCGACAACGACGTGGTCCATGCTCGCACCATGGGCGAGGCACTGTCGCGGTCGGGCCGCGACGTGACCGTCGTCGGCAGCGGCGGCGAGGGGGCCCGGCGGCTCGAGCAGGAGCCGTTCGACATCGTGGTCACCGACCTGATGATGAACGACATCGGCGGCCTCGAGATCCTCGCCCGGGCGAAGCAGGCCTCCGAGGAGACGGAGGTGATCGTGGTCACCGGCCACGGGACGATCCCGTCGGCCGTGCTCGCCATGCAGCAGGGCGCGTTCACCTACCTGCAGAAGCCGCTCGACCTCGGCCACCTGCGGGCGGCCGTCGACAAGGCCTCCGAGGGGGTGCGGCTGCGGCGGCAGAATCTCGAACTCCACCGGCGGCTCGACGAGAAGTTCGGCTTCGAGGGCGTGGTCGGCTCGAGCCCGCAGATGCTCGCCCTCATCGAGCGGCTCAAGCGGATCGCCCCCACCGACGCGACCGTCCTCATCCAGGGGGCCACCGGCACCGGCAAGGAGCTCGTCGCCCAGGCGATTCACCAGAACAGCCCGCGCAAGAACAAGCCGTTCGTGGCGCTCAATTGCGCCGCCCTCAGCGAGAACATCCTGGAGAGCGAGCTGTTCGGGCACGTGAAGGGGGCCTTCACCGACGCCTCCAGCGATCGCGTGGGCAAGTTCGAATATGCCAACGGCGGCA
>JBIIDT010000141.1:0-5191 GCA_044238145.1 Pirellulales bacterium | reverse complement strand
GGGCGACGCGGCGGCTCCTCGCGCGGGTCGGCGGCCAAGGCGACGATGCCGCTGGCGGCGAGCAGGGCGGCCAGCGACGTGACGCGCGAATGCGAATGCGTGGTGCTGTGCATGGCTGAAAAGCGGATCGGTTGAGGGGGCGGTACCGGGCCGGGGCGGAGTTGTGACGAAGCGGCCGTCGCGACGCCAGACGTCCTTGGCGAGCGGCCGCTTCACGGGGCCGCGGCGGCCGTCAGGCTGGGCAGGCTGGGAGGCGACGGGTTGGCGGGAAAACACGGCAGGCTGGGGCCTTCCGGCCATCGGTCGGCGTTGCCTCGGGCGGCGTCCGACCCGCTCCACCCGGACTTTTCACCGGGCCGATACAGACTGCGGATGCTGTGACCTGACCGCGCCTTTCGAGGGAGCCGAGGATGATCCACCGCACGACCCTGGCGATCGCCTGCTTTCAAGTCTGCCTCGGTTTCGCCCTGGCCGACGACACGGCTCCCGCCGCCACGGCCGGGACCCCGCCCGCGGTCGCCGCGACCGAGACGAAGCCTGAGACGAAGCCCGCCGCGCCGGCCGTGGCCGCCAAGCCCGCCGCGCCCAAGCGGCCCGTCCTCGTGCCGGGCACCGGCAGCCTCGTCAAGGACGTCGTCGACGACTTCGAGGACGAGAAGTGGAAGTGGTACTACAACCACCCCAAGAGTTCGGAGGAGCAGGACAAGCGGATGCGCGGGCCGATGGGCCGCAGCGCCAACGGCCGCTGGTTCGAGGGTCCGAAGCGGGGCACGCCCGACGTCGTCAAGCGGGTCGAGCTGCCGGCGCCCGGGCTCGAGGGGAGCAGCCACGGCCTTCTCATCGCGTCGCTCAATGCCGGCATTCCCGGCCGCGTCACCTACCAGCTGCAGCAGGACGACCTGATCTTCAACCTGCCGCGGGTCACCGGCCGCAGCATGTCGGTGGCCGACAACCCGAGCGTCGTCGTCCGCGTCTACATGCCGCCGTTCGAGCAGTGGGAGCGACGCAGCGGCCCATCCTTCGGCTTCCGCGCGGGCTGCTACACGCACGCGATCATCACCGGCGACGACCACCCCGACGAGGGTCGCTTCGGCCTGGAGGAGTACTGGCCGGGGATGTTCGTCTGCTTCGAGCCGGCCAATCCCAAGAAGAAGATCGAGAAGGACTCCGCCTACCTCCGCATCCGCAGCGGCCAGCGGGGCGGCGAGATCCGCGGGCCCCAGATCGAGGAACTCGGCTGGTGGACCCTCGGCCTGTCGTTCTCGCCCGACGGCATGGTGCACTACTTCGCCAGCCCGGGGGTCGACGACCTGACGATGGACGACCACGTCACGTCGCAGTTCCCCTACGGGTATCGCACGGAGCTGCTCAAAACCTACTTCTTCAACGTCTGCACGCGGGACGACGGCAAGACCTGGAGCACGCCCTGGGTGATCGACGACCCGAAGGTGTACTTCGTGAAGCGACCCCAGATGGCGACCACGCGGCCCGGCCCGCGGAAGTGAGCCGGCCTCACGGCCGCAGCCGCCACACGGCCGCCAGCAGGCTGCCGATCACCGAGTGGACCACGCTCGAGATCGCGCAGGGCACGGCGGTGAGCGGCTCGGTGGAAAAATGCTGGCGGGCGAGGACGACGCCGAGTCCGGAGTTCTGCATGCCCACCTCGATCGAGATCGTCCGCGCGACGGTCCGGTCGTAGCCCAGCAGGCGGGCGAAGGCGTGGCCGAGCACGAAGCCCGCGGTGTGCAGGAGCACGACGGCGGCCAGGAGCCGCGGGCCGCTCGTGCGGACCTCGGCGGCGTTGCGGCCGATGACGCTCGCACAGACCAGCGCGATCGTGATCACGCTCACCAGCGGAGCGACCGGCTGGATGGCCCGCACGGCCCCGGGCAGCCAGCGGTTCACCGCCACGCCCGCCGCCACCGGGAGCACCACGACCTGGATCGTCGAGGCGAACAGCCCCCAGGCATCGACCGGCACCCGCTCGCCGACGAGGTACGTCGTCAGGACCGGCGTCATGACGACCGCGCCGAGTGTCGTGCAGGCCGTCATCACGACCGACAACGCCACGTCGGCCCGGGCGATCGCCGTGACCACGTTCGAGGCGGTGCCGCCGGGGCAGCAGGCGACGAGGATCAGGCCCACCGCCAGCGGCGGCTCGAGTTCGAGGGCGTTGGCCACCGCCCAGCCCGCGGCGGGCATGATGAGGAACTGGCCGACGAAGCCGGCGGCGACCGTCGCGGGCCGCGACGCCACGCGGGCGAAGTCGGCGATGGTCAGCGTGATCCCCATGCCGAACATGATCACGGCCAGGCCGACGACGATCTCCCGATCGCCGAACCAGGCGAAGGCCGCGGGCTGGAAGACCGCCCAGGTGCAGGCCGCGAGCACCCACACCGGAAACGCGTCGGCCAGCAGGTCGGGCAGGCGCCGCATGCCGGGCCGGCTATTTGGCGGTGCGGGAGAAGCCGCAGGCCGGAGGCAGCAGGGCCGACAGGCGGCCAGGCTCGCAGCGGAACTCGAGGCCGTCGCCGGCGACGGGCTCGAGCGTGCAGGTGGCCGTGGACCCCTCGTCGCGGCCGCGGCCGGCGACCTCGATCGTCCAGCGGTCGCCGTCGCGGTGCCAGGTGGCCTCGGCGAAGCGGCCATCGGACGAGAAGATCCAGGAGCGGATCGCACCCTGGTCCGGATCCCAGCCGACGACCTCGGTAAGTTCGCGGGACCGCTGGTCGGCGGCGGGCAGCAGCGCCGGGACGCGGTCGTCGCCCGCCGCGGGCTGTGGCCCGACGGAGTCGGGGGCGATGACGTGGCTGCGGACCAGGAAGCCGCGGCCCGGGCTCCAGGCGCAGCGGGTGCCGGCGGTGACGCCGGAACCGTCGTCCTCCCAGGAGCCGACGAGCCAGTCGAGGGTCTCGAGCGGCCGTTCGACCACGGCGGGCGCCGGCGCGGCGGCCTCGCGGACGTTCTCGAGCACCCACTGCCCGTCCTGCTTGACCGCGACCGCCGTGAAGCGGCTGCTCGCCGGCGCGCCGTCGGCGAACGAGATCAGCGACACCCCGTCGACGACGGCGACGTCGTCGCGGATCGGACGGATCGAGTGGACGTCGATGTCGATCGTCGCCTCGTCGTCGGCGGCGAACAGCGAGGCGAACACGTCGCGGACGGCCGCCCGGCCCGCCGCGGTGACCTCGCCCGAGTCGAGGTCGACGTTCTCGCCGGTCTCGCTCCAGTGGGCTGCGAGAGCCGCGGCGTCATGGCGGTTGAAGGCCCGCAGGTAGCTGCGAAGCATCGCCCGGACCTCGGCCGCGGTCGGGCTGTCGGTCGCGGCCGGAGCCAGGCGGCGGACGTGCTCGGAGGGCGGGGCGAGCGGCGCGGGTGCGGCCGGCGTTGCGTGCCCGACTGGCGAGGCGGACCCCGCCGTGGCGACCTGGAACGGCCGGGGCTTCGAGGTGACGTCGGGAATCGGCCGGGACGGACGCTGGCCGGCGGCCGGTGCGGAGGCGGCCGCGGAGGGCCGGCCGGCCGGTGGCGACGCGACCTGTCCCGAGGAACAGCCGGCGGCGACGACCACCGGCACCAGAAGCGCGAGATGACGACGCGAAACCATCTTCACGGCAGGACCCTCCCAGGGGGCGAAACCGCGGACGGCGGCCGTCCCGGCCTCCTGTCCGTGGGAGCGAGATCGTACCCGTTTCGGGCCGGGCCGCACAGGCCCGGGGGTCAGTTCTTGCCGACGGTGACCCCGGGGAAGTCGTCGGTGCGGAACGGGGTCAGGGGCAGGCCTGCCGCCGAGTACATGTTGCAGACCGGGTTGTCGGCCCAGGCGTAGCGAACGGCCACGGGCTCGGCCACGGCGTCGCTCCAGACCTCGATCCGGCCGTCCTCGGCGATCGCCGCCTTGGCCGGCACGAACTTCTTGTCGGCCCCGGCGATCGTGAAGCCGACCGGCTCGGCGACGTCGAACGGCCGCCAGCCGGCCTTGCCGCCGGGCACGTTGTCGAACGCGAGCACGATCTTGTTGCCGGCCTTCTCCATCGACTTGTAGAGGGGGCTGCGGCAGGTGATGCCGGGCACCTTGTAGGTCTCGGCCAGCGCCCAGCGGGCCAGCCGCTTGGCCACGTCCTGCTTGTTCTTCGGGTGGATGTCCTTGCCCTCGCCGATGTCGATGATCACCGCCTCGCCGCCGTTGGGCACGGCCTGCATGGTCATCGTCTGGGCCTCGCGGAGCTCGGCCCAGTCGCTCTCCGCGGGCTCGGCCTTCTCGGCTTTGAAGTCGGCGAGCTGCACCCAGTAGAAGGGAAAGTCGCCCAGGCCCCACTCCTCGCGCCAGCTTTTGATCATGAAGGGGAAGAGTTCGCGATACTGGTGGGCCCGGCCGGAGTTCGACTCGCCCTGGTACCAGATCGCACCCCTGATGCCGTAGCCGATCGACGGCGACAGCACACCCGAGTGGATGTTGCCGGGCCGCTGGTTGCCCTTGAGTTGATTCTCATCGGGCTTTTCGGACGACTCCATCTTCACCCAGCGGTCGTGGAGCGCCTTGAGCTGCGGGTGGGCCGCGAGCTTGTCGCGCTTCACCCAGGCCTCGGCGGCGCTGCCGCCCCAGGCATTGTTGATCAAGCCCACGGGCACCCCGAGCGTTTGGTGGAGCTGCCGGCCGAAGAAGTAGCCGACCGCGGAGAAACCGTTCACCGTGACCGGCGTGCAGGCGGCCCACTGGCCCTTGAAGTTCCACTGCGGCTCCTGCGTGCCCACCTGGGGCACGGAGATGAGGCGGATGTTGGGAAACTTGGCCGCCGCCCGCTCGAGGTCGGGGTCGCTGGATGCACCCACGCTCCACTGCATGTTCGACTGCCCGGCGCAGACCCAGACCTCGCCGATGAGCACGTCGTTGAACGTGACGGTGTTCTTGCCCTTGACCGTGAGCGTGTGCGGCCCGCCGTACTCGGCCACGGGATCGAGGAAGACGTGCCAGGTGCCGTCGGCCGCGGCGGTTGCCGAGTGGCTCTGCGCCCCGAGGGTGACGGTCACCGCCTCGCCGGGATCGGCCTTGCCCCAGACTTTGTTCTTGATGCCCTGCTGGAGCACCATGTGGTCGCCGAACATGTTGTTGAGCGACACGTCGGCACGGGCGGTGGCGACGAGGCACGAGCAGGCGATGGCGAGGGCCGAGAGCGAACGGCACATGCGG
>JBIIDT010000061.1:0-17858 GCA_044238145.1 Pirellulales bacterium | reverse complement strand
AGGCCGAAGAGGTGGCTGTAGGAGTAGGCCATCAGCTCGTTGGCCCGCTTCGTGGCGGCGTACAGGCTGACCGGGCGGTCGACCGGGTCGGCCTCCGCGAAGGGCGTCTTCGTGTTGGCGCCGTAGACGCTGCTGGAACTGGCGTACACGAGGTGTGGCGTGCCCGCGTGTCGGCAGGCCTCGAGCACGTTGCCAAAGCCGACGAGGTTCGAATCGACGTAGGCCCTCGGCCGCTCGAGCGACCAGCGGACGCCCGCCTGTGCCGCGAGGTTGATCACGCACTCGGCCGCCGTGTCGCGGACCAGGTCGGCGACACCCGCGGCGTCGGCCAGGTCACCGTGGACGAATCGCCAGCCGGGCAGGCCCGCGAGCCGGGCGAGACGATCGTGCTTGAGCCGGGGATCGTAATAGTCGTTGAGGTTGTCGAGGCCGACGACGTCCTCGCCGCCGGCCAGCAGTCGGCGGCAGACGTGATAGCCGATGAAGCCGGCCGCTCCGGTCACGAGGATCATCGGACCCTGCTCCTGTCTCGGCATGCGGGCAGCCACCCGGCGGCCGCGGGGCGGGATCCTCGCGATTGGCCGTCGCCGGCACCAGACCGATGCGGCTGCTGCCCGCCGAAATCGGACTTGGACCGCTCCGCCAGACGCCCTACGTTCCCTCCCCTGCCGGCGCGGCTCGCCGCCCATGAGCGACCGCCGGCAAAGGAGGCTCCTTGGCCACCAGCACGCCACCGGCCGACACGATCCGCCCGTTCGACGTGATCACCGTCCCCGATTTTTCGTCCGGGGCGAGCAGCGTCTTCGAGGCCCGCACGCTCGTGTTCCTGGCGACGTGGCGCGAGCATGCCGGCGTCGCCGGCCGCTTTCCGCTCCACCTGGCCTGCATCGGCCCGCCGCCGGCGCGGATCCGCCGGCTCGCCGAGCGGTGCGGGGCGAGCGTCACGGTGCACGAGCCGCTGGCCCTCCGCTGCAACCACCACGTCGGCAACAAGTTTCGCGGGCTCGAGATCGAGCCGCGGACCGACCGCTTCCTGCTCCTCGACGTGGACGTGGCGATCCTCTCCGACCTCGCGCCGCTGTCGCGCCTCGGCGACTGCATCGCCGCCTGTCCCGACGACGCCCCCAACCTCACGCTGGCCGATTGGCGGACGATCTACGGCGGCCTCGGGCTGCCGCAGCCGGCGATGATCGCGCCGCTGGTCCGGGAGCTCGACCTGCCGTGCCGGCCGCGGCGGATGATGGGCTACGAGGCCGGCGACGGTCAGCTCGACGCGATGGTGCCCTACTACAACGGCGGCGTGGTCTTCGCCCCGTGGGCGTGTGGCCTGCGCGAGCTGTGGGAGCGGAACATCGTCCGGGTCGCCGAGCTGTTCGACGAGGCGGCCGGCTTTCGCAAGTGGATCCACGCGAGCGACCAGGCGGCGCTGGCGGTGTCGCTGGCGATGCTCGAGCGGGACGGCTGGCCGGTGCGGCGGCTGCCCGACATCTACAACGCCCGGTGGCAGCACCTCTACGCGGGCCGGCCGACGCTCGACGAGATCGCGGTGCTGCATTGCTGCTGGAACTTCCTCTCCTCGATCGAGCCGGAGGCCGTGACGCCCGCGACGCTGACTTCCGCCCTGCAGCGGTTCTTCCACGTCAAGGTGGCCCACCGCTTTCAAAAACTCGTGTTCGGCGACCTCCTGCGGCTGCGGCCACTCCAGGCGGCGGCCCGCTGGCGCCGAGGCCGGCGGAACGCCGCCGCAGCCTGCCTGCTGATCGACCGCGCCTGCCGCGATGCGTTCGCGGGCGAGCCCGAGGGGGGCGCGGATCCGGGGCTCTCGACCAGCGGTTTTTCGGCTTGAGGCAGCGCCATGCCGACGCATCCCGCGGCGTGCTCTTCAGTGGGCCGTGGCCCTGGAGAACAGGTTGAGCACCAACACGCCCGCGACGATCAGCCCCATGCCGAGCATGGCCGCGGCGTCCAGCTTCTGCCCGAGGAACAGCCAGCCGATCGCCGCCACGAGCGTCACGCCCGCGCCCGACCAGACGGCGTAGGCCACGCCCACGGGAATCGTGTCGAGCGTCCGTGACAGGAAGAAGAAGGCCAGGCCGTAGCCCACCACGACGGCCAGGCTCGGCAGCGGCTTCGAGAAGCCCTCCGATGCCTTGAGAAAGGTGGTGCCTACCACCTCGGCCACGATCGCGATCGCGAGATAGATCCAGTGCATCGTCATGCCGCTCCTGCTTCGCGCCGGACCGGCCGGCGGCGGGGTCCAGTCTACGTCCGCACGCCGAGGCCGAGCACGTCGCGGGCGTGGCGGATGCTCCGCTCGAGCTCCCCGAGCTGGTAGCGCCGCTCGGCCTCGGCTCGGGCCGCACCCTCCGGCGGCCGAAAGGGCGCGAGCGGCCGGCCCCGCTTCGCGAGGGCGAGGAATCCCGCGAAATCCTCGGCCCGCGCCTCGGGATAGGCCCGCCAGAACTCGCGGCTCCAGCAGGCAAACGGCTTGGCGAAGCCGGAGATCGTCTCGACGTGGACCGTCACGCCCGGACAGCGTTTCTCGAACAGGTCGAAGAAGGCGGGGAGATCCGTGCAGCCCTCGCCCAGCGCGGTCCACTGGGCCGTGACGCCCTCCGGCGTCTCCCAGAGCATCGTGTCGCGGAGGCTCGTGGTGACGACGAACGGCGCCAGCCGGTCGAGGGCGGCCAGCGGATCCTCGAGCGTCCAGCAGGCGTTGCCCGAGTCGAAGTTCACGCCCACGAACTCGGGGCCCGCCTCCTGCACCAGCCGCAGGAGTTCCCGCGACTGCATGTCCCCGGCATGGTTTTCGACGGCGATCTTCACGCCGGCGTCGAGGGCCCGCGGCTTCACGGCCCGGAGCACGGCGACGGTGTCGGTGATCCGGGCGGCGATGCCGCCGGGCGTGAGCCGGTCGTCGTGGCTGCCCACGATCACGCGGAACGCGGGCGAGCCGAGGGCCCGCGCCATGCGGATGCCGCGGGCGAGGTGCTCCTCCGCCGTGCCCCAGTCGGGCTTGAATGACTTGGACGTCGGGCAGATGCTCCACGAGCCGAGCGCGATGGCCACGCCGCGGTCGGCCGCGGAGCGACGGAGTTCGCCGAGCGCGGCGTCGTCGTCCCGGCCGGCGAAGGGCGCGAAGTCGGTGATGAACACCGAGTCGCAGCCGAGCTCCACGGCGTGATCGACCAGTTGTCGTGCGGTCCACTGCATGGCCCGCACGGCGAAGTTGTCGTAGCCGAGCGGGATGCCGCGGCGGCGGACGGTCGGGGAGGCGGCCGCGGGGCCGGCCGCCAGGCCGCCGGCGACGGCGGCGGCCGCGCGGAGCAGACCGCGGCGCGGCAGACCGGCTCGGCCCGTGGATGACGGCTGCGGGCCCATCAGAGCCTCGGCTTCGCCGGCGTGACCGGCGGGAGGAAGTTCGGCGCGGCTTTCACCTGCACCTTGCGGACGAAGACCTTGTCGCCGCAGCAGGCGAGGAGGTGGTCGAAGTCCGGCCCGCCGAAGCACAGGTTCGCACACCTGCCGTTCGGCGTGGGCAGGATGCAGTTCACACGGCCGAGCTGGTCGCAGACCTGGATCCCCATCCGCGTCGCCACCCACAGCCGCCCGTCGCGGTCGACCTCGAGGCCGTCGGCGCCGGCGTCGTCGGCGGTGTCCGGCACGTGGAGGTGGAAATAGCGCTGCTTGTCGGCGAGCGACCCGTCGGCCTGGATCGTGAAGCTCCACACCCAGTGGCTGCGGGAGTCGGCCACGTAGAGCAGCGTCTGGTCGGGCGACAGGCAGATGCCGTTGGCGAACTTCAGCCCCTCGTCGACGACCGTGGCGGTGCCGTCGGCCGCGAGCCGGTGGATCCGGCTCGGCGCCTTGCCATCCCAGCCCGGCTCGGTCACGTAGGCCACGCCCGCCGCGGTGACCACCAGGTCGTTGCCCCGCCAGCCTTTGGCGAGCACCGTGGGCTGCTGCGCGGCGTCGCGGGCGATGATCGCCATGTCGGCGGCGCTCGCCGCCACGAGCCGCCCGTCCGGCGCGAAGGCCTGGCCGTCCGCCCGGCGGGAGTCGTCGAGCCACACCTCCGCCTTCCAGTCGGCCGTCACACGGTAGGTTCGGCCGGCGCCGACGTCGTTGAAGAACAGGTCGCCGCGGGCGTTCACAGCCGGCCCCTCCGTGAACTGGAAGCCTTCGCCGACGAGTCGCCACGGTTCGCCCGGAATGAGGATCTCCTGGAGCTGCGGGCTGCCCTGTCCCTGCGCGACGGGCTTCGGCCAGCCGCTCCACAGCCACGCCATCGCCTCGGGAAACACCTCGGTGGCGTGCGTGCCGTTGTGCTTGCCGTCGCCCCAGGCGTGTCGCACCTCGTAGCCGGCGAACGTCAGGCTCCGCTCGAGGGACTGGTTGGCCATCCACCAGTCGCCGGCGTAGATGTTCAAGTCGTTCGAGCCGTCCTCGAGGAAGATGCGGAGCGGCTTCGGCTCGACCTTGCGGAGGAGCGTGGCGTAGGCGTGGCCGCCGCGGAGGCCGACGTAGGTGCCGATCCCGCTGAAGACCCGCGAGAACGCGTCGGGCCGCTCCCAGGCGGCGGTGAACGCGGCGATGGCGCCGCTGGAGATGCCGCCGATCGAACGGTCGTTGCCGTGCTTGGAGAGCACGATCCGCCGGCCGTCGGCGGTCGAGAGCTTCTCGACCGCGGGCAGGAGTTCCTCGAGCAGGAACCGGGCATAGTCGGGGCCGAGGCCGTCGTACTCGAAACTGCGGTTGAAGCGGTCGAGGGCACCTGCGCGGGCAGCCGGCACGCGGCCGGGCTTCACGAACACGCCGATCGTGACCGGCATCCGCCCCTCGTGGATCAGCCGGTCGAAGACCCGGGGCGCGTCGAACTGGATGCCGTCCTGGTTGACGTGCACGCAGGCGGGCGTGCGGCCGTCGTACTGGGCCGGCACGGACACGTGCACCTCGCGCACGGTGCCCGGAAAGATCTTGCTCGCGGCGAACTCGAAGGCGAGCACCTCGCCGGTCGGGATGCCCGGCGCCGGCGGGGCGGCGGCGGCCCGCGGCTCGGGCTTCTCGAGGCGGTAGAGGGCCTTCTCGGTCCGCAGGTAGACCGCGCGGCCGACGGCGGCGGGCGTGGCGAAGATTCCTCCGTCGAGCTGGTTGGTCGCCAGCAATTCGTAGGTCTTTCCGGGCCGGAGCACGAACGTCGCCCCTTCGCGATTGCCCACGTAGATCCGGCCGTCGGCGAACAGCGGTGACGACGAAAAGTTGCCCCCGAGCCGCTCCGACCAGAGATGCCGGCCGGTGCGGGCGTCGAGGCAGGTGGCGATCCCCTTCTCGCTGACCATGGTCAGTTCGTCCCCGACCACCAGTGGCGAGGGCATCGTCGGGGCCCCCTTCTTCTCCCGCCAGGCGATCTCGGGGACCGTGGTGCCGTCGACGAGCCGCACCGCGAGCAGCTCCGGCTGCATGAAGCTCGTGCTCATGAAGAGCAGGCCGTGGGCGAAGACGGGCCGCGGCACGATCGAGAACCCGAGGTCGCCGTAGGGGATTTTCCAGAGCTCCCGGCCCGTGGCCGGGTCGTATCCGTAGAGCCAGTCGGCCGCGGGGGAGACGACGACGTCGCGGCCGCCGAGCGGGAGCACCAGCGGCGTGCCGTAGGCCTTCTTGGACTGCGGGTCGTCGCGGAGCTTTCCGCTCCGGGGCGTCTTCCAGGCGACGTCGCCCGTGGCCGCGTCGAGGGCGGCGATCGCCTGCGAGTCGCTGCCGTCGGCGTGGACGATCAGCTTGTCCCGCCAGAGCACGGGCGTGCTGCCGGGGCCGTTTTCATGGTTGAGTCGCAGCGCGCGGTTGGCCCACACCACCCGGGCGGACCGCGTGTCGAGGCAGGCCGTGCCGAAGTCGCCGAAGTGGCAGAACAGCCGCCCGTCGGCGAGCACCGGGGACGGCGAGGCGTAGGAGTTGAGGGCATGGATCGGCTGCGGGTCGGCGACGGCGAGCAGTTCGACGTCGTGGACGAGACGGCCCGTCTCGAGGTCGACCCCCAGGGCCCGCAGGCTCAAGCCACCCGCCACGTCGAGCGGCTGGTTGCCGGTGTTGCCCTCGAGCCGCCGCTTCCGCTGCTCCTCCGTGACGGGGGCCTCGACGGCGGTGGTCATCCAGGCGAGACCGCCGCCGACGACCGGGGACGACCAGCCGCGGCCGGGCAGCGGCGCCTTCCAGCGGACGTTCTCGGTCTCGCTCCACGTGACGGGCAGGTCGTGGGCCGCCTCGGCGTGGCCCTGGCCCGCGGGCCCGCGCCACTGAGGCCACGGGTCGGCGGCGGCCGCGACCGCGGCGACGAGCGCACCGAGCGCGACGAGCGAACCGCGGAAGGTCGGGCGGCCGGCTGACACGGGGGGCTGTTCCTGGAGCGTGCGGATGGAATGAAGATACCAGACGCGCTTGGTCCGAACCTCACGGGCCGCGGATTGCGGAACCTGCGATGGCCACCCTATTCTCCGGTCGCATCGATGCCGCGCGGGCGGCGGGGGCCGAGGGCCAACAGTGGAACGCGACACGGCGACACCGGCGGGCGGCCTCGTCCGCGGCCTGGGGCTCGCGCAGGCCACGGCGCTCAACGTCGCCAACATGGTGGGGATCGGGCCGTTCATCACGATCCCGCAGTTCCTCGAGTGCACGGGCGGGCCGCATGCGCTGATCGCCTGGGTGCTGGCCCTGTTCATCGTGGCCTGCGACGGCCTGGTGTGGAGCGAACTGGGGGCCGCCCTGCCCGGGAGCGGCGGCACCTACCACTACCTGCGCGAGATCTTCGGCCGCCATGCCTGGGGGCGGCTCGTGGCCTTCCTCTTCGTGTGGCAGTTCCTGGCGACGGCGGCGCTGGAGACGGCGTCGGGCTACGTGGGTGCGGCGGGCTTCCTCACGTACCTCGTCCCCGGGCTGGCCGCGCCGTGGCTCGGCGGCCCGTTCACCGGCGAGAACTTCCTGGCGGCGGGCGCGGCGGCGGTCGTCGCGCTGGCGCTGTGCCGCAGCATCGGCTCGCTGGGCAGGATCACGCTCGTCCTCTGCGCCGGCACGTTGCTCACGGTGGCGACGGTGATCGTCGCGGGCCTGCTGCACTTCGACGCCCGGACGCTGGGCCTGGGCGAGTCCCGGGTCGTCCTCGGCTGGCCGCTGATCCTCGGGCTCGCCGGCAGCATGCGGATCGCGATCTACGACTACCTCGGCTACTACAACGTCTGCCACCTCGGCGACGAGGTCCGCGATCCGGGGCGGACGATCCCGCGGGCGGTGCTCCTCTCGGTGGCCGTCGTGGCGGCCATCTACCTGGTGATGAACGTCGCCATCATCGGCGTCGTCCCCTGGCGGGAGGCGATGCACTCGCAAAACGTGGTGGCCGATTTCATGGCGCGGATCTTCGGCGGCCGGATCGCCGGCCTGTTCACGGTCCTCATCATCTGGACGGCCCTGGCCGGCCTGTTCGCCATGACGCTGGGATACTCGCGGATCCCCTACGCGGCGGCGCGGAACGGCGACTTCTTCGGCGTCTTCGGCCGCCTCCACCCCACGGGCCGCTACCCGCACGTCTCGCTCTTGTCCTTCGGCGGCCTGGTGGTCGCCTGCTGCTTCCTCGATCTGCAGATGCTCGTCGAGGCGGCGGTGACGATCCGCATCCCGATGCAGTTCGTGAGCCAGATCGTCGCCCTGCACGTGCTCCGCACGTCGCGGCCGGACGTGCCGCTGCCCTTCCGGATGTGGCTGTACCCGATCCCGTCGCTGGTGGCCCTGGCCGGCTGGGTGTTCCTGCTCGCGACCTCGAGCCGGACGCAGCTCGTGGTCGTGCTGCTGGTGTTCCTCACCGGCTGCGCGGCGTTCGCCCTGTGGTCGGTCCGCGGTCGGCCGGGTCGCCGGCCGCGCCGTGGTGCCGCCGGGGCACCGCCCGCAGGAAGCCGTAGTTCTCCAGCCGCATCCGGTCGGTGAGATCGTCGATCGTCTCCTCCGGCACGTCGTAGATGTCGAGCACCCGTTCGAACAGCGACAGGGCCGTCTCGAACTCCTCGGGCACGACCACGTCGGCGCCGAGCGTCCTGAGCTCGTCGACCTCCGAGACGTACTCCGTGCGGACGAAGATCCGCACGCCGGGGGCCAGCTCCCGGGCCATGCGGACGCTCCGCCGGGTGCTCGCCGGGTCGGAGATGGCGATCACGTAGGCCCGCGCCCGCGCGATCCCGGCGTGCTCGAGCACCGCCGCCCGGGTGCAGTCGCCGTAGTGGATGTCGAGGCCGAACGACCGCTCCCGGCGGACCGTCTGCGGGTTCATCTCGAGCACCACGTGCGGCACGCCGAACTCGGCCAGGGCCGAGGCGAGGTTGCGGCCGTTGAGGCCGAAGCCGGCGATCACCACGTGGTCGGCGAGCTCGGGCCGGGCCGTGGACGGCGGTAGCTCCCCGAGCCAGCGGCGGCAGGCCCGGGTGCGGCCCAGCCGCTCGAGCCAGCCGGGCAGGGCCGCGGTGAGAAGCGGCGTGACGGCCATCGTGGCCACCGCCGCCGCGAGGAACGTCTGGTAGTCGGCCGGCGAGAGCAGGCCGGCCTCGGCGCCCCGCGAGCCGAGCACAAAGGAGAACTCGCCCACCTGCGCGATCGCCGCCCCGGCCAGGAGGCCCGTCCGTGGCGGGAACCCGGCGGCGAGGGCCGGTACGGCGGTCACGAGCGTCTTGCAGACGAGGATCGCCGCCACGGTCGCGGCCACGACGGCCGCGTGCTCGACCACGAAGTGGATGTCGAGCAGCATCCCCACCGACACGAAGAACAGGCTGGCGAGGGTGTCGCGAAACGGCAGCACCTCGGTGAAGGCCTGGTGCCCGTACTCGCTCTCCGAGAGGCACAAGCCCGCGAGGAACGCGCCGAGGGCGAGCGAGAGGCCGACGTGGGCTGTGATCGCGGCCGTGCCCAGGCAGACGAGCACGATCGTCATCAGGAACAGTTCGCGATTCCGCAGCCGGACCACCTCGTGGAGCACCCGGGGCACGACGAACCGGCCCGCCGCGACCACCGCGACCACCACCGCCAGGCCCACGGCGATCGCGGCCAGCGGGCTGCCGAAGGCCGGCGCCGCGTGCAGGGCCGCGGGGGCGTGGCCGGCGTGCGGCACGGCGGCCGCGGCGCCGGCCGCCCGGGCGAGGAGCGGCACCGCCAGCATCGCCGCCACGACGACGAGGTCCTGGAGGAGCAGCACGGCCACCGCGATCCGGCCATGGGGCGCCGCGGTCTCGCCCCGGTCGGCGAGGAGCTTGAGCACGATCGCGGTGCTCGACATCGCCACGAGCAGGCCGGCGAACACCGCCTGCGGCAGCGTGCCCAGGTACCACCAGGTGGCCGCGGCGACGAGGACCGTCGTGCCGACGATCTGCGGCAGGCCGATGCGGGCCATGAGCGGGAGCATGGTCACGAGCCGGGCCAGGGAGAACTCGAGGCCGACCGTGAACAGGAGCACGACGACGCCGATCTCCGCGAGCACCTCGACCACCTCGACGTCGGACACGAGCGACAGGCCGTAGGGGCCGACGAGCACGCCGGCCACGAGCAGCCCCACGACGCTCGGCACCCGCGCCCTGCCGAAGGCGAAGACAACGGCCGTCGACACGGCGAACACGACGACCAGGTCGATGAGAATCATGGTCGGAATGTAGCGTCGCGACGATCGGGCTGCGACGACGGTGCGGGTCGTGCGGCCAGGGCACCCGGCGGCCGCGGCGCGGGAAGCCACCGATCTGCTCGGTGGTCGCCATCCGTGGCCTACGGTTGCAGCACGTGGCAGGAGCAGGAGCGACGACGGGAATGACGTTCGACCAGATCGCGGCGGTGCTGGTCATGGCCTGGTTCGCAGCCGGGCTGTGGCTCGTCGTCCAGTCGGCCCTGCTCCCCCACCGCCCCACCGGCAGCGGCGAATCCGACGGCGAGTGAGGGGTTTTTCGGGGGTGGCGCGGCCGCCAGGCTCTCTTGGGAGCCGGCGGCGGACCTGCTACCCTCCCGCCCCCCCGCGGAGTCCCCGTCATGCCGCTGCCACGTGCCCTCCTCGCCTGCGCCTGCCTGGTGCTCGTCGCCCCGGTGGTCGCGGCGCCGCCGGCCGCGCTGCCGCCGTCCGACCGCGAGTTCGAGTTGCGGGTCGAGAGCGAACTGTTCGCCGACGGCGGTGCGGAGCCCGTGGCCCGCAGCCTGACGCTGTTCGAGGGCGAGGTCGCCTGGGATTTCCTGGAACTGGCCGCGCCCGCCGCCGACGGGCCGCCGGAGCTGCGCCTCGCCGAGATCGTCCTCCACGACCCGGCCCGCGAGCGGGTGGTCGTCATCGACCCGGCCCGCGACGTGAAGACGCAGATCGAATCGATCCGCCTCGAGCGGCTCAGCGTCTCGCTCGCGAAGTGGGCCCGCAACGCCGACGACCGCCTCGTCCGCTGGGCGGGCGGCCCGGACTTCGGCGACGGCATGACCGAGAAGGACGAGGCGCTGGAGCTCGTCGGCCCGCGGGTCCGGTATGGCGTCGCGTATGCCGCGGCTCCCTCCACCGAGGCCGCGGCCACCTACCGGCGATTCGCCGACACGGCGATCCTGCTCAAGGCCCTGCTCCAGCCCGGCGGCATCCCCCCGTTCCCCCGCCTGGCCCTGAACCGGCGGATCGAGGCCGCCGGCGCGATCCCCGCCGAGGTCACGCTCGAGATCGACCCGAAGCTGGCGCTCGTCGCCGGCCGACCGAGCCGGCTGAAGTGCGTGCACAAGTCGCATCCGCGGCTCCTGGCGGCCGATCGGCGGCGGATCGAGGACGGCGAGGCGCACGTCGCCTCCGCACGGGCCGTCGACGTGGCGGCCTTCGTCGCCGCGCCCGAACCGGCCGCCGAGCCACAGCCGTAGTCCGCACCGCAGTGCGACCGGCATAACGTGCGCCTCCGGTGCATCTTCGGGGCGGCGGCAAGAAAGTTTGCCTGACCGGACGATGTTTCCCCTGGCTCACAGCTTTCCCAAGCCGTTGTCTCGCGATGCTCGGGCCGCCCGCGCGGACGGCGACATTCATCCCAACCCCTATCATCCATCAGGAACGGAGGCTTTCGATGCTGGTGCTTTCCCGGAAACAGAACGAACGGATTCGCGTCGGCGACTCGGTGGTCGTGACCGTGGTGCGGGTCAGTGGCGACAAGGTGCGGATCGGGATCGAGGCGCCGGCGAACGTGCGGGTGCTGCGGGACGAGCTCGAGGAGGAGAGCATGGGCACGGTGACCCTGGAACCCTCGGCGGAGCTGCCGATCCCGCGACTGCTCCGGTTCGTGGGCTAGTGCGTGGACGAGCCGCACGGCCGACGACCTGATGGAGACGGCGCCGAGCCGTCGCACCGCCCCGGCCGGCGGCTGCGACGGCTCGTGCTCGGCGGGCTCCTGGCTGTGGGCTGTGGCGGCCTGGCGCTGGCCGCCGTGCTCGCGATCGAGCCGGCCTTCTACCGCAGCCGGGCGGCGGCTCCGCCGCCCGGCGGGGCGGAGCCGTTGGCGCGGCGGCTGCTGACGAAGGCGTCGGCCCTGCGGGCCGACTTCCTCCGGCCCGGTGAATGGAGCACCGCCGTCACCGAGCAGGAGATCAACGCCTGGCTGGCCACCGACCTGCCCCGCAACCACCCGCGGCTGCTGCCGCCGCGGCTGTCGGAGCCGCGGGTGGCGTTCGGCTCGCGGCAGATCAGCGTCGGAGGCCGGCTGGCGTGGGGTCCGGTCGGCTGCGTGGGATCGTTCGAGGCGGAGGTCGTGCTCCGTGCGGTCAACCAGGTCGGCATCGTCGTGCGGGCGGTGCGGCTCGGCGGCCTGCCGCTGCCCGCCGGCCCGGTCCTCCGGGAGCTCGCCCGACGGTTCGCCGACCTCGGCCTGCCCACGGAACTGCGGCGGCTGGACGGCCGGACGGTGCTTGTGGTCTACATTTCCCAGAACGCCGCGGCCGGCGCGGCGACCCACCGGCTCGAGTCGCTGGCGGTCGAGGAAGGCGAACTGCTCCTGGCGGGGACCACGCAGGCGGCGGAGGCGACCCGGCGCTGACCGGGAACCGCGGGGCACGAGGACGAGGAGCACGGACATGGCACGGTTGCGATTTCTGGGGGCCGCGAGCGTCGTCTCGGGCTCGCGGCACCTCGTCGAGGCGGGCGGCCGGCGGGTGCTCGTCGACTGCGGCCTGTTCCAGGGCGAGAAGCAGCTCCGCGAGAAGAACTGGGAGCGGTTTCCCGTGCCGCCCGACTCGATCGACGCCGTCGTGCTCACCCACGGGCACATCGACCATTCGGGCTGGCTGCCGCGGCTGGCCCGCGACGGCTTCCGCGGCCGGATCTGGACGTCGCCGGCCACGGCCGACCTGCTCGGCATCCTGCTGTACGACTCGGCCAAGTGCCAGGCGGAGGACGCCCTCTACGCCAATCGCAAGGGCTACGCCAAGCACCGGCCGGCCCTGCCGCTCTACGAGGAGCGGGACGTCGACCGCGTGCTCCGGCTCGTCCGCCCGGTGGACCGCGAGGAGTGGTTCGATCCGGCGGCCGGCTTCCGCGGCCGGTTTCACGAGGCCGGCCACATGCTCGGCAGCTCGTTCCTGGAACTGGAGGCGGCGGCCGACGGCGCCGGCGGCCGGCCGCACCGCATCGTCTTCTCCGGGGACGTCGGCCGGTTCGATGCCCCGCTCTACAAGGATCCGATTCCACCGCCGGCCTGCGACTACCTCGTCTGCGAGAGCACCTACGGCGACCGCGACCACCCGCCGAGCCGGCCCCTCGACGAGCTCGAGGCGGCGACCAAGGAGGCGATCGCCCGCGGCGGGATGATGCTCGTGGCCTCGTTCGCCATCGGCCGCTGCCAGCAACTGGTCTACCTGCTGCGGACGCTGATGGCGGCCGGCCGGCTGCCCGAGGTGCCCGTGTGGGTCGACTCGCCGATGGCGGTCGACGCGATGGAGGTGTTCCGCAAGCACGGGCAGGAGCACGACTTCAGCGAGGCGAAGATGCAGGGCGTGGCCGAGTCGCTCGCCAGCCCGTTCGTACGCATGGCCAAGACCGGCGCCGAGTCGAAGGCCATCAACGCCCACGAGGGCCCTGGGATCGTCATCGCCTCGAGCGGCATGATGAACGGCGGCCGGATCCTCCATCACCTCGCCCGTCGCCTGCCCGATCCCCGGACCACCGTGCTCGTGGCCGGCTTCCAGGCGATCGGTACCCGCGGCCGGACCCTGATCGACGGGGCGAGGTTCCTCAAGATCCACGGCCGCGACATCCCCGTGAAGGCGGCCGTCCGCCGCGTCGACGCCCTCTCCGGCCACGCCGACCGGGGTGAGATCGGCCGCTGGCTGGGAGCCATGCCGGCGCCGCGGCGGACGTTCCTCGTCCACGGCGAGCCGCCGGCCGCCCGCGGCATGGCGGCCTTCCTCGCCGAGACGCGGGGCTGGCAGGTGCAGGTGCCCACGATCGGCGATACCTTCGAACTGGAGTCCTGACGGGTTCCATCCCGTCCCCCGAGGAGCGCCCGATGGCTAAGAAACCGAAGCCCGCCGACGCGGCCAAACCCAAGGTCTGCAGCATCCTGCCCGACACCGTGCTCGGCGACGACGTGGCCCTCGTCGCCGAGAACATGGAGCGGATCCTGAGTTCCCCCAGCTACAGCCTTGCCCAGGAGGATCCGGCGCTCCTCCAGCGGGTCGAGATGCGGGGCGTGCGAATGCTCCTCGAACTCGGCAAGCCCGAACTGGCCCTGCAGGCCGACAACATCGAGTCGACGGTGATCGTGTTCGGCGGCACGCAGATCGTGGAACGGCACGCGGCCGAGCGGCGGCTGTTCGAGGCCCGGCGGGCCGCCCAGGCGGCGCCCGGCGACCGGCGGGCGAAGCGCGAGGTCGAGCGGAGCACGAAGCTCCTCGAGTTCTGCCGCTACTACGACGACGCCCGCGCGTTCGCCCGCATCGTGTCGATCGACAACCAATGCGATGACAAGCGCGACTACGTGGTCGTGACGGGCGGCGGGCCGGGCATCATGGAGGCCGCCAACCGCGGCGCCTTCGACGTGGGCTGCAAGTCGATCGGCCTCAACATCAAGCTGCCGGCGGAGCAGCAGCCGAACCCGTTCATCACGCCGGAACTGTGCTTCCAGTTCAAGTACTTCGCCCTGCGGAAGTTCCACTTCATCCTCCGGGCGGCGGCGGTCGTGCTCTTCCCCGGCGGCTTCGGCACGCTCGACGAGATGTTCGAGACGCTCACGCTGCGGCAGACCCACCGCATGCAGCCGGTGCCGATCATCCTCTACGGCCGCGAGTACTGGTCGAAGGTCATCGACTTCCGGCACCTCGCCGACTGCGGGGTGGTCGCAGACCATCATCTCGACCTGTTCACCTACGCCGAGACGCCGGCCGAGGCCTGGCAGCAGGTCCTCGACTTCCACGCCCGGCATCCGGTCACCGCGGAGTAGCGGGCCGATGACCGACAGGCCCTTCACCACCGCGCCGCGCCGCGTGGCGCTCGTCGTCGGTGGCGGCGGCGGCCTCGGGGCCGCGGTCGTGCAGGCCCTGGCGCAGGGGGGATGGGCGGTCGCGATCCACGCCCACGCCTCGTTCGCCCGGGCGCGGGAGACCGCGGAGGGCCTCGCCGTCGCCGGCGTGCCGGCCTTGGCGGTGACGGCGGATCTCCGGGAAGAGGGCCCGGTGCGGGTAGTCGTCCGCCGCGTCGCCGACCACTTCGGCCGGCTCGATGCGGTCGTGCACTGTGCCGCCGCGCGTTTGGAGATGCCGCTCGCCGACCTCACGGCCGACGACCTGCGGGCCGCGATCGACGTGGGGCTCGTCGGCGCGGTCGTGCTCGCGCAGGAGGCCGCCGGCGTCATGGCCCGGCAGGAGACGGGGGGCACGATCGTGCTCGTGGGCGATCGCGCCGCGGACTCCCCCCTGCCTGGCCAGCTCGCCGCGGCCGTGGTCGCCGGCGCGATCCCGGCGGCCGCCCGGGCGCTCGCCGCCGAGTTCGCAACCGCGGGCGTGCGGGTGCATGCCCTGGCGGCGGAGGCCGGCGGCATCGCCCGGGCCGTGACGGCCGTGGTCGGGCTGCTCGACGCGGGGCCGACCGCGGGCCGCTGAGCCGCGGTCAGGCGGCCGGCGCCTCAAGCGGCAGCCGGACGGTGAACGTCGTGCCCGTGCCGGGCGTGCTCTCCACGTCCACCGTCCCGCCGTGGGCCTGCACGATGTGCTTGACGATCGCCAGGCCGAGACCCGTGCCCCCCTGCTGCCGGCTGCGGGCCCGGTCCACGCGATAGAACCGCTCGAAGAGCCGCGGCAGGTGCTCGGGCTCGATCCCGCAGCCCTCGTCCTGCACGCGGATCACGAGGTCGGGCCCCGCGGCCGCGGCCACCAGGCGGATCGTCCGGCCCGGCTCGCTGTGCTTGATCGCGTTGTCCACGAGGTTGATCAGCGCCTGTTCCACGAGCGGCGAATTGACGTCCGCCACCAGCTCGCCGGGGCACTCGGCCTCGATCGCCACCGACCGATCCCCGGCCCGTGGGCCGCAGTCGGCGGTCACGGCGGCGAGCAGGCCGCCGACGGCGATCCGCTCCCGCGGCAGGTCGCCGGCGCCCTCGGCCTGCTCGATCCGCGAGAGCGAGAGCAGGTCCTCGATGATCGCGGCCAGCCGGTCGGCCTGCCGGGCGATGATCTCGAGGAACCGGCGGGCGTCGGTCGGGTCCTCGGCCGCCCCGTCGAGCAGGGTCTCCACGAAGCCCTTGATCGAGGCCACCGGCGTCTTCAGCTCGTGCGACACGTTGGCCACGAAGTCGCGGCGAACGTTCTCCAGCCGCTGCATGTCGGTGACGTCGTTGAGCACGATCACCGCGCCCCCCTCGCCCGACGCGTCCCGGAGGGCCGTGCCCCGCAGGCGGATCGTGCGGTCGCGGAGGCCGTGGAGCACGAGGTCGTCCTCGACGGGCTCGCGGCAGTCGATCGCGAGGAGGGCGAACCGCCGCAGGTCGGGGTTGCGGACCACCTCGTGGAGCGGGCGGCCGATGATCCGCTCGAGGTCCACCCCCAGCAGGTCGGCGGCCGCCCGGTTGATGCCCAGCACCCGCTGCCGGGCGTCGATCGCCAGCACGCCCTCGATCATGCTTCCCAGCACCGCCTGCTGCTGCGAGCCCTGCCGGCCGATGGTCAGGCCGCTCTCCACGAGCTGCTCGCGGAGCAGGCCGAAGGCGCGGGCGATGTCGGCCAGTTCCGTCAGCCCGGTCGCGGGCAGCGGGGCGTCGACCCGCCCGGCGGCCAGCTGCGTGGCGGCGTGCCGCAGTTCGAGCACCGGCCCGGCGGCCCGGCGGGCGAGGAAGTAGCCGGCGGCGAGCGCCGCGGCCCCGCAGGCGAGCGTGCCGGCCAGTAGCCGGCGCTGGGACGCAGCCAGCGCGGCGTCGGTGGCCGTCGTGTCGGCCCGGAGGCTGACGATCGCCGTGGCCGCGGCCGGCGGGCCGTGCGGCACCGCCATCACCAGCGCGCGGCGGCCCGTCGCCACGTCGTAGCGGCTGGCGATCGTCGTCCGCCCGGCGCGGGCCTGCTCCAGGACGGTCGCGTCGAGCGGCGGCACGGCCGCGGCGCCCGGCGCGGCGGCGAGCCTCCGGCCGGCGGGGTCGAGGAGGTCCACCTCGATGCCGGCGGCGGCTTGCATGCCGGCGACGGCCGCGGTGAAGGCGGCCGGATCGGCGGGCAGCCCGGTGGGCGCGAGCATGCCGGTGGCGGCCGCGGCCGCGGCGTCGAGCCGCCGGCGGTCAGCGGCGTCGGCGAACTCGGCGAGCCGCACGCTCGCCAGCCAGAAGCCGGCCACGAGCACGCCCGTCACGAGCGCGCACCAGCCGGCGAAGAGATGCCAGACGAGCCGGGTGCGGGGCATGGAACCTGCGGTGGCCGACGACGGGAGTGGTTCACGCCCGGAACCGGTACCCCACGCCGCGGACCGTCTCGATGTAGGGGCCATAGGCCCCGAGCTTCTTGCGCAGGCCGGCCACCTGGACGTCGACCGACCGCTCCGTCACAGGATAATCCTCTCCCTTGACGGCGTCGACGATCTGCGTGCGGCTGAAGGCCCAGCCCGGCCGTTTGGCGAGGAATTGCAGGAGCGCGAACTCCGTGTAGGTGAGTTCCACCGGCTGGCCGGCGAGCTTCACCTCGTGGCGGCCGGGGTGGATCGACAGCTCGTGGACGTCGATCGTGGTCTCGCGTTCCGCCTGCCGCTGCGACTCGCGGCGCCGAAGAAGGGCCTTGACCCGGGCGGAGAGCACCCGTGGGCTGAAGGGCTTCGTGATGTAGTCGTCCGCGCCGCGGTCGAGGCCTGTGACCACGTCGCTCTCCTCGCTCTTGGCGGTGAGCATGACGATCGGCACCTCGCGGGTGCGGTTCTCCGCCTTCAGCCGCCGGCAGACCTCGAGACCGTCGACGGCGGGCAGCATGAGGTCGAGCACGATCAGGTCGGGAGGCTCGCGGCGGGCGGATTTGAGCGCCAGCTCGCCGCTGCCCACGCACTCGACCTGGTAGCCCTCCTTCGTGAGGTTGTAGCGGACCAGTTCGAGGAGGTCTTCCTCGTCGTCGACGACCAGGATCCGGGGCGGTGACTGGTCGGCTCCGCCCCTCGACCGCGATGCCGGGTGCTTCATTGCCTCGAAACCCTCCAGGGTGGCGTGGGCCATGATCGTCGGGTCGCCTCGCGGTCGCGGAGCGGGGCCGGCTTGCCCCGATCGGCACTCATTATGTCGATCCGTCCGGCCGCCGCCCGTGTGAGTTTTTCGTGAGTCGACCCGACGTCAGGACAACAGCAATTCCACGTCCTCGGCGGTCAGCCCGGCGATCATGCTCTC
>JBIIDT010000140.1:0-5240 GCA_044238145.1 Pirellulales bacterium | reverse complement strand
GGCTGGCGACGGCCTCGGCACCGGTCGCGAACATGAGAAACGCCCCGGTGCCGTAGGTGCACTTCGCGTCGCCGGGCCGCACGCAGCCCTGCCCGAAGGCCGCCGCCTCCTGATCGCCGGCGCAGCCCGCGATCGGGATCGCCGCGCCCAGCAACGTCGCATCGACCGTGCCGAAGTCGCCGCCCGAGGGCCGCACCTCCGGGAGGATCGCCCGCGGCACGCCGAACTGCCGGCAGAGCTCGTCGCTCCACCGCATCTCGTGGATGTCGAAGAGCAGCGTGCGGCTGGCGTTGGTGACGTCGGTGGCGTGCACGCGGCCGCCGGTGAGCCGCCAGATGAGGAACGTGTCGACCGTGCCGAAGAGCACCTCGCCCCGCTCGCACCGCTCGCGCAGGCCGGGCACGGTCTCGAGCAGGTGCACGATCTTCGTGCCCGAAAAATACGGGTCGAGCAGGAGGCCGGTGCGGCGTCGGACCTCGTCCTCGAGCCCCGCGGCCCGCATGCGGCCGCAGATCGGCGCCGAGACGCGGCTCTGCCAGACGATCGCCGGGGCCACCGTCTTGCCGGTGTCGCGGTCCCAGAGGATCGTCGTCTCCCGCTGGTTCGTGACGCCGACGGCGGCCACCTGCCCGGCCGCGATCCCGGCCTTCCGCAGCACCTCGCGGCCGCAGGCGAGCTGCGTCCGCCAGATGTCCTCCGGGTCGTGCTCGACGACGCCCAACTCGGTGCCGTCGGGTCCCCGCTCGGTCCGTGCGTGCTGCGGGAACTCCTCCTGGGCCACGGCCACGACGCCACCCCGAGCGTCGAAGAGGATCGCCCGGCTCGAGGTCGTGCCCTGGTCGAGCGCCATCACGCAGGTCCGCGGCCCGCTCATCGCGACTCCCTCCCGGCGGCCGGCGGATCCGGCGCCAGCTTCCGATCGTAGCGGACCGCGAGCCGCGCGGCACAGGCCCGCGCCTCGGCGGCGACGTCCGCCCGCGGCATGAGTCCGAGATCCGCGAGCACGGCCGCCATGTCCTCGAGCGCGCCGTGGCACAGCGCCGGATCGAAGCCGAGCAGGAGCCGCCGTTCGACGAGGTCGTCGAGCGTCCGCGCCCACTCGTGACGGACGCAGAACGCCGCGACGGCCAGCGGCAGGGGCGTGCCCCGGATCAACCCCGTCGTCCCGGCCCCGCAGGCCTCCGCGGCCCGGGCGCCGAAGAGCTGCACGAGCCGCTCCGCGGCGGCCGCCGACTCGTGGTTCCCGCAGCCGCACTGCACCGCCGCCGCCGCTGCCCGCACGACCGCGGCCCGCGACTCACCGGCGCAGGCCCCCGGCAGCGGCCGCTCCCGCGACGAGCCCGTGACCGGCCGGCCGAGCGCCGCGAGCACCTCCGCAGCCGCCGTCTCCGCGAGGCTGCGGCAGGTGGTGAGTTTGCCGCCCACGATCGACCAGGCGGGGAGCGGTGCCCGCGGATGACGGACGAGCATGTGGCGCCGCGTGATCGCGCCGGCCGCCTTGCCCGCGGCGCCGGCGGCGGGCAGCGGCCGCACGCCGCAGTAGTGCTGCTGCACGGCGGCGCGGCCGGGCGCCGTCTCCGGAAAGAGCGCCGCCGTCGCCGCCAGCAGATAGTCGATCTCGGCCTCGTCGGCCCGGGCGGTCGCGGGATCGCCGGCGAAGGGGATGTCGGTCGTCCCCACGAGCACGAGATCGGGCCCGAACGGGAGCACGAACACGGGCCGGCCGTCGTCCGCCTCGGCGTAGACGCCGTGGTCCGCGAGCGCCGCGCGGAGTCGCGGGGCCAGGAGCAGGATGTGGCTCCCCTTCGTGCCGCCGATCAGCCGGCCGCCGGGCCCGTCCGCGCCGGGGAACACGCTGGCGAGCGTGCGATCGACCCAGGCGCCCGTCGCGTTGACGATCGCGGCGGGGCGGAGGTCGATCTCCGCCCGCTCGCCGCTGCCCGCAAGCCGGAGGATTCCGCCCGGCAGAAACGCCGTCTGGCGGTGAGTGTGGACCTCGAAGGCCACGTTCCGCTCGGCCGCGGCCCGCCGCGCGTCGACGAGGAGTTCGACCGTGAACCGCTCCGGGTAGAGCATCTGCGCGTCGGCGTAGGTGCAGGCCAGCGGAAACCGGTCCCGGTCCACCGCGGGCAGGCCCGCACCGCCGGCCCGCAGGCTGCGGTGCCGCGGCCAGCCGGAGCCGGTGGCGAGGAGGTCGTAGAGGGTCAGACCCGCGGCGATCGTCCAGCTGCCGCGACCGCGCGCGGGCCGCCAGCGGCGGGCCCATCCCTCGCAGCCCGCGAGTCGGGCCGCCGCCGCCGCGAGGCCGCCGAGCCGCCGCCGCACCGGCACGTAGAACGGCAGCGGCGCGACCAGGTGCGGGGCCAGCCGGACGAGGCGGTCACGCTCGGCGAGGCTTTCCCGCACGAGCCCGATCTCTCCGTATTCCAAGTACCGCAGGCCGCCGTGGATCAGTCGCGACGACCAGGCGGTCGAGCCACAGGCCACGTCATCGGCCTCGACCACGACCACGGGCACCGCCGAGAGCACGAGTTCGCGCGCGAGGGCCGCCCCGTTGATGCCCGCCCCGAGCACGACGATCGGCCGTTCGTCAGCCACAGGCTCTCACTCCTCATGCCCGGCGGGCGGGCGGCCGGCTGAACCGGTCCTGCCGCGCCGCGACCGCCGCGGTATCCTTCGGTGACCGAGCCCGCCGGACAATGCCATGGCCACGCCGTCCGTCCCGACCGCCCGTGAGACTACCGCCGCAGGCCGCGGGCCGTCACTCGCGGCCGCCGTCTGGCTCGTGGCGGCGGCGGCCGCCGCCGCAGGCCTCGACGACCCGGTGCAGGCGTCCTGGAAGGCCATCCCGCTCCGCGAGTGGGCGACCCGCGTGGCGTTGTTGGCCGACCGGCCCGTGATCGTGGACCGGCGGATCGATCCCGACACGGCGGTCACGCTCGAGTGCCGCGGCGAGCCGCTCCGCGACGCGATCGCCGAGGCCGCCGAGCAGGCCGGCGCGGAGAGCGCCGTCCTGCGGGGCACGATCCGCATCGTGCCCCGCGGACAGCGGGACCTGTGCGAGCGGGCCGACGCCGCCCGCGATCGTGACCTCGCCCGGCTGCCGGCCGCGTCGCGGTCGGCGCTGACGAAGAAGTCGGCCTGGTCGTGGCCCGAGGCGGCCCGCCCCCGCGACCTCGTCGCGGCCGTGGCGGCCGAGGCGGGCGTGACGGTCGACGGGGTCGACGACCTGCCGCACGATCATTTTCCCGCGGCCTCCCTCCCCGAGATGACCCGCGCCGAGCGGATCGACCTCGTGCTCGCCCACTTCGATCGCCGGGTGGCGTGGCGCACCGGGGCCGGCGGAACGCGCGGAGAGATCGTGCCGCTCGCCGCCGAACTGCCACCGCCGCGCCGCGACGTCGGGCAGCAGAAGAAACCCCCGCCCCGGACCGGCAAGCCCGTGGCCGGAGCCAAGGATGTGTTCACGCTGCGCGCGGCCGCCCCGCTCGAGGAACTCCTGGCGGCCGTCGCCGTGCAGCAGAAGCTGACGCTGGATCTCGACCGCGAGTCGCTCACCGCCCGGGGCATCGCGGCCGCCGAAATCGTCCGCGTCGAAGTCGAGGACGTGTCGCGCGACGAACTCCTCGGCCGGATCCTCACGCCCCTCGGCCTGGTGTGGCGGATCGAGGCCGGCCGGCTGCACGTCTCCGCGCCGCCGCCACCGGCTGCCCGGCCCGAGTGACGTGCGGCCCGGACTGCCGGCCGATCAGGGCCGCTCGCTGCTGATGCGGCTGCGGGCCGCTTCGATGTTCCGGCGGGCGGGCTCGTAGGCCGGATCCCGCTTCAGCGCCTCGCCGTAGGAATTGACGGCGTCGGCGAACTTGCCCTGCTGGGCCTGGGCCACGCCCCGGTTGTACCAGCCACGGACGTCCCGCGGGTCGTGCCGGATCGACTGGTCGAAGTCGAACTCCGCCTTGCGCGGCTGCTCGGTCCGCAGGTAGGCGAGGCCGCGGTTGAGGTAGGCCAGCATGAAGGTCCGGTCTCGGCGGATCGCCGACGCGTAGGCGTTGATCGCCTCCAGCGGTCGGTCGAGCTCCATCAGCGTGAGCCCGCGCCACAGCTCCGGCCGCGGGTCGTCGTAGGCGATGCCGGCGGCGTCCTCGAAGTCCTCCATGGCGATGCCGTAGAGGCCGAGGTGGAACCAGGCGATGCCGCGGCGCAGGTAGAGCTCGGGATCCTGCGGGTCGATCGCGAGGCCGTTCGAGCAGGCGGCCACGCAGCCCTCGAAGTCACCGAGCCGCCGCGAGACGACGCCCAGCGCGAGGTGGGCCACGATCAGTTTCGGGTCGAGCCTGATCGCTTCGCGCAGCTTGCCGCGGGCACCCTCGAGGTCGCCCTTGAGGTCGAGCTGCTCCGCCTCGGCGACGAGCTTCTCGGCCGGCGTCGGCTCCCACGCGTCACGGGTGTCGAAGCCGTCGCCGGACGGCATCCGTGGCTCGACCCGGGCCCGGTCCCGCGGCGGCCGCCGGTCCGCCGGCGTGCCCGGCACGGTAGTCTCCGGAAACGGCACTGGCAGCCGGGGCTGCGGCCGGGCCGACGGGGCCGGGGCGGACGAGCCGGGCGTCGTCGGCCGGGACGGCGCAGGAGTCGTCGGCGTGGTCGTGGGCGGGGCGGGCTTGGGTGGCGTGCGGCCGAAGGGGTTGAGTTCGTCGGCGAACGGATCGTCCTCGGGCACGCCCGTGTTCTGGGCGGTGGCGACCGCGGGCAGGAGCACGGCGCAGCCGACGGCCGCCAGCAGGGCCCGCGCGAGCCATGCGCGAACGCTCTGCAACACCGGTGGCGACGACGCGGTGGAGCGATGTGTCATGAAGATGCAGTCCCTGGGAAAGATCGGCACGATCGCCCGCGGTGGCGGCGGCCACCCCGGCCGCGATGGTCTGGCCGGCCCAACCGTCGCGACCCCACCACGGGGCCGGTCGGCCGGGTGTTTCTCACGCGGTCTGGACGCCCAGCAGGCCTCCCAGCCGCTCCTGGATGCCCTCCTTGATGCGGCCCGCGAACAGCCCGGCCATGCCGGGCACCTCCAGGCGGACGACGAGTTCGGCTTCGTGGACGTCGACCTCGCTGTCGATCTCCATGCCCATCACGGTGAGCAGCAGCCGGAGCCGGTCCTCGGCCTCCCAGGTGGCTTCGATGCCGCCGACCTTGTCGGCATATTCGTCGCGGGCCCGCAGGATCGCGGCATCGAGACGGCGACG
>JBIIDT010000139.1:0-5358 GCA_044238145.1 Pirellulales bacterium | reverse complement strand
GTGGCGCTCAATTGCGCCGCCCTCAGCGAGAACATCCTGGAGAGCGAGCTGTTCGGGCACGTGAAGGGGGCCTTCACCGACGCCTCCAGCGATCGCGTGGGCAAGTTCGAATATGCCAACGGCGGCACGCTGTTCCTCGACGAGGTCGGCGACATGCCGATGGCCACGCAGATCAAGCTGCTCCGGGTGCTGGAGTCGGGGGAGATCACACGCGTGGGCTCCAACACGCCGCTGAAGGTCAACGTGCGGATCCTTTCGGCGACCAATCGCAACCTCGAGGACGCGATCGCCTCCGGCGCGTTCCGCAGCGACCTGTACCACCGGCTCAAGGTGGTCACGATCGCGATTCCCACGCTCCGGGAGCGGGCCGAGGACATTCCGCTGCTCATCGAGCACTTCGTGAAGCAGTTCTCGAAGCGACACGGCAAGACGATCAAGGGCATGTCGCTCGCGGCGCGGATGCGGCTCGGCGGCTACGAGTGGCCGGGCAACGTCCGGCAGTTGCGGAACGTGATCGAGAGCATGGTCGTGGTCGACTGCGACGAGACGCTCGACGTGGACGACCTGCCGCTGGAGCTCGAGCCGGCGGCCGCGGTCGCCGCCCCGGCGGCCATCGACATGCAGGCCGGGCTCGCCAGCCTGGTCGGCCGGCCGCTGGAGGAATTGGAGCGGCTGTTCATCACGGAGACGCTCAGGTTCACGGGGGGCAACCGGGAGCAGGCCGCCGTGCTGCTCGGCATCGGCGAGCGGACGCTGTACCGCAAGATCAAGGAGTACGCCCTGTCGTGACCGCGTAGGATGCGGGCCGTGGGCCCGCGTCTCCGGCCGGCCGCGGGAAGCCATGGGACGGATCGCGAAACTGCCGCAGTCGGTGGTCAATCGGATCGCGGCCGGCGAGGTCGTGGAGCGGCCCGCGAGCGTGGTCAAGGAACTGCTCGAGAACGCGCTCGACGCGGGCCCGTCCCGGATCGACGTGGCCCTCGAGCAGGGAGGCATCGCGCTGGTCAGGGTCGTCGACGACGGCGGTGGCATCGAGCCCGACGACCTGCCCCTGGCGGTGGCGGCCCACGCCACGAGCAAGTTGCGGGTCGCCGAGGACCTGGAGCGGATCGGCACGCTCGGCTTCCGCGGCGAGGCCCTGGCGAGCATCGGCGAGGTGGCCCGGCTCGTGGTCCGCTCGCGGCCGCCGGGCGGTGCCGGGGCGGCCCTCGAAGTGGACGGCGGCCGCCTCGGTGCGGTGACGCCGCATGGCGGCGCGGTCGGCACCACGGTGGAGGTGCACCAGCTCTTCGGCAACGTCCCCGCCCGGCGGGCGTTCCTGCGGGCGCCGCAGACCGAGTGGTCGCACGCCTCCGACGCGTTCGTGCGGACGGCCCTGGCCCACCCCGCCGTGGCCTTCTCCCTGGGGCACAACGGCCGGCAGGTGCACGACCTGCCGGCGGCCGGCGGGTGGCGGGACCGGATCGCCGGGCTCTTCGGGGCGGCCCTCGCGGCCCGCCTCATGGAGATCGAGGCCGACGACGGCGAGGTGGCCGTGCACGGCTTCGTCGGCCGGCCCGAGGACGACATGGCGGGCACCCGGTTGCAGCACCTGTTCGTGGCCGGCCGGCCGTTCCGCGACCGTTCGATCCTGCACGCGGTCCAGGAGGCCTACCGCGGACTCCTGCTCTCGGGCCGACAGCCGATCTTCTTTCTGCGGTTCGACCTGCCGCCGGAGTCGGTCGACGTCAACGTCCATCCCGCGAAGATGGAGGTCCGGTTCCGCGATCCGTCGCGGCTCTACCGACTGGTCCTCTCGGCGCTGCGGTCGAAGTTCCTCGCCAGCGACATGGGCACGCGGTTGGTGCCGCCCGACCACGATGCCCTGCCCGAACCCGCGACCGGGAACGCGGTCGGCAGGCGGCCCGAGCCGCCGTCGTGGACCCCGCCGGCCTGGTTCACCCCGGCCGCCGCGCCGCCGGACACGCTCCCCGCGGGGCCACCGCCCCGGTCGCCCGCGCCGGCATGGGAGGCTCCCGCACCGGTGTCGCCGTCGGCCGCCGGCGAGCGGGCGGTGCAGATGCACGACCGGTACATCGTGGTCGAGACGCCCGACGGCATCGAGGTCATCGATCAGCACGCGCTCCACGAGCGGCTGCTCTACGAGCGGCTCAAGGCATCGGTGGCGGCGGGTGGCGTCGAGGCCCAGCGGCTGCTCGTCCCGGAGCGGCTCGACCTCTCGCCCGCCGAGATGGAACTCGTGGCCGAGCACGCCGACACGCTCGGTGCCGCCGGGATGCAGGTCGAGGCGTTCGGGGGATCGACGGTGATCGTGACCTCGAAGCCGGTCCTCGCGGGGCGGACGCCGGCGGCGACGCTCGTCCGCGAGGTGCTCGAGCGGTTGTCGGCCACCTCCGGCTCGGGGCAGATGCTCGTGGACGAGGTGCTCCACGGCATGGCCTGCAAGGCGGCGATCAAGGCGGGCGATCCGCTGTCGCCGGCGGAGGTCGAGGCCCTGGTCCGCGATCGCCGTGTCGTGGCGGAGTCGCACCATTGCCCGCACGGGCGACCGACGTCGCTGACGCTCACGCGGCGCGATCTCGACCGCCAGTTCCGTCGCACCTGATGGGTCCGTCACCGGGGGAAGTTGCATGATCTGCGTCAGCATCGGACGGGGCCGCCATCGGCACGTCATCGCCGAGCACAAGCACCTCGCCGACAACGGGATCCGCCTCGTCGAGTTGCGGGTCGACTACATCCAGGGCGCCGTGCAGATCAAGCGGCTGCTCAAGGATCGCCCCTGCCCGGTGATCGTCACCTGCCGTCGGGCCAGCGAGGGCGGACGCTGGGAGCAGTCGGAGGAGGCGCGGCTGCTGCTGTTGCGGACGGCGATCGTCGAGGGGGCCGACTACGTCGACCTCGAGGACGACATCGCCGCCAAGGTGCCCCGCTACGGCAAGACGAAGCGGATCGTCAGTCACCACGACTTCGGCAAGACACCGGCCGACCTCACCCAGCTTCACAAGCGGCTGGCCGCCATGGACGCCGACATCGTGAAGATCGCGACCATGGCCAACCACCCCACCGACAACCTGCGGATGCTGGAGTTGGTGCATGCGAGCAAGGTGCCGACGATCGGCATCTGCATGGGCGACATCGGTGTGCCGACGCGGATCCTCGGTGGCCGCGCCGGGGCGCCGTTCACGTTCGCCACGTTCCAGGAGGATCGGGTCCTGGCTCCGGGACAGATCGGCTGGCGCCAGATGCGGGACGTCTACCGCTACGAGGCGATCACGGCGGCCACGCGGATCTACGGGGTCGTCGCCGACCCGGTCGCCCACAGCCTCAGCCCCGTCGTGCACAACGCGGCCCTGGCGGCGGCCGGCATCGACGCGGTGTACGTCCCATTCCGCGTGCCGGCCGAGCAGTTCGACGATTTCCTGTCTCGCGCCACGCGGTGGCCGCTCGCCGGCCTGAGCGTCACGATCCCTCACAAGGAGGCGGTGCTCAAGCACTGCCGGCAGCAGGACGAGCTGGTGCGGGCGATCGGCGCCGCCAACACGCTGTCCTTCACCGCCGCCGAGATCTCGGCCCACAACACCGACGCCACCGCGGCGGTCGAGAGCCTCGAAGCGGTGATCGCCGACCAGGAGCAGCTGACCGACGCCAGCGGCATGCCGGTGAAGACGGCGCTCGTGCTGGGTGCCGGAGGCGCGGCCCGGGCGGTGGCCTTCGGCCTGAAGCGGAAGGGCATCGAGGTCACCGTCGCGTCGCGGACCCAGGAGCGGGCCGAGAAGATCGCCGCCGAGGTGGGCTGCAAGGCGATCGCCTGGAGCTCGCGGTATCGCCTGCCCTACGACTGCCTGGTGAACGCCACGCCCGTGGGCATGCATCCGAACGTCGACGAGTCGCCGTTCGACAAGGATCACCTCCGGCCCTACATGATCGTTTTCGACACGGTGTACAACCCCGAGAACACGCTGTTGGTGAAGGAGGCCCGCTCGGTGGGCTGCCGCACGATCACCGGCGTCGAGATGTTCGTCCGGCAGGCGGCCATCCAGTTTCGCATCTGGCACGGCGTCGACCCGGCGCCGCAGGTGATGCGCGACGCCTTGAAGCGGGCCACGGCCTCCGCGAAACAGGTCTCCTAGGGGGTGGCGATGCCGCGGGTCACGCTGATCGGGTATCGCGGCACGGGCAAGTCGACGGTGGCGGCACGGCTCGCCGACCGTCTCGGCCTGCCCTGGCTCGACGCCGACGCCGTGCTCGAGGAGCGGGTCGGTTGCCCGATCGCCGAGCTCGTCGGCGGCCGCGGCGAGGCCGTCTTTCGCGACGCGGAGGCCGCGGTCCTCCGCGACCTGCTGCCGGCGTTCACGGGAGTCCTCGCCACGGGCGGCGGCGTCGTGCTGCGGCCCGACAACCGGCGGCTCCTCCGAGCGGCCGGCCGGCCGGTCGTGTGGCTCACCGCCCCAGTCGACGTCATCCGCCGCCGGCTCGCCGCCGACCCGCTGACCGCGTCGCGGCGGCCCGGTCTGGCCGGCCCGGATCCGCTCGCGGAGGTGGAGGCCGCGGTCGAGACCCGCGAGCCGCTCTACCGGGAGACGGCCGACGTCTCCTTCGACACGGCGGCCGAGCCACCTGCCGACGTGGCGGCCCGGATCCTCGCCTGGCTCACCGCCGCCGACGCGGGAGGTGCGTGATGAACGGTCCGGTGCCGGCGATCGCCTGGCTCGGCGTGGTCGTGGCCGGCACCATCCTCGGATGGGCGCTGGCCGCGATCGTTCCCGCGATCCTGGTCCGTGACGCCGCCGGGCCCGATCCGACGGCGGCGGCGACCGGCCGCCGCGTCCGCGTCGTCGTCCTGATCGCCGCGGTCGCGCTCTGGTGGTGGGAGGTGATCGCCGCTGGCCAGGTGCCGCGATCCGCCGAGCTGACGTCCGAGCCCCTCGTCGCCCGGTACGCGGGACACCTCCTGTTCTTCGCGCTGCTCGCGGCGGCCTCGTGGATCGATCTACGACGCCGGGTGATCCCCGACGAGATCACGGCACCGGGCGTGCTCCTGGGGCTCGCCTGGGCGGCGCTCCTGCCGGCCGCCCTTATGCCGATCGAGGTCGAGGTGCCGCGGACGTTCGCCCAGCCCCTGCTCGAACCGGACGTGCTCGGCCCGGTCGGAGGGCTGCGGGCCGTCGCCCCGCCCTCCTGGCTCGACCCGCGGCCCGCCGGCGCGGGCCTGGCGGCGGCGGTGGCTGTCATCGTCGGCTGGTGGTGGTGTTGCACCGCCCCGTTCCGCGCCCCCGGCCGGCCACGCGGCCTGGCGTCGTTCGCGGGCGAGCCGCGAAACCTGTTCCTGCTCGTCGGGCTCGTCGTCGCCGCGGCGGC
>JBIIDT010000138.1:0-5429 GCA_044238145.1 Pirellulales bacterium | reverse complement strand
CGGTGGCGGCCGCCCCGTCCTCGTCCAACTCCTCCTTGAACCGCGACAGGACGCGGACCTGGGCGGTGTCGGCGGCCGTCGAGACGTCGAGGTCGGCGTCGGAGAGCGTGACGAACACGGGCTGGCCGGGGAACGCCGCCACGGCGGGCGACTCGAAGTCGCCGCGGCTGAAGGCCACCGCCGCCGTGCCCACCACCCTCACCTCGCGGGAGCGGGGCACGTCCTTCTGGCCCTCGCGGGTGTTGCCGTCGGTGTAGCTCGTGCGGATCGAGTCGCCGCCGATCACCTGGAGCACGTCGTCGTCGGGCACGGGCGTGCCGAGCGCGGTGGCCACGGAGCCGAGCGACGCCATGCCGTCTCCCGGCAGCGGCACCAGCGGCACGGTCACCGTGTCGCCGCTGGCCGACGCGATCGTCACCTTCACCTCTTCGCCGAGCTTCTCGAGCACGGGCAGGTCGGTGTCGTGGATCTTGACGTAGAACCGGCGGCCCGCCTCGGCGAACTCCAACTCGTCGCCGGCCTCGTTGACAAACGTGCCCACGAGGCCGAGGGCCTCGATCGCCTTGTTCCAGTTGCCCTGCGCGAAGTGGCACATGCCGATGTAGTAGTACGACTGGTTGGCCCACACCGTGCTGGGGAAGTCGGTGGTGATCCGCCGCAGGAGCGGGAACGCCTGGGCGTACTGCCGGGTCTGGAAGTAGGCCACGCCCTGCAGGTAGAGCGACTCGAGAAACAGGTCCTTCGTCTCGTCGTCCATCTCCTTGTCGGGCTGCTCGAGGACCTTCAGGTTCCGCAGGTAGTTGATCGCGTCCATCTGCTGGCTGCGGGCGAGGGCGTGCTTGCCGAGGGCCAGGTAGGCCCGGAAGCGGACCGGGTCGGCCGGATACTGCTCGACGATCGTCTCCAGGATCTTTGTGCCGCGGTCGTGCTCGCCGGCGTCGAGCAGTTCCTGCCCCTTGCGGAGGAGCTGGAAGGCGGCGTAGTTGCCCCCCTCGCCGCGGGTGGCGGCCTGTGCACCGGCGTCGCCTGCGGCGGCATCCGGGGCGGGCTCTGCGTTCGCCGCGGGGGCGGCCGGTTTGCGGCTCCGCTTCGGCCGCTGCGCCGCGGCGGACTGCGGCCAGGCGACGACCGCCGCGAGAGCGAGGATGGCGAGGCCGCGCGAGAGACGGATCCCCCGGCTTGCGCCGGGGGCTTTATGGGGACTTGGGCTCATGCCGACGCTCGTCATCGTTTCATTCCTCCGCATCGACGCCGCCTCCGATCGGGAGACCCATTTCCTCGAGCCGCTGATGGGCCTGGCTGGACTCGCCGCTTTTCGGGTATTTCTTGAGCACGCCACGCAGCGACCGCACGTACTTGTCCTTGATACCGGCGTCGCGATACAGGTAGGCGACGGCCAGCGCCGCCTGCGGGGCCTGGTCCTTGAAGAAGTTCTCCACCTCGCGGAGCTGCCCCACGGCCGGCTCGAGCCGGCCGAGCTTGGCGAGGCACTCGGCCGTCCAGAACAGCGTCTGCGGCGGGCTGTCGGCCTGCTGATAGGCCTTGATGGCCTCCTCGGGCTTGCCCGACCACTGCAGCAGGTTGCCGCCGATCGAAAACGCCTCCTTGGCGGTCGCCGGCACCTTCTGCAGATCGGCCGCGAGCGCGAGCCCATCGGTGAAGTCGGCCGGACCGCGGATCCAACCGTGCTGGGACCGCCAGTGGTAGTAGCGGAGGGCGGCCAGTTTCCCTTGCGTGGCGTCGCTGAAGCCGAGGCAGGCCCGGATCGCGATGTCCCGGCTGCCGGGATACTTGGGGTGGCTCCGCATCCGGTCGCAGATCGACTGCTTCTCGGCGTCCTTCATCTCGGCCAGCCGCAGTTTCTCGAACGTGTTGACGGCCAGGCCCGGCTCGGCCTCCTTCTCGACGAGCGAGTAGACGAGCGCCAGGATGTCGGCGTTGCTCATCTTCGCGAAGTCGAGCTTCCGGTAGTACTCCTCGGCCTTCGCCGGGTTGCCGCCGCCGATGAAGGCCCCGATCCAGCGGATGACGCGGGCGAAGTTGCCGTCCTTCTGATGGGCGGCGAACTGCTTGTCGAGCCGGGCGGCCCAGGCGGCATCGTCGCGGTCGGCGGCCCGGATGTAGTCGGCCAAGGCGATCTGCTGCTCGTCATCGGCCGGCAGGGCGGCCTGCAGTTGCCCGGCCCAGTAACGGTAGAAGACCTCGCGCTCACCCTTCTGCACCTCGGTGAAGGTGTTGTTCTGCTCGATGGCCTTCCTCACCGTCCGCCAGAACGCCTCGTCGGTGGCGAGGTCGCCGGCCGGAGCGTGCGGGTTGTGCTCGAACGTCCGGGCCGCCACGTAGAAGTCGCGGAGCTTCTTCAGGTCGGGCTTGCCGCGGATGTGATGGGGAACGACACGGGCGATCGCCGCCCGGGCGGCATCGCCGTTGGCGGTGCGGAACTCGACGGCCACCTGCTCGAACCGCTTGATGCCCTCGTCCGCCTTGCCCTGGCGGATGAGGTTCTCGGCAAGCCCGTTGAGCGCCTGGGCACCGACCGGCTGCTTGACGTAGTCCTGGTCCTCGGAGAGATCGAACCAGGCCTTCATCGCCTTCGCGATGTCGCCGTTCTGGGCGTGGCTCTCGCCGATGCGGAACAGGGCCGCCGCGGCGTACTTCACGTCGTCGGGAAAGAAGTCGAGGACTTCCTGGTAGACCTTGATCGCCTCGAATCGCTTCTGCATCTCTTGCAGGCAGCGGCCCTTGCGAAGGATGGCGTACGGCGTGACCTTCGACTCGGGGAACTGCACGATGAAGGCGTCGTACTCGGCCAGCGCCCGCGACCAGTCCTTGGCCGCGAACACCTTGTCGGCCTTGTCGATCGACACGCCCTCGAAGGTGTCGAGCTTGGCCCGCTCCTCGTTGGCCAGGCCGGTCTCCTGCGGGTTGGCGGCCCCCGTCGCGGCGGCCAGGACCACGAGGAACGCCGCGGCCAGCGGGCCGCGGACGAGCCGGAGCAGGGGGGGGCAACCGTGCATGGTAGGACTCCGACCTACGCTTCACATGACCGACGCCCGCTCGGCGTTACGCGCGGGGGGCACGGGACACGTCGTTCCCGGGGGCGGAGGGGTGCGGATGGGATGGAGGGCTGTCGGAAAGCGGGCCACCAGCCCGTAGATAGCAGTCTATCCTCGCCCCTGCGCGGCCGCAAAGTTCGGCGTGGCCGGCGGGCGTCATGCCTGCTCGCAGACGCTTCGCTGGCTGCCCAGGCCCTCCCCCGAAAGATTGACCACGTCGCCAGCCTTGAGGAACACCGGCGGCTTCATCCCCATGCCCACGCCCGGCGGCGTGCCTGTAACCACCACGTCACCTGCCTCCAGCGTGAGGAACTGCGATAGGTAGTGCACGATGTGCCAGACGTCGAAGATCATCGTCGCCGTGCTGCCGTTCTGCCGTCGGACGCCGTTGACGTCGAGCGTGAGGCCGATGCGCTGCGGATCCGGCACCTCGTCGGTTGTCACGAGCCACGGCCCCAGCGGCAGGAAGTTGTCGGCGCTCTTGCCCTTGCTCCACTGGCCGCCACGCTCGATCTGGAAGGCCCGCTCGGAGACGTCGTTGGCCAGCACGAACCCGGCCACGTGGTCCCGGGCCGCCTCCTTCGAGGGCAGGTAGCGGGCGTCGCGGCCGATCACGAAGCCGAGTTCGACCTCCCAATCGGTCTTTTCGCTGCCGCGCGGGATGAGGATCGGATCGTTCGGTCCACACACGGCCCCGGTGGCCTTCATGAACAGGATCGGCTCGGCCGGGATGGCGGCGCCGGTCTCCTTGGCGTGATCGGAGTAGTTGAGCCCGATCGCGAACACGTTCCGCGGGCGGGCCACGGGGGCGCCGAGCCGGGCGCCGGCGGGGGCGTCGGGCAGCCCGTCGGCCTTGGCCGCCAGCGTGCGGAGCGAGGCGAGACCGCCGCCGGAGAAGAAGGCATGGTCGAAGTCACGGACGTGGGGGGAGACGTCCTTGATGCGGCCGTCAGCGGCCACGATGCCGGGCTTTTCCTGGCCTCGCGGGCCGAAGCGGACGAGTTTCATGGTGCATCCTTACTATAAGGAGAGCGTTCCGGGGCGGCGCCCCGGCAAGCAGGCGCCTCTGCGAACTCGGCACAGTATCGTCGCGCCGAGCGGAACTGCAACGGCCGGGCGGAACGTGGGCGGTTCCGTCAGGGCCGGGATGGGAATCGCCCGCGTCCGATGACAGAATTGGGTCTCGTTCGCATGCCACCGATCCGCCTTCCGGAGTTCCCATGACCGCATCCTCACCGCTGCTTGTGCTCGTCAGCCTGTTCGCCGCCGATCCGGCGGGTGGCATCCGGGCGTTCCATCTCGACCCGGCGGCCGGCACGCTCACGCCGGCGGCGGTGACCACCGGATGCCCCAACGCGTTTTTTCTCGCCGTCTCACCCGACCGCCGCACCGTCTACGCGCTGAAGGCCGGGCAGTTCGGCAAGGCCGAGACGGAGGAGGTCGTCGCCTGGCGGCTGGCCGACCGCCAGGGCCGGCTCGAGCCCCTCGGGCGGCGGCCCACCGCCGGCGCGGCCACCTGCTTCGTCTCCACCGACCCGACCGGCCGCACCCTGCTGCTCGCCCATTACAGCGGCGGGAGCCTGGCCACGCTGCCCCTCGCCGCCGACGGAGACCTGGCGGGCGACCCGGTGCTCGTCCGCCACGAAGGCAAGGGGAAGGACCCCGGCCGGCAGGAGTCGCCGCATCCGCACTCGATCATTCCCGCGCCGAGCACTCCCGGCTCGCCGCCCCGGGTGTTCGCCGCCGACCTCGGATGCGATGCGATCTTCGAGTACCGGCTCGAGGCCGGCTCACTCGTCGCCGGCGACCCGCCGTCGGTCGGTTCCCGCCCCGGCGCCGGGCCGCGGCACCTCGCCTTCCATCCCGACGGCCGGCGGCTGTACGCGATCAACGAACTCGACAACACGGTCGCCGTGCACGACTTCGACGCCGCCAGCGGCCGGCTCGCCGCCCGGCAGGTCGTGACCACGCTTCCCGCGGACTTCAAGGGCGTGAGCTACACCGCCGATGTGAAGCTCACGCCGGACGGCCGCTTTCTCTACGGCACGAACCGTGGGCACGACAGCATCGCGGTCTTCCGGGTGGCGGCCGACGGGCAGCTCGCGCCGGTGGACATCGTGCCGAGTCGCGGCAAGGGGCCGCAGAACATCGCGATCACGCCGGACGGTCGTCTGCTCCTGTGCGCGAACATGCCGGGGAACGGGATCACGGTGTTTCGCATCGATCAGGAGTCCGGCCGGCTCGAGCCCGTGGGCGAGCCGGTGGCCTGCGCGTCGCCGTCGTGCCTGGCGATCGTGCCGTAGACGCGGATCGCTCAGGCCGGAAGGGCGGCGATGGCCGCGTCGATCGCCGGCAGCGCGTGGGCGAGTTCCG